>NZ_AWUK01000013.1 GCF_000499205.1 Paenibacillus sp. MAEPY2
TGCTCACGTAGTTTTCCCTATGCTCCGCTACTCCATTTCTATCTTCATTCCATCTACTCGGCACTGAAAACCAGACTATTTGAACATGTACTTATACTGCAATCGGGGCTTTAATACCCGGATGATGCTGATAGTTCTCAAACTCAAAATCTTCAAACGTATAATCAAAAATGGAATCCGGCTTACGCTTGATGACCAGTTTAGGCAATGCGTATGGTTCACGCTCCAACTGGGTTTTCACTTGTTCCACATGGTTTGAGTAGATGTGTACATCCCCACCGGACCAGATGAACTCTCCCACTTCAAGATCACACTGCTGGGCAATCATATGTGTCAGCAATGCATAGCTGGCAATGTTAAATGGCAACCCCAGGAACGTATCCACGGAACGCATTGTGAGCATACATGATAGTTTACCCTCAGCCACGTAAAACTGAAACGCGAAATGGCAAGGGGGCAGTTTCATGTTGTTAATCTCCGCCACATTCCAGGCGCTAACGAGGTGACGTCGTGAATCCGGATTGTTTTTAATTGAATCTATAACAGCTGCAATCTGATCAATCTTCTCTCCATTGGGTGCTTCCCAAGTGCGCCATTGAGATCCGTATACCGGACCCAAATCACCGTTTTCGTCAGCCCAATCATCCCAGATCTTCACACCATTTTCCTTCAGATAGGATATATTCGTATCCCCGCTCAAAAACCATAACAACTCATGAATGACTGATTTCAGATGGATTCGCTTGGTTGTTACAAGCGGGAACCCTTCGGATAGGTCATATCGGAGCTGTCTTCCAAAAACAGATTGGGTTCCCGTTCCGGTGCGGTCTCCCTTATGCACGCCGTTATCCAGGATATCCTGTAATAAATCAAGATAGTTCTTCAAATTATAGTCCCCTCGCACTTCTTATTTCACAGCAATAAAAACAAACGAGAACATTCACAGTAGTTGTGTTTGCTCCAATTTGCCTTATTGAAACAGCACAGAGCTAAGGTCGATGCTGTCATATTCGTTGTTACAGTGTACCACATTGAGATTCAGATTGCATGATGCTTCATCGATAAAAAGATATACGTAAAACCAATAATTTTGAGTCTTAACAGACTCACTTGAGGTATTTATACAAAAAAAGGGATAGACAACGCTGTAACACGTTATCCATCCCTTCTTGATTTACGTATAATACCGGACGAATCCGAAGCTTAGACGATATTAGCGGGAAATGATGTGGATCGGGTGACCCATAACCAGTTCCGCAGCTTCCATCACGATTTCGCCCAAAGTAGGGTGAGCGTGAATAGTCAGCGCCAAATCTTCCAGAGTAGCACCCATTTCGATTGCAAGGCCAAGCTCAGCAATCAGGTTGGAAGCTTCCAGACCTACGATTTGGCAACCCAACACGAGGCCGCTTTCTTCGTCAGCTACGATTTTCACGAAGCCCTCAGCGTGGTTCAAAGATACAGCACGGCCATTACCCGCATAAGGGAATTTGCCAGCTTTTACTTTGTAGCCTTTTTCTTTAGCTTCTTTCTCAGTGTAACCTACGCTGGAGCACTCAGGATCTGTGAAGACAACTGCCGGCATACATTTGTAGTCAACTACAGATGGTTGTCCTGCGATCGCTTCAGCAGCCACTTTACCTTCATAAGAAGCTTTGTGGGCAAGTGCCAGACCGGATACGATATCACCGATTGCGAAGATGTGAGGAATGCTGGTACGGCCTTGGTGATCAACTTTAACGAATCCACGCTCGTCAACATCTACGCCAATCAGGTCCAGACCAAGCTCTCCGTCTGTATTTGGACGACGTCCAACAGTAACAAGCAGGTAATCTGCAGTTACTTCTTTGGACTCACCATTTACGGAATATTTAACAGTTACATCTTTATCCGTTTGCTCCGCACTTTCAGCTTTTGCACCCGTTACGATTTCGATGCCTGTTTTCTTCATGTTTTTAGCTACGAGGCTAGTCATATCTTTATCGAAACCTGGCAGTACTGTATCCAAACCTTCGATGATTGTTACTTTTGCACCGAATTTGGAATACATTTGACCAAGCTCAGCACCGATATAACCGCCACCGATAACTATCATGCTTTTTGGAACTTCAGGCAAGTTCAGAGCTTCTGTTGAAGACAGAATGCGTCCGCCAAACGGGAAAGGTTTCAGTTCGATTGGACGGGAACCTGTTGCAATAATTGCATTTTTAAATTTGTAACGTGGTGACTCGTGATCGTTAAATACACGAGCTTCGTTTTCGTTGATGAACATGCACTCACCGTTGAAAACTTCAACTTTGTTGCCTTTGAGCAAACCAGCTACGCCGCCAGTCATTTTCTTAACAACGCCGTTTTTGAATTCTTGAGTTTTGCTGAAGTCCACTTTCACGTTCTCAGCAGAAATACCAAATGCTTCACCGTGAAGTGCAGACTCATATTGATGTGCAGCCGAGATCAGAGCTTTGGATGGAATACATCCGCGGTTCAAACAAACGCCGCCCAGTTCGGATTTGTCTACAATCAATACGCTTTGGCCCAGTTGAGCGGCACGGATGGCAGCTACATAGCCACCAGGACCCGCACCAATTACTAATGTGTCGATATTGAGAGAAGCGTCGCCTACTACCATATCTTACACCTCCATAACAAGCAGCTCAGGGTTAGCGAGCAACTGTTTAATGTAATTCATAAAGTTTTGTGCTGTTGCGCCATCGATAATACGGTGGTCGAAGCTCAGGGAAAGAGCCATTACAGGTGCTGCAACAACTTCGCCATTTTTGATAACGGCTTTTTCGCTGATGCGTCCAGTTCCGAGAATTGCAACTTCAGGGAAGTTGATGATCGGAGTGAAGAACATACCGCCAGCAGAACCAATGTTACTGATGGAGATTGTGCTTCCTCTCATTTCGTTCGCGCTCAGTTTGCCATCGCGGCCACGAGCTGCCAGATCACGAATGGAATCAGCGATCATCCAGATGGATTTACGATCAGCGTCTTTGATAACAGGAACGATCAAGCCGTTGTCTGTATCTGTAGCAATACCGATGTTGTAGTATTTTTTGTAAACAATTTCGTTAGCTTCTTCATCGATCATTGCGTTCAGAGCAGGGAATTGGCGGGAAGCCGCAACCAATGCTTTAACGATAAATGGCAGATAAGTAACTTTTGTTCCTTTTTTCTCAGCAATTGGTTTCATGCGAGTACGGAAAGCAACCAGTTCAGTTACGTCCACCTCGTCCATGATTGTAACGTGAGGTGCTGTGTAAGCCGATTTAACCATTGCGTTAGAGATCGCTTTACGGATACCTTTGAATGGTACGCGCTCTTCTTCAAGGCGTTGATCAGCTGCAGCCGCTGCTGGTGCTGCGGATTTTTTCTCTTCCTGAGCCGGAGCTGCGGAAGATGCCGCTGCGGAAGAACCGCCACCATTTTTGAAGGATTCAACATCTTCTTTGGTTACTTTACCGTTGTTGCCAGTACCGTTAACCTGAGCGATGTCTACGCCTTGTTCGCGGGCAAATTTGCGCACGCTTGGTGTTGCCAGAACGTCTTTGGCAGGTACTGCCGGAACGCTGTTGTTGCCGCCTTCTTTAGCTGCATCCGAGCTGGAAGCTGCTGCAGAAGAACCGCTTGTGTCAGCTCCGCCTTGAGCTGCATCTTTTTCTTGCTCGCCTTGATCGCCAGCAGGAGCATCGTCTTGCTCAGGAAGCTCGCCTTCAGCGTCAATGATTGCAACAACTTCGCCTACGTGGCAAACTTGACCATCTTTTGCGAATACTTCTGTTACTGTGCCGTTAACTGGACAAGGTACTTCAACGACCGCTTTGTCATTCTGTACTTCCATGATGATGTCGTCGTCAGTTACTTTGTCACCGACTTTGATGTGCATCTTGATGATTTCGCCTTCGTGAAGGCCTTCGCCCAGTTCAGGGAATTTGTATTCAAATTTAGCCAACTGAAAAACCTCCTTGATTATGTCTCAATCCTGAAAACAACCCTTAACTCCAAGAAACAACCGTTACTGCTAGTGCAATAAACTGTTACTCAAGGGGCTAATGGCTGTTTACAGTGCAGCTAGCGCTGCGGTGTGGATCACCATACTGCGCCTTGCGGCATGTCAGATGATTAAATTAGAAATTTACGACTTTATTAACCGCGGCAACGATACGAGCCGGGTTAGGCAGCCATGTATCTTCGATTTGTGCAAATGGATATACAGTGTCCGGACCAGCTACACGCAGAACCGGTGCTTCCAAGTGCAGGATTGCTTTTTCATTGATTTGGGCAATGACTTCAGCTGCAACACCTGCGCTCTTTTGAGCTTCCTGTACAACAATTGCACGGTTTGTTTTCTTAATGGAAGCAACGATGGTATCGATATCGATCGGGCTAACCGTACGAAGGTCGATAACTTCAACTTTGATTCCTTGTTTTTCGAGCTCATCTGCTGCTTTCACAGAAGTGTGAACCATCATACCGTAAGTAATAATAGTTACATCAGAACCTTCACGAACAACGTTCGCTTTGCCCAACTCAACAGTGTAATCTTCTTCAGGTACTTCTGCACGGAATGCATGGTACAAGTTCAAGTGCTCCATGAAGAATACAGGGTCGTTATCGCGAATCGAAGCGATCATCAGACCTTTTGCATCGTAAGGGTTAGAAGGAACTACTACTTTGATACCCGGAGTTTGCGTAAGCAGACCTTCCAGGGAATCTGTGTGCAATTCTGCCGCTTTTACACCGCCACCAAATGGTGTACGGAATACGATTGGAGAATTGTATTTACCGCCGGAGCGGAAACGCATACGAGCGGCTTGAACTACCATTTGGTCAAGTGCTTCGAAGATAAAACCAACGAATTGGATCTCGGCAACCGGACGGAAGCCTTGAACACCCAAACCTACAGCCAGACCACCAATAGCGGACTCAGCGAGTGGAGTATCAAATACACGCTCTTCGCCAAACTCTTTTTGTAGACCTTCCGTTACACGGAAAACGCCGCCTACATTACCTACGTCTTCACCGAAAAGCAGAACGTTAGGATCACGTTTCAACTCAACGCGAAGCGCATCACGGATTGCTTCTTTCATGTTCATTTGTGCCATTTGCTTCATTTCCTCCTTAAACATTGACAGTTCACATTTGAATTCATACATGTATACCGGGACACCGGAACCCGTCCCGGATGTTTATGCTTTATCGGAAAAAACTTATTGGAAATCAGCTTTTTGCTCTTCCAAGTGCTTAGGCGTTTGTTCGAACATGCTGTCGATCAAGCCTGAAATCGTCATTTTCTCGGTTTTTTCCGCTTTTTTGATCTCTTCGTTCACTTTAGCTTTTGCTTCTTCTTTCACACGTGCTGTATCTTCTTCAGTCCAAAGACCTTTTTTCTCCAGATATTTAGCGAAACGTGCGATTGGATCTTTAGTGTTCCATTCTGCCTCTTCTTCTTTTGTACGATACTTGGAAGCATCATCAGAAAGGGAGTGAGGACGGAAACGGTAAGTTACAGCCTCGATCAATGTTGCGCCTTCGCCGTTGCGACCGCGTTCAGCAGCTTCCTGAACCGCTTTGATAACTGCAAAGATGTCCATACCGTCAACTTTAACACCTTTGATACCTGCTGCTACCGCTTTGTGAGCGATGGACAGAGCTGCCGTTTGTTTGGCAAAAGGAGTTGTGATGGCATAACCATTGTTTTGTACGAAGAAAATAACAGGCAGTTTGTAAACACCAGCATAGTTGAGACCTTCATAGAAGTCACCTTCTGAAGAACCGCCATCACCTGTGTACGTAATAACTACTTGTTTTTGTTTCTTCAACTTGTAACCCATAGCAATACCCATTGCGTGCAGGATTTGTGCACCAATGATGATTTGCGGCATCAATACATTAACGCCATCCGGAATCTGTCCACCATGTTGGTGTCCACGGGAGTACAGGAACGCTTGATAAAGAGGAAGTCCATGCCACACGAGTTGCGGAATGTCACGATAGCCAGGACATACAAAGTCTTCTTTTTCAATTGCAAATTCACTACCAACCATTGTAGCTTCTTGACCAGATACTGGAGCATAGAAACCAAGACGACCTTGACGGCCCAGGTTTACTGCACGGTCATCCCAAGTACGGGTAAATACCATGCGGTACATAATTTCTTTTAATTGATCGTCGGAAAGTTTAGGCATCATGTCTTTGTTAACGATTTCGCCGTCAGGAGACAGCACGGACAGAGCTTCTACATCCTCCGTATATACTTCATAAGGAACCTTGCTCATTTTTTTCTTCACCTCAACAAAAAATTTGAATATCAAGTTCCGCTGTTATAATATTATTATACACCTGTTTCACTGCATACGTCAAAGATATCCGTAATTTTTTTATGTTTCCTTCCGGATTGTATGTATAACAGGGGCTTAATATTGGTATAACAGCATAATACATGTTTGCGTGTTTGACCCATCCCCGCACAAGGTTAATCTTACCGTATTGCGCGGTTGAATGCAAAAATTTACCGAGAAAGGTGACGTTTTATGACGGATTCCCGCTATTTGAAACGCACGATTGTAAAGGAAGAGATTGAGAGCCGCTATCTCGGAGAGAAGCGCACACTTCGAATTTATCTTCCCCCTGGCTATAACGAGTTGCTTAGCTACCCTGTCGTTTATTGTCAGGACGGTGAAGAATTTTTCAATTTTGGACGTATCGCCACCACGGCCAACCGAATCATTCTCGACGAGGGAGCCGAACCTTTCATTATAGTAGGAGTTCAGGTCGACGTGTCTGTAAGAACTCAGGAATACGCCCCATTCGGCGATCGGTTCAAGGCGTATACCTCATGCTTCGCTGAAGAGATTATTCCCTATGTAGAAGAGAAATATCCTGTGCGCCGCTCTCCGCAGGAACGTGTTCTTGCCGGCGACTCACTGGGTGGCAGCGTTTCACTTCACCTTGCTCTACTCTATCCGAACCTGTTCACACGTGTCATCAGCATGTCTGGTGCTTACTACTCCGCTTCTCAGGAAATCTACGCTGCAGCTGAAGACTTGTCCTGGTTATCCATTTGGATGATTGTTGGTATGCAGGAGACTGCTTTTGAAGCCGACACCGGCACGTATAATTTTGTTCAATTAAACCGGGATACCCGTGATTTGCTGGAAAAACGAGGTGCACTCGTCTCCTATCAGGAGAAAGACGGGCGTCACCAATGGGGATTCTGGCAGAATGAACTGCCGGAAGCTTTGCTTTACTTTCTTCAGGAAAACTAACACGATCATAGAACAGGCGGCTGAAATGCCGCTTTTGTTTTACAGTCCAATGATATCGCTTACATAAACATTCAAAAAAGAAGCAGGCTCTCCTGCTTGTTCGTCCAGCTTCTTCTTTTGTACTACATCTGTCAATGTTCAGCAAATATCACATTGGTTATACCAGTGAATGCTCCTTCGCAATCCGATCTAGCAACACGTCGCAGCCCGCATCAAGCAGCCTGTACACTTCTTCAAAGTTCCCCGTATAATACGGGTCTGGAACTTCACGAAGTGTTTCGTCCGGCAGCATATCCATCATCTTGATAATTTCTGCTTCTTCACCACCGGTAACACTTCTTACATTAGCAGCGTTGGAATCATCCATGCATATAATGTAATTAAACTGTACGAAGTCTTCACTCTCAAATTGTCTTGCAGCCATATCAGCATAAGAAATTTGACGTGAATCAAGCAATTTGCGAGTCCCTTCATGCGGAGGTTTACCGACATGCCAGTCGCCTGTACCTGCCGAGTCCACTCGAATTTGTTGAGCCAGTCCTCTTTCATTAACTTTGTGGCGGAGGACAGCCTCAGCCATCGGCGATCGGCAAATATTGCCCAAACATACAAACAAAACGTTAATCATGTTATTCCCCCTTACTCAAGGTGCGGTTAAGTGGCGCTGTTGCTGTCTTAGGTTTCACACTCTCCGTTTGTACCAGAGAACGACGGGGCAGCTTCCATTTATAATGAACAGAACACATCCGGAAAAACACAACAGCAGCGAAACATATTAACAGTCCAACGTTCGTTGTGAACCAGCCCATGCCTACGGCAAAACCAGCGATTATTGCCCAAACGGCATAGATTTCATCCCGCAGTACCAGTGGCTTCCTGCCTGCCAACAAATCACGAATGATCCCACCGCCTATACCAGTCATCATTGCGGCAACAATCACCGCACTAATGGGATGTCCCATATTTGCCGCATATAACGCCCCTTGAATCGCAAATGCTGCAAGTCCGATCGCATCGAACAGCGCTTCTGTTCGCTTCCAGTGACCAATCCACTTAAGAGGTAATACAAACGCGATCGCTACAGATACTAAGGCAAGCATAATCAGCGCTCCCTGGCTCCACAGCATGGTTACAGGAACACCAATGAGAACATTACGAATAACTCCGCCTCCAAATGCAGTCACGAGTCCCAATACCAGAACGCCCAAAATATCATATTCCTCTTCCATTGCCACGAAAGCACCGGACATTGCAAATGCAATGGTACCTATAATGCTGAATACTTCAAAAATGTGCAAGTCCAACCCGTCCAAACCTCACTTTTCAAGTCATCTCCATGTTGCTCTACCCATTGTATCCGCGCAGGCTGAAATTGTGCAACCACATTTTGTGGATTATACTGGTTTTGTGAATGATAATTACATCAATTCATCACATTAGTAGAAGTGATTTAGTTTCTTCATTGATCAGGAAGGATGAAATAGAATGACTAAGAAACGAGTTGTTATTTTTACGGGTGGAACCCTATCTCCTCAATTTCTGAAAGAAATCGGTAAGGATGACATCATTATTGCGGCTGACCGTGGAGCTTTATTTTTAATAGAACATGGGATTCAGCCGCATATTTCTGTAGGAGATTTTGATTCCATTACAGAGCAGGAACGGGAGAGTGTACGAGATAACAGCGAACGGATAATCACCTGTGATCCTGTGCATAAGGATTTGACGGATACCGAGATGGCATTCGAAACAGCACTGGATCTTGAGCCTACTGACATTCTCTTGTTGGGCGCAACGGGTACACGCATGGATCATACACTGGCTAACGTACATATTATGGTCCGCGCTATGCAGCATCATATTTCCTGTACTCTGCAGGATGAACACAATTATATGATGCTAACGACCTCCGAAGCTTTCGTGGAGGACCGTGGTTATGAGTATATCTCCCTGCTTCCTCTCACCAATGAAGTTACAGGTATCACGCTGGAAGGTTTCATGTACCCACTGGAGCAAGCCACCATACGTATGGGGCAATCTTTGGGGATTAGCAACAAACTGCTCGGAAAGTCTGGCACCGTCTCGATCGATAGTGGGTTGTTACTCCTTATTCAGAGCAAAGATTAAGCTTTAGTGCAGACTTATTACGTTTTTGTAACCTGTGATTTAGATCAAAAATAATCGTATAAAACAACAAAGACCCTTGATATATCAAGGGTCTTTTCTATGTTTATAACATTCAAGATTCGTCAATGATTAATTTTTTGACATTTTTAATGGTATTTTAATAAACAAACCCAAACCGTTGCGGCTCTAAGGACGAACAGGTTCCATCCAATTTCTAGGCTGTTACAAAGCTGTTATACTCGCTCTAGCAACTAAACGAAAACGAATTTTGGAGGTACTCACATGAAAACAAACATCTTTGTCCAAAAGGCCGTAACCGTCGGGTTGTGCGCTACACTAGGTTTTGGAGCTGTATTAATGACTAATGCACCTGTTGCACAAGCAGCAAGCGCTTCTGTATCCACAGGACAACAAATCGTGAACTATGGTAAAACCTTTACAGGAACTCCATATAAATTTGGTGCGTCAACTTCTACAACCAAAAATTTTGACTGCTCTTCTTTTATGAAATACATCTTTAAAAAGTATGGTGTTGATTTGCCGCGTACATCCGTTAAGCAATCCAAAGAAGGCGTAGCTGTGTCTAAAGCAAATCTACGCGTTGGAGACTTGGTCTTCTTTTCAAGCGGTAGTCGGTCTACAGGCTCCAATATTACTCACGTAGGTGTATATGCAGGAGACGGAAAAATTCTGCACACGTACGGATCACCAGGTGTTACTCTTTCCGACCTGAACTCGGGAAACTGGAAAAAAACATATATTAAAGCTCGCCGCGTACTGTAGTTCATGCTTCTGAAAAAACGAGCGAGTGGGGCCGGATCTGATGATCCGGTCCTTTTATATTTACCCGATAAAGTTCTCTGTTCAAACAGGAGTAATGTGGAAAACAGGAATGGAGTTCGCCGATACGACCCTTTTTTAATGAGAATGAAGCATATAGCCGATCCCCCGAACGGTATGAATTAATTTGACGCTCCTCCCCTTATCCACTTTCACCCGCAAATGTTTGATATACACATCCACCACATTGGTATCCATTGCAAAATCATACCCCCACACTTCCCTTAAAATAACGCTCCGCGCACATGCCTCGTTCACATGACGGGCCATAAACTCCAGCAGTTCGTATTCTTTCGGAGTCAATACCAGATATTCACCTGCACGACTTACACGACGTGAACGCAGATTGACCTTGAGATCATGCACAACAATGACTTCTTCATCTTCCTGTGCAGCATGTGAGAACACACGTAAAAGATTTCGTATTCTGGCCATCATCACATTACCATGAATAGGTGCTTCCATCACATCATTAGCGCCGTAATCGAGTAATTCCACAATTAATTCAGGCGATATCTTGGGAGTAATCACAAGTAATGGAGAGGTGACACCCCTGTGTACCAAAGATTCCAGTCCACTCTTCAGGTTATCTTCATGACAGCCTTCATTTATTAATATGATCATATTGAGATTGGTTAGTGTTAGTTCAGAAAGATCGTGCAGTTCTGTCCATTCCATTTGCTCGACTTGGTACCCTTCAGCACCCAATATGCCTTGAATAAAAGAAAGCAGATCGCCCCTGCCAACCAGTAATATGGATATTTTCATTTTTCACCCGGCCTGTCTTATACGCTGCTACCTTGGTTAGTTTCAACTACACTTGGTCTTCACATACTTGTGACCACTGTGCATCGCAGCATTCTTGTATGTTTATCATGCCGTAAAATGAAAAAGTCCATTCCCGGAAGGAACGGACTCGAAGAATTCATTTGTTTTTATCTCTAACCAAAGTACCGATGAACCAGTGTACGGGCCTCTGCCGTGTCTTTTGTTCCATGAACAAGGACGCGCCCATCCTGAAAAATGACCATCCTGTACGCTCCAGTTGTGAAAGAAACCAAAAATGGATTGGCCTCCACTTTGCCCTCATCCAGCTTACCGAGTCGATCAGCCGTATGCTGCAAATCCAATTTCATTCGCCGGGAAGGACGAATCTGTACTGTATCCCTGCCACATAATACATCTGTTTTTTCCAAGTTTGAAGCTGAGAGGTACGGATAATTTGCCTTTACTCCGCAGGAAGGACAATCTTCTTTTCTGGCACCGTCAACGTTAATGGATATATATTCATTTCTCCACACATCGAAAGATAGCAATTTGCGTCTAAGCGCATCTGGATTACCACTAAGAAACTTCATCGCTTCAGCAGTCTGATTCGCCGTAACCATCTGCACTGCCTGAGGGATAATGCCTGACGTATCACAGGTGTCCCCACCTAACGGAACCTCACCCAACAAACAGTTTAGACAAGGGGTTTCTCCAGGCAGAAATGTGTAGGTAATTCCGTAACTGCCCACACATCCGCCATAAATCCAGGGAATGCGATACTTCTGAGACATGTCATTTATTAAAAGCCGGGTATCAAAATTATCTGTTGCATCCATGATTAAGTCTGCATTCTGAACCAATTCTTCCAGTTCATCCACTCTAACGTCTATCACTCTACCTACAACTTCAACTGTAGAGTTAATCTCCGATAGGCGCTTCTTCGCTGCCATCGCTTTAGGCATTCGCTCAGTGGCGTCTTGCTCTGTATATAACTGTTGTCGCTGCAGGTTGCTCCACTCCACATAATCACGATCTGCAATGGTAATATGGCCAATTCCCGAACGCACCAGTGTTTCTGCAATCCCCGTGCCAAGCGCACCAGCTCCAACAATCAATACTCTGCTGTTACTCAATCGATGCTGACCTTCCTTACCGATAGGTGTGTACCGTTCCTGTCTGGAATAGCGGTCTCCCTGCTCAGAGGATTGTGTCTGATTAGTCATGTATGAACCATTCCTTCCGCCGGACTACTCGCCGCTGCATAGCGCTTGACGGGAATCATGCCTGCCTCATAAGCCAGTCTGCCTGCTTCAACCCCCATTCGCATTGCTTTTGCCATCTTTACCGGGTCCCCAGATCCGGAGACAGCCGTATTCAACAATACACCGTCAGCTCCCAGCTCCATCGCATGAGCAGCGTCTTTTGGTGAACGAAGTCCTGCATCCACAATGACAGGAACGACGGCTTGTTCAATAATAATCTCCAGATTATAGGGATTAATAATTCCTCTCCCCGCCCCTATGGGCGAAGCCCCAGGCATAACGGCATGTACGCCGAGTAGTTGCAATCGTTTGGCCAGAATAACATCATCCGAGATATAAGGCAGTACCGTAAAGCCCTTTTCAAGCAAGATCTCGCAAGCTTTATAGGTTTCAATCGGGTCAGGAAGCAATGTGATTCCATCGCCGATGACTTCCACTTTTATCATATCACAAAGTCCTGAAGCCCGAGCTAATTCTGCGATTCGCACCGCCTCCTCTGCCGTTGAAGCACCCGCTGTATTAGGAAGCAGGGTATACTTTTTCAAATCCAGTGTATCCAGAAAATGCTGTTTGTTGCGATCTTCCAGATTCAAACGCCGAACTGCAAACGTTAACACTTCCGTACCCGAGGCTTCAACTGCCTGGCTCTGCACTTCCAAATCCGAAAATTTGCCTGTACCCAGAAGTAACCTGGACTCAAACGTATAATTTCCAATCCTCAACATCGTTCAACCGCCTCCCACAAAATGTACAATTTCAATTCGATCTCCGTCTCTTAACGTTGTCGTTTCATGATATTCACGTGTTAAAATTTGCCGATTCAATTCAACTACCACGGTTTTCACTTGCAGATTAAACGAATGGAGTAATTTGTCCACACGATTTAAACGATCTTCAATATGCATGCTTTGTCCGTTGACAATGATTTTCACTGCAATATCTCCTTTCGGTTTAACCGTTCCGGACTTAGGTCCTGAATACCCAGCTCTTTCGAGGTTTTACCATTAATTAAGTCAGCCATTAAGCTGCCCGTGATCGCACTAAGCAGTATGCCATTACGATAGTGTCCAAAAGCAGCGAATAAACCCGGAACACTTTCACAAACACCCACATAAGGCAACCCATCCGGAGTCGAAGGACGTACTCCCGCCCACGCTCGGATAAAATGTGCTTCCTTCAAACCAGGCACCCAATTTGTCGCGGCTGCAAGCAGCTTCTGAATGCCTTGAACGGAGACCTTCATGTCTGTTCTTCCAGGAAGACTTGTCGCACCAATCCACACTTCTCCATTCGCTTTGGGAACAATATATATATCCTCTGCATACACCGTTTTGTCAGGTCTGTAACCGACATGGTGGGGTGAGAACTGCACCGCTGCAATTTCACCCTTCACAGGCAAAACAGGTACACCAAGGCTCACTTGTCTCATCAATTCTTCGCCTTGTAACCCTGTAGCGATAATGACATTTCTCGATGTCATTGTTCCAATTGAAGTCTCAATACCTTGCACTCCATTCATGTCCGTACGCAAACAGACATTCTGCACACCTTCCATCACCCTGGCACCCAGGGCTTGAGCCGATCTGACATAAGCCTGCGTTAGATTGACAGGAAGAACCTCGCTCTCGGAAGGTCTGTAATATGCGCCATACGTATCCCTGTTTAACCATGATGCTTCTTGTTGGACAGCCACACGATCCCACCAAATATGTTCTGTAGATAAGGAAGACGATCGGTTATTCTTGTAACTGCTGACCTCACTGTATGAACGGAAAGGAGTAATAAATCCATGCTGTTGCAAACCCATTTCCACTCCGCTAAGTGAATGGATTCGCTCCTTCTGCTCGTGAAGTAATGCTCTACTCTGCCGCGCAAGCTTCGCCATCACAGCATGAGTGAATTCCTCGCTGTCCGCAGCAAGCATCCCGGCAGCTGCACAGGAAGTCCCCCCGGCGATCCGCGCACGCTCAACCAAAAGAACGTCATGGCCTCGAGTTGCGAGTTCACATGCAATGGCACATCCGATAACTCCTCCGCCTACAATAATGGTTTCTGCATGAAGCTTGCCACGAATCTCCGCTCCAACTTTACTCCTGGATACTGTCCCTGGATGATAACCTGAACGATTCCTGCTCCGGCTTCTTGCTTCCTCACTCATGTTTTCAGCTCCTCGGTTCGGCGTTCTCTGAATCCCTGATTGCCTGCCGCAATGAAGCGGCAGCCAGCTCCGGCTTGCTGTTCATCCAAATGGTTGAGATTACCGCAGCACCTTTGGCACCCGCAGTACGAATAGCCCTGATATTCTCCGGTCTAATCCCGCCAATTGCAATCACTGGAATCGAAACATTGGAGCATACTTCAGCCAACGCAATAAGTCCTCTAGGTTCGCAATTCGGTTTACTATTGGATTCGTATACATGCCCGTAAAAGAGATAATCCGCTCCACGTTCTTCTGCAACTTTTGCTTCTTTCAGAGAATGAACCGACACGCCTACACGAAGCCGGTTCAGTCGATTTAACTCAGCCAGATCATAGCCTTGAATAGCTGCTTGACCCCAATGCACACCACCCAACCACGCTTGTTGAGCCAGCTGATCTAAGCCGTTCATAACGATTCGTTTAGATGGAACACCTTGTGTTTCTAGACTTTGCGCCCAATACATCTGCTGCTCAAGGGTCAGCCTTTTTTCCCGAATGTGGATATAATCGACCCATCGCCACACTTTCTTAGCCGTATCCAGAAAAGAGTCCATGTCTCCCTTACCTGGTGAAACCAGATGCAGTTCGAATGATTGTGTTGTTACATGTTCATGGAAGATTGCCGTCCTGTTCGCCCTCCTCTTGCGTGCATTAAGCTGATATAAAACAACAAAAAAAGCCACTCCCGTAGGGGAGTGGCCACGAATTTAAAATTCATGATCAACTGAATGACTGTCACATGCAATTACTCTATACATAACGTATAACCAACTATAAAAACGATCCATAGTCGCAACGTAGTATACCTGAAACCGCATGATTCATCTTGCAGGCAATATCGCAAAGTCAACGATAACGCCCTTTGTCATTAGCTGAAACGCGCCACTTCCCTACGCTGGTATGATCCAGATCAGGTGCAAAGGGTCCGGAATCGCATTCTTCCATCTCAGCCGCATCGTGCGGCCCCCCTAGTGTTCATATGAAGCTGTAGCCTATGTTACCATAGACACCTTTTTTTGTCACCGTTACATTTCCAATTATTACGTTGTTTATCCATTGCTGAAGACAATGAAGTTATCGAAGTAGCTTTTCTGGTTTAAAGAAACTATTGTTTCTCGGACCAAGCTTCAACATCCCACGTTTTGGTTACCCAGCCTTCATAAAATTCAGGTTCATGGGATACAAGCAGCACGGTACCCTTGAATTCTTGCAAGGCACGTTTCAGCTCTGCTTTGGCCGTCACATCCAAATGGTTCGTAGGCTCATCGAACAAAATCCAGTTACTTTCACGCATCAGAAGCTTACACAAACGAACCTTCGCTTGCTCTCCACCACTAAGCGCGTTAAGCGGACGGGTGATATGCTCATTTTTCAATCCACAACGTGCGAGATGGCCCCGGACTTCATTCTGTGTCAGATGAGAAAATTCATTCCAAACATCTTCAATCGGGGTAATATTACCTGCACGTACTTCCTGTTCGAAATACGCTGTTTCCAAATAATCACCCAAGAAAGTCTTACCACTGAGAGGTGGAATTTTCCCCAAAATGGTCTTGAGCAGTGTTGATTTACCTACACCGTTACATCCAACAATAGCAATTTTCTCGCCACGCTCGATCGTCATCGTCATTTTGGGCAACAATGCATACGAATATCCAATCTCAAAATCAATACCCTCAAAGACCGTTTTACTGCTCGCTCGGGCATCCTTGAAATTAAACGTGGGTTTGGCTGCTTCGTCTGGACGATCAATCCGTTCAATCTTACCGAGCTGCTTCTCACGGCTCTTGGCACGACCGGAAGTGGAAGCGCGGGCTTTGTTCCGCTGAATGAAATCTTCCTGCTTCTTGATATACTCCTGCTGTTTCTCATAAGCGTCAATATGTTGGGCCTTATTCATGTCAGCCATTTCAAGGAATTTGTTATAGTTGGCTGCATAACGCGTCAACTTGGCAAATTCCAAATGATAAATAACGTTAACGACCTCATTCATAAATTCCGTATCATGTGAGATCAGAATAAACGCGTACGGGTAATCCTTCAGGTAGCGCGTCAGCCATTCAATGTGTTCCACATCGAGATAGTTCGTCGGCTCATCCAGAAGAAGAGCAGTGGGTTTCTCGAGTAAAAGCTTGGCAAGCAATACCTTTGTACGTTGACCACCACTAAGCGCAGCCACGTCACGATCCAGACCGATGGCGGACAAGCCAAGTCCATTCGCCATCTCTTCCACTTTCACATCAATCAGATAAAAATCACCTTGCTCCAATTGCTCCTGAATGTCACCCATTTCTTCCAGCAACAATTCGAGCTTGTCCGGATCGGCGTCTGCCATCTGATCCGTAATGGACATCATTTCTTTCTCCAACTCAAGCAAGGGCAGAAACGCATCCTTTAACACGTCACGAATCGTTTTTCCTGGCGTGAGCTTGGTATGCTGATCCAGATATCCATAACGAACTTTGGGGGTCCATTCGACCTTCCCTTCGTCCTTTAACAATTTCCCGGTAAGGATGTTCATCAGTGTGGACTTGCCCACACCATTTGCACCAACAAGGCCTACACGCTCTCCGGCAAGTAAACGAAAAGATACATTTTTAAATAACGTGCGGTCTCCAAAATTGTGACTCACGTTCTCTACTGACAATAAACTCATAAGATGAGGTTGCTCCTATCTATTGGACATTACTATCGTTCCGAAACCCTATTTTAGCACAGGTGTTGCCTTTTCTGAAAGTAATGTAAACATCTCATGCAATCTTGCTTTTATATTACAAACAAACTGCCATTAATTCGTGGAACAGTTATACTCAAAATAACCTTGCGCTGCCGCTTGTTTGGCATATGTAAACACTTCTTCCGCTCTGTAACCATTGTTACAGGTAGAAGGGTAATAATATTTGATTCCACTCAACGGATCAACTCCGCCAACAATCGCTGTTTTCTTCACCAGTCTGCCACCACCAATGGCATAATTGTTAGTTTTTTGGTTACCTACAGGTATTCCTTGGATAAAAGCCATAAGCCCCGTGTCATTAATCGAGTTGTACCAGTCTTCCTGAGAAATCAAAGGCATCGTAAAGGTATAGGAAACACCATTCTTTCTCGCAAACTCATTATGCCTGTTAATTACATCTGCTAAATCTTCCTGCACACTTGTCACGATCCGGCTTCGTCTGATCTGCTCAAACGTCTCTGCATTTTGAAGAAGAGGGATACGTGTGACGGAGGCCAGTTCTTTCTGGAAACCCTCCACCCACTTGCCCAAGTCTGCATCATAGGCATATACATACCCATCGAGTGTGAAGTTAATACTGCTACCATTTGAATCCGAATATGTATAGGGCTTTTTGGGACTCCAAACCTGTCGGAATGTATCTTCAAGGTTACCGGTCATTTCTGTTTCGTTCGCCAAAATATAGTAACCATCATAATCCAGCACGACTATTGCAGGAATGTAATTAAACATGGTTCGTATAGCAATAGGATCATCCTGAATCCCCATATTTAGTGCCATGGTTTGGGTAAACGTAGTCAAAGCAAGATCTTTGTCCGCTTTAACAAATTTGGTCGAATCATACCCTGCTTCATCGTTTTGCTTCTCATTTTGATGCATCACAGCCCCTGCATCCAGTACAGCAGTATGAAGTGCCATCTTATATCGATTGCTTAAATATTGAGCCTCTTGGGCATTGTTTGTATTGTGAGATATAACCCAAAATATAGGTAAAAAGATAAGCACAAACACAATGGAAAGATCAGTAATCTTCATTGAGCACCATACCTCCATATGTGGTAAACACCGCTGCAGCCTGCGCAGACCCGTTCAACCACTCACGAATCAGCATGGCAGGTGTACGATTGGTATTTTTGACGGTTACTGTGAAGAAATCACCCATTGCCAGTGTATATCTACGCCCTGGATCGTCTGAAGCCAGCAAACCAGAAGAAGGAAACAGCTTTGCTTTGATCTGAGCTGAATAATAGCCATCCTGCACAGTTTCATAGGTTCCTGAGAATGTACTCTGATCCATCGGATCTGAATAATGAGGTACATATTTTTTGTGCGAATGTTCCATGGCAATCTCATAGGCGTTACCCGTTCGAGCCATCTGCTCTTCAAACTCTGCATACATGCCAGGTGAAATATATCCCTTTGTTCTGACCGCATCAACAAAACGTGTAACCGTCTGAACAACGGTCATTCGTGCCATGTCATCCTGTCGATCCGCAGTCTCGGCTGCCGGGTATACATAAAGCAAAATCACTGCCAGCAAAACTGCTAGCAGCTTGGATGCGGCATTAATCAAGGTGTACTGGCCTCCTTCCAAAATGCAATCTTCAGCAGTTCACCAGCCTCACTTCTTATGAACTCAGGTCTATACGAAGCACTAAGCAGGACAGGTATGGTTGCTCTTCTGTTTACAAGGGGATCAATGACGTATGCATTCCCGTCTACCTCTACGCTGACCATTGTCCCTGTCATTTGTCTCACAGTGTGTATGACCTCAGCACCACTATAACGGGTTGGTTCACTGATGCGTAAAGTAGTGGTCAGCCGCCCTTCCATCTCTGCTGTCGTCTGCACCCTGTGACTCAGAGCGTCTGATAGAACCCTAACATTTTTCTGCCCGTACAGGCAGGCTGTCACAAAAAGGACAACCGCCGTACAGAACAACATGAGCTGCTGTGTATTCTGGGACATCTTAAACCAACTCCTGTCAGGATTGCTGGAAAATAAGCCCTCTAACCACATTGGATCTGTCTTTTACAATAATTGCTTTGAATTTACCGCTTGGATTGACATACTGATTATCTTTTTCACTCATGGTCTGGTTGATAACGCCCACTTTCTCGTCAGGTTTAATAACAGAGCCATAATCCGCATTATTGAGATCCTGGGAAATGTTTAACTGATTACCATACCATTGTCCTCCTTTATTTTTACCTGTAATAACTTGAATCCCGAATTGATCCTTGTCCGCATATTTACGCAACGCGTTCGTAACCTGTGATCCGCTAATGGTAGTTCCGTCATAAACCGTAAATGCAGCTTGGGACAACTCGGTCTGGATATCGGCAAAATTGTTTTGTGCCGTTTTGGTCGCCTCCTGAGCCGAAATAAACAACAAAACTACAATTGTAATAAGGGCGATGGTCAGAAAGATGCCTGCTGCCACCTTTAAAGCGCTTGATGCATTGTTCATGATAAATCCTCCTAAATATATTGTTTTTAATTTATTTCAGACTGTGACGTACATGATCGTTACAGTTTCTGAATCTGTTCATAATAAATGTTCATTTGCAGGAAACTCATACCTACCAACGGAATGACCAGATAGAGAAAGATCAGGGCATACATCGGTGTAAATCCGATCATTCTTCCCCAGGATGCTTTGATATCAATCATCTTGGTATATTCCTGCTTACGTTGTTCAAAATAAAAGGCCATCATGCTATCCAGATCGTCAAAAGCTTCCCGAATTGAAATTTTCCCGAGTGCAAGTTGCAGTTTCTCCACCAGACGCTGAAATTCAGGCAAACCTGCTTCCTCTTTTAATTGTTCAAGTGCATGCTCCGGCCCATGTTCAAAATGCAACAAACATTTTTGCAGCGGCCTTTTGAAAATGACTGCAAAGCGATTGAGCCATTCCAACATCTCCTCGACAGACATACGGTCCATTTCCCGCAAGATCGAGATCACCGTCTGAAACTGATAGATTTCATGTTTCATGTCCATACTGCGCATCTTGCGCTGGAACAGCATGAGCCAGATCGGCATGTGATAACCCGCTATACCTATCACCATCGCAATAATTAACTCCCACCAGTGAAGGTACTGCTTGTTGTATACTTCCAGCTTCTGCAGGATGCGTGCAATAGTTTCATTCTGTGTATCATGATCCAGTTGCACGGGATTCATGGACTGCAATGCATTGGAGACTTCATCATAAGTTGCTCCACGCTTCATTTCGATGCTTTCAAGTACTGCTTGATCCAAGCTTGTCTTTTCCGTAGCCTGCTTCAGTTCCGCCTCTCCCATCGCGCCAAACATCCGGTCATCTCTCACAGGATCATGTAAGATATGACTTCGTTCAACCTGATGCAGCAGAAAGACGCAGCCAATGGTCAGGACAAAACAGCTTGCAAATAACATCAGCCTTCGTATTGCAAGCCATTCATATTTCAGTTCCGAACTGCTTTCCCGCATTAGTCTTACGGTTTGACTATAGTTGGTACTACCAGGTTTGGCCGCGAACAACATCGCGACTTTACGGATGAATGTCTGCTTGTATAAGAACTGATCAATCCTGGAGTGTTTGCGCCCGGTCCGATATCGGGTTTCATCATATTGCTGCAGTCTTTGCAAAAGCAAGTAGGCAAGTATGATAATGACATAGATTGAAATTTTGGTAACAAACCCGATTTTGCTGCGATAGAATTCATCCATAGTCGGAAAACTTCCTCTGGCCCAGCGTTCAATTGGAGCTGTGAACAGAACGGGGGCGAGGGCAATGATATTTAACCCTTTTAACAGATAGTCCAATTTGTCCCGCCGCAAAATCTCCAGATGAATTTCCTGCGTCAGATTCCCCAGACCTTTCAAGTAAATCGAACCCTGTGCTCTGTCTTTATCCCCGAACTCCATCACCATATATGAAATACCGGCAAAACCCTTAAGAAAACGATTAGGTGCAATCTCATAGTAACGTTCCAAAGCTTCGTTCGGGTCCGGAGAAGTCAATGCTTCATAGATCAACAGCACTTGCTCCGCAGCCTCTCCTTTACCTGCTTCAGCTGCTTCATACAGTGCTTCCTCTACCATTCCATGCTGATGATACCGATGCCTCACGTCGGCAAACAGATCCAGCATCTGTACCAACAGTCGCTTCTCCATACGATTCAGACACATATCCAGCACAAGACTGTTCAGAACTACAGCGCAAAGTACAGACAATATGACAAAGGCGATACCCGGCTGCATAAGGAACAGGATTACACTGATGCTCCCGTATCCTGCGAAAATAATTAGAACCACACTCATCGTCATTCGTCTTAATGCTGGTTCGTCGCCAACATGTCGATATGAGATTCGTTTCTGTACTTGTAAAATATAAACAGAGAGCAGCGGCACTTTCATGCCCCAGCGATAAGACTGTAGCAGGAACGTTCCCCACCGCACCGTACGATTTCCGTTCAGTGTAGCGATCCCTATGGATTTACTAGCAGTATCACCTCCTCTATGACGTAACAGATTCAGTACAAGTAGCGTGATTAGCAGACCACCTGCACATATCGCCAGCACCAAAAGAAGAACTAACTTAACGGTCATAGGGTTCACCCCAATATTGCTTGATGAATTGTTCGAACAGCGCAGCGTCCTGTAGTGTCATCTGATCCCGAATATCTGTGATACTGCCATTTGAGATTGGAGCTGTGACGACGTAATTGCCATCCCTGTACTCGACTACATTGCGAAACGTAAAACCCGCCCGTTCTTCAACGCTGTCTCCTTTATTCGCACGTGGCAGACATTCCGTGATTCGTTCTATATATCTTCGACCCTCAGCATCCTTCTTCATATGTACATCGAAATTAATGACGCTAACTACTTGCTCCTCAGCAATATGTTCATGCTGGAACATACCTGTTTTGAGCAGTGAATTGCGGAGGGAGAAGACCAGATCACGGAACGTTTTGGCATGATGGGTAAACAGGGTGAACAGACTGGCAACCTGGGACATCTGAATCATCCAGGCAGCAACTTCGTCACTTGCAACCTCACCGAGAATGTTAACAGTACCATCCGTCTTTTTCTGTAAATCCAATCCTTGTTGACCTGAAATGTGCTCCGTCTCCCGGAAGCTTAGAATGTTACGACGACTGTATATACGCCGCAGCTGCAGCTCGAAAGCCATCTCCTGTACACGCAGCGTATAGGAAGCGTAAATATGCTTCACCATTGCCATAAGCAGCGTCGTTTTACCCGACCCCTGTGCACCAGTTACAGCTGTTATTCGACTGCCTTTCATCAAATATTGCAGCAAAGTAATGGGCAGATCTGCGTTGTTTCCGGTAATCAACTGCTCCAGTGAAGCATTGGGAATATCGAATTTCCGGACAAAGAATGCCCATGATTCGGCAAAGGGAGGTCGGACAACAACGACACGTGATCCGTCCTTCATCTCGTTCACTTTGTACCCATTCGCTTCCGAAAGCTGTCCCGGATAGTTGTATTTATAAATATTTTGACATACCCTCTTCAGTTCACGGATACTGCCAAATGACAGGAAGGACATATGAATAGACTTACCTTTATAGAAGATCCAGACACTTTCCATTCCGCTAAGTGGTTCTTCGAGGGGAGCATCTTCAAGTCCATCCTCCAACAGATCGTTCCACGAAGCTGGCTGTCGTAGCCCCATATCCTGAACTGCATCCAGCATGCCGCTAACACCACCACTAACACCATCTATCCGTTGATCTCTTATTTCATCAACAACCGAGAAACCTTTATAATGTTGATAGATGCGTTGAACAATGATATCTGTTTTTTCTCTAAATCCAAGCTCTCTATACTCACACTCAAACACATATCGGATGTCCTCTTCGGAGATATAATAACTCCCTCCGTCATCTGCACTTTCATCCAGCCTCAGTCTGCCAAGGTCATAAGTATCAATCATGCGCGACAAGGCATCGACACCGAATTGCTGCCGATATAGATAAAACACGATTTCGAATTGATCCTGAATCGTCAGTAACTCCGTTTCTCCAAAATAAATGACCTCATCGATATTTGACTTGTTCAGTCCTATGCTGCGAGTGAGCAGATCACCGATCAGATTTTTGACATACGTTTTGTCACTGATGCTTCCTGATACACAACCTTTAAGAGCCTTGCGCATCTCTGCGCGCTGATTGATTCTTCGACGATATTCTTCTTCATGCAACCCGGCATCAGCAAGTTGGCTATGACTAAGCTCATGAAGTGAGGTCTTTACTTTCTCTGTCAGCACTTCAATCGTGAAGGATTCTCGCTCAGGAGCACGGCTATTCTTTTCACGATAAGAAGCTCTATATTTGAACCAAACATATGCAAGACATAACAGCAAAATTAATATTAACCATAGGGAATTCCAGAGCATCGGAGGTTCAGGCTCCCCTTTCCAACCTCTTTAGTACGGTACGCATTCCTGCGCCGTCCATAATGAGGCGAGCGAGTTCAGCCATACTTGCGGCAAAGCTCCCTTTACGAATGTGTTTATGGTTGCTAAGACCTTCCAACTGCAAGTACGCGGCCGCATCACGACGATTGAAGGCATCCAGAAATCCGGTGGTATACGGTAACACCGATATCGAACCCTTGTATCGAAAACGCCGACGAATATTGGTAATGGTTGCGCGTGAATGTGGATCATACTTATTCAGTACGACATGCAGCTTCTGATCACTCATACTCTCAGGTCTGATCTTTTCAAAAAAATGCTCCAGGTCCCTCATATTTTGATTCAGGTTCACCACAACATAGTCAGCTTGATCCAGCAGAATCTGAGCACTTGTGCCTGCGCGGTCTGCATCCAGCAGAACGAGATCATAGTATTCATTGGCTACATCCAGCAGCCTTTTTAATGTCTCCACATGCTCTTGAGAGGTACGCTCCAACCTGTTAATTCTGCCAGTCAATAAATCCAGACGGTCTTTAAGGAGTGGTTTCGTATAATCTCTCAAATTATGCTTGTTCAGGCTCCCGCTTATATGCAGCCGTTCTACAGCATCCCATCCCCCCTCCTCAAATGTGAATACTGAACCCATGTCCTCTATTTCTTTGGGTGGAAGGGCAGCTTCCGTGCTGCTCCCGACTGGACCTGTATTTACGAGCAAAATTCTTGTCCTATATTGAAGTGCCATCGCATAGGCACCGATTAACGCACTTGAGGTGCTGCCTGTTCCTGAAAAAGGACTCCAAAACGTAATGGTGCTCATGCCCTCATCCTTTCTGCTTCTTTCATGGCCCGGCGACTCTGGACATTTTCCCACCCGGTCAACTGCTCCACTAATCTGCATAGCGATTTTTTATAGTTCCGTGACAATGGCCCCAAGCGAATTCGACGATGGTGCTCGTTTTCCAGTTTGACTGCCGCAGTCAGTTCATCCCAAGGCAACATTAGCGATTCACCTGTCCATACAAACGGACTACCTTCCAGATATGCCCACAAATATCGAGCTTCCAGTTTGCAATCAACAGCATTGATCAAGATGCGCTGAAACGGCAGTTCTGCTGGCAGGGACTGCTCTTCCAGCAACCGATTAAGCCAGCCTTTGCCCCGTTCCAGATTGTAGCGTTCATAATCACTGACCCAGACACGGATATCTGCCGTGAGCCATAGATCACGGGATGCAAAGTGGGATGTTTCCATGTCGTAAAGAACGTAATCATAGGTCTCCAATTTCTCGCCACTTGCTTCAAGATGGCTCTCAACCGCTGTTGAAGTTACGAATTGACAGGCGATATCAAAACCTTCAAACTCTGTAATACGCAGAGATTGCTGACTTTCACCTACACCATATCCATATTTCTGCTGTAATGTTCCATCAACAAGCAAGACACGTTTACCGGAGGCTGCCAGTATTTTGCAAAGGTACAGCATCAGGTCATTCTTCTCACATAGCCCGGCAAAAATCCATGTTTGCATAGCTATCAAAGCCTCCTTAAAGTTCCAATACTCACTGTTATATGAATTATTAATCGATTTCCCTGCATATTTTACTCTCCGCCCGTCAGCAAGCTCTTCTGCTCATCCGCACTCGAAGCTGACGCTGAACCATTATCGCTCCCATTGCCTGTCGTTCCTGCGTTGCCTGAACCATCATTCCAGATGACACCATCCGCAGAAGAAGAGTTATTCGCTCCAGGACGGTTATTGTAAGAGACAGAGGATTGTGCAACATCCTGCTCCACGCCTTGGGATGGCGCTGACATGGATGCGGCGAGTGAGCTTTCTAGCGAACTCCGTACTTGCCGTGCTAACTCCACTTCAGCCCGACGCACTAGATTAGGATCACTCTCCAGCAGTTTTAACACTTCATTGTTGGCAGGATATGTCGGGATCGCTGGGGTCTGGAACTGTGGTTCTACATAGGTTAAGGCATAGATTGAAGCTTTATGTAAATAGGCATCTACAATTGCACTTGAAAGGGACAGGATTTCCTCCTCTGTCATCGTAATCCATAGGGTAGCTGCATTTAATCTTTCGACTTTCTTTTTGGACAGGAGAATGTAGTCTTGACCCGTTGGAAACTGAATACGAATATCAATGTTATCTCCTTTGACGAGTGAAGATGGCAATAAAACGACCTGTAGTTCACGGTTTCTTAAATCCGGCGGTGCCGGGCTATCCTCGTACACCATTTCAGTCGTAATGGCTGTTCCTTTTTTTAATTCTATTTTTGCCACTTGACCATCCATCTGCTTGGAGCTGGACCACAAATTCCTTGGTGCCTGTGCATCCGGAACTGCAATGAGTTTGATGTCCTCAGGCAATATCGGCTCCCCTGCTTCAACATCCCGTACGGTCACCCATCCCTGTGCCCCTGAGTTCCACTGTTGCATCAATTCAGCTTCTTTTTGTTCATAAGCTGACGAGTAACGGGCCTCCACTTCAGACCTCGTATCACTCATGGTTTTGACATTGTAAATGACATATGCCCCAAACAATAGACCAATCGCTCCCGCTCCCGTCAGTCCAGCATAGATCAGTTGACGGCTTTGTTTTCTTAATTTAGACAAAAGAGGCTCTCCTTTCGCAATCTCTTCTAATCATGTACTCTTTTTCTTGCAAAAAATGAACGTTTCTTGGGAAGCTGCCCCATCATATGAGTCAGAATATGAGCAAAAACCTTATCCATCTGAGGTTCGCGATCAAAGGGATCAATATGTAAGGGCAAACCGTAGACACTGGAAGTGTCCAACGTTTTGCGCATGCGCTGAACGGCATCAGCAGATGCAAGCGGCAGGCAGTAGATCCATTTGTCTCTCGGGTACCGGTTGTGAGAACGGACAAAAGATCCAATCTCAGCCTGCCTCCATTCCGCACCGGAACCTATAACAATGGGCAGATCGGCTCTGAGAAACTCTTCGAGACGGTTCTGGTCCTGACCACTGCCCAGATCCATTATAATGAACTGATAGCTACCACCTAGCAAAGACAGGATGTCTGCGCGTCCTGATTGTTTCCAGTAGTGCACACCATCCACGGCAAACTGTCTGCCTGCTGGCACGGGTTTACCGGCATGCGCCACTTGTTGAATTCGTGCAAACGATTGAGAACGTGGCGACATCTCGATTATGGCCACTTTGAAGTTCTGCCGCTCCAGATAGTGACTGATGGCTATGGCCGTATGCGTAACCCCAACTCCGGATGATGCGCCTGTCAAAGCAATTACTCTTGTCCCTCCGCTTATCGTCACCGTTGTTTCTGAACCACCAGCCGCTATTCCCGGTCTGCGCAGCAGTTCTTTACGAACTTCATCAGCAGATTGAAAGCGCTCATTCGGATTCAGTCGCAGCAACCTTCTCGCAACAGGAATATAGGTACGTGGAACATCACTGCGAATGGAACTTTCTACTCCCTGAATCCATTCCGTATAAGCTCCACATGTCATGAGATAGAGCAGCAATGCTCCAAGCCCATACAGATCAGAACGGGCATCCGTCTGTCCCGAACCATATTGCTCCGGTGCAGCGAATCCGGCTGTCCCCAATTTAACCGTGTCATCGACGCTTTGTGCTTTATAACTCCGTGCTATCCCAAAATCAATCAGTCTGACTTCATGTTCCGGTGTAATCATAATGTTGGATGGTTTCAAATCCCTATAGATGACGGGTGGGTCCAGACTGTGCAAATAACTTAGTACATCCAGCAGCTGAAGCGCAAACTCCGTCATATGTTCAAGCGGAATCTTCCCGCGACATTGCTTGAAATAGTCACTGAGAGTCAATCCCTCAATGTATTCCATCACAAGATACGTATACCCGTGCTCATCCGGGACAAAAAAATCTACAATTTGCGGCAATCTGGGATGCCGCAGAGAGGTCAGGAGAGCAGCTTCCGACTCCATACTGCCCTCGTATGGCAATGCCGTCACGCTTTCTTTGATCGCCCAGGTTTTGCCAGGCAACTTCAAATCCTCTGCTTCATATACATGGCTCATTCCACCCGAACCGAGAATGGACACGATACGGTATCTTGCTCCCAGCAGGCTTCCACGCTCTAGCCTGGCCGGATGTCTCATATAGACTCCTCCTTGTATGCATAACAAAAAAGGGAAAGCTTCACCGAAGCGGAACAGACCGGATATCCGGACTCGTTCACTTCGGGATGCTTTCCCTCAACTTGTTATGGTTAATATTGGTATCATTATAGTATAGGCAATTAGGTATTGTAAAGCATAAAATTTAATGCCATTAATGACTTAATACTTAATCATATATAACGTGATTTCTTCACGGTTGTGAAACAACTGTTTGGAGCGTTGAATCTGCATCCGTGAGCGTTCAAATGTGTCGATGACTTCTTTAATCAGCGCAAGCGGCTTTTTGTGCAGTAACTTCACTGTCACAACCGCTGTTCCCCCCGACTGGAGGCTGTATAACAGGTCCGATATCAGACGGCTCATCAGTTTGGGACTCCAGCTCATGTCACATACGAGCAGATCAAATTCCCCTTCGCGGAAGCGTACATCACCTGCATTTTTTTTCAAAAAGGTCAGCTTGGGCGATTCCAACAGAGTCGCATCCATCTTGGCCGGATCAACAGCTGTAACTTCGAGTCCGCGTTCAAGCAGGAAAGAGGTCCAACCACCAGGTGCAGCACCAATATCCAATGCTTTGTGGAAAGAAGTAAAGTCGATACCAAACGTCTGCTCCGCTTCAAGCAATTTAAATTTGGCCCGCGAGATTTGCCCCTCTTCCTTCTGAAAACGAACGGCTCCACCACTCCAGTCCGACAGATTTTGATCAGGTCTGGAGACGCCGGCATATAACATGTCATTTGCAACGAAGACAGATATAACATGATCCGCATCACGGACAACCCACTCACAGCCAAGGTCATCCAGCTTCTCGGTCAGCAGTTGTTTCAAAGAAACAGCGTTCTCCTGCCAGAAGGACCCTTCGGTTTTACGAACTTGTAATGTAACTTTAGTACCTGTTAACTCGGTATGATTCAGTACAAATGAAATCAATTTTTCCATCGCTTGCGCTGAATCTTCGGTATTTTCCTGAAATTGAACAGGTTGAATATGACGTAAAAACGTCGGGTTTTCTTGCAACAGCTTAATCGCTACCTCTTCTTCCGCGATCGGAAGACCGGCAAGCAGAATTTCACCCGGTACGAGTACCGTGCTCTTGACTGCACCAAACGTGCGGCGCAATTCCTCTTGAGCATATGGCGCAAAGCCATGGTTGGCTGTACAAATAAAACGGGAAAAGTCTCCTTCACCCCAAGATGACTGTGTACTCAAAATGTGTTACCCTCCAGAATGTACGCGGATCCAGGGACGTCCATCATGCCACTGGATATCAACCGGAACATCGTACGTATACTTAATTGTATCTTGTGTTAAAACTTCATGCTTGAGACCTGCCGCAGCAATACGTCCATCACGGATCAAGGCCACATGTGTGAATAATGGTACGATCTCCTCGACGTGATGCGTCACATAAACGACAGTAATATTACGCTTACGTAGTCGATCAATTTCAGCCAACATTTTCTCGCGTTCGTATAAATCAAGTCCGGCACAAGGCTCGTCCATAATCAGCAATTTGGGATCTGCCATCAGTGAACGAGCCAGCATTACTTTTTTGCGCTCTCCTTGAGAAAGGGTGCCGAGTGGATGATTAGCCAGCTTGGCAAAGCCCATTTCATCAAGCAGGTTCATCGCTTTGGCCTTCACATCATCCGGAATCGTTTGATAGAAACGTAAAAAGGCATAAGCGCCTGTTGCAACAACTTCCCACACCGGATCCCGAAGTGTAAGTTTCTCAATCAATGTTTGGCTGATATAACCAATCTCTTTCCGAACCTCCCGAACATCACATTGTCCATACAGGTTACCCAGTACCTCAATGCGCCCCTGACTCGGAAACATATACCCATTCATCATTTCCAGCAGCGTGGTTTTACCTGAACCATTGCGCCCGAGAATCACCCAATGCTCGCCTTCTTTAACATGCAGATGGACGTCATCCAGAATCTGATTGTCTTCTCGTCTAAGAGAGACATGCTCCATCGAGATTACACTCATTTTAGAACCGCCTTCCGGATTTCTCCTAACAGATGCTCGACAGAGTTCATCCGATAGACCATTTTTGGTACATCATGTTCTCCATTAAAAAGCATAACCGCAGGGACGCTCGAAATCTGAAATTGCTGCACAAGTTCCGGGATATCGTGAATATTCATCTCGGTCAAAATCCCTTCGGGCAGCAAATGTTCGGCGATTTCAAGCATTCGACGTGCCGCCGCGCAAGTTCCGCATAACGGGGTATAGATAAATACAGCCTGAGGCATGCCTTCCCATACGCCGCGCATTAACATTTTGGTCGTAATCGGTTTCATCAGCTTTGTTCTCCCGCAGCAACACGAAGCATAACCTCACCCGACATCGGACCATTATGAATGGTGACAGAGTCTGGTTTATTACTGTACAACAATTCGTACATTTGACGTTTGCCATACATGCTGGACGTGTGCAAATAGATCTGGCGCGGAAATAAACCTTCCCGAACGATTGATGCAGCAACTTCACCGCCATTCGGCGAATCCGGACCCAGTTCATAATCCAGGGATAAAATATCCACGTCACCTTCTCTAAGCAGCATCAGGCATTCTTCTGCATTGGTAGCCAGAACAAACCCTTTCGGACATGCCCGGTAATCATCCAAAAAAACATGCATTACAATCGCTCCTCTCCCAATTAAAGCCAGGAACGCATGAGCTCAATGTCACCACGGTGTGTTCCATCTTCGCCTGATTCGGTCTCCAGCACAACTACAGCTTGCTGAAATTCAGGCGCACATAACAGTTCCTGCATCGCTTTTGTTCCTATATAACCCTGTCCAATCCGTGCATGTCTGTCCTTGCATGAACCGGAAGGATATTTCGAATCATTAAAGTGAACAGCCGCAAGAGCATCCCAGTATCCCAGCAGTCTGCCTTTCTCCAGCATCGATGCCTCATTGCCAGTCGTCCACATGCCTGAAGCAAAAGCATGACACGTGTCAAAGCAAAAAGCAATATGTTCGGGAAACCGGCTTAACTTGCGAATCTGTATCAATTCTTCCATCGTCGTTCCCATCGGGCCATGATCTCCAGCCTGATTTTCAAGCAGAACCTTAGCCTGTCCATCCCAATCTGCTAATGCGGTATCCAGACAGGTTATGAGATTCTGATATCCTTCAAGTGGTTCATTGCTCTTGATATGTCCAAAGTGAACTACAGTTCCTACTGAACCGCAGGCATCCGCAATATGCAGATCATTTTGTATTGATGCAATGGTTGCATGAAAACCCGCCTCTCCCCGGGTTTTGCCCAAAGCCGGATTCGTGGGATAGGGTGAGTGGGCAACGGAAGCCATCCCCTGCTTCTCACACCAATCCCTGCACTGTTCAGCATCCTTGATATCCAGATCTTTCAGACCAAGGCTTCGCGGGTTCTTCGGAAAATACTGAAATGCCGTAGCCCCGATATCATATGCCCGCCTGGCTGCCTGAAGAAATCCGCCTTTGGTGCTGACATGTGCCCCGATTCCGCTGTTAGGCCTCATGCTGGCAATCCGGACAGAAGAAAGCCTTCTTGCCCGTAATTTCCACACGCGCTATCGTTCCCCCACAGCGAGGGCAAGTTTCCCCTTCACGATCATATACCGAGCACTGCTCATCAAAGCTTCCCGTCTTGGTATCTCCCTGCATCAACGGCATTTCCATATAACCGCCTTCCAATGCAGCTTCCCGCAACACGGATTGTACAGAATGGAACAAACGCGCTGTGAGTTCAGGTGAAGCAGCAATATTTTGCGTCTTGGAGCTTGGTCTCAGACCTGCTGCAAATGCAATCTCATCCGAATAACAATTTCCGATGCCTGCAATAATGTGCTGGTTGACCAGCGTAGTTTTGAGTGTACCCCGGCGTCCTTTCAACAGGGCAGCAAAACGTTCTGCATTCATGCGCCGATCAAGCGGTTCAGGTCCAAGGTCAGACATGGCCTCTTCCGTCTCTTTGGAAGTAAGCAGATGCAGATAGCCTAAACGAAGCCCAATAAAGAACAACGTGTATTCTCCAAACTGAATCTCCACTTGAGTGGAACGATCAGGACGTTCAGCTTCCGTGCCCCAGAAAATCATTCCGCCCAGCATCAGGTGCAGGACAAGCCGCTTACCATTAGCCAGATGAAAGATCAGATGTTTGGCCCGGCGCTCTACAAATATGATACGATTGCCTGTCAGTTCACGGGTGAACACATCAGGATCAGTATTAATCGACTTTTCACGGTTAACCACCACACCAGTAATGGGCAAATCAAGTATTTTCTCGGACAGCAAGGTCCGGTAGTTTTCCATTTCCGGTAATTCCGGCATCGTACATCTACCCCTTCTTGGATGCTTGGCCTGTCGTCTGCGACAGCCACTCAATCAGTTTATGCAAATCTTCAAACACATGATCAGGACGAACCTTGGTCGCCTGAATGTGGCTATCCATATTGTCCCGTGTCGTTATTCCGGTAAGAACCAGTAGGGTCTCGCATCCTGCTGCTGCCCCTGCCGCAATATCTGTACGCATATTGTCTCCGATTACAGCAACTTCATCAGACTTTAAGTTCAATCGGCTAATGGCCGACTTCATAATAATACTTGACGGTTTGCCAATGACAGTAGGATGAACTCCGGTTGCAGCTTCTATCGCTGCCCCGATCGTTCCTGCTCCCGGTGTAAGTCCATCATCAGAAGGAAGCTGCAAATCCGGATTGGTCATGACAAATTTAGAGCCGCCGTTGATCCAGCGAAGCGCATTGGTCAATTTCTGATAGGAAAATTCACGATCAATTCCTTGGATAACGTATTCAGGCTCATCATCTGTTCGTTTAAGCCCTGCAGCTTCAATCGCTTGCAGCAGCCCTTCTTCTCCGATACAAGCCACTTTCGCACCTGGAGTCTCTTTAGCCACGTATTCCGCAGCCGCCACCGCAGAAGTACATACCTGCGACGCCTCGGCGGGGATTCCCATTCCGTTGAGATGATCTGCCACGCCTTGAGGTGTACGTGAAGAATTATTAGTCACAAACAAATAAGGCATGCCTTGTTCATTCAATGTCCGAATAAGCTTATCGGCTCCTTCAATACGATGTCTGCCATGATAGAGCGTACCATCCAGGTCAATCAGATAGGCCTTAATCATATACAGCACTTCCTTTCTTTATCCCATTAACATTTCATGCCCTTAACTATTTGTCTCGAACTTCAATGCTAACCTATGTATACAGTAGTGCAAAAAGATGGAATGCTCGCATCTGCACGCAACACGTCGAACCAAATCGAATACGGACGTCTGGCCTCGCGCGCCTTCTGTACAAGCTTGTCATTTCCTGCGCTTTCCCGGAAAATAATATGAATCATTTCCCTGTTTATATTGCCCATCCTACACGCTTTCCGGCCAGATTGCAAAAGGGACCTCGGGAATAACTTCCCCTCAGTCCCGTGCAATTAAGAGCTTCTTCTCCGGTCGTGTTTTGCTGTTTTGCTTGGCACATCCACTAATAAGACTCATCCTTGCAGTGAACTACTGGAATCAGTTCATGTTCAATCGCAAGTTTCGTATTCGGGAATATCGACTGTGCCTCCTCCAGCAGGGGCTGCAACTGGTCTTCATCTTTGTAGCGAGAGCTAAAGTGGGTCATGATCAGCTGTCCTGCATGTGCCGCTCTCGCCGCCTCAGCCGCTTGCTTCGAAGTACTATGATAGTACTCATGAGCCGTATCAGCCAAATCATGCAAAAACGTAGCTTCGTGTACAAGCACATCGGCATTTAGGGCAAGAGGCTGTACATTCTCACATGGACGTGTATCACCCAAAATGGTAATCACCATCCCACGCTTTGGTGCTCCCAGTACATCTTTTGGCCGAAGCGAGTCTCCGTTGTCGAGGGTAATGGTTTCTCCCCTCTTCAAGCGACCAAATAGCGGTCCTGGCTTCAAACCGTACTCAGCCATTTTCGCTGGATCCAGACTGCCTGGACGATCCTTTTCGGTAATCCGATACCCATAACTGTCAATACGGTGCTCCAGCAATGCCGATTCCACAATAAAGCTCTCATCTTCAAAAAGCACTCCGCCTGTATGTTCCACAATGCTTAGATCATAGTTGAGACGTGATTGGCTTAGCTCCATGGTTGTCATAATCATTCGCTCAGTTCCTGGTGGACCATACACCGTTAACGGTGTAGTGCCGCCTTGATATGCTCTGCTGGAGAGCAGACCTGGAAGTCCGAATACATGATCTCCATGTAAATGGGTTATAAATATTTTCTCCAGTTTGCTCAATTTAAGCGGAGAACTTAAAATCTGATGCTGGGTTCCTTCCCCGCAGTCAAACAACCACAATGCTCTGCGCTCATCCAACATGCGCAGCCCTATGGAAGTTACATTCCGCTGAAGCGTAGGTACACCAGCGTTAGTTCCCAGGAAATATAGTTCCACTCTGGATCGCACCTCTTTCTGCTGCCAGCAAAAAGCCTCCGACAATGCGGAGGGCTTTGCCTGACCTTTTACTTTTATGCCTTATCGACGTTAAAATACTTCGCTTGCGGATGGCTGAACACCATCGCCGATACGGAAGCTTCCGGTTCCATCATGAAACCTTCAGTCAGTTCCACACCAATATCCTCAGGCTGTAATAGTTTAAACAGTGGCCCTTGGTCTTCCAAATCGGGACATGCCGGATATCCAAATGATACCCTTATTCCCTGATAGCGTGCTCCATGACGTTGCTTCATAGTCATCTGTGCTGGGTCCGGGAATCCCCAGATATCTCTCATCATATGATGGACCCGCTCCGCTAATCCCTCTGCTACTTCAAGCGCTACGGATTGTAAAGCATGTGAACGGAGATAATCACCCTTCTCCTTCCATGCCGTCGATAATTCTCGTACACCATGCCCGGCAGTTACGACCATGAAACCAACGTAATCCATTTGTCCGGATTCCACTGGCTTCAAGAAGTCGGACAGGCACAAGAATGGTTCGACTTTTTGACGCGGGAACGTGAATGTGTGCAAGATATTATTGGTATTCTCAGGGTCATAGATGATGACACTGTTACCACTGGACTGAGCCGGGAAGAAACGATACATAGCGTGCGCCTGAATAATCCCGTCACGCACAGCCTCCTGCATAATATCATCCACGACTGCTTTCAGATCAGTGGCTTTCTGATCACCCGAAGCAAGCAGCTGCTCTACTGAGCCACGCAAACCCAGATGGTGTCCGAGCAGCATCTGCATGTTCACATACGGTAATATGTGGGATAGCGGATAGTTCCGCATAACATGTCGTTCCAGATCCGGTGGAACGAGAACCGGGTTGTCTATTGCGATATCCGAACGCTCTACCCGGGTAAGCTCGGGAAGTGATGTAACGGTTTCTGCACCAGCGGCGTCCGCCTCTTTTTCAGCGTCCATCTCCAGTTGCATCACTTGACGCGTGCTTGGGTTCATCAGCTTGTTGGCCAGATCCAGGCCATCCATCGCATCTTTTGCATATACAACCATTCCGTTATATTCCGGGCGTATACGATTTTTGGTGAATTTGCGTGTCAATGCCGCTCCACCAACCATAATAGGTACGTCAATACCTGCTGTGCGCAAGTCCTGAGCTGTAAGAATCATCTGTTGCGCCGATTTTACCAACAGACCGGATAGACCGATTGCATCGACTTTTTCTTCTCTGTACGCCTCGATAATTCGCTCTGGTGGTACTTTTATACCCAAATTAATGATTCGGTAACCGTTATTGGAAAGGATGATTTCCACCAGGTTTTTGCCGATGTCGTGTACATCGCCTTTGACCGTCGCTAGAATAATCTTTCCTTTAACTGACGTCTCGTTCTTCTCCATGAACTGTTCCAAATAAGCTACCGAAGCCTTCATGACTTCCGCGCTCTGTAGTACCTCTGCTACGATCAGCTCATTGTTGTTAAACAGTCGCCCTACTTCTTCCATTCCCCGCATCAGCGGGCCATTGATTACTTCAAGGGCTGTATATTTGGTGAGAGCCTGCTCCAGATCGGGCAGCAAGCCTTCCTTGCTTCCTTCAACAACATATGAAGCGAGACGTTCTTCCAACGACAGGTTCGAAATTTTTTCTTTTTTCTCAACCTTTTTGTTACGGAACGCCGCTACAAAAGCAGCCAAAGTTTGGTCATTCGTATTATATAACAGCTCTTCCGAAAGTCTGCGCTCTTCCTCTGGAATGGACGCATAACGCTCCAGCTTCTCTGTGTTAACGATGGCATAATCGAGACCTGCTTTGGTACACTCATACAAAAATACAGAGTTTAGCACTTCACGTCCTGCTTCAGGCAATCCAAATGAAATGTTACTGATCCCTAGTATCGTATGACATTCAGGCATCGCTTCTTTAATGACACGAATACCTTCAATGGTTTCTTTAGCCGAACCTATATATTGTTCATCACCCGTACCTACCGGAAACACCAGGGTATCAAAAATCAGGTCTTCGGCTTTTAATCCATATTTGTTCACCAGCAAATCGTAAGATCGCTTCGCTACCTCCAGCTTGTCCTCACGACTAATGGCCTGACCGCGTTCATCAATCGTTCCGACAACGACAGCACCGCCATATTTATGCAACAACGGAGTGACCAGCTCGAACTTTTCCTCGCCATCCTCAAGGTTAATGGAGTTAATTATTGCTTTACCTTGAGAGTATTGAAGTGCCAGGTCAATGACGGCTGCATCTGTCGTATCGATCATAAGTGGCACCTTTACTTTTTTGACAACAAGTTCAAGGAACTTCTCCATGTCTTCGGCTTCTTCACGGTCCGGGTCCTGAACACAAACATCGACAACATGTGCCCCATTTTTCACCTGAGCCCGGGCAATTTCCGACGCTTCTTCATATTTGCCTTCAACAATAAGGCGCTTGAATTTGCGGGATCCAAGAACGTTCGTTCGTTCACCAACCATGTATGGACGATTGTCCTGTTCAACATAGACTGGATCGATCCCGGACAATGCTGGTGGATGTGTTCCGTTCATTTCTCTTGGAGGATACTTGGAAAGCGTATCACGCATGGCGCGAATATGTGCAGGTGTTGTTCCACAACAGCCACCCGCGATGTTCAACCAGCCCTGCTCGGCAAAAGCACCGATCTTCTGTGCTAGCGAATCAGGAGATTCATGATAATTACCGTTCTCATCTGGAAGACCTGCGTTGGGATAACAACTTACCGCAACTGAAGCCATCCCGGAAAGCGAGCGAATATGGTCACGCATGAATTCCGGACCTGTAGCACAGTTTAGTCCCACTGAAATTGGGTTAAGGTGTTCTAAGGATATATAAAAAGACTCAATATTTTGACCAGCGAGGGTAGTACCCATCGGTTCAATCGTTCCTGAAATCATCAAAGGAAGCTTGATACCACTTTGCTCGAATGCTTGCTGAATCCCAATGCTGCCTGCTTTTACATTAAGCGTATCTTGTGAGGTTTCAAGCAGCAGCGCATCAACGCCTCCCTCAATTAAAGCAAGCGCTTGCTCGAAATAACTGTCGATGAGCTCCTGAAACGTTACCCCACCTGTTACAGACAGTGTTTTGGTTGTAGGTCCCATGGCACCTACCACATAACGCGGAGACTCCGGTGTCGAGAATCGATCCACAGCAGCTTTTGCAATCCTTGCTGCTTCGAGGTTGATTTCACGTGCACGGTCCTGAATGTCGTATTCAGCAAGTACAACAGACGTTGCACCAAACGTATTCGTTTCAATTAAATCAGCACCGGCTTCCAGATATTCCTCATGAATGCGCTGGATCAACTCTGGACGTGTAAGTACAAGCATTTCATTACATCCGTCCAGGTCTTCTCCGCCAAAATCTGCGTCTGTGAGATCAACCTGTTGAATCATGGTCCCCATTGCACCGTCGAGGATCAATATTCGTTGTTTTAATGCATCATGTAGGCTAAGCTTATCCAATATCGTCACCTCCGCAAAACGTTAAATCTTAGTTTAACAGAAACTAACTTAATGTGAAAGATCGGGATTAATCAGTCCCATAGCGGGTTTAAGTGAAGGCGGGACGAATTTGCGAATCGACAAAAACAGAGGAATCCGATATAATATCAATTAAACCAAGTGGAAAAGAGGGAAAGAACATGGCTGAGATTGTAATCCGAAATACGAACGAACGTATCACTGGAGACGAAAATGTTCGAAATTTCTTAAACAAATATGATGTATTATATGAAAACTGGGACGCTTCCAAATTAAATACGGATCTGCAAAACAACTTTGGACTCACGGATGAACAAAAAGAAGAAGTACTCAAAACATATGACTATGAAATCAGAGATTTGGCTGCACGTCGCGGGTACCAAATCTGGGATGTAATCACGTTGTCTGAACAAACACCAGATATTGAAGAAAAGCTTGCCAAGTTCGAAGAAATTCATACTCATGCTGAAGATGAAATCCGTGCCATTGTAGCTGGCAAAGGAATTTTTGTCATCAAAGCAACAGATGATGTAGGCTACTTTAATGTTGAATTGTCTCCTGGAGACGTAATCTCGGTTCCTGAGAACACACCACACTTCTTCACATTAATGGAGAACAAACAAATCATTGCCGTGCGTCTGTTCATTGAAAAAGATGGCTGGATTGCAGATCCTTACCCGGATCCAACGTTTATCAAACAAGCATAATAAAGCGAATTTCTATCCTTTGCTCAACAAACCCCTGTTCATTTCGAACAGGGGTTTCTGCATTTGGAGATAGTATACAACATCCGAGCTCTATATAAAATAATGCGGATATTTTGCTTTCATCTTCTCTTGTTCCACAACAACAAGTCTGAGATGAGCTTCCATAACCTTAACAGCTCGATCGGTCTCACGTTCCGTGATAAGCCGGTATATTTCTTTGTGTTGTGAAATAATAACCTCTGCATCGGAATCTTCAGACAAGCGTAATAAACGAAGGCGATTAAAAGGAATATTAAGCTGCTGCAGCATTTTCCATGTTCTCATTTTTCCTGTGCCCTGAAACAATATCTGATGAAACTCTTCATCCAGTTCAAAAAGACGATAGAAATTATTCTTCCCTATACATACTTCCTGCATGGCAATATTGGTTTCAAGTCTGAATCTGAATTCTTCAGGAAAAGCTGCACACGCCAGAGTGACGATTTCCTTCTCCATCTTCTCTCTCATAAATCGGCCTTCTTCAACGTGCTCCAGATTAATATGGGAGACAATGGTCCCGCTCTGTGGAATGATATCCAGTAATTCCTCTTCGGCAAGCTTCATGAATGCTTCACGTACTGGCGTTCTGCTTACTTGCAATTCATCTGCAATTTCCTTCTCGGAAATCTTGGTACCAGGCTCAAGTTCAAGGTGCAGAATTCGTTCCTTTATCAGATTGTATGAATAAGCCCGGGTTGAACCTCTAATCTTTTGATTAAGTGACATTCCTTAACCTCTTCCTCTCAGCCGTATTCATCCATCTTAGCACAATTTGCCGCTCCACTAAAATTCCCTCAGTGAAATTGCAATTGGGCAGACTTCAGTTTACAACTATTGTTGCTTGTTTTCTTTGTACTTCTTGTAGGTGTCATTGGCAAGCTGCATATACTGAGGCAAGCCTTGGCTCTCCAGCTCTTTTACGAACGCATCAAACTCAGTAAGTTTACGTTCACCCAAAATAAATTTAAGCGTATTTTGATCTGAGAAATCCTTAAGTGGTGTGCTAAGCAGCGTCACTTGTTCCCGATCGATATCCGAGTAAGGAATGGGCGGCTCAGCAGGAACAACTTCTTTGGTATCTTTCATATCCTGCTGGAATTTCAGTTCTTCCTCGCTAAACATGGATTGCAATAAATCAGTCGTTCCGCCATAGGCAAACACACCACCGGAGAATCCGTACTCGATGCGCAAGTCCTTCGTGCCTTTTGGATTCAATCCGTTATAGTTCACATCATCGGCCAACTTCCGAACGCCATCCTGTTTGGTGAAGGTTTCGCCCTCAACACCCCATTTGGCAAATTCCTGACCTTCATCACTATAGTATAACCAGTCAATAAATTGCAGGATTGCTTTAAAATTTTCGTTATCCTTAACTTTCCCGGAAATCATAACACCGTTTTCAAGTCTGGAACCCGACATCAGTTGACCCTTTGGACCACCCGGAACCGTAATTTTGGCGATGGAGAAGTTCCCTTCTCCCAACGTTTTGTTCATGTCGTTGCGATGAAGCACTACTGTTTGCGAGTTACCATTAATAATGAAAGATTTTCCAGAAACAAATTTTTGGATAGCCTGATCATCGTCCTGGGTGAAGCTTTCTTTATCCAGCAGCCCCTCCGAGACAAGCTTGTTAAAGTAAGTTAACATTTCCTTGTATTCTGGGGTGGTCGATGTGTATACAAATTCATCCTGATCTTCTTTGTACGTTAAACCGTTTCCAAATCCCCATCCCGCTTTCGTTCCAAAACTGGTAGCAGCAATATTTAATGTACTGTTAAACTGGAAACGATCCGAGAAAGGAACTGAATCTGGATAAATTTCTTTCAGCTTCTTGGCTGCAGCATACAATTCGTCCCATGTCTTCGGAATGGCAATGTTATTTTTCTCAAAAATATCCGTTCTCACAATAAGGGTATAATCCGGCCAAACCTCTTCGTGCAGACCTGGAAGTACATAATATTTTCCATCTTCTTGTCGAAGACCCTCAAGCTCATCCTGAAGTCCCCATTTCTCTACTTTGTCCTTGAAATTGGGCATCAAATCAACGTAGTCACTCACTGGTAAAATCGCACCCGAGGATACAAAAGCAGATTCTTCACCCGGATAGGTTTTCGGAATAACCAGCGGGGCATCTCCTGAGCTAATCAAAAGGGATCTTTTCTGGGAATAGTCACTCATTGGAACGATAGTAGGCTCCAGCGTGACTCCGGTTTTTTCCGTGATTTTTTGGAAGAGAAGCCAATCCTTTTTGTACGGGTATGCTGGCTGGTCACTGTAAAGAATAGACAGATTAAATGGTTCAGTGGCTTTGAAGGTTTCTCCTACACCATAGGATTCCATGGCTCCCTTGGATTCTGGCTCGACTTTTTCTCCACCAGCTCCGCTGCTACATGCTGCCAGAACGACACTCATCATTGTTGCCAATACCAACTTGCCTACCAGCTTACGTGGTCTCTGTTTCATTCAATTCTCCCCCTGAATGTGGTTTAGATTGGCCTTGCAATCAAGATGTTGAACTATATTAGGTCAGGATTACTGCTTAACAGATCCCAACATGATACCGGTTACAAAGTACCGTTGAACAAAAGGATAAATCGTTAAAATAGGCAAAATGGTGAGTACCATGGTGACCGATTTGATATTTGCAGAAATTTGAGTCAGATTATCGGCTGAAGCACCAGCCGAAGCACCACCGGTTGCACCTGCAATCATGTTGCGCAAGTAGATCGTAACCGGGAACAGTTCCTTTTTGTCGAGATACAGGAAGGCTGGAAACCAGGAGTTCCAGTGTCCCACAGCGTAGAACAGAACCATCGTAGCCATGACAGCTTTACTCAGCGGTAGAATGATCCGTAACAAAATGCCATACGTATTCAGACCGTCGATAGCTGCCGCTTCTTCAAGCTCCTCAGGCATATTTTCGAAAAATGATTTCATAATTAACATGTTATAAATGCTGATTGCGCCAGGCACAACCAATGCCCACATCGTATTATTGAAGCCCAGGGAGTTAATCAGGACGTAGTTAGGAATCAGGCCGCCACTGAAAAACATCGTGAAGACCGCGAACATGGTCAAAAACTTTCGTCCCATTAATCTCTTCTTGGATAAGGCATAAGCGAAAATGGTCGTCATGAACATGGAAATTAACGTACCTACAACGGTATATATAATTGTATTTTTATAGTTGGTCCAGAACATGCTGTCTCGAGATATGGTCTTGTAGGTTTCTACATTAAACCCCCTTGGGATAATGCTAACCTTGCCTGAATTGATATAAGCCTCGCTACTGAAGGATTGGGCCACGACATTCAAAAACGGATAGAGCGTGATGAACACCACAAGCAGCAAAAAGATGGCGTTGAATACTTTGAATACTTTGTATGATTTTGATTCCAGCATATTGCTCCTCCTTTACCACAAGCTTCGTTGTGTCAGTCTGCGTGAAATTGCATTAACCGAGAATACCAGGATCAGTCCAATAATGGATTCGAACAAACCAATGGCGGTAGCATAACTGAAATTGCTGGACTGCAAACCTACCCGGTACAGATACGTGGAAATCACGTCAGATGTCTCGTAGATCAGCGGATTGTAAAGGAGCAAAATTTTCTCAAATCCAACCGCAAGGAAATTTCCCATGTTCAAAATCAGCAATGTAACGATCGTTGGCAAAATGCCCGGTATGGTTATGTGGATGGTTTGCTTCCATCGGTTCGCACCATCGATCCGTGCTGCCTCATACAAAGAATCATCAATTGTTGTCAATGCAGCCAAATAAAGAATCGCTCCCCACCCCATACCTTGCCAAACCTCAGAGGTGATATAAATCGTTCTAAACCATTCCGCTCGCTGCATGAAAGGAATACTGTCTCCGGTGAAAAAAGAAACCATTCCGTTAATTGAGCCATTGACTGCCGTTAATTGCAGAATCATTCCGGCAACGATAACGATGGACAGGAAGTGCGGAAGATAAGAAGCGGTCTGCACAAACTTTTTGAAACGTTTGCTTTTTACCTCATTCAGCAGCAATGCAAAAATGATCGGAACTGGGAAGGTGAACAGTAGCGCGAGTCCACCGAGCATAAGTGTGTTTCCAAATACCTTCCAAAAGGTTGGGTCTTGGATAAACATCTGAAAATACCTGAATCCTACCCACGTCTCCCCGAAAATACTGCCTCCTGGTACAAATCGTCTAAATGCGATTACATTTCCGAGCATTGGCCCGTATTTGAAAATGATAAGATAGATAATTGGAAGAATTAACAGTGAGTATAATTGCCAATCTTTACGAAGCAGAGCTGCAGCCGTTCTTAACCTGCTTTCTTTACGTAAAGAAGTCATCGTTAGTGTGGTTTTAGCGGTTTCCGACTCCATATGTTATTTCACTCCGATCCTTAGCTTGATAAACTAAAAGCGTTTTCGATCATTTCTCATCATCTCTTCTTTTCGTAGAAGACAAGTAATCAGATGAACTTCACCCCCACAGCAGAATAAATTAAAGAGATAATGTAAGCGATATCAATTTTGGGAATCCCTAGAGGTATCCCTCGTTTAAGATGCTTACTGTCATTTGGTACTTCATGTTGCCCGTTTATTTCCAGAATTAATAGGTTTCCCTCAACTATGTAAAGCGCTTACAACGAATATAAAATAATAGCGAATAACCCCCGCTTCCACTTCATTCAAGTAAGTCAACAGATATTCGCTGCTTTCATTCGCATACTAGTCATACTAGTATGTTAGTTATATTCTAAATCAGCAGTTCTATAATTTCAATAACTTTTAGTGAAAAATTTTAAATTACGTTAATACGGTATAGTTTTAGCTGTCCCAAAACAAAAAACATTGTGAGGTTTCATGGATGAAGTACATCTCATGAAACCTTACAATGTTTGGACAGAACACAAAAAGATCCGATTTATGATGCACTAATAGAGAATTCAGCAATAATGCGTTCCAATTCGGATAAATGCTTGATTTCATGGTCAGGCACATACGATTCGGTATTCACTTTATTCTCACGGTTAATCCAAACAGACTGAATGCCTGCAGACAAAGCTCCACGAATATCAGTCGTAAGCTTATCTCCAACCATCATGCTCTCCTCAGGCTGTACTCCCAGCTTACTCAATGCGTGCTCGAAAATCGAAGGGTCAGGTTTTCCTTTACCGAACGAACCCGAAATAATAATTTCGTCAAAAAAAGGAGCTAATTCAGGAACACCATCAAGTTTCTCTTGTTGCAACGCAGGACAGCCGTTGGTTAAAAGCAAAAGCTTGAACTTCCCTTGTAGATGACTTAATGTTTCCAGCGTTTCTTCATAGACATGGGGTCTCGATCTCCGCTCTGCCCCAAATTGTGAGGCAAGTCTTTCCGCCAGATCTTCACGATCAACACCAAGCTTTAACAAGCCACGACGCCATGACTCTTTACGATATGCAGGTGCAAGCTGCTCAAGCTGGCGAAACTCCGGCTGATCCCCACCCGTGAAGTTAGCCCAAAGACCTTCAAACGGGTTGATCCCAATCATTTTGGTAAACGAAAAAGTTTCATAGGACTCATATAGATTACGTGCCTCATTACGAACAGCTTCTTCAAGGTCTTCAGGTTTAACTCCAGTCTCTTGCGCTGCGATCAGGCAAGTCTCATGAAAGGCCTCTCGAACACTGCGCTCATCCCACAGCAAAGTATCATCCAGGTCGAACAAAATCGCTTTTAACGCCATTTCGGTCATCTTCCCCTTTATGCAATAATTACTTTTTCTCGTAAGTTTCCACGGTGATTTGATGTGCTTTGGCGAATTTTAGAAGACGTTCAGTAATTGCATCGGTATCATAACGATTGAGTAGCTTGGTAAACACCCATCTCTTACCTCGTGCATTATGCTCAATCACAACTGTACCTGGCTCAATTCTGAATTTCACGATATCGTCAACTCCAATTGAACGCTCACGATTGCCCTTTGTCGTCAAAATCCGGTTAGTTCCTATTTTGACATAAGGACGACGGAGCATGAAGATGACTGCCAAAAATACATACAGCAACATGGTCACCCAGTCCCAGGTGGTCATCGGCGCTTTAACAAGAAACGTACTCATAAAGAGGTACAGGAATGCTAGTCCGATCAGAAAAATAGGAAACAGAAGGCTGCGTCCTTTGAATACGTCCTCACCTGGTGTACCGGAAACCGGTTGACCGCTTTTTTTACGTTGTTGATTCAACTGCTTAGAATTTTTCCGAACCGTTCTCTCGAACGAACGCGACATGAGAATCCCCCTTAGATGTTCTTTGTATCGGCTTACATAAATGTAAACCAACATTTCCCCCTATAATTTGCAACCTCTAGATAACAGGAAGAAACCTAAATATCATATATGATATCATTAGGTTTCCTTAATGTTTGAGTTTGCCTTGGTGGCCTTGATCATTCTCATCATCTACAATTTCAATCGTATCCAGCTGCTGTCTGAAATTGCTTCGAATGTTATTCAAATAGATCTCTCTAAGCTTGGCACGTTCAGCGAGCTCTTCCTCTGTCAATCCAGTGGATTTTTGCTTACGGGCCAATTCATTAATACGTGCTACCAGACTATCTATATCCAAGCTTGTCCCCTCCAAAAATACAAAGTCTTATTAACTTTGACATGTTAAAGGCAGCTTGTCAAGCTGACACGCATTAGCGCGTGTGAATATGCAGTTTTATTCTGTGAATTGTGGCAGTATTAAGACTTGCCCCACCTTTATTGAAGTTGACTGAAGTTGATTCACTTTCTTAATTGCTTCTATATATACACGTGTATCCATCGTTTCCGGTTTATGATCCAATGATATACTCCACAGCGTATCTCCTTGTGAAACTGCCATCTTTCCTCCAGGCAACAAATCGTTCTCATTGCCTGCAAATACTGTTAGCACTGTACTGCAACCAACCAATATAATTAATGATACAATTATAAATTTCAACACCCAGGTTGGGATATTACCTTTTGCAAAAACCTTTTTAAAATTTCTTATGTTAGTTTCAACCACTTCTGAATGCACCGGTTCGTAAATGCTTTGATAAGTAGAATATCTCATTAAATATCGACCTCCAAACGTTTGTTCCTATCCGTTGAAATCAATATAACACGAACACTTGTTTTGTACAATAACTTTTTTAGAACAATTGTTCGCTTTTTTTATTGAGTTCTATCACTCATCTTTCTTCTACTATCTTTCTTCTATAGTATGGCACTATCATTTGCAGTATTTGCTAAGATGCAAAATTAATTTTCATATAAATTCGCAAAAAAACATTGATTTTATGGCATTTTATTTAGAACTTATGTTTGTACGAACGGAGGTTCTATGTTATAATTTTCCCAAACGTTACTAAAATGGGGTTGATACGGTATGTCGAAGATATCCAGCAGGCAACAGGCTATTCTGGAGTTTATACGCAATGAAGTCCGGTTGAAGGGGTATCCTCCTTCCGTACGCGAAATTGGTGAAGCCGTTGGATTGGCTTCCAGCTCTACAGTACATGGACATCTGGATCGTTTGGAGAAGAAAGGTCTAATTAGACGTGACCCAACCAAACCAAGAGCCATTGAGCTTCTCAGCCAGGAAGAGTCAGAGCATTCACATCAGTTTGCTCACAGCGTTGCTCGCATTCCTGTCGTGGGTAAAGTTACTGCAGGGGTTCCAATCACAGCAACAGAAAATATCGAAGATTATTTCCCTCTTCCTACGCATTATGTGGGCGAACAGAAAGTATTTATGCTTTCGGTCGTGGGAGACAGTATGGTTGAAGCAGGCATTGTTAACGGAGATTATGTTATCGTGCGTCAGCAGCAAACTGCAGATAACGGCGATATCGTAGTAGCCATGACTGAAGACGATGAAGCAACGGTAAAAACGTTCTACAAAGAGAAAGATCATATTCGTCTTCAACCGGAAAATTCGACTTTTGAACCTTTGCGTTTGAAACACGTTAGCATTCTGGGCAAAGTCATTGGGCTTTTCCGTGATATTCATTAATATGTTTTGAAGCAGCTTAGATGTTTCACAATAAGATACTTAAAGAGGTTGTCCCGTTGAACGGGACAACCTCTTTTTTTGCATATTGCTTATATCGTTTTACGTTAGCTTACTATTCGCTGCGTTTAAGAATGCTCTTATGATGAGAAAACACATCAAAGCTCTGTCGACCATGGTAGGAACCCATTCCACTTTCTCCTACTCCGCCGAACGGAAGATAATGTGAAGTCATATGAGACAATGTGTCATTAATGCAACCACCACCAAAAGATACTTGATTCAGAACCTGATCCTGCAGAGTCTGATCCTTAGTGAAGAGATATAATGCAAGTGGTTTTGGACGGCGAACAATCTCATCTAGCATAGGATTGAGGTCGTTAAACTTAAATACAGGAAGGATCGGACCAAAGATCTCTTCTTGCATCACAGGGGATTTCCAATCCACTTGTCCCAGTACTGTTGGTTCAATAAGCAACTGATCACGTTCAGAACGTCCCCCAATTAGTGCTTTGCCATCTTGGAGTAACACCGATAATCGGTCGAAGTTACGCGCGTTGACAATATGCGGAAAATCTGCGTTTTGCATCACATCATCTCCGAATTTATCCTGAATCTCTGCATCGATCAATTCCAGTAATTTGTCATGTACATTCTCGTGTACAAGCAGGTAGTCCGGAGCGACACAAGTTTGCCCTGCATTCAGAAATTTACCGCGAACAATGCGCTGTGCTGCCAGCTTCAAATCTGCATCTTGGTGAACAATGACAGGACTCTTACCACCTAGTTCCAATGTAACGGGTGTCAAATGCTCAGCAGCAGCCTTCATAACGATGCGGCCAACACCAGTACTGCCTGTAAAGAAAATATAATCAAACTTTTCCTTCAACAATGCTGTACTTGTCTCGACTTCCCCTTCCATAACAGCCACGTACTCCTTGGGAAATATCTCATTAACCAAATCATATGTCAGACTTGATACGGTTGGCGTTAATTCAGACGGTTTAATAATGGCACAGTTACCTGCAGCAATGGCTCCAATTAGAGGACAAAAAGCCAATTGGAACGGATAGTTCCATGGTGCAATAATAAGAGCAACTCCATAAGGTTCAGGATAAATCAGGCTTGTGCCATGAGGTATAGCAGAATTTGTAGGCACAGGTTTTGGTGTAGCCCATTCCTCCAAGTGTTCCAATGCAAAATCCAGTTCACCCAACACAATGCGAATCTCTGAGCCATAAGCCTCTGTTTCGGATTTATTGAGATCCGCACGAAGCGCGTCAAGAATACGTTGCTGATACTTCTCAATTCCCTGTCTTAATTGCTGAAGAGCACGAATACGGTACTCAATCGGCTTGGTCTGACCTGTATAAAAAAATGTCCGCTGTGCGGCAACGAGTTGTTTCTCTTGTTCCATATTAACATCTCCAATTAATTGTTCAAAATTTAATTTCTAAAAATATAAATGAATTATACCGTAATTATATGAAACTATCAACATATAGATACTGTAAAAATTGAGGAAGCAATTTTAAGTGTCTTCTCGTTTTCTAATATCACTTTAGTTAGATACCCATTCTATCTCTCAATGCCTACATAAAGCTGCTTTAAAATTCCAAAAATCTTGCCTTCACCCTGTCAGCTTCCTCTTTACATTCTTATTCCGTTCCTGTTTTACTCTAACATGATGTATCCATCCTTCTAAATGGTGGACACGTGTTCTGTCTATATTTTCTCTACCTGAATTTTTTCTTCATTATATACAATTTGAGCGAGAATACTTACACACATATCTTTATGAGAATAGGATTGACAAAAAAAGAGGTCATTGCTATAATCGCCCTCATATCTTAAGGAAGGATGATTCAGATGATTCGTCGTCTAAAAAAACTAAAGAATGTGGCTACCGTATCACGCTTCTAAGTTACTCGGCAATAAAACTTAGAAGCGAGGAAACTAAAATGAATATAAACCAATTTAATCACTGGTCTGAAATTAAGTATTTAAAAGACATTGTAACCAACCCATTCATCGAAGTTGGCGATTACTCTTATTACTCCGGTTATTATGATATCTATTCTTCTTTTGAAGATGGATGCGTAAGATATTTATGGGGAGATGACAAATCGAGGAGTTTATTCAACCCCATTGAGGAATTTGGTTGGCAAATAGATCGATTAATTATCGGTAATTATGTATGCATCGCAGCTGGTGTCGTTATTCTTATGGGAGGAAATAACAATCATCATGCGGAGTGGATCACTGTTTATCCGTTTGCACATCAAATTAGCCATTCCTTCTCACCCAAAGGAGATACCATTATAGAAAGCGATGCATGGATTGGCATGAATGCCATAATTATGCCAGGTGTTACCATTGGTGAAGGTGCGATTGTTGCAGCAGGCTCAGTTGTAACAAAAGATGTCGCTCCTTACACGATAGTTGGTGGCAATCCTGCAAAAGAAGTAAGGAAGCGTTTCTCAGAAGAAGAAATCATGAAGTTAAAAGAAATGCGCTGGTTTGATTGGAAAAGAGAATCGATTGAAGCAATCGCTCACTTACTTTCTAGTTCTTCTATTAACGAGTTATATGAGCACTACTTATCAGAAATTAAGGAATGAGATCCTTTAGATATAAAGCTAGGTAGAAAAGTAGTCTACCTAGCTTTTTTGAATTCCCTCAACTACAAAAAGAAAAAAAGAAAAACCCCTCAGCACTAGAGCGCCAAGGGATTCGGCTATTAGTATAACGTGATATATTGATCGCGTTCCCATTGGTGGACTTGTGTACGGTTTATGTACGTTGGTTTCATATGTTCACATATCTCAATAAAAACGGGCATTTCTAGGGATAAATTACAGAATAGCACATTCAAATTTGATCATAAGTTTTCATAAGTTGGGGGACGTTTGGGGGACGTCTCCTATAAAGCTATATGAATCAAATACTACGGCTTTACAAAATAAAATTGCTTAAAAGTTACTATATATAGAAGAAAGAAATCAAGCCTTCGAATAATCCCTGGCTCGACTAATTATAAAGTAGCTGCAATTATCTCTTCAATCTTAATCCAACTGTAATCTTCTTCGTTTCTGACAAGTTTTGACCGTCCTGTTTGGCCTGTCAATTGATGCGACTAAGCCCTTTATCTTTTCATCGTCAAAAGATTAAACACCGTCAATGTGACGATCCAAGAATACAAAAAAGCCAATCTTCTGGAAGACTGGACTTATAGTTATTTAAAAATATTTCAAGCTCCGTTTATTTGACAAGAACTTTAATCTGGTTGGCTCCTGTTCTTGCTAATACTCGGAACCCTGCAGTAGCAGCAGTTGCAATTCCTTCTTCATTAGGTCGGCAGTAACTATCCAACTGACAGGTTCCATCATCCCTCACAAGGAGCTTACCCATCATTCCTATGACTACCCATTCCATTCGATCTATACGGGAGACGTACTCGCGTGAATGATCATAAGAGGTGCTAATGACAGCACTGTTGATTGTATAAGCTGGTACTATAACTTCTCCTCGCTCATCCTTTTGCTCCGGAACCACTCTGTCTTCGTATTGGATCTTGCCCCATTCGTCTGTTTCATATTTGCCAATCCAATTTAGGTGGCTGGCTCCTCCTATAAATGACGGCCTCGCACTGACAATACCTGCAACATAGTCATCTCTGTTTGTTGCTTTCCTAATTTTTTCACCAACCGTTGTTACGAAATATCCCGGTTCAATCGGCTGCCCATCTAGAGTTTCAAACATTTCGGCGTAATTCGCAGCAGGTGACATAACAGTTCCATCAATATACGGATTACCGGTTGAACCTTGGAGTACGGCGGCTAATCCTGGGCGAGAAGCCTCTAAACCATTGGCCAGATGCCAAGAGATAAGATATAAAGTTTGACCGGCGTATCCCATAATATGTGAAAAAGGGTGGTCCGACTGAACAGTTGTAACGCCGCCTTCTGCATGAGAACCAACACCACTCGCTCTTGCTCCGGATCCTTCTGAATGAGCAGCATACCCATCCGCTGTGTTATTTCCCTCGGCATGGGCATACTGAGCACTTGCCATGATTGCCCCTCGGCATGAGAAATAAATCCAGATGCTTGTGATAAATACCCTTCCACGTGAGAAGGCTCACCCGTAGCAACACAAAGGTAGCCTTCGGCATGGGAGTTCAAGCCGATAGCCTGTGTCATAGACCCTTCACTGTGAGCATTATTTCCGCTAGCTACAGTAAATTGACCTTCGGCATGGGCAGCGTGCCCTGAGGAAACGGTAAGGTAGCCTTCGGCGTGGGACCCATAACCGGATGCTGTTGTATAAGCTCCTTCAGCATGGGCCGCATCGATTGTAGCCAGCGTCATATACCCTTCTGCGTGAGATGCAGCTCCCGAGGCGAGTGTGTGGCTTCCTTCCGCATGTGCTGCTGATACACTTGCTGTCGTCTGGTATCCTTCCGCATGAGAAGAAAACCCGCTTGCGGTAGTCGTATTTCCTTCGGTCTCAGAGCAAAGTCCCGATGCATTTTGATTACACTCTGAATCTGCCATTACCATTCCTCCTAAATTTAGATATAATGTACTCTATTAAAATTTAGAAGGATTGGACACTGCATTATCCCCTTACACAAATTCCTGTTTTAGGAAAAATCAAAACCACCTGTATAACGGGTGGTTTGTTCTGCGGCTGAAAGCCTTTGTTACTGGCCAGAACTAAAAGGGCGTTGAAAGTTCGCCAAACGCACTACTTTTTCGGCTACCCCTAAAGGGGTCCTCTATTTCTTCTTCTTTCGTTGTTCCTTTGTTTCTTCTCCTGTAAACGCATCAATATACTCCGCCATTGTTATTTGTTCCGCGACAATATCTTCCTGCAATTTGTTTTGGATATATTCTTGTATCACTTTCTTGTTCCTTCCAACGGTATCCACGTAAAATCCTTTACACCAGAACTTCCGATTCCTGTATCGATACTTTAAATTTGCATGTCGGTCAAAGATCATCAAGCTGCTCTTTCCTTTTAAATATCCGATAAACGCTGATACACTAAGCTTCGGTGGGATGCTCACCAACATATGAATGTGGTCTTTGCATGCTCCCGCCTCAATAATCTCCACGTTTTTTCTCTCACATAGTTGTCTTCGTATTTCCCCAATATCCTGTTTTAATTTCCCGTAAATAACCTGGCGTCTGTACTTTGGCGCAAACACGATATGATACTTACAATTCCATTTTGTATGTGCTAAACTGTTCATATAATATGATATCTGTATCCCTCCTATAGTCGCTAAATTCGGTTGGCGAACCAAATTTATTGTAACATTAGGAGGAATTTTTTTTCATACATCGCTGAAAGCTATCCCGAACCATACGCATAGCGTATGGTTTTCTTTTCAGAAAAAAGCCTTGAGTATCAAGACTTTTAATGCAAGCATTTTAAGTTCACCTTGCACTTAAGTGAATTTATTACATTACTTCTTATATTATATGGGGATTGATCTGGATGCCAACGCTAGTACCTTTTTCAGACAAACATGTATTATTACCCTAAGTAAAATTTAATGTATTCTTCTAATTGGTCTAGCCAAGCGTCGATTGTCTTCTTTGCTAGAGCACTGCTGAAACGCCCTAGTTCTCTCTCTCCGTGGCTTACAACCACTGTCGGGATGATCTTTACTTCCGTGTGAATGGAAGGATCATACTCAATCCTAGAAACGCTGACCTGCTGTCGTTCCTGAGCAATCTTGTCGAGAGTCTTCTGGAAGCGTCGGCAGTGACCGCAGTCGTTGCTGTAATAAAGAGTCAGGTTCATTCGTCACCGTAATCATTCGGGAACTTATAGAACTTTCCGATAGTTACTGTCCATTTACCGAAGTACAAGCACACGTAGATATTTCTCTTGCCCATGTGGTCGTTAGTGTTGAAGTTAGCTCCTAAAAGGAAAGTTTGGTTGTCATATACCTCAATGTTCCAGCCGTGATAGTCTCGTTCTCTCATATTCGTTCCCCTTTCTATTAGGCGCGGATTGCTATTTCTACACAGGAAGTAATCACGTGCTCAGGCGCATTGCCAGTGAAACGCCCTACCTCTTTGCCTTCTTTTAAAGACCACCGTAGGAACGCTCATAACCCCGATTTTCGAAGCAGCCTCAGCACCGATAGTAGAATCAACATCAATCCCACGCTCGACAGTAACCTTAGAGAGTGTTGGAGCAATTAATTTACATGGAACGCACCAAGGTGCATAAAATTTAATGATGTCATTTGACAATTCCTCCGAATATGGGTAAATAAATACGCCTCCTTACTTAGTAGTTTGTGAATGCTTCAGTGAAGGCTTCGAGTAGTTGCAAGCCATCCTCCTTAACGTCCATTCGCATTTTCCGTGTTTGTTGGGGAGTAGACTTCAACCATGTATGTGATAATGTCGTTTCCAGCTTCATCATCATCCGGTACGATGTTCTTAATCGTCAGCACTTTCACGATGTATTAGACCATGTGGTTACTCGTCTCATTTCCGACGATAATCTTGTCACCTACAGCGTACTTCGCAGATACGATAATGTCTGCCATGTGGTTCTCACCTCCCTTCAGGGATTAGTTGAGACCCTCTTCGGGAGTCACCACAGCAGTCTTCAGACCGTCAACCAACTTAACTGCGGTCTCGACTTGGGCAACTTGTCCATGGAAGTCACTGCGGTGAGCTTTGGCTTTAGTAAGAAGCTCTTGGTGATGAGCAATGATTGCTTCCGCATCCTGAGCGATATGTTCCATACACCGTGTTGCAGTCGAAACTGAAGACCAAGTAAAGCATCCTTCGTGTCACTTCATGTTCAGCCCAAGCCAGTTGTTCAACCAGTTCCCTGTAAGTAGGTGCTTGCAGGGTTACCTTTTTACCGAAAATGCCTTTTACGATGTTTGCGATTGATTTAAGCACCTTGTTGGCTGGCTTTCTGACGGATATAATAGAGAACCCTTGTCGAGTAGGTGGAGGTGTCGTAACCACAGACCTCAAGCAGTTCCGTGATATCTTCGATGCAGAGGTTCTCATTACGCTCCTTGGTTTCCTGAGCGAGAACGGATATCTCCCGTTCATACTTGGAAGGAATCTTGGTTTTCTCTTCTTTTACGTCAGACTTACGGCTCTCGATTTTACTTCTAATTCGAGCCAAGGTACGGTTAATCGTCATCGGGTAAACGTTAAGACGTTCCGCAATCTGTGTATTGTTGTTGCTTGCGTCCTCCAAGACTAAACACATGACCTTCTTCTCGAAATCCGTGAACATAGGGTCTTCTAGTAATTGCTTTACATAGAGACGATTGGTAACTTCTTCTTCAATACTTCTCTCGTCCTTGTTGGCGAACTCGAAGTTTTCCATACCGTCGTAGTGCTCAAGTTCATCACTGAACATCGCAATCTCTCGGTAGCGTTCGACAGTCACCTTAAGCAGTTCGGACATTTCATCCTCGGCGGGGCGATACCCAAGGGATTCCTCAATCTGGGCCATCCTCTTAATGAGGTCAACTGCACCACGACTTAACCGGACAGACTGAGAGTCACTATAAAGAAGTTGATTGATTTCCCAGAGAATGGGGCGCACGACAAAGGTCGTAAACTTAATGCCCCTATCAAAGTCAAAGTCTCTAATAGATGTGAGTATTCCGATACACGCGTGTTGGTACAGTTCGTCCTCGGTGATACGAAACTTTGAAACAAGTTCCTCGACACTCCCTTTAAAATGCTTGATGATCGAGAAGATAAAGTCTCTATTAGCTTTCAAGAACTCGCCCATGAGTTCTCTATCTTCTTTACATGCTTTCAGGAGTTCTATATTGTGCATATCCTTCAGGTTGTCTTGCCTAAGATGTAGGTAGTTGGGACTCAGCACTATTACTTCACCTCGAACTTTCTGTCTTCTTGTGCAGCTTTCAAAAAGTTCACTACCTCACCATCTGCAGTAACCACGACACTATCCTCGTTGACTGTAAGAGTTTTTTTGAAATCGCTCCACTTCAATTTCGGTCCTTGAGGTTTTGCGAAGCCGTTTCTCTCCATAAATGCTTTGTACACAGTGTCATCCATCGTCTTGATTTTCTTGTGGTTGCCTGTGGCTCGGGCATCTGTTACCTCAATATCCAATTCGTTATCGGCTATCTCGGGGGTATTAACAACACTCATTTATCCCATCTCCTTCCGGTATTAAACCGTGTTATTTGCTTCATACTCTAGTAGTCGCGCTATGTATGGTATGAGATGCGAACAAAAAGAAAAGACCCCTTTCAGGGTCTTCCAGGCTGTCGAGAAAGTCTCGACAGCTATCTTTATATCCAAACTATTTAAGACGACACCGCGTTAATGTTGTATAATATAGGTAACTATTTTTATAGAATGGATGGTGTTCTACATGCTACGCTCCAACCGAGAAAAACAGCAATCTTACGGATTTGTTTCCATAGAAGATTTGGTCCCACAAGATCATTTACTCCGTAAAGTAGATAAATATATTGATTTTTCTTTTATCGATGAAATGGTTCGCCCCTTATACTGTGCGGATAACGGACGTCGTGCGATAGATCCAATCGTATTGTTCAAAATGATTTTTCTTGGTTACTTTTACGGCATCCGTTCTGAACGACAACTGGAACGGGAGATTCAGATGAATCTAGCTTACCGCTGGTTTTTAGGACTCGGGTTGACCGACAAGGTCCCGGACCATACAACCATTAGCTGGAACCGGCGAACTCGCTTCAAAGATACAAACATCTTTCAGGATATTTTCGATGAGATTGTCATGCAGGCCATTTCGCATCGGATGGTCGGCGGACGTGTTCTGGTGACCGATTCAACTCATGTTAAAGCGAATGCCAACAAGCACCAATACACCAAACAGAAAGAACTGCAAAATACCAAAGATTACGTGGACGAGCTTAACGCCGCTGTGGCGGAGGACCGGAAAGAGCACGGAAAAAAGCCCTAAAACCTAGAGAGGAAGTGACTGAGGATAAAGAAATTAAAGTGAGCAAGACCGATCAAGACAGCGGGTATATGATTCGAGACGGTAAGCCCGAGGGCTTCTTTTATCTGGACCACCGCACCGTGTTTATGCCAAGTACAATCTTATTACGGACGTGCATGTCACGCCGGGAAATGTTCAGGATTCTGTTCCCTATTTGTCGCGTCTGGATCGCCAGCGAGAACGTTTTGACTTTAAAATCGAAGCCGTTGCCCTAGATTCGGGTTATTTAACCACGCCCATTTGCCGAGGATTGCAAAGCCGAAAGATTTTTGCAGTGATTGCCCACCGAAGATTTCATTCCAAGCAAGGGTTGTTTTCGAAATGGAAGTTTACATTTGATGCGGAGCGAAATCGTTATGTCTGCCCTGCAAATCACGAACTGAATTACCGCACAACGGATCGAAAAGGCTACCGGCAGTACACGTCAAATCCAGAGCATTGCAAGAACTGCCCCTTGCTGGACCGATGTACGCAATCCCGAAACCACCGGAAGGTGGTGACCCGGCATGTCTGGGAAGACAGCAAGGATTGGGTACGGAATAACCGACTCAGCAAGTCAGGCAAACAGTTGTACCGCAAACGAAAAGAAACAATTGAGCGAAGCTTCGCGGATGCTAAAGAGCTCCACGGGTTTCGCTATTGCCGTTTGCGAGGGCTACTAAACGTCAGGGAACAAGCACTGATGACGGCAGCCGTGCAGAACATGAAGAAGATGGCGATCCACCTGGATCGCCTGGAGAAACGGGGATAACCCCCCTATTTCCCAATTTTACATCTGCCAAAACAAAAAGAGAAACCCGATGTCATGAAAATGACTGGGTTTCTCGACAGCTATTTTTTTATACATTTAATTCAACACGACACCGCGTTAATGTTGTATAATATTAGTAAATAAACGTGCGGAAGGGTGTACAAATATGTTGCGTTCGAATCGAGAAAAACAACAGGCTTACGAATTTGTTTCCATTGAAGAACTGGTTCCTCAAGATCATCTGCTCCGTAAAGTGGATAAGTATATCGATTTTTCTTTCATCGACGAAAAGGTTCGTCAGGTTCTACAAAACACCCGTGATTATGTGAATGAACTTAATGCTGCCGTAGAGGCCGACCGGAATGCACATGGAAAAAAGCGCTAAAACCTAGAGAGGACGTGATAGAGGAAAAGGAAATTAAAGTGAGCACAACAGATCCTGGACAGCGGTTATATGATACGTGATGGGAAGCCGGAAGGATTTTTCTACTTAGACCAGCGTACTGTGGATCTGAAATACAACATGATTACGGATGTACATGTGACCGCTGGAAATGTCCATGATTCTATACCGTATTTGTCACGTTTGGATCGTCAACAACAACGATTTGGTTTTAAAGTAGAAGCCGTTGCTCTGGACTCGGGGTACTTGACTTCACCCATCTGCAAAGGGCTGCAAAGCCGAAATATTTTTGCCGTTATTGCTCACCGAAGATTTCACCTGACCCAAGGTTTATTCCCCAAATGGAAGTTCATATATGATGCACAGCGCAATATTTATGTTTGTCCGGAAAAGCACGAATTACCGTATAGAACGACCAACCGCGAGGGATACCGACAGTACACCAGCATTGCAAGAACTGCCCGTTATTAAACGAATGCACACGATCTCGAAACCACCGAAAAGTGGTGACCCGTCATGTCTGGGAGGACAGTAAAGAGTGGGTGCGAGGCAACCGGCTCAGTCGATCCGGGAAGTATATCTACCGCAAACGAAAAGAGACGATTGAGCGAAGCTTCGCGGATGCTAAAGAGCTCCATGGGTTTCGCTATTGCCGTTTGTTCGGACTGCAAAACGTCAGGGAACAGGCCCTGATGACGGCAGCTGTGCAGAACATGAAGAAGATGGCGATCCACCTGGATCGCCTGGAAAAACGGGGGGTAATCTCCCCTATTTCCTTTTTAAACCGACCACTTAAAATATGAGAAACCCCGTACTTTGAAAAAAGTAGAGGGTTTCTCGACAATCTGAAGACCCCTTTCGGGGTCTTTCTATTACTTCAGCGGATAGGTTTTCTTGCCGACCTTGAGTCGCTTTTTGGCAGACTCAGACGGTTTGATAAGGATTGCTCGATATGGTTCAATGACCATCGGCTCTCCGGTCTGAGGATTCTTGACATGCTTTGCGTCTTAGTCCTTGGGTTCGAGATTAAAGGAATTGATAAGATAGATTCTGCTACCTTGAACCAAGTTTTCGAGAATAGTATGTAGGGCCAATCTCGATATTAACTGAAGGGTTTTTCAGGCTACCCTTAATCTTCATATATCTCTGTTGTGGCGGGGAGTACCTGAAGCAACCCTGTGTCGCCGTGAGTACAGGTAGTACCCGTCTCAACCTGAATCATCGCTAGAATAGTATAAGGACTGACCCCGTAGGTCTTGCTGTGTTTTACAATAAGTACAGCAAACTTGTTAACGTTAGACTCGCCGGAAGAATGTCTAATCCCATCAAGTAAGGCGTATACTGCTTGCATGCGCTGTGTACAAGATTTTGATGGGCGGTCACGAACTCGTTGTTCGTCATGTCTCTTACGTTAGTTGTCATTAGACAATGTTCCCTTCAGCTTCAAGAACTTCCAACAGGGTCTCGTAAGAAGGCAGGTTGATTACTGTCTCTTCAATCCAGTGTTGGAACATATCGAACTTATCTTCAGAGACCAATTTCTCTTCAGTGATGGAACTCAGGAAAATACTCTTCCCGTTCGCTTGGAAGTGAATCTCCTTCGTGTGCTTCTCAGGAACTTCTTTAAGTAGCAAACCTGAGGCTATTCTGTGGTCAATGTTCATCTGTATCACTCTCCCTTTACTCTCAGTAGTAGAGTTATGTAGGGAGAAAGATGCGAAAGAAAAAGAGACCCGAAGGTCTCGAATTTCTTACAATTCACCTCAATCATTGGAAGAGGATACTTTGGCGTAGTTGCGTAGCTAAATTAGGTCTAAACAGGCAAAACAGGAGTTAGCTTTTTTCCTGATAGCGTCGATATTTTCGTTCAATTTGATGTCCGAATTGTACAGGTCTCCGTAGCTTTCTTTCAGGGCATCCAGTTCCGCAGAGATAAGGCACTTGCCCTCCCCTTCAAGCACATTGGTATAATCCAGTCCCATATCAGAAACAGCCTTCCTGTTGTTCTGAAGAACTCCATAAACGTCCCTGAACTTAATTTTCATCGTCTTGTCCTCCTAATCGTGCTGAGACGGTTTGTGTAGTCTGCTGAGAAGCAGTCCTGAAGACACTGCTTGTTACCTTCAATAGAAGCCTGAAGCCCAGGGGTGGAAGATACGTTAGCGTCCATGATGCGTTCTAGCAATGATTCAAGCTGATTCTTGTTCCTGCGAATTACGTCTACCGTGGCGGGCGACACATGCCGCATGGCTTGCTCCATATTCCGGATAGCACTCTCAATCATCTCTACTTGCTCTACTACAACTCCAAGAGTGTAAAAATAAGTCCTTTCCATTTTATCCCTCCTAGTAATATGCGTTTAAAATGTCTTAGCATTTAAAGATTTACTCCACCGTTAATAGATGACTTCCATTTACCTTTTTGCCAAAACACGAAGTCATCTATAGAGTCAGTTTTTAAAACACCATTCATGGCGTACCTGCATTTTTTTCTTATAGATCTAGTCCTTCGAGCGACGAATCATCTTCTTTGCTTGCTTCTGAGCGGTACGACGGGTGGCTCGGTTATAAGCCATAAAGGGGATAGACTTGTCCAACTCCCCTGCTTTAATCAAAGAAGCCACATCAGATATCAACAGTGGGCTATTTCCCAGAATCATTGCGTTTTCGTTTTTGTCCATCATCAGTTTTACCTTCTTTCGCTTGAGAGTCTTTGTACCTTTACTTCTTGCCGCCCTTCTCACGATAGAACATGCCACCCTTCCATGCGGGGCTATCCTCACCACGGAGCACAATAGGTACGAGTTTAATGACGTACAGGTGGATCTACTTTTCGTACTTTTTGTTTCTTCTGTCCGTTCTCGTTCACTTCATCGGTAGTCGTTCTCAACTTGTTTGTTGAGTCCTTCAACCTTGGTCTATCCTTTTGACAATGGAATCACTTCTTAATGTATGGTGTGCAAACTCCTTAATTAAGAGGGACAGTGTAACCTAGATGGAAGGAGCGAACTTAAAAATTTGGCAGATACAGTCGGGGTCATCGCATCCGTTAGCATTAGTGTTCCGATCAGGAAGGATCTCTTGGTGCTCATAGTACCCTTGAGCTACGACCGTGATGATACGGTCTTCATCGTGCATACGTATGATGGCTGAATCTCCTGCTCCGATGAAGTGGAACTTACCTGCTTCTAGTTCTGCCTGTGCGGCAGAAACCAGACCATCCTGAATCTCTCCGTCGGTAAGTTGTCCGGCATTTCCGAAGTATTCAAAACCCTGCGGGAACAAAGGGACTGCGAAGGCTTCTTCTGACTTAAGCGTTTGTTGAGCTAAAGTGCTTTCTAATTCCTCGACACGTTTCGATAAGTCTTTATTTAACTTGACCGTCTCGTCATAGCGCGCGGCTTTTTGGATGATGGCAAGAAAGTCACCACCGTTCATGCTAGGCACTACAGGGAAACCGAAAGGCTTAAAGGAAATCTGTTTTGTCATTGTTGTTACCTCCGTTGTTTGTTTTACTGTCCCTATAGTGGTCGCTCCATACCAGTTGTTAGTTGCGATTGATTCTGTAACTTCGTCGTGCTCCGTTCCCATGACAACATTTTCGTACTATGTTCGGTCAAAAGTAAAGCTAGTTTAGTGTTGCGGCTAAAGCATTCGACTTCGCCGTTAGTAATACGTGTGAAGCTGGCATTCGGACCCTCGGCTGCAGCTTTGTTCTTGTAAGAATCTCTCATTTCACCAAAGTATTTATCATTATATACTTTGTCACTTTCCCGTAGCTCAATATATTCGTCGCTCCTTAGCACTAAGCATGTCCACATCCGTCTTAGCAGAAACCCGCCCGTCTACTTCTACTAGAGTAGCTTCTGCCAATCAGGTGTTTCTCCCTTGTCTATCGATGACATGTCCATCACAAACCAGACCTCCCAGATAGTTAACGAACAACTACTAGAAGGCCTGAATATTAGCTATTATAGGCTTGGAACGTAGGTCATCAACGTGAGTAGCCGCAGAAAAGAGTAAGTCTCGATAGAAATTCGTGCGGGGGTAAAACTCAGCAAAGAAGTACATCAAAGAACCTTAGTGGGCAGGATTAGAACCTATCCAGGCTACTATTAAATAGTTGTGTTATTGGTAGGCTCTGTTGCCTCCTCTTTCACTTCTTCCGCTTTTAATGTCCAGTATGCCACCTTTGTAAAGTGAACCCCTGATACCTCACCCAAGATGTTTTCTACGGCGAATACTTCACCTTCCTTTTGATACTTACGGAATATTTTCTTGTATTCATCCTGTACGTCTTTAGCCGCCTTGAGGATTATTTCCACAGGCTTGTCTACGCCATCCTCGATAATCTTACCTTTAAGCTTAGGGTCAATCTCGAACCAATCGACCCTCTTAACTTCACCATTGTCAAGGAAAAAATCAGCTGTTATCTGAACCCTCATTCTTAAAGTCACCCTCTTCGTCTATATACTGGTAGTCTTTAAAGTCTTTAATGTGAATCTCAATGCCCTCCATCCATTCACCTTGCTCGTTAAGCATCTGTTCGATCTCCATGAGTTTCTGAAGGTTGTACTTGCTAACCGGAGGAACGATAGATTCCTCGCCCTCGTCGTACCGAACCCACCACCTGCGGACAGTCTCGATAGTAAATGTCTGATTGATGAAGTTTCCGCAGTGACTGCACCACAGCACCAACGCCTTATCACATTCCATCTCTTCAGGTGTAAAAGAAGAACGTGCCCCACAGTGGGGGCACTTGTTTAAGAATCCTATCATTTATGTCACCTCTCTATAATGGTCAGCGTATGATTAGCGGGAGTTACAAAGTCCTTTCTTCAGGTCTTCAAAACTAGTTTTAAACCTTTTACTTATTTGCGCTCTTGTCTGCTAAGCTGTGGGAAGGTTTAATGAAGGAAGCAAGCAATGCAATACCTGCAAAGATTTGCGGTAAAGCGGAAGCGGGAATTGTTGTGTGGAAAATAGCACTCAGCGTACCAGCCACGAATGAACCCGCAATGAGTTTTAACCCGAAGCCGATAACCCAACCTACCAAGAGAGCAAACAAAGTTTTAAGTAGAATAATACTAATAATAATTGCTAACGCTCCTGCAACTCCGACTGCTCCTGCCGCACCAATACCCAAACCTGCCAATAACGCTCCGACTACTTTTTTCATTGTCGAATCTCTCCCTTAAAGTATTTGAAGTAGTCATGCTCATCACTTAATGGCTCGTACTTGATTCCGTTATCGGCGGGATATGGCTCAGTGTGAATTACTTTTAATTCCTGAATCTCTTTAGGTATTCCATTAGGGTAAGCCGCACAGGTCATGTTCTCCCGTTCGTCCCTATTAAAGTGCTTGCAGAATATGCAAGGAATTGTAATATCCATTATAAAAATCCCCTCTCCATTGCTGCCAATTCCATCTCTTTCGTATACGTGACTGATTGAGTTTCTTCTATATAAAGGAGCTTCACTCAGGACAGGCAAGGCAACGTAAGACGCTTTTAGGAAGTTTGCTCCCTCTTACAGAGATATAGTGCTCGTTATTAAAGAGATGATTTTATGAAACACATGTTGGCACATTGTTACCACCCCTCACATTTGAATCCACCGTACTGCTCGTACCACTCCCATATCTTCGCATCAATAGGCACTCCGGTTATCTTGGCGGTGAATGTTTCAGGCATCATTTCAATAGGAAACCACTTGGTCGCATAATTACAAAGGTGGTTCGCAATATACGTCGATTCCGCATTGGTGAGGATTGTCTTCGCTCCGTAGTTGTCAGGGTCAAGGGCAGAGTACGTATAGAACTGTTGTGCTCCAATGTTGTGATAATGAAGCCAGTGCCCAATCTCATGAATGACCGTCCTCAGTTTATTAGGAGAAGACTTCTGTCCAGTATCGTATTCCATCTGAGCGATGACATCCGCGTTGGCGTAGTCATACGTCTTACTTACAACAACCTTTCCAGAGGAAGGGTCAAAGTATCCATTCGCACCATTACCGTTCTCAATCTTAATTGTTAGCTTATGCTTCTGAATCATATCAGCGAAGCCGCCGCAGGTATTCAGGAGTAACGCCAATGCTTCGGTCACATAGTTAGCGGCATCAATCTTCTTAGCGAAGTTTACTGACACTCCTAAGTTACTTGCCCACTTCTCAGCTTCAACAACGGAAGTAAACGGTTGCCACGTAACAGGAAGCTGTATGCCACTTTCCGGTGCGTCCGGTGGTTGTTGGTCTTCGGCTGGCTCTTCGGGCGGGTCAGGGTAGTTACCTAAGTCAGTTGTTCCGGTGAGTACAAGGTTAACGTCAGGCTCAGTAAGGAAGTGGAACATCAACTCAAGGTTCTTTCCGTCTCCGTGTGGTGTGTGGTACTCGAACAGGAACTCTTTACCTGCCACCACTGGATGCGCTACCTGTAAGTACAAGCCTTCCTCGTAGTTCTTGCAATGAATGTTCTTGGCGAGTACCTTTCCGTCCACAGTTAAATTCCAGTAGTCTTCGACGGTATTCATGTTCGTTCTGATGGATACCGCATAGAACTCAAGGTCATGGGACATTGTAAAGGTATCTTTGATCATCCTATCCCCGTTCGCCTTAGCAGGAACCGTGATTGCCCTGCCCACAAAATGAGGGTGAGGTTTGGTAGGGTAGTAGGGTGGGTCTAGTCGCCCACCGACAGCATAACGATCGAACACTACTGACCCTCCTCAGTCTTGGAATCCATTATCTCTGTAATCACCCTAAGACGGAACCCACAGGTTGCTTTGAGGTCCTGGAACTCTTCCATAAATTTATCCTTGTGATGTTTTACAAGTGCCAAGCGCGTAAAAGCATCCTTGTTTTCACGGTATCTGGCCTTCTTTCCAGCAAGATGCTTACCCCTGTGTTCGTGGTATTGCTTAATCCCCCTTATTCTCTGGTCACAACAAGTGAATAGATGATTACTGCTACATATTTTTTGGAAGGTCTTACCGCTTTTCTTGCAAACAAAATCCTGTTTTACTCTGGGTTTGTAAGGCGCAACGAAGGTCATACCCCCTATTTTTTTAAAGTCAGTTGTCAAGTTAGACCAATTAATAGTTGAAATTTTGGGTATCACTTTATCTACTCCCATCTGTCGGAGAAGTTTGTATAGCCAAGTACGGAGGGTGAAGATACCTTCTCTTTCCTATGGCTGGCTTTGTTCTCATATCTTTACGAATTCCTATGTAATCTCTGAGCATTCTCCAACCTTGACCAAGTTTCCTTAACCATAATACTTACTGAAGATGATGGAACTAATCGTCTTCACTGACGCCCTTCTTCAGAAAAACACCGCCAACAGAGACGTATCTTAAACCAGCGTATTTTTCCTCAGCTACATCGTTCGAGTCATCCCAAAGGGCATTCATCTTGTTTGCGTCCTTGATGGTGTTACCGCCCATGGTAAGCAGAATCTCTTGCAATGGCTCAGCACTCATGTGTTTCCTCCTAGTGTAAAATAGTTGGTTCGCCGTTCATCTGCTCAACTTGATTCATGACTTGCATCATCTCTTGAGCGAAGGTGATAATCATTGCTGCGGCTATATCAGAATCGACTTCCTCTTGCCGACCGCCATTCTTAGCGATGTTCTTTGCCGTGTGAGCAACCTTACCTGCGATGATTTCTGCGTATTGTTCTGTTGTCATCTTCAAAGCTTGTCGCCCCTTTCTCTATAGTGGTCGCTACATAGTCTCGGATAGTTGCAAAATCAAATTTTCAAGGAAAGGAGTGCGAAAGCAGAAACGCCCATCTTCTTGCTCAGACCTAACTGCCCTTCATAATCAACTCAAGAGTGGATGGAAAATCCAAAGGACGAATACTCGACCGCTCCGTAGTGACGGTCTTCCTTGTTCCGTTCAATGTCTCCGGTTCTCATACGCTGAATGTCCCCGCTTTACGTCCAACCTGAAGCTTGTTAGATTGCAGGATGTAAAGGAGTTGAGCAGTTGTCACAGAACCACCGAACTTACTTTCAATCTCACGAGTCAGAACATCTTGAGCACGTTCAGGTCTCGGCAGGATTGCGGCAGGTTCTTCGACCAAAGTGTAGCTGTGAATACCGTCACCCAAGTTGTCAACACGAATCTTGTAGCCTTGCTTGTACAGTTCTTGGAGACGTGCCGCCCAACGCTGGCTGATTTCGTACATTTCGTAGTTAGCCAATCCTTTAGAACCTGCGTTACGCAGTGCGTTCAGCACCATCGCTCGTTGAGAAGTACGCTTCTGCGTATTAGGGTTGAATTTTATTGTTGTCATGTGTCCCTGGCTCCGTTTCGATTGTTTGTTTTGCCTTACACTCACAGTAGTCAAGCCATCGACGTAAAAAGGTGCGATAAAATAAAAAGACCCCCGAAAGGATCTTTTAGGTCTTCTTGGCTTGGACTCTTGAGGTTAAGTTAACCATCGCCAGAGTAGGTACAGAAGCCGAAACGGGCGGCTGGACTTGGTATGGCTTGTCTCCTATAAAGGCAGTAGCGCCATTACCGGACACCGCTATTGTTACGTTTGCCTCCTTATCTACTGCCTCAATGACAAGCACCGTTCTTGGGTTATCGTCGTGGATACCGCCCACCTTGGCGTAAACAGGGCATCCTGCCGCTGTTAATCTACTTGCGATATGCTGAACCAGTTCGGAGGTTACATGCGTATGGCTGGTCTTATACTCCCCTGCGTTTAATGTGATGGGGTAATCCGTTCCGTTGACAGTAACGACGATGTTGTCATTAGCTCCAGTTTTAATCTCTGTTTCTTGGGCAAGAGAAACGTTTCCCCACACCCTAATCCCTGAAGCTGTTGCCATGTTATCACTCCTTTCAGACTAGTTATCTTCAATATAAGGTACTTACTTTAGTTAGTAACAAATAACAAAGAAGCCGTTATTATGCGGCCTCCTCTTCTTCCTCTTCGTCAGCCTTCTCAGCAAACATACCGACTTCATACTCGATACCGAACTTGGAAAGCTTCTTCTTAACCTCTTCCTCGAAGATATCTCTCCAATCCAAAGCACCTTCGTTCATAAGACGGATTTGCTCTTGCGAGAAGTTGCCGCCCCAATAAGGAGATACCTCAATATCCGATTTGAATTGGACTCCTGCATCGTTAGGGATAACATTAGCCATCGTATCTGTAATCGCCTTTAGTACGGCTAGATCAACGGTCTCAGGGGCGTCGAAAATCAACTCGTCGTGTACCTGAAGGACAAGGTGGATATCATCCTTCTCAAGTTGAGAAACATAGCCGTTAATTACCCACTCACGACGGTTTAAGCACGTAGTTCCGTCTGGTCGTTTAGGGTAGAACAGTTCCACCATCGCCTTCTTGGATTGGTCAGCGCTTGAGCCCTGGATTTTGGCATTACAACTCTGCCGCTTGCACTTTTCAATTTTCCAGTGCCAACCAGAACGCTTCCACAGATCCTCCTGTTTAGCTTCAGCAATGGTCTCACCGAATCTGCGTTTGCGTCCAAGAACAGTCTCAATGTAGCCCTTCTCCATAACCTCTTTGTGGGTTGTTCCTTCCCACCTAAGGTAGTTAGGCATGGAGGACTTAAAGCCGTCAATCAGTTCCTTTGCTTCCTCTTTACTGGATTCAATTTGGTCACTTAAGCCCAAGTCCGTAATACCGTAAATTACACCGAATACTACGGACTTGGTTTTCTTACGAAGTAACTCAAAAAATGTGGAAAGGCGTTCAATGGTCGGACGGACAATCTCCGTAGTAGAAGAGTTAGTGCCCTGTTCTTTACTGTTCATATAAGTTATTGCATAGATAAGTTCATGAGAACCTGCATATTTCGTAATCGCTTCATCTACGTTAATGCTGGTCTCTTCTTCTGAATCCCCCTTGTAACCCCGAATCGTCTCGAACATATCATAGTCGAAGCTGTGAATCTGGCATGTTACCCGACTGTGCATATCAAGCCCTAGCTTGAAGATATCAATGAGGGTTTGTTCCTGAGTAAAGATAGCCAACCAGCGCAATTCCTGTTGCGAGAAGTCTCCGCTGACCAGTAGTCTCCCACTAGGGGCACGGAAGGCATAGCGAATCAGGTCAAATTTAGATGGAATTTGCTGAAGGTTTGGTGCTGAACAGGAAACACGTCCAGTCCTTACCAGTTGGTTGTAGGAACAGTGGATGATTCCTTCTACCGTATCGTCAGGAAGCTTATTACAGAAGGCATCAATTAGCTTCGACAGCCCACGGTATTCTAGAATATAGTCGATAATTTTGTGAGTCTTATCACCAAGGGTCACGGTTACCTTCTTATTCCTTGTAAGTACCTTCTTACTTGTAGACAGCTTAGGTACTTTACGCTTTAGGTCTTTGTCGTAAACCATTTCAGTCTCAAGAATCTTATGCTCTACATATAGTTTGCTGGCTAGTTGTGCGGGAGAGCCTAGGTTAAACTCTTCCACTACTTCGTACTCTTCCTTAAACTTAATCCCTTGTCGCTGTCGGGTTCGTGACTTAATAAGAGTAATCGTTCCGCCTAAGACGGCGAAAATATCAGCCTTAAGTTCGTCCAATTTCTCTTGTAGAACTTTACCAATAATATCTTTCAGAAACTTGGAGTCTAGCTCTACTCCCCGTCGTTCTGCTGTAGCAAAAACAGCCAGCAATGGCATCTCAACTTCTCGGAAAAGACGGTAAACTCCGTCAAGTCCAAAAGATGGATTTTCCACAATGCTTTTTTGATATCTGAACACCCAATGAGTCATGAATACGTCATGGCAAGCATAGTAGTTAGCAAGCCTGTGAGGTATACTATCAAATGGAATCTTGTCGAACATGTTACCGAACTTAAAAGTTGGGCGGCTAAGTTCATCATGGCTCAATTTACCTTGCTCGATTAGCCAAGGAAGAGCGTAAGAGTTGTACCATTCCTTCAGACCTTTTGGTTTATTTTCGTTTAATAAACCGCCCATAATCATCGTGTCCCAATAGATATTAAACGTAATGTCAATATCTGCCCAATTCTTGAGTGCGTGAATGTCAAACTTTGCGTTTGCCATGACAATCATTTCCTCTTCTTCTAACAACGGTTTAAGAGCGGTTGATACCGTATCAAAAGACAAACATTCAACATTTATCGACATTTCATGTAAAAAAGGGCGCATGGGTATATTAAAATACTCTTCTGATTCAAAACCTATGGAAATTGAGATTAAAGTGTCCCGCCAGTTGTTTAGTCCATAAGTCTCAGTGTCGAGATAGACATAGGCATCGCCTTGATACATCGTTTTATATGCTTTGTAGTAGTTGACTAATCGCTGAAGTAACTCAGGAGTATTGATGAGCGTGTAATTGTCAGGCATGACGATCGATGCTTCTACGTCTAAGATTTTCTGTTCTTTCTTAGTGAGTTTCTTCGCCTTTTTAACTATTTCTGTATTCCTAGTGCGTGTGGTTCGGGCAGACTTCTTTTCGCCCTTAGTTAAAATGTTGATGACTTCGTTATCTGACATACTGGCCCTCCCTATCGATATGAAAATAACGTTGTAATGAATATTATTGACTGTCGTGTTTAAATAGGGTATTTAATAACGAGGGCCATCTCAGCCCCTCACTCATTACAGATTAGAATGGAAGTTTGCGTTGTGTTGCAGGTACTCCTTGTTGCTCATAGGCTGGCTGAACACCTTGTGGTGCATGATTATAAACGTTAGATTGAGTCTGGGCACCTGCTACTAACGCTTGCATGAAATCTGCAATATCGTCTGGGCTATGTGGTGTAACTTGCGGTGTAATATCAGGCATCTGGTCGATTAATTCTTGCGTCGGGAAGTCCAGAACAGGTTTTCCAGCTTCAGGGTTTGTCACATAGCGGCGGGCACTATAGGCAGTGTCGGAAGCACCTCTACCAGTGCGGTAAAGGGTTACGAAGTTCTTAGTAGGGTCGCACTCGTCAAGATTGAATTCTTGGTTCAACTTTTGAACATGAGACTTAGCCAAAGAGACGAATTTGACTCTCTTCTCTATAGGGTCATACACACGGAACTTAATCCGCAATGCAGGATATTTAAAAGGGTTTGCTTTGCAAAGTGGGCAAATGTCTTTGCCGGGGCAACGAATGTATTTAGGTGTCAGACCGGATTCATAGTGCTCACGGATACCGAACAGGTCTTCAAACCAGTCAATGAAGAGCATAGTCATTGGCTTTCCTTCTTCAAAAGTAATGAATTCTGCACCGCCAGAGAGAATTGCTCCAAGACCACGAACGACTGTGTTAGACATAATGTGTTTCCTCCAATGTATTTTGTATTTGAGGTTCGCTGACCTCTTACTATTAGTCGTCGTTCCATCTTTTCAAAAAGGAGCGAATGACTTTTCAAGAAATTGGATAGGATATATTAAAAAGCGATTTAATCTTCTTTTAATATTTCTTCCTTAATATCAGTAGTAGATGTATCTCTTTGGAAATCTGTGTCATTTGCTTCAACTACTAAAGGATTGGGTAATTAATATGATCTGTAAAATTATAGATTTGTTACAAAACCTATTTTAATTGCACTGTTTTACAACATAGTGTATTGACACTACTCTAAGTGCAGTTGTAGAATGTTTCTATGAGATATTTGAAACATATATAGGAACAGTTAAAGGTTTTTTAGGCAAAGTATGTTATACTTTAAAAGAGAGAAATACTGAAGCTAAAAACTCCCAAGACACTCTTACTAATATCTATCTATGTATGTATATCTTCTAAGGTAGGTAAATTAGGGTGTTACCCCTGACATAATTTTTTTAACGTTTTCATCGCACGGGAAGCATGGGACTTGTTCAAGCCAAGTAAGTTAGAAATCTCTGTTGGCTTCATATCTATCCCTTCCTCTGTGAAGAGCATGAAATCAATGATTCGACGTTGTTGCGGTGTAAACATACAGAGGTTGTTCAAGTAATCAGTTTTTACGTCAGACAGTCCATAGCCTATCTCTTCAGTTGCGTACGAGAAGTAATCGATAGTTGAACCATATTCTTCATCTGCCCCATCGCAAAAATTAACAGAGGTGCTGTTTTTGCTAATCATACGGTTGTTTTTGCGGTAGTAGTCAAATACTGCACGTTGAACGACAGTATGAGAGAATGTGAAGATATCTTTCTTAACTTGTCCTTTGTCGATGGCTGTAAGAATACGAAGCACAGCTTCTGATTGAACTTCTTCACGGTCTTCACTTCTCACGCCTTTCAGTATAAATTTGAAGATAGGTGTTAAGGACTCGATATCGAAGTTCGATATCGTTGTTTGAGTTGTCATAGTTAATATTCCTCCAATGGTTTCATGTGTAATGTGTTGCCAGTAATATCAGAGGTCGTTGCTTCGTTTGAGTAAGATGCGACTAAATTTGAATAGAATTTTGCTTACTGGAACATTGACCCGATTAGGTTCACGTTGTAGGTGTCGAGACGGTCTAGTAAACAAGCATTAAGCAGTTCATTGCTGTCTTTGAGCGCAGGAAAGCTAGGGTAGCGTACACGGTTCACAACGAACCCTGCCCTATCCAGTAAGATTGCGGCGTCTTGCATTCCCTTCTCGCCCGCTTTATCGTTGTCTAGCATCAAATCAATTTCCTCGATGCCAGCCAACTGCAACTCCCGAATTTGATTCCTGAAAAGAATACGTCCGTTAATCGAGATTGCGGGGATATCCACCTGATAGTTGGACATACAGTCAATAGGTGATTCGACCATCCTGACTCGCCTAATTCGGTGTTTCGTGGTTCTAAGTGTGTTAATGAAATGGAGACCAAAAATAATATCTTTCTTTATCGCGCTGCCTTCATTAATGAACTTAGTACCGTGATAGCTGTTGCCTATCTTTCTCTTCTGCACAAAACGGAGTTCTCCGGATCTCGTCCTCTGAGGGAATACAATTGTCGCAGTTGCAGTGTCAACACAGATTTCGTAGGTTTCGAGGGTTCTGTCGTTAAATCCCCTAGAACGCATGTAATTTATGCCAGTCTGATAGAGTAGTTCATTACTAGCCCTCGAATCTTTCATGCTAGTAAGAACGCTCTCTTCAAGATGGGGAATAACGTACTTGTTCCTGCGATTATCTATGAAGTCAACCATATCGAACGTTCTTCGTTTTTCTTCCTCGATGATATAGGTAGAAAGCAAAACTTTAATGCCCTCTCCTTCATTCAGGTCAAGAGCGTTCTCTATTAAAGTGTCTATTGTTCCTAAGTAGCCACAAAAAAAGCAGTTACAGTGATAGGGCGGTTCTTTAGAGATGCCAAAAGATGCCCTTGTTTCGGAATGTAATGGACAGCAACTCATGACCCATCCCCCCGTATCATTCAGTCCTGTGAATGCTTTAGGGTTACTTAGAACCTTCGAGAGATGCTGATACGAGAACCTGAGTTCATCTGTCAACTCTTCAGGATCAATGTACAAGGATTCAAGAATCTCAATATTGGGATCCTCTTGTTTGAGAGAGAGATTAATCACTTCCCTTTCCCCCTATCTGGGCGAAACCGGGAGAGTGGATTTCTATCTCGTCCTCATGAACATCGACGTGAACGTTGAAAAAGTTAGGGAAGTATTGGCAGTGAGCCGTTAACTCCTTACTCTCCTTATACGCTTCTAAGCTGATAGAGTTAAGGTACAGTTGTACCCACATGGGCTAGTCCCTCCCTCTCTTAGAAGTATTGTTCGTTAATGGAATCATCCAGGAGAGAGACGATACCAGAGTCGAAGTCGTAGCGCACAAGGAACGATTGTCCGCTTGCATTTTCACGATTTTTTATGACCAAGATTCTAAAGGTGTTGTCACTCACTTTTACGATAGAGATGCCCTTTGAAGCATCCTGTACGATGGCGAAGGTTTCCCCAATATCTCCAGCATCAACGTTCTCCGTAATGTCCTTCTTTACTTTCTTAAGGGCATCGCGGTTCGCTTGAGCGACAACTATTGCGGGCTTACCAGTATCGAGAATTAAGTCTCGAACTCCTGCCGAAACATCATACAGGCGCTGTCTAAGGTCGCCGCTCCCCCGTGAGGGAAGTCGTAACTTTGATAATTGGTCGAGTGTCCAACGATTGTGTCCTTCTCGTTCGAGTATCCGGTGGATTTCGTCGAGCGTGTAAGGTTTGCCTCCATTACTCTTAAGGTCGTAAATTACCATGTCTTTCTTCTTCTGCTTAAGGCGGTCAATAAACTCCGCATAAGCATCTCTCTTTTCGTTAGAGAGCGTACCGCGTGTTAGAGCAAGCCGTGACACTTTGGCAAGTGTATTGTCCCAGTTATGGGCAATTTCTGACGCTCTTTGCTCCAAGGCGAAGTAGGCTGGATAGTCATCATCTAATGTACTGTTCCATGCCGCTGACATCATAAAGGATGATATGAGGGTCTTCCCCATGTTTGTTGGCGCAAACACGAGAAAGTAATCGACCGCCCCATCTGTGTATTCAAGTCCGTTGGTCGCTAAATCTAGCGGCTTGAATCCAGTAGTCATTCCTATGATTTCATCTTTTGCCCTACCGTGGATTTTGTCATAAGCATCGAGACGTTGTTGAGCATTTTCGATGTAGGAGTAGCCCTGACCCCTTAAGCCGATAGACTTCAGAAATCTTCCTGCTTCCATCTGAAGTTGCTGAATAGCCGCTGTCGTTTCCTTTTTGGCGAAAGTCTCCGAAGCAGATACCAGTATCGGTTTGAACTCCCTATAAAGAAAGTCCTCCCTCACCGCTCGCACAACGTGGTCGATGTTCTCCAATTCCACCAACTCAAACGTATCAAACTTGTTCATTACCGTTTCTATTGTTGGCAAGTATCCGTTTTTCTTTTTGAAGCCTTTGACGTACTCGAAGGTTTCTTTGTGTACCTGAAAGTAGTCCTCAGTAATACCTGCATCCTCGACAACGCCCCACTCTTTAACGTTTAGGATGTGGTTGAGTAGCTGAAGTTCTTCGATTGCCGCCATTGTGTTCCCTCCCAATTTCCGATTACACTCTTAGTAGTCGAGTCATCTACGGAAAAAGGTGCGGCGTGATTCCAGCTAAGGCTCTATGTGACTTCATTTCCCTCATCGATTATGTACAAGTCAGACTTGTCCTCCTGACCAATTTTCAATAACAACACCCTTTATGGGGATTTTTACCCCCCCTAATTTCAGGATAAAACATAATATTTCTTCCGCCGGAAAATTTAATCCTATATTATGGAAATAGAAAAGGACTCACCGAATACAATTAGAAAAGTAATTGTATTCGGTGAATCCTTACGGGTTTTCATGTAGCGACAGTGCTTGAGGTAGGTCATGCGATCAGCGCAACTAAGTTGTCTGATAAATGCTCCTTTGGGCTGTTTTCGCTTGCCTCTCTAAGTTCGTATCGAGCTGTTATGAGCTGTATCACAACATATATAGAGTCTCTTTCAACTATGTTGTTCACAAATAGCTCGACAATAGGTAAATCTTCACTAAACACGTCAACAAACGCTCCACTTAAATTTAGTATTTGTAGGTATTATCTTCTCTTCTGTCTCTGCCGCCCAATGGAATGACCATCGTATTGTAAAGCATTCGAGATACAACCATGTCTCCAAGCATGTCATCTTGACGTAATATTGAATCAGGGAAATTGCTTGTAAAGATTGTACTTTTCTGTGCTTCTTTACGGAAGTCAATAACATCATAGATAAGGTCTCGAATGATTGGGGTGATTCGACCGCTCCCGATATCATCTAGTATTAGTAGCGGAACGTCATTCATGTGGTTGAGTTCTCGGTGGGCTTCGTAGGTAAACTTCTCGTCACTACGAGTGTAAATATCCCGCTGACGGTTAGCCCAAGCTCCAAATTTTACATACATTCCCACAGGGGTTTCATAATCAAACCATTGTGGGTCACGACAAACTTTGTAAATAAATTCATTAAGAACGGCATTGGCTGTCCATGATTTACCTGTACCTTTGCCCCTGTTAATCAAGGCAAGGTTCGTACCTGAAGTGACAAAGCCTACTGAATTAGATAGCAAGTCCTTCAGGATGGTTGCAAAGTCAGCGTTGTCCGCATCCTCAACGTAGTTGTGCAGGTTGGCAGTACGGTACTCCTTGGGGATTTTAGCCAAGCCGATAGCCTTTTCCAGTTTATCGTAGCCCACACAATAGGTGAGCGTATGCTCGGGCGGCAACTTCACTTCACCGCTACGAAGTTTGCACCAGTCCTTTACCACACAGGTTTCACATGTGCTAAACAGTTCTGTCTTTGTTTCAGTCAATATACTCATTAGTTACCTCCTTTAATCCTCTTCAGGAAGTCTTCAGCAGACATGCCGCTCTTTGTCTGTACGGTAGTCTCAACCATTTCCTTCTTCTCTTGCGCCGCGATATAGAACGGTTTCTTGCCTTTCTCGACGAACAAATCAATCTCTGCCGCCCGTCCTGAGGTACAGAACCACTCAAGGGATTGATTGTCGTATCCAATTTGGAAAAAGGCATTAATTCTTAGCTTAATTAGCGCCTTGTTGCCGTCAACATTCTTGAGCAAGCGCCCAATCATTCCACGGTGTTTACTTCGGGCGGTTTCGTGTGTTCTGCCTGTAGCGTCAATAAACTTCTCGTAGAAGTATTGAACGAAGTTGTCGTTCTTCCATCGATCAATGTCATCAGGCAGGGAGAACCTGCTTTTCCCTTCCCCAAAGTTGCCCGCTTTTTCAACATTGCCACCTAGAACGTTTCTCATTACTTCCTTTGTCGCAGGTTGGTCGGAGATATCAGGCTTCGCCTTTCCAGCGTACGGTGGGTTGAACATATCGTCACCTTCCTTCTTCACCCTGCTTAAAAGGGTCTCACGTATATGTGATTCAGTCTCAGCATCGACAGGAATCTCCCGAAAGATGATTCCCTCTTTGTCAAGCTTCTCAAGCATCTTAATGAAGCATTCGTATACATCTTCGTATAGGCATACCTCAACTTCTTTGTACACGGAATTTACAGTCCGCCAGAACATTTCGGATACATGTAGATGGTCAATCTTGTCTATGTCCATCAGATAGTAGGAGTTCGTCTTCCGATTACCGTTACGTTCCTTCAGGATGAACCCCTTCTCGCAGAGTTCGTCAATGTACTTGATTGCCGTTTTCTTGGTGCAGTTGCAAGCCATAGCAATTCGTGATACGGCAGGAAATGCTTCTCTTCCGTTCTCAAAAACGTACTTGGATATCACGCCGTAGGCTATCTTAGACGTGTCCGATAATTCCAAACAAGAAACCACCATGTTCGGCAGTTGCACATGCCCTCTGTTTTCAGAGTCACGGTAAACGAATTGCTTTTCGCTAGATACTATCACTTGTCCTTTGTATTGCCCCATTGTTAAATCATCTCCCTGCTCTAAGTGGTCGGCGCAAGTATTAACAAAGTTGCGGGAGATGTTACGTCCAGCCCCTTCCCTGAAGGACTTCGGCGGGCGACCCTTAGGCGTAAACTTGCTGATAATACTTGTGGTATTCAGTAATAAGATTGGACATATTGACCGTCTCACCTGGCTTCCTTTAGAGCAGGGGATGTCACGTTGTTCACGTGTATGACTCCGTTGATAGCACAGTGGATTAGGCATATAGCTGTATGTCGCATATGTCTCAACCCCTCTGTTATCAATAGTCGATCTATCTATGGAAAAAGATGTTCGCTCGAAGGCGGGACTTTATTAACCGATTACGTGTACTCCTATTGCTCGAAGTTCTTTAATGAATTTGGAGTACGTTGTGTTAGTGAAGGTAAAGAGTTCGGTCGCCTTCTTGATTTCCTCGTTGGTCAGGTCTCGAAGGTTGCCTTCGCTGTCGCCCATGCTTACAAAGATCTGTCCAGCCAGGACTTCGACCTTTTGCCGTCTTCGTCGTACAGTGGGCGGTTGAGCATTAGCCCGTCCAGCTTTCCATTTTCATTGCAGAAGATATCGAAGTCGTGATAACGAACCAACTCGATGTACCCGCCGGGAATCGCTTGCAGTTCACTTAGTTCGTTCTTGATCGTCTTCACGTATGAGTGAACCTTATCCGGTGCGACCACCACCATCCTGATTAAATGTTGCTTTGCCATGTACCCATTTCTTTCGCAAGCTCTTTAACACTGGGTATACCGTTCTCCTCCAGACGATACAAAGAGATCTGCCAATCCTATTCCCTTTTAATTCCTAGTTTCTTCAGCCAATCACTCAGATAGTTAGCCCCACGGGACGCTAGTAAGCCAGCGGCTACTGTAGATGAGTATGCGGCAATTCCGGTAAGTCCGAATGGATTAAGTCCGAATGCAAATGCCAGTCCTACGCCTACTATAATAGAAACTGCATACGTGCCTGTATCCTTAATAGGCATTACTTTCTTGATGACTTCCGTGATTGCTTCTGTTAAGCCCGCCACAAGCATCCACAGACCGATTGCACCTACTGCTGTAGCCAATACTTCAGTTAAAGTTACCATTATTTCTTCACCGCCCTAGCAATTAGGATTGTGTTCAGGAACGCCAGTTCAGAAGCAGTCAGCGTACCATTCTTGGCTTTGGTAATCCAAGCTTCGTCCGTAAAGAACCCTTTATCCTTAAAGTCTGTCAGGTTCTTTACAAGCATGTCTAATGCCCACTTATCAAGCTTCATAGGTTCATCGTCCTCCGATACTTCAGTTTTAGTTGGTGATTCAGGCGTACTGCAATTCTTCAGTTCAGCCGCCACATCGTTTAGGAATTGAGCCTTACTGATTCCCATAATTTTCAAAGCGTTCTTGTACGGGTCGGACTTGCGGTTCGGATCAAGCTCATTGTGGCCTGAAATCCGCTTCAAGGGATTCAATCCGTACTTGTTACATAGATACGCCATATACCACACGTACCGTTTGTAAGCTTCTTGATTATTAATGCTCCCCTTCTTATTGGAGTAACACAGTTCTGCGCCGATTGCGTGGTCATTGGAGTCAAAGCCGTAAAGGTCATTGTCTGTAGTGACGTTATACAACACGTGCCAAGCCTTCTCAGTGAGTGGCACACACTCAATGATGACCTCATCATCAATAAAGGTATGCGCAGAAGCACTCTCGACGTTGGCAGAGTTCGTATAGTAGTTCACGTTACCCACCGCTGTACTGCCGTCATTGCCCGTGTCATGAGCCACGATAAATACAATTCCTCGGTTCTTTAGGCCGGAACGTCTCTTCGTATTGACTGGTATGTATTTCTGTACAATGGAATACTTCATCTTGAAAGCCATCTAGTTCACCCTTTCTATTAAATCTTTGGGGTGCTATCCCCTACCTTTTCCTCCGCGATACTATAGACACTTTCTACTTGAGAATTACCAGGAACGGTCATGGTAGTTTCTGTATTGGTAGTTTTGAACTCCCTCACTGTCTGTACTGCGAATACCCCGCCCACGATGGTCATAACGACAGGGCTAAGGCTTCCTATCATCTCAATCGAGACGGAGCTGACCGCTACCCCGAAGAAAGGTGCAAAGAATATAATCAGCAGGAACAGTGCAAACAGACCGCCAAACAGTACCATTAGAAAATCCTTAGCGGAGAAGCCGTCATTGTCGTTCCAGAATGCGTTCTTCACAAACTTCACCATCTTAGCGCACGTCTCCCCTCCGTCTTGAGAGTTGAGCCACTAATTGCTCTACCTTGATATTCAGCAGCCTGTTCTCACTAATCAGTTCCATGTTTTCCTGACGAAGCGTGATGACTTCGTTGCTTAGTCTCTCAATCTTTTCTTCCGAAGCTGTGAGACGTTCAATCAACCTTTCACGGAAGGCCTGCTCGTCCTTGGAGAGCAATTCTCTATCCGTTACCTTGTTATTGTTTTTGCCGCTGGCGTAGCCGATTACACCGGATACAGCAGTACCAACGAGGCCAACGATTGCTGTAATTACACCTACGTCCATATCTATCACCTGACCTTTTCATTCTGTTTGTGGCACGTTAATAAGTCACATAATAATCCGGTGTATATTGTGTGACTATAGACAACGGGATGTGATGGAATAATGAATGATGTTGGGACGTTCCTACTCTACCTCCAAACAGATAAGAACTCGTCCGAATTGACCCTAGAAACCTCTGTTCCCACATCTTCCTTCACAAATTTCGCCACCCACATGCATAACACTAGTTGTGACATGGCTCTTGTTCCGAATTATCTCGTTCACACAGAAATAGCCGCAACCAAGATTTATGCCAAAGTATCTCAGAAAAATGAGTAGGAAAAATAAGAAAGTTTCATCCTCTTGCAACTACAATATAGGTAATTTCGGGCAAAAAATAACCCCTACCAAGTAAGGTAGGGGCTTCATAATTACATAATGAAGCAATATCCGTAGTCAGCAACTACATCAATTGTGGATACAAGGTCGTTACGGTACAGTACATAAAGTTTCGATGGGACTGTACGGAATTGCCATGTCTCAATGAAGGAAGGGAGGTCTGATTTATCGCTCCGTCTTGCTACGATTCTACCGTTGAGGTCTTTGTCAGCACTTCTTCTGATAGTAATTGTAGCCTTCAGGTCAGCCTTTTCAGTTCTCCTTACGGTGATTGTACAATCTAGCAAGTCACTCTTTTCCAAGACTTCAAGACGCATAGGGGTTTCAGAGAAAGCACTTCTGCGTACAGTGATTTTGGAATTAAGGACTTTCCACTGGATGGTGTTGATCCTACCTCCAATGTCGCTGTTGTCTCTTCTCCGTACCGTAATCTTGCAGGTCTTTTCGGACATGCTCGAACGCCTTACGGCTAGTTGCGAGTTCAGGTCAGAACTGAAGAGAACGTAAATGCTGGAATCAAGGTCAGCATCAGCAACAGGAATAATGAATACCTTGCCTGTCATTTTATTTAATGCAGGTACACCTAACGTATTCGGCAGGTCTTCGTTCTTTCTGTAGACGATGCTTGCGTTCGCAGGAAGGTCGCTCTTCCCTTTAGCCCGCACTTTCAGGCTAGAAGGAATGTTGTACTCAGCGTTCAGTACAACTTGGATGCTTCCCACGATATCAGATGCAGGTGAGATTTCAATACTTCCGTCAAGGTCGGTCTGTCCAACAGGGATGAAGTCAACGTGACCTGTCATCGTGTTGTCGAATCGTACACCGATTGTCGAAGGGATAGTATATCTCATTACAGGGACAATGACGGACACTAGGTCACTAACTCCGTGTCTAACGACCGTCAGGCTACCGCCCACATCGTGGTCTGCCCAATTCCTTACTCCGATAGTCCCGACGAACTGTGACCATTCTTGTACTTGCAGTGTAGTTGGAATCTCAGAGATGAAACGATTCTTTACTCCGATTGTACCTTTCAGGTCTTTGTTTCCGTAAGCAGGTACGGCGATTACCGAAGCCAAGTTACCCGATATTACTTGAATGCTCGAAGGAATCATGCTTGCCCCTACTACATCTAAGGTCGAAACGATTTCATTCATGTACTTAACGAATACCTTAGAACCTAAGTCTTTGCTATCCTTGAACATTACGTTAATGGTTGACCGCAGGTCTTTGTTAAGCACTACGTTAACTACGCCCGCAAGTTCAGGTCTGCTTACAATCAAGCCGCCGCCAAGGGATTGCTCTGCATCGACTTTGACCTTAACAATAGAAGTAACGTCTGAGCGGTCAGTGACTTTAATGCTTGACTGAAGTATGTCCCTACTTACCGTAATACCCGCCGCTAGTTCACCTTGACCGAATGCGTTGACCGTAATAGAAGCGTCAATGTCGGCAGGGAGAGTAACTTCAAGGCTAGAAGGTAAATTAGGTCTGCTTACTTCGAGAGTCACAGGCAGGAACTCGAACCAAGTCGGATTGACCGTTAGTTTCGATGGCAGTACTTCCGCATTGGATACGTAAAGCGTACTGCCCAAGCTGTAACCTACTACGACGAGCGCAGAAGGGATTTCAGCTTGCCCTATACCCATTACCATTACTTCAGAGTAAAGGTCTCTGTTGACCCCTACGTTGACCGTAACGCTTCCGTCTATGCCCTCTTCCACGTTGTGACGAACTGTGATGCTGGAAGGCAGGTCACCATTCTCAGAAGGTTTGGCTGTTATCGAGCCGCCCAAGTTCGGTCTGGAAACCGTTACCTGAGTGGTTAAGTCTTCAGCATTCTCCCCACGAACCGTAAAGCGCAATTCGATATCGTTGTGCGGGAGAACAGTCAGGGATGCAGGTCTCTCTTTTACATTGACTACCAGCCAAGAGAAGAAGTCTTGCTCCGTCCAAACTCTTACGCCGACCGTCGAAGGAAGGTCTACTCTGTTTTTAACGTAAAAGCTGATTGGGAGGTCAGGCTTGCTTACTGACATTCTGCCGTCAACCTTACTAAGAGACTTGTTAGATACTCCCAAGCTAGACGGGATATCAAGTTGGTCACGGTACATGGCAGTGATACTCGAAAGCATATCAGGTCTGCTCACGTTAGCTACGCCTGTGAACTCATTGTTACGAGTTACCTCAAGGGATGCAGGAATGCCTAATTCCAACCAAGCTGGTTTTCTAACTCTAATCCTAGACGACAAGTTCTTACGGGAAGGTACTCGAACGCTAGAGTCGATATTAGAACGTCCAAAACTCCATACAGCAGGGTCAAAGTATGTGACCACTAACTGAGGGGCTAGGCTTGCTTCTTTGGAGAAGAAGTACTCGTAGTTAGGTTCGGATTCGTCAGCCGCCATCAAGTAGAAGTCAACTAAGTTGTTTCCTACTGTGTACTGCTGTTCGATGAAGTCTGTCACATCGAATGTTACGTGTCCGTCTACAGTGTTTACCGTGTAGGAGTTGGAGATTTCAGTCCCAATGTTCGGACGGTTGTCCCATGTCACTCCTGTTTCCGACCAGCTTCCGTCTACTGCGAACAGCTTCAGATTCTTAGTCGGTACTTGACCGTAAACCATACGGAGTTCAACCTTGTCGATATCATAGCTTGATTTCAGGCTAGAGATATCAAATCCTAACAGGGAGCGAAGCACCTTGTCCTTGTAACTACCTACTGCGAAAGTTGTCTCTTCACCGTAGTTGAGAGTCGGAACGTCTTCCCTTACATAAGCGTCTTTGACAGTATCCAGAACAACCTCTTCACGGATTGGTAAAGTGATATCCACAATACCTGTCATTTTGTTCGTAGGCGTGACTCCCATGATACTAAGGAGGTCTCTAGCCCCGCCCTTCACTACGTCGATTTCGGATTCGAGGTCGCTGTGAACACGAATCTTAGCAAGGATTTTAGAAGGGATTTCGCTTTGTGCAGGGTACATGACTTTGATTTTACTGTTCAGGTCTGTGCGACTTGGGACAATAACGCTACCCGCTAGGTCATCGTGCCACAAAATGAACATACTAGAATCAATATCGGACTGTGCTTCTCTACGGACGGAGATTCTACCGTTCAGGTTTCTTACAATCCAAACATTGACTTTACCTGTCAGGTCTTCGTTTTCGGTTCTCATTACCGTAATCTTAGATTCTATGGACTTTTCAAAGAACTGACGTACTGTAATACTTCCGTCAATCGTGTCGTATTGAACAACTTCGATGGCAGAGTCAAGGTCACTTGCCATACGCACCCTAACGGTAAACTCACCGTCAATATCGACGTTCCCGTAGGCAGGGACTTCAATCCTACTAAACAGGTATCCAGAGTTTACTTGGATGCTGGACGGCAACATGCTTGCCCCTACAATGTCCATCTCAGCCAAAATGTCTTTTCTGAACGGTACGATGATTTTGGATTTAAGGTCTTTATCAACGGTACGTCTGACTGTGATACTTCCTGTGATCTCACTGTGGATAATCGGGAAGATTAACCCTTTCAAGTCAGGTCTGGATACTGCCGCCTGTCCTGTTAGTTCACTTCTGTCAGCCCGTCTTGCTGTAACCATGCCATCCAAATCACTGCGGAATCTGACGTAAACTGAAGAGTTAAGGTCAGGTCTGGATACCGTCAGGCTAGAATCCTTTGTGCTGTCGTTCGTGTGCCTTACAGAGATGCTACCCTTGTAGTCGATGTAAGGGTTGACCTCAATCGTGCCGAGTAACTGGTACTGGTTGGCAACGATGCTTGAAACAATGTCAGTGTCTTCGCCGCCCCTTGCAATCATCACAGAGTCTAGGTCACTACGATTCAGGACTTCAATCGTACCAAGTTTATTACGCTCACTTACAATGAACTGCGCTGTCAGGTCTTCGTCCACTGTACGCATTACCTTGATTGTACCAACTTTGTCGATGTACGGTCTTACGTAGACGGTGGCAGGACGCTCTTTAACGGTTACAATTGCCCACCCGTAAAGGTTGTCGTCACCCCATACTCGAACACCTAGCTTCGACGGAGTGTCTTTTCTGTTGGCTACGTAAAGAGTCTGTTTCAGGTTTGGTCTGGATACCGTAATGCTACAGTTCTCAAGGTCGTTCAGGTCTGCTTCCCGTACCGCCACTTTGGAAGTCAGGTCGCTCCAAGTCCCTACTCTTACGATACCTTTACCTTGCAGGTTTGGTCTGGAAAGCATCAAACGGGAAGGAAGGTTCTCGAACCGATTACCTGAAGGTGTGACCGTTATTTTCGAGGACATGTCGTTCTTATCGGATTTCTTGAATACATTAATCTTGGACGACCAATCTTTTGTACGTGGATACATTACCAAGATGCTAGTATCAATTCCAGAACGTCCGGTGCTTCGGATTACTTCATCAAAGTACGTGTATTCGATGGATGGTGCTAAAGATACCCCTGCATCCATTGAGAAGAACTGAGACGATTCGTCAGCTTCGTTTACCGCCCGAACGTAGAAGTCTACGATGTTCTTACCTTCAGCCTTAGCTTTCAGGATGTATTCGGTGATATCAAAGGTGATGAAGCCTTTCTCTACGTCTGCTGTAAAGTCTCCTTGGCTTACTACATCGCCAGCATTGGGTTGGTTGTTCCAAGTTACTCCGAACTCTGACCAATCGCCTGTTATGGCTCTTAGTTCGAGTGGGTATGTTGGGGTACGACCGATGGAATGCTTAAGCTTCATTGAGACTTTTTCAATCTTGTAATCGTCGGACATGCCCAAGATATTCGTGATATCGAAACCTACAAGGCTTCGGAATATCTCTGTACGAGTGGCACTGTACCCTGCGACCAACGTCTGTTCCCCGCCATAGTTCAGCTTAGGGTACGCTTCACGAATGAAAGCGTCACGTTTCGCAGTTAGTGTGTCTGTTACTCTCGTAGGCTGTTGAATGTCTACGATTGCGGTCATCCTATTGGAAGGAGTTACACCCAAGGTCATCGGCAGGTCAGAGACTTGCTTTACGTTCACCTCAGAGGTTACGTCACTATCCCCCGTGCCCCAAATGTCAGTTCTACCTGTCATCGAGTTCCGTAAGCGGACACCAATTCTACCACCAATAGCGGACTCACTAACACCCATTGTGAAGATACTGCCGCCTATTTCCTCTGTTCCCTGACCGAAGATATCGACCGTGCCTTCCATTGTGTTCAACTCTCGAACGGCAATCTGAGATTTAAGGTAGCTGTCGCCCTTCCTCTTGACGCTCACTTTCGAGCCGAGGTCAGCTTCCCTCACGCCCCATATAAACGATGTACCGTCCATTGTGTTCGTCTCAGTTACGGAAATCTTAGAGGGTAGATAGGAATGACTAGGTACTGCTAATGTACTCTCCAGGCTAGAGCTTACGACAGGCTGTATAACCCCTGCCATGTCACTGCTACCACTTTCACTGACTGTAAAGAAGGCACTAAATTCATTCCGGTAAGGCACATTAAGCGAAGAAGTAACGTCAGATACCTGCTTGACATTTATAGAACTTGCTAAATTACTTACGGGAATTATGCCTTCCCATGTGTAGCCACTTAAACCACTACTATCCATTACATCAATAGTGATGGAATTGATAAGGGAAGTGTAATTACTCTCAGGCACAGTGTATGAAAAGTTGTAAGGCGTTGCTTGCAGTTTGCTCCAATCCATTACTACCACGCCGTTGACAGAAATCCTGTATTTGGAGTTGCCGTTAGCGGGGTCTGTTACTGAGCCGCTTACGTTGCCTTCGTTGTCCACTGTTGATGACACAACAGGCGGGAGTTTCAGGAATGTAAGGACTGCCTTACCACCACCTAAGTTACTACCTGTTGTTGATGTACTGCCAAAAAGCGTAAGGTCAATGTAGTTGTGACCACCTGCACCGCCACCACCTCCACCGCCCGATGCGGCGTACCAGTCTCCGGGAGTAGCAGAAGCACCGCCACCGCCACCTGCACCGCCACCGCCATCATAATCAGTCGCACCGCTGTTTCCAACCGAACCTGTACTGCCCTTGCCGTTGTAGTAGGATTCAGAACCACCTACACCGCCAGAACCGCCACCATGTGGAAATACGCCACTTGCTCCACCTGCACCTGCTGAACCTCTATATGATATGCTACCGCCGACTCCGTTTGTCCCACCAGAGCCAGCGTTACCTCCCGTGCCGCCAGTACCACCTGCGGCAGTTCCTCCACTGTGCCCTGCCGCCCCTCCGTTACCTCCACGTCCACCGCCACCACCTGCGGCAATTATGACGGAACTACCTCTCTTGACATAAGTCCCACCTGCGCCGTTTGTGCCGCTACTACCGGGACTAGCAGTACCGCCACTAGCTTTACCTGAGCCGCCACTACCGCCGCTACCACCATTAGATTGACTGCCTACTGTAATAGCTAAGACTTCACCTTTGGTGAGGTTTATTTCCCCTTTTACGCAGCCGCCACTACCGCCGTTCGTACTACCTGCTCCGCTTAACTCTATTAAATAACGTCCGCTATTGGGTACTGTCCAAGATGACGTAGTGGACGTAAAATTAAACTTATCACCGACGACTGCCAATTTTTATCACATCCGTTCCCATTGTATTGAGAAGTTACCTGCCCATTGTATTGAGACATAGAAAAGCCCTTACCACCATTATAAGATAGTAAGGGCTATTCCTAGCTTTTTCTTGGGTCAGCTTTGACTAGTATATCGAACATCCCGCCCCACATTGCTTGACGATTAGTAGCTATACGAACATAGAAGCTAATCTTTGCATTGTGGTCTAACTGCTCTACATAGACAAGCTGAGGACGTGGCTCAAAGGGAGCGTCCAGCTTACTTACTTCAGCCTTGGCGTTGACCCCATCAAGTTCTCTTTGGTCAACCCAAAGCCTGACGTTCTCTACGGGGTATCCAAGGGTGTTCTTGACGTACACCCTCTCTGCCGCTGTCGTCTGCCCCGCCACCATTGTACCGAAGTCAAGGTACTTTAGCACATCTCCGAAGTCGTCTGAATAGAACGACTCTGCCGCATCACAGAACAACAACCCTGAGTACACGCCCATGAAGGTAATGTCCAGCGACTTCGAGCCGCCCAATTCATCCAACGTTTCAATACGGACAGTGTTGCTCTTGCCCTTATTTACTTTCGTTTTCGGAATGACATACTGGATTGTCAATGGTACTGGATTGTAGCCCGTGTACCCATTCTCAGGGTAAAGCTGTGTCCCGTTCAGGAGGATTCTGTATTGCACCTTATCTGTGTCGGGGTCTGTGACCTGAGCGTTGATAAAGTTACCAAGAACTGTGCCTGTGATTGTAGGTGCGGTGTTTGTCTTGATGATTACCTGCGTCCACGTGGTTAGTGTGCCCAAGTCATCCTGCACTTCAATCTTGAGAGTGTTCGCCCCCACGTTGAAGTCTGCGTTGTTGATTACTAGCCCAATGTCAACAGGTGGAGGGGTTAGTTCTGTGAATCCTGTAATCGGATACTTCTGTATGTTATTCAGTAGCACACGGTACTGTACTCTATCCCCTTCAGGGTCGGATACTGTACCGCCAATCATGACGTTATCTTTGTGAATCTGAGCCGCAGATAATTCAGGAGAAGCTACAGGGGCAACATTAGTCTTCGTTGTAGTCCAAGCAATGGAGTCTGTAAGCCCTTGTGAGTCCTGCACCTCTAACATTACCATGTTACTTCCGAGATTAAAGTACGTATGCGATAAATCCTTAGTAAGAATGAAGTCCGTCAACTGCGAAGAAGTCCATCCAGATGAAGGGAATCTCTGTGTACCGTTAACCAAAACCCGATACGACACCAGGTCATTGGCTATATGTCCGATGGTAGTGACAAGCTGACAGTCTTCCTTATGAAATGACGGTGTGATACTTGAGTCTGAGAAAGTGAATGAAACCTCACCGCCGCCCATAAGCCTACGAACGTCACTAGCCACATTCTGCCAAGCAACTACACCTGTGCTACTGTTGTTGTTCGTAGCAGTTCCCAACATACCGTAATAGTTGTACCCTACGCCCCTTACTTTACCATCGTTGTCCAGTACAAGAGTATAGTAGTAACCCATAGCTACTTGCCTAACGTTGGTTGTGGCAAGCCTTGGAGTGTAGTTTATACTTCCAGATACATACCCCATCCCTAACTGCGCATAGTCATCGTTTCCGAATGTGTACAGCTTTGAATCGTTTGTTATCACGCCTGAGAAGTAGCCGCCGCAGACGACAGAGCGGCAGTTATCCATAATCTTGTGCGGTACTCCATAGAAGTTGTTTGTACCATTTCCTAGACTTCTACCCGTCTGCCCGTGGTAGTTATACCCCGTACCCCACACAGAACCGTCAGTTTTCAGGAATAGCGAGTGGTATATGCCGCCATCTACCTGTCGAACGTCATCCATTACAAATGTGAACGAAAGCTTATTGCTTGCGTTATTAATCCCTAAACCACCGTACCCATTGTACCCTGTTGCGTATAGCTTATTTTGTTGGTCTATGATAAACGAGTGAGTGTATCCTGCCCCTACCCTCCGAATACCCGTTGCGACCTTCTGAGGGGTGTATGTGTCTGAAGTCCCACCATTGCCTAACTCCCCGTGAGCGTTGTACCCGAACGTGTATACATCACCATTGTTCTTTAAGGCAACGGTTTGCAGGTAGCCGCAAGCTACTTCTTTAACATCTGACATGACCTTTACAGGCGAATAGTTAGAGTTACCGTTCCTCCAACCTCTAGCATCCCCTAACTGCCCATAGTACCCGTATCCGAACGTGTACAAGTCGCCGTTCATTAGAAGTACTGCTGTATGGTAGTACCCTTCAGCGACCATCTTCACGTTGGACAGTGAAGTTAATCTTGTCTGTATAGGGTAGACGGAAGCACTACTAAATCCTAACTGACCGTGGCTGTTATATCCGAAGGTATAAGCATCACCGTTGTTCTTGATATATGATGAATGGAAAGCCGACTGTGTACTCATTATTTAACCTCCCAATGACCGCCTATTAAGCGGGGTCTCCTACGACTCTGACATCGAAGAAGCCGCCGCCAATGGCTTTTCTTGAAGTGCTTATTCTTACGTAAAACGTAGCTTGTTCACCGTGCTCAAGAGAACTTAATTCCAGCATGTGCGTTGGTGTGAACGGTTTGTCTGTCAGGCTCAACTGCACTTCTTCGTCTACGGGGTCTAAGTCCTTCTGTGCCGTGGTTAGTATAATATTCTTGACCTTGTACCCTACCGTATTCTTTAGGAATACCTTGAAAGTACCTGAGGTGTTACCCGCCACGACAGTACCGACTTCAAGATAACGAAGAACCTCTCCGATATCGGTAGAGTAGAATTGGTTACTTTCAGAGACGAACATCAGCCCTGCGTATTCAATCAGAGGATTAGTCACCCAACTAGATGTGACTCCCATGTCGTCTTCCATGACAATCTTTACCTCATGCACGTTACCCAAAATAATTGATTCTTTTGGCAGTCTATACTGGACATTAATTGGTGTTGGGAGGTATTGAGTCATTGTCCCAAGTGTAGGAGGGTATACTTGATTCCCGTTCACTAGAATCTTGTACCTTACAGCGTCTCCGTCACCGTCAGTAATATTGGCATATAACATCTGCCCCCTGACCGATGCTTCTTCAGCTTTGGCTTCTGCATTGAACTTCTTGATCGTAAAGGATTTTGTCACAGTAGAGCCGAACTCGTCCACAACATTGACCGTTACTAAGTTGTCACCAATGGAGAGTCTGCTGTTCCTAATGGTGTGAACGTATGTGTAAGGAGTCTTGAGGTTTTCCGTGAAACCTGACTCTGGATATTCCGCCTCCCCGTTTATCAAAATCCGGAACTTTGTCATATCCCTCTCAGCGTCAAACACAGCAACCTCCAGGGTCACATTTTCCTTGTGGCAAGTCAGAGTCGAAGCCGTCAGGTTAAGGTTAGTATCTGTGTTTATCTTGGCGATGTTTAATACAAAAACAGAAATGCTCCCGCTAGAATCAAGTGCTTCCACGGTCACGGTGTTGATTCCGATTTCTAAATCTTTGTTCATTAGTAGATGATTTACTGCGATTGGAGAAGGCAGTGTAGTTACCGATACCTTCTCCACACCATTCACGAAGACTTTATAAGACATTGGCTTATTGTCGATATGGGATATACTACCTGTAAGAGTATAGTCTTGCCTAGCCACAGTAGCAGGAGTTACCTTCATGTCGTTGAAATATGGCTTCCTGTTTCCAATTTTCAGTTGGGTCAGAGCGTACTGGTAGCCGTTAGCCGTTACAAACGTTTCCCCGTCATAGTTATAACTTGAAGCGTTGAAGTAGCTGTTAACGTTATTTGCAATCGGGTAGGCATTAGCTAAATGCCCATCTCTAACACCAAACGCTCCTACGTGCGTCCCTGTTGAAGTAGGAAGAAACACATAGTCATCAGTCACCGCGAAGCTACAAAGGTTGTTTGGGAAATACCAAGGAATATCTGTAACGAACTCAGGTACAACGTTGTCCGTATCAAGCTTAATCCTGTAAAGCTTGGCGATACTTCCGGCCGATTGGTGGTTAGCTAATACGTAGGCGTACCCGTCATTTGTCTGCTTGTTGATTGCAAACTTTACGCCCGCCCAACTATTTAGCGTGTCTCCACTAGCCACGCTATTCACGATACTGTAAGCCTTAACAAGAGAGACACTCCACGACATACCATTCTTAGTGATTAGGTATTTATGCATCGTAAACGGGTCTTCATTATGGACGGTGTAAAGGTGTCCGTTGAAGGGGTTGTAATCGTAGCAGTCAGGGTATGATGTGGTTTGTCGCCACCCTGTTATTTGGTAAGATCTTACGCCCTGAACAGCGCCACGGATGTTGGTGGCCCTAGTCATGTGCCAGATATCATTACCGCCGTGACCCGTATCCCCGATAACGTCCAGCGTATTGTCAATCTGAACCAATTGCATATTGTACGTATACCAAGCAGGGATACTCCCCATATTTTTAATAGAGCTGTCAAACCCCTTGCTTAGAACGTCTCCGTAGAACTCCACTTGCTGAATCGTTTGGTCTTTACTTGCCCCCTTCCTGACAAGGGTTACACTCTTTCCGTACCAATTACCATTTAACGTAGTGTAGGTCCCTGTAATAGTTATGTTGTCCGCTACCTTGAGGTTATCTATATATATGGAAGTATTATACATAGGGAAGCTTACGTGAGACCTGAACTTCAGTTGAGTAAACCTAATTGGCGTGTCCCACTGGAACATGAACCCTGCGTACAGGTCTCCGTTGTCGTCAAACGGGTAAGAAGTACTTCCGGTCATTAAGGCGGTAGGATTCCACCCACTGTACCCACTGGCAAATGCGTAGTCGTACTGAGGGGCAACATTCTCAATAGAATCTGTGTACCATTGCCCGATAAGTCCATTACCTGCGGGCAGCCCTTCTGGCGTGGTCATTGCTAACGAGACTTCTGCTGCAGATAACTTTCTGTTCCAAATACGAAAATTGCGTATATAGCCATTAAACAAGTAACTACCACTAGCCCCAAAGCCACCAATCCAAGCAACATTAGTGACTGAACGGTTAGCGTTGGATGCGTTTCGGTTGGATATGACTTGCTTCACTCCGTCGACGTATAGTTCCACGTTCGTTGCGTTGGGTATTCCATTGTAGAATACTCCCGCTACATGTACCCATCTGTTGGCCAGGGAAGCGCTAGGGATTCCTAATACATCGCTGTTGTTTGTGTTAAATCCAAAACCGCCACCAGAAAAATAGAGGTCATAGTTACTCCAACCAAACGGCATAACGCCTTCTACTCCACGCCAGTACATCCAAAATTCAACAGTGTTTTGCGCCCCCGACGCAAGGTTAACCCCTGTCGCATCAATCTGAACACGTTGACCTTTTAGATTAGCCATTATATTGACCTCTCTTCCTACAGGGCATTGCCTGTTACTTTAATCTTGAAGTTTCCGCCGCCAACCGCATCATCGTTCATAGTCAATCGAACGTAAAACTTCAGTGTGTCTCCTGTGTCGTATAAGTCAGGGTAAAGAAGCTCACTCTCAGGAGAAAACGGTGCATTACTTTGGCTTATTTCAACCTTCTCTGATACAGGATCAAGTTCTCCTTGAATGGGTGTCAGCTTAATGTTCTTCACCGGATACCCTAGGGTGTTCTCTACAGTAATTTCATAGATGCCTGACTGCTCTCTTGCGTAAAGGACTCCAACGTTTAGGTATTTAAGAAGAGTACCGAAGTCAGTCGTGTAAAAGTTACTTTCCGTATCTTTAAACATCAATCCGCTGTACCCTAGTGCTCCTGTACTTGTCCACATATCTGTATCGCCCGCCGAATCAACCACCTCCACAACAACCGTGTTTGATTGGTTAGTGATTACTTCTTTCTTGGGTAACGTGTACATGATTGACGTTGGAGAAGGGAAGGGAATGGAGTAGCCTGATTCTGGAATAACCTGCTTCCCATTCAGTAACACTCTGAACCTTACTTGGTCTCCGTCAGGGTCATTAAAGTCCATGTAAAGCGTGTTACCTTTCATGACTACACTGACCACTGGCTTCTTGTTAAGTTTTGTGATTGTGCTTTGACCGGACACTACGGTAGTGTTGGTCTTAAAGTTATCTTTCACTTCAATCTTAACTTCGTTAGCACCCATATTTAATTGGTCAGACCTGAACGAACGTCTAACAATAAGCGGGGAGTTGTACCCCGATACTGTCCAATCGTCCAAAGGAACGTCGTTCAAGAGAATCCTGTAAGTCATTAAGTCTGTTGGTTCGTCCGTCACTATTGCTTCAAAAACAACGTTCTCTTTGTGGGTAGTGGCACTTGATACGGAAGTCACTATACTAGGTTGGTCATTGGTTACGGTGATAGTAAATACCTTTGTGCTTATGCCGCCATAGTTATCCTTTAACTCTAAGGTGAATGTGTTCGCCCCAATGTTCATAAGAGAGATAGGAACTATCACACTATTATTAGTCACTGGAAGTGGCAGTAAAGGTGCAAAGTTATTTAACTCAGTCCCGTTTATTAAGGCACGGAACGTTGCAGAAACGGTGCTTCCCCTTGAGTCACCAGTAATATCGAACTTTATTGCAAGGTCGTTCGCGTGAGTCGTAGTAGGGATGGTTGTGTTAGCTACATCAAGAGTGGTGAGGAATAGTGTCTTGAGTGTAGGGCCGAAGGTAAAGTAGTAAGCTATGCCGGGTTGTGTAGGGTTAGGCTGAATACATCCAGCCGCCCCGTTGATTGCTGTTACTCCGAACGAGGGTAGGTTGGAGTTTGTCATCTTGCTTCCTACGAGTGCCCCTGTATTCACATCAAAGCAACCAAGGAGACCATCGGTTTCGTTTGAGCCTGAACCCCAATAAGCCTTGTCTCCCGCAACGTACAGACCGCTCCCTGTGTAGCTTGAGTCTAACGAGTAACCACCACCTTCGATGGTGCATGTCTTTACCATAGCCGCTGTCTTATTATTTAAGTCCCACTTATAAAGACCGTTGCCAGATCTGTTCCAGAACCATACGTACTGCCCGCCATCCCATCCACCACGACCATAGCTACTCATGGTACTAGGTGCGCTGTACTGGACACGGCTAACAACTGCTTGGTCACTCTGTCTAATAGTCCACATAAACAAAAGGTTGTGGCTACTCGACCACCCAACAATGTAGTCCTGACCATTCTCTGTGAACACGGCGTATCCGTAAGGGACAGAACTTCCACTTCTACAGATGTACGAAATATAACTGTCATCACTGACCCAATTTCGGCTTCTTACATATGAACCGAGAGTGCCGTCAGAGTTTTTATTGTAAACATATACATTGTTCAAGTTTTGGTATGCAACGTATATGTATTTATCTCCAACCATAACGTCAGCAATGTTCCCCGTAAGTGTTTGGGAAGTCGCCTGACCTGTAAAAACTAAGTCACCAATTTGATATGGCATGAACGTTTCCTCCTTATATAGAAAAAGACTGTCTTAGGAAGACAGTCCGAAATTGACTTCGCCGCCCACGCCTTTTCTGAGTGGTGCTTTGAGTTCTGTAGCAATGCGATTATTCTTCTTAATCAGGAGCACACCGTCCATCTTTTGGTCTGCGACTAGCCAGAAGTTAATGTGTATCGGCTGACCGAATGGGATTTTACAAGTAGCCTTGAACTGGAATGTTATTCCGTCAATTTCAATAACGGACTTATACCCGAAGTTATATTGAGTTATAGTAGTGTCAGTGATTGTGCCGCCCCGACCACTTGCAAAGTTTACAGTTGATTCAGCATCTTTGTAGGTGATGATATCATTAAACTTTCCGGAGTGACCCGTAAGGTTATACTCCTTGTCTCCGTCCTTGTAAATAACTTCTATGCCGATGCCGTCAAGGTTGAATACCCCGTCACTCTCGAAGAAAAACTTGCTACCGTGACCCATGACACCAAATCGAACCAGCCTGTCCCGTTGAATATCGTAGAAGCTGTTCTCTTTTAGTGTGTCAAAGTTAAATTCGGATAGGTAAGTACCGTCATCGTACTCACCCACCCATATAAAGTCTTGTCCTACAGGAGAGACCCCGTTGTGCTCATTGAAAATCGAAAGCATGATACAATTTCCTCCTTCATTGTATTGAAGTCAATTTCTTACACGTACTGGTAGGACACACGTGTCAAGAATGTTACCAAACCTGCTGTAGCCGTTGGTGGTACGTTTGCACGAAGAGTAACCTTCGAGAAGTTTGCGGTTGTGTTAGCTGTATTAACGTTACCGTCATTAGCTGGCCCTTTGATTGTTTTCGCAGGAGTGTCGGACTTCGTAGCACGGATATCTTTCGTAACCGTCCCACCTACAGCCGTAAACGAGGATTCGGATAGCGAGTCAACTTTAACCTCAATCCAAGTATTTGTTACAAGTTCGCCTGTGTTACCGCCCGAACTATCCTTAGTTGTAAGTGTGCAGTTCTGCATGTCGGAGACTGCTGTCGAACCGCCACGGTTATTCCAAATCAGTACCGTAAAGGTAGTGGACAACGAACCTGCGTCAACTGTACCGATATCCCATTGCGTTACTTGCGAAGAGTTATCGGATGTATACCAAGAAACTATTGGTGCTGGCATTGTATTTCCTCCCTTAATTGCTTAGTTCTAGAATTGTTCTTATCAAGCTATAAACAATATAAGTTGGGCAGGTGAAACCTTAACAATTGCCGTGTAAAGAATCTAGTAGAGTAGTTGCTATGTTATCTAGCAGCGTTGCAAAATAAAAAGACCCTTAACGGGGTCTTTTTATTACAGAATCTTCTTGTACTTGACGTACAGAACATCAGGGATTCCGTCAGTAACCTTGAGAGTTTCAGGTGCGAAGTTCACACCACGGATTCCTCCGTTTCCGTCCACAAGGTACTCGAAGTTAATAGCAGGTGTCTGTACTTGACCGTTGATGGACAGAAGGACAGTCTTAGGTTTAGCCAAGCCGTTAAGGAACACGTACTCAGTTTCGCCGCCAGCCGCTTCAAACACTTCTTCTTCATCTTCAGTTTCAAGATTCACTAAGCGGTCGTTCTGAGCCTTAAACTCAGCATCAGCGACAGTCTCAAGGTTAACAATACGCCCCTCAGCAGTGCCGAAGTCTCCTGCTTTAAAGTAACCATTAGCCGAGTCAGCGTCACGGTCAGCAATACCAGCAGTCAGTGATTCAACGTCAATCACACGCTGTGCAAGGTCAGCTAGGACAGCCTGTACATTAGCACCATCGTAGTTAGGATCAACGACTACACCGACAAGGCTTGCTCCTTTAGTCGCCGCTGTGGATGCCAAGTCGTTACGGATAGCTGTATCAGCATCAGTACGTGCTTGAATCTCGTTGGCAATTTGTTGTACAATGTTAGTCGCAAGATTAGCATTACCATCATTGTCCAGTGTTCCAGAGCCGCCGTAAATATCCTTCATCAACTGGTTAAGGTTCATGTAGGCTTTAGCGTCAACAGCATCGGCTACAAGACCTGCCCCACCGCTAACAATAGCGTCAACAGGGATTACAGACAAGTTAGTACGAGTGATGTACTTGTAGTCGATTGTTACAGCGTCAACGAATGTGTAAGGAACTTCTGCTCCTGCAACCTCACTGAAGAAGTCGAGGTAGAACTCTCCTGCATCCTCACGAACTTTAGCGTAAACTCGATCGCCGTCATCATCAATGAACGGGAAGTCTTGCGTCCCATTCTTACGTATTTCGAGTTCCTTACCGATCACAGTTCCTTCGGTGTTGGAATCTACCGCTACGACAGTGTTCAGAATGTCAGACGTGATTGTGATGGTGTTGAGACCCTCACCTACTGCAACTGCATTCTTTTGAACGAACACGTCGATTTTGGTATCTTCAAGGGATTCACGATGAGCGTGGAAATCAATATCCAAGTACTTCTCATTGATTTTGTTAGCAACGTCGAAGTGGTTGTTACGCATCAACTTGTTGTTCAACTGCTCACCACGGAATCTAGCAATACCTCTAGTTCCTGCCATATTTTTCACCTCTCTTATTATCATTTTGCGGTGTCTTCCTTTACCGCAGATACATTATAAGCAAGAAATCAAATATTTTACCTGATAGGTGGTAGACTGAGGTACTACCTCAGCCGAATCACTAGTTCTATAGTGACACCTTCAATGCCTTCGCCCCGTTCGACCACGTTAACGCGGAAGTGGTCATCCTTGTTGATTCGAGGAACGGATACAGCGTAAGGTCTACTTGACGTTCTACTAGAACGCTCATCCCCATCCACGACAAGGTTGGTATGGAAGATTGTCTCCCACACAGGGGTTGCGCTGTCGTAGCTTTCCTGAGAACACTTTTCAATCTGGAATGCGGTGTCTGCTATCCCTTCACGGGAAGTGGAAGCATAAACCTCAGTGATATCTCCCTCATACGGGAATCTCATGACTAGCTTGGCTATACCATCAAATACCCGACTCAGGACGAACACTATTGTCTTTGATTCAGCCCGCCGCTCAATAGAATCGAGACGGTCGTCAAGGCTATTGAAGGGAGCATGTCCGTCCTTGTATTGCCTAGCCTTATGTACCTCTTCTTCCAGAGCCAAGAACCTGAGCCCATCAATGTTGTCATTTCCTTGGCGGTATTCCGGTTTCCAAGTCCTGATAAGGATTTCATCGCCAACCTGTAGCTGTACAGTCTGTCCAGCATACGGCGTGTCTCCTTGATACTTGCCCAGGTCCAGACGGATAGTTGTAGGGTCAATCTCTTCGTAGCCACCGCCTTCCAGCAAGTGTGCTCCGTTAAAGTACACATCTAATTGCTTAGTGCCCTCCCGGTATTCATGGTCAAGGTGAAGAAACAGCCCACGCTCTAACGCAAGGTACTGCTCGTCTACAATGATTTCCTGCTCGTCCCAATATTGAAACACCCCTCCACCGTAGCGCCGAAGGGTCATCTTAGTTCCTGCCATTCACTCTCACCTCCTTACGTGTGGTTAATATCCAGAATAAAGTGCAGAGGTTTAATCTGGAAACGGTCTTCCATCTTCTCGACTTTCATCCAGAACTTTCGTTCCCCAAGAGGTGGCAAACTGTCCATGTCCAGAAGCTTTGAGAAATCCCCAGTCGGCATATCTGCTCCATCATCATGGCAAATATCTGCCCACTCGTACCCAAACGTCTCCATATACTTTAGGATACCAAGGGATATAGTATTTGCAGGCTTCTCCTTGGAAGGGTTCTGTAGTACCATCTGAACAAGAATCTGATTGTCGTACATAGTTCCAAGATACGTGTCGGTCTCCTTGTTAAGTTCTTTACCATTCCAGACGACCTTCAGTTCTGTACCGAACAGGTAAATGTCGCCACCATAGATATCGAAAGCACCAAGGCTGGACAGGAGCGTCCCTTGCGTATCATAGACTCTAATAATGCCGTTGTACGGGACAGCGGGTAGTTCAATCTCGCACCCCGTCCAGTTTGGTTCGACTACAGCCGAAGCCACCGAATTACCATCAGGGTCACAAAGGTAAACTGAGTACCCCATTGGTAGATTACCTACTGTAATCTTGTCACTCTTGCAGACTACGACTCTATCAAGATTGATCGTATCGAAGTTATCCTGCTCACGGTTCTTCAGGATGACTCCCATCTTCTCAGCTACCATAGGAGCGGTGTCGAATATCTCCCATCCACTTCCGCGGTCTGCATAGAACGTCCACTTATTCCCTTTCTTCAAAGCCCGCCATTTGCTGTATTCTCTTGTGGTGGTGTCCTTACTCTCAAGAAACTCCAAGCGGTGGTATCCATCTTGCCAGATGATAATACCGCCTTCATCGAGAAGTTCCGTGGGCACATAGTCTGCTGTCACTTCCATTAAAACGGTCTGCTCTTCAGGAACGTCAAACATAATAGAAGTATCGTTGTCTGTGTGCGGCATAATGACCTGACCCAAAGGATTGTCGATTGAAATAGCATCACTAGGTGAAAGGGCATAGCGGGAATGGATGCTCCCGCTATCGAACCTATCATCGAAGATTAAGCCACTCGACTTTTTATAGACTCCCAATTATTATCACCTACCTTGTTTTCTTCCAGTTCCAGATACTCCAAGAAGCTATCTTACCAAGAATGAGCCAGATGCGAGGTTTCTTTGGTTCTTCAGGAGTCTTCAGGATGCCGCCCTCCGGTCTCTCAATCGTCGTCTCAATTTCACGTTTAGGTCGTGTTGCGCCTTCCGCTTTCTCAATATCGACTTCAAAGACACGCTTAGGTCTGTCGGCTTCTTCTGACTTCTCAATACCGACCTCTACTGCCCTGGCTGGTCTAGCGGCCTCTTCCGGTTCAGCGATGTGCGTCTCGATAGGTTCACGGTTATTCACAGATTCAGTGTCATCATGGATATCGGTCACAAGCTGTTTTCTCTTCCGTGTGGCAGAATCCAGTTCCTCAATGACCGATTCGTTTTGATACGAACTGTAGTCAGCGAGTTCTTCTTCCTGAATAACTGCGTTCATCTCCTTGCCGCTCGTAGCTTGCTCAGATTTATGGACGATGGCTTCAGCATTGGTTGTCGATGTTGCTGTCTCCATTTCCGAGATAGTTCCGACTTTCCTGCTATCATCAAGATAAGCTGACTCAACCTCATGAATAACGCCCTCTGTAGAACCGTCAGGGTAATCTGCGGATTCTAACCCGAGAACGCCAGCTTCCTCTGAAGTAAAGGATGTTGCCCCTTCAATCTCAGACAGCACTGCATCTGCAGACTTGTTCTGCGTTGCCCCTTCCAGTTTGGTCTCTTCCATCTCGTACTCTCTGTCACCGTAGGTTACTGATTCCAGTTCGTGTAAAACGGACTCTCTTGCCACATCGCTCTGCCAAGCACCTTCAATTTTATGGAGGATAGATGGAGAGTTTCCGTCACTAATTCGAGCGCCTTCGATTTCATGGGTCACGCCTTCTTTGTCCGCCCGCTGTTCAGCTAACTCAATGCCGAACCATACTCCGTCTCTGCCTGTTTCATTGACTGCGGTCTCCGGTTTGTGCTCATAGCCGACCTGCTTGGCATCTGACTGCTCTGCTGTCACCGTCTCCTGCATGACACCTTCAGCACTGGTCATATGGTCAGCCGTTTCTGGTCTTTCCATCACCCCGTCATACTCCATGCCCGCCGAACCTGTCTCAATCCCTGCGACCACGCCTTCAGCGGTTGGGTCGGATACTGCTGTCTCAGGGAAATGTACTACGCCGTCCTTGGTAATGTCGGACTCTGCGGCAGTCAACGTGTTCGGTCTCAGCCCTTCTCCGAATGTGGTCTGCTCTGCCGATTCAATCGTCTGCATAATGCCGATGTGCTTGTTCGCTTCAGAGATAGCCCGACCAATCTCAGACACGTCTGCTGTCCGGTGGAAGTCGAATAAAGATGCTCCTGACATTTCCTGCGGCATCGTTCCTTCCGGTTCGTTGATGTACCGTCCAGTAGAAGGATTTTCTACAGCAAGTTCTGCCCCTTTGTTATGCTCTGCCTGTACTTCATCCTGATTGGTGGCGACGACTGTCACACCTGCGCCCGCCTGTTTCATTCTTTCAATCACAGCTTGTGTGATGGCAGGGAAGTCGGCTTGAGTAAAGCCTTGAGTGATGCTGTCTTGGATGATGTGCTCCATGCCAGCTTCGATTAAATCGACAGCTTTCGAGCCATACATAATCTCCATGAGCCGCACAGCCTTAAGGATTTCAGGAGACTCCGCAATCACGCCTTGTATCTGCTCGAACGTAACCAAGGATTGGACTTCAGCTTGCATACGCTCCGTGACTTCTGCATCCGTCATCTCTTCTACCTCTGCGTCCGTCCGGTCGCTGACATTATCTGCGCTCATGAATCTATCTACCAGTGGGTCACCGCCCACATAAATCTCAGCGTTGGTCACAAGTTGGATATCACTACTACTGCTTATGAGGTGTCCGGCATCTGTCGCCGTCTCCACGTCAGCGGCGTACGCCTGATTGACCACTGCCTGTGAAGAGAACTCTAGTCTACCTTCGGCTTCAGAGTCGCTAGAAGCTTTTGTAATGCTCTCATTTCCCCATGCGTCCGAAGTGTACTCTGCCGACTCAAGACGATTCTCAGCACCGTTTGCAATGCTCGATGCGCCTGTAAAGAAGGAGATTTCACCGCCCTTATCGAAGTAGAACGATTGCTCTAATACATCTGTTCTTGCATCGTAGTCCATCTCTACCTTGCCACTCTCCAATGCAGGGATGACCCCGCCCTCCTGCAGAGTGTCAGCAGTGCTTATCCGGTCAATTTCCAGAAACGAACCCGACTGGCTGTCAGTTACTTCAATGGTCTCAAACTGCCCGTCCCGCCTTGTCTCATACGTAAAGAACTCCTGAAGTTCTGCTGTTGCCCTTTTGTCCACGGTCTGCGTGGTTTCGATTCTAGCATCCTTGACATGTTTGGTAGCTTGACTGGACGACTCAATGATGTAAACGTCCTCACGGGTTGTCGATTCGGTATACAAGTCAAGGTGTGCAGGCTCATGAACCAACGTTTCGTAGGCAATGCTCTCATGTAAATTAGAATCGTGTACGGTCTCGCCTTGAGTGAGCACCCCATCAATACCCCCTTCATAGACGGGTTGAATGAGGTCACCTGTCATCGTATCCTGCTGGCTGGCTTGCATGACCGTATCTGTCTGCCCAAACTCCTGCACGTCAACATTCTGATAGGTGTACACTTGGGTAAAAGTCTCAAGGTGAGTATCCTTGTGCGTGTCTACCATGATAAATTCACTCAGCATCGTCGGGTCATGGTAAAGCGTCTCTGTTACAGTGCGCTCGTTTACCTCTGCATCCCCGCCGCCGTAAGTATCTGTCAGCGTAGTTAGCGTCAGGTCTGCTTCATTCTGCTTCTCTGCATGAATATACGCTACGTCTTGTGCATCAAAAGCCATGTCGGATACTGCGTTCTCTGTCTGTGACAGAAATGCGTCCTCCGTGACTTCCAGCCGCCGTGCTTCTTCGATATTTTCAAGAGGTCCCTCTTGCCTTGTATCAGCCAATTCGTACGCTTTAAGGGAAGAATCCTTGGTACTAATCTCAGCAAGTTCGTAACCGAACTCCTTACTTTCACTCACAATGATTGCATACTCAACCGGATAGGATTCTCTGTCTGCCCTGTACATACCAACCTCTGCTGACTTGAAACGGGCAGTTTCTCCTTGCATCGTGATGTTAGGGTCATGGGTAGCAGTGCTCAGTAAAGCAATCTCCCCGTCCAAGATGTTTCTTACAATGTTCGACAAAACCGCCCGACCTTTTTCCGCATTAAGGCGAACCCCATTCTCAGCCGTGTCGAAGCCTGACATTTGAGCGTCCGCTGATATTCCTGAGGTATTGGACTCCAAGGCATGAATAACACTCTGCTTGTTAGATAGTGAAATGGATACTCTGTTCCCTTCCTCAATGGAGACCTTCACGTCATAAAGATCACCGGAGGATAATTCGTCAAGAAGTGCCAGATGGTCTGTTCGACTGCCTTCTCTCACCGCCGCACCTTCAGCATCAAGTACCTGCTCTAGCCTGCGTACGCTCTGTTGCTCTCCAGTTGTTACGTCCGTGACTGTTTCGCCGTTAAAATACTTATGTATGCCCGACAAATACGATACGATAGATGCGACTACAGTCTCCACCTCAAAACCGTCATACTGAGTGACGTACTCAGCACTCCCTAGCCGCCCGAATAATCCAGTAGCCGAGTGAGGCACTTTATTTGCGCCCTTCATGGTATCTTCAATCAGTGTTCGATAGGTACTGTTAACGGGAGCGGTCAGGTGATATTGATTGTTTGCATTGATAATCTGCTCAAACCCAATTGTCAGTTCATAGCCCTTTTTAGAAAAAAGGGCGGTGAAGCTGATCAGGTAAGATTTCTTACCGTTCATCATTCACCGCCAACCTCCCTTGCTATTTATTACGAGTTCTTCTTCAACGTTTCTTTCAGGATGCCGAGACCAATTGGGGCAAACGGCGACATGTTAGCCAATGTGAACGGACTGACAGGTGTGTCTGCCAACGTGTAGCGGTAAAGTTGCTTGTACTCGTAAGTAGCAAGGACTTCCGATTCAGCCACAGGTGCTTTTCCGTCAAGGAAGTTGATTGTCTTCGTCTCGATATCAACTGTGTAGTCTGTGCCGAGCACTTGGTCTACGCAATCCACCTGAACTTCCAACTTAAACGGAGTTCCGTCATCCTTCAGAGAAGGCGAGTGCGCCATATGGAAGACTTTGTTTACGCCTGTGCCCTTGCCCACTTCTTCATGGTCGGATGTCTCCACTACTTCAAGTTCATCGAGTTGGGAAATGTTCTTAGGGTGTACGGCGTAACATTCATCCAGCTTACCTACAAAACCATCATTCGGGTGAACAATGTACATCGGGGAGATGTGATACTTACCACTATAAACCGATGGATTAAATCGGGACTCACCCGCATCAACGTTCTTATCGTGCGTTATGAACGCGAGGTAATGCTGTTGGTAGTATGTACCACCGATGGACTGTTGAAGCTGTACCCCGCGGTTTCCGTTGGATGTGTTGTTACCGTAGTCGACGTAAATCGCACCCAACTTCATGTCTTTCTTCCATACAACTTCGTCTGCTTCCCGACAACCAGAGATAATGACATTGTTTTTGCGAGGGGACTTACCAAGAGTCGTTAGCCGCCCGATGTACAATGGAGCGAAGTAAGTATTCTCAGCGCCCGGAGTAGGATCTGGACGGAAAAACATTACGATTCGGTCTTTGGTCACATTCCCCCAATAGTACATCGTACTATCACGTTGCCATCCTCTATCAAAGTTCTGCAACGGAGTGAAGGACAGAGCCGTTGGCAGGGATGGATAGATGTAATAAATGGATGAGTAAACAGCATTCATTAGATCATTCGGTTTATCGGGGTCAAAGTTCTTGACTGTGATGTCACCGTAATTCAGCGTTTGGTTTCCAGTGGCATTCAGAATTCTGATGTAGGATGCGTGTAATTCTGCGCCTGCGTCTGGTGCTTTGCCAACGAACGTTACACTATTTTTAGTGTAGTCAACTGTGTATAACGTTGAATCCTGTTCAACCTGATTCACATAAACCCTTACAGTGTCCGCTTTAATCGTCGCCACCGTTGGGATTTGGAACAACTTACGAGTTCCATCACCATCCGGTAAAATGGATTCAGGGTCACCAACGACTACAGAACCGCTAACACCTTGTACGATTCGTTCGCCCCGCACATCATCGAATGTGAAGAAGTACATGCGCTTCACTGGCTGAGGTGCAATTGGAGATGGGGAGTAGTTTGCTGTAATTGCGTCAGTCGGCAATGGTGCAGACGTGAATGTGATGATACCGTTCGTTTCATCAAGAACGTAGTCTGTAGAAGCAACAGCGTTACCGTTCTTATAGACGATGACAGAATCTCTGAGTACAGGGAACACTTGGAAGTGGAACTTCGTGTTTAATGTCTCGTTTTCAATCAACGCACCAAGTACGGAGTTCTGAGAAATAAACTCTTGCTCGCCCAAGGTTGGATTGCTTTTCTTGCCGTATCCGTAAACCATGCCGAAGTTCCGCATTTGGTTGTCCGAGCCGAGAGACCGGAACAAGCGGACATCTGCGAACTTCTGACCGTCTTGAGATACGGAGCGGTACTTTATGAATGTATCCCATCCCTTGGAGTTAAACAGTGCTTCAAGGTCTTTAGGGAATAGCTGAATCGTGGAATCTCCATCAAACCAACTCACGATAAATCACCTCTCGTTTGGAATTACCCTGCCGGTTATCCTGACTAAATATACTTATTTAATAGGAATTTATGCCAGGGCTATATTGTTATGGGGTTGTAGGCTGTGTCGGTGTAGGTGTCGGAGTGACCTCCACGCCTTCATCATCTACAGTATTTAAGTACAATCCAATACCCGCTGGACGGTACTGAGTTCCCGGCTTACTTGTCAGTGGGGATACACCCTCAACCAAGAAGTAACGGAATACATCGAATTCATCTGGGCAGTGATCCTTCTTCACACGCAGTTTGTTTGCGTTAAAGGACAGCGCCGATAATGCGATGGTGTCTTTCAGTGCTCCCCGCACCCCTTCTTCTGGATGAACCACGTACAGCTTGGAAGTGTGAACCTTACCGCTGTATCGGGAAGGGTTAAAGGAATACTTGTAAAGAGGATTCTCAGCGTTGTTCCAAGCCCGCGGATAGTCTCGCTTGCCATCCTGCGAAGTACGCATTGGAGGGATGGCATTGGCTGGTGCGTTCCAAGACAGGTAGTACGCCTGATATCGAGCACCGAGTTTACCACGGCTGACCATAACGTTGTCCAATCCGTTCGCAGGATTCTTAGGGTAGGTTTTCATCAGCGGCATGATGTTCGGTTGTCTCTTCGTCGTATCATCGAAGTCGTACTCAGCGATAGCAGTCAACCCCGCTGAACCTGTCTGTGTCACGATAGGTACACTACCTGCGAACATTGCGTAGGCATCATCACCTTCTTCAATGGCATCCAGCTTACCGAAGTAGAGAGGAATGATTGGAACAAGGTTTCCTTCCGGTGCAGGTACGTTGTCACATTGGATGATGAAAAACAGGCTATCTCCGTTCAAGTGACCTTTAATAGAGATTTCTGAGTCAGCCCACCAGTTCGTATTTTGAATCGCATAGTTGATATCGTCGTCGTGGTATTTTTCCAAAAGGTTGGTGCGAAGACCAGCTTGCATGATTGGAGACTGCATCCGATTCCCTTCAGCTTTAGATACAGTGAAGGTAGCCGTCGAGCCTGTGCCTACCCAACCTGCCGCTTCTACTTCGATATCCAGAGCCGCCCGTTTAAGGTCGCCCGAGTTAATCCAAGGCAGTGTTACGTCAGAGTAGTTAGGCATAAGTCCCGCCAAATTCTCGACCATATAGAAGTACAGAGTCTGAGGGGAACGATACTTACGGAACTCGTTTGTAGCCCATTCTGAGAACACCGCAAGTGTTGCAGGAGCCGGAGCTTTAGAATCAGGTGACTTGTTTAGCTTCCGAAGTTGACCAAGGTTCTGATTCCATGTACCAAGAACAGCAACGCCAAACATCTTGCCCGCAGTGTTCTTGTAAATGAAGTGCTCCGCCACGTAGATTGGAATGTCGGCCGAATCAAGACCGGTGTACGTGCTTCGCATAATACCTGCATCAAAAACCACTTTCTTAAAATTAGCGACCGTATCCCATCCTTGAGTAGCAAGTAGGTCTCCTAACCGAGGTTGAATATCCTGTTCCGTTACTTTCGGGGTAAACGATGCAGGAGTTGTGTCGATAAATGGCATTTAAATAGCACCCCTTTACTTATTAGCTTTATATAGCAAGTCCTGCTGTTACACAGGACAGTTTACCAGGTATTCCCACGACGAACTTGACCCCGAACTGGAGGACATGACCACCTTTATTTGTGTTACGCCGCCAACAGGACTGTATTGAAATTGGAGTGAACCTCCGTTAGATACTTCCATGTTGGTGCTGGCAAGCAACTGGTTCTGATAGTAAACATCCATACGGTCAGCTACCCCATACATGTTGTAGGTGATAACGACTCGTCCAGATGAATTGCCCATCTCATGCAGTTTCTCCGTATAAGCACCGCCGCCAGAATCGTTCAGCTTACCGCACTGCAATGTATTAGCCGGTGGGGGTGGTGGAGGTGGTGGGGGCACGTACTTGGCAGTTACCGTTATGGTTGCCGTAGCCGTTGCCTGCTGACCTATTTCATTCCACACCGTAAGCTTGACCGAATACGTGCCGACATTGCTGAACGTAAACGTTGCATTATCGACTGTATACAAGCCCTTTTTCACGTCACTCGTCACTTCCCACCTGTAATTCGTAATAGGGGAGTGCTTACTGTACAGCGATGTGAACTTGATTGACGTGTCCTCTTCTATGCTTGAATAACCAGGGTCGATTGACAGAATCAGAGCTGGAGATTCAGGCGGTGCAGGAGGAATCTCAGGAAGAGTGTACCCCGCCTTTAGAATGCCGAGAGCGGCAGGTCTGTATGGCGTTGCAGGCCTCTTTGTCAGTGGCGAAATTCCTTCGACCAAGTAGTAAGAGTAAACCTCATACCTATTCTCGTCGTCACAGTAATCTCTCACAGCCTTTAACTCGTCACCATTCATTATAGTTAAGGGAGAGGTTAAAATAACGTTTCGCAGTGTTCCGAACGTACCATCTTCAGGATGAACCAGAAGTGCACGGGATGAATGGGCTTTCCCGCTGTACCTTGACGGACTGAACTGGTACTTGTATTGCTCGTTCATGTAATCTTTCCAAGCCCTTGGGTGCTTACGGTTGTCAGCATTTTCCCTTAGCGGTGGCATAGAATTAGAAGGAACATTCCAAGACAGGTAATGCGCCTGATACCTTGCACCGAACTTATTTCGCTTGACCATAATGGAGTCAATACCGTTACTTGGGAAGTGCGGATACTCCTTCATAACAGGAAGCAAAACCTCTTGCTTGATGCTTGCATCGTCATAATTAAATTTACCAGACTGCTTGAGAGCGTCTTCTACAGTAGCCCCGTCCTTGTTGTATGCCGTCCCTGAGAATAAGGCAGAAGGTGTGCCTTCAGCGTTTCGATTGGTCTCGATATGAATCTCAAGAAACATCCGACCGGATACCGGAGTGTAGCCACTCACTCCATCTCCACTCACTGCTTCAATGGTCACAGAGGACATGCCCTCGATTCCCGTGATATCGAATTGCCCCATCAACTGAGCATCGTTCCTGTTACTTGTCGGCTCTACCGCCCCGATGGTATTGAACTTCCCTATCTCCTGTCCTGCGATGGTCAGCGTGACAGCTTCGTCAGGCATGTCGCCGTCCGTGTCACCCATTAGCCATACTTTTACATATGACCCCGCATTAACCATTGGCTTGCCTGAGATAATTGTGGAAGTCTTCGTCTGCTTCCGGTAGAAGTCGAACGTGATATCCCGATTAATAACCTCTTCTGTCAAGCCGTTAACATCGAAGTCTCCCATGTAGAGAGGAATCGCAGGTACGGCGTTGTCATCCCAAACGGGAGCAGTGTCCGCAACTATAATCAGCATGAGCGACTTACCGTCCACGAACCCTTTGACGAACACCTTACTGTCGTCCCACCAGTTCGTAAATTTTACGTCAACGAAGGCAATCTTCTCTGTGTGCTCAAGCTGAGGGATTCTTGTATGGGACGTGACTATTGGCGACTGGTACATCTGAGGGAAGGAATCAGTAATTCGTGACTGAAGAGCGTTTGTATTATCGTCCAGCCCCCACATGCTTGTCTGCACTTCAACATCCAAAGCCACCCGTTTCAATTCATTGACGTTCTCCCACCCAACCAACATCTTCCCGTTTCCAATCCACTTCTCAAGCTGGTAGAAGTAAAGCGTATGCCGCTCAAAGAGGGCATCTTCGTTAGCCTTCTGAATCGCCCAAGAGAATACGCCGCTGTCCTGCGGTGTTAACTGAGTACCGTAATCGGCATTTTTGTCATAGATTGCGAATGGTACTTTACAGTCCGTCCGTCCAATCTGCTCATTAATGTGAGCCAGCATTGCCATGCCAAACAGGTTTCCCGATATATTTTTGACGACGATGTGCTTGGTCACATAGAAGTCGAAGGTGTCTGCTGACCCGACCGTGCTGTAGTAAATTGCTACCTGACCGGATACCCCTGCTTCAAAGGTAATCGTGATGGTTTCGTCAGTGTTCTTGACCGCTATGTAATAGGATGTTGGAGCAATCTCTCCATCAAGGAAGATGTAGTAATCATCGTTCAGTACCTTAGGCAAGTCTATTTCAGGGTTAGCCATCGGAAGGTAGAAACGCTTGATTGTTGGCTTGGTCAGCTTGTTGGAGTAGGTTACCTTAGTAAACTCAGCTACCTTTGACCAGCCGTTGGTTGTCATGATACCAGCAAGCCCTTCTAGCAAAAACTCTTCATTTATGGTCGTGTCGAGCCAAGGCGTTGGCTGGTATGACGTATCTGCCATTTAATCACCTCCTTTCTATTTGAGCGTTTGGTAGTTTGCCCATACTACCTTAGGCTTGCCGCCCTCATTAAAGAACTCAAAGTGAAGTTGTGTTCCCTGCTTACATGGGATAATCGCCGTCAGGTACATCCCCTCCGGTAAATCCTTCGTGTAAATGTTCTTACATACCAGCCGTTCCCCTACGTACAAGTTCCAATAGTCTCTTGCTTCATAGTTGGATACGCCGACTGCAACGGAAAGCAACTCACAATCCTCTTGAATGGTCAACTTGTGTTCGACCTTGCCCGCCATTGGGGACTCTATCATAATCCCTTCAATGTACGGGTTCGTTTTGGTAGGCATAAAAGGAGGGTCGAGTCTACCGCCTACCAGATAACTCGCAAAATTTGCTCCGCTAGACATTCACTACACCGCCTTAATATATTCGAGTTCCAGATTCTTAAATAATCCGTTCTCTCTAATAATAGTCCCTCTAACTGTGCTGAAAGATGCGATATCTGTTTCCTCTTCTAATTCCTCATTGACCAAGGCAGGATATGTAATCTCTATCAGGAAGCCTTCCACAATTAAATTGGCATCCCTCTCAAGGGTCAGAATTTCGATTACACCGTTATCGTATGTGTATACCACAGAAGTTACGAGAGCAGAATAACCTGCCAATTCTCTGCGGGCTTCCACGTTAATTACATTCGGTTCTACAAGTGCATCCATGACAGTTAATTCATCGCCGCCAGTGTAAAGACCGGATTTCTTCATCTCCCTACGAATTAAATCGAGTATGGGATAGATTTCATTCGAGTTTACAAAGTTCCTAGTGTCCAAAGTATACACCTCACCTTCAATAGCATTATAAGAAAAAGCAGGGAACAATTAGCGCCGTAAGCGTAAGTGCTCCCTGCCTATGTGGTTATCCTAATTCTGATAAAGACTGCCACGTCAACTCGAGGTAATTGACGATGCCATCGCTGTTACCGACGATTCTGTTCCCCTTAACCAGGAAGTAATTGGCAGTGAACGTATTGGAATCGTATACGTAAACAGAGTCAAGCAGTTCGATTAACGGATTACCTTTGACGACTACGTTCTTCGTCCTTGCCTGACGTTTGTAATCAAAGAAAATCTTATTGGCTACGTCCTCCTTCAAGTCTCTCAAGGAGTTTCCATCGATCTCTTCAATCCAGTCCAACTGAGCGCCCGCCGTGCGGATATTACCCTTGGTTGCGATAATCAGAGACTTGTCGAAGAAGTGTTCCACGATACCCGCTGTACCGGAAATCATCAAGTGATTTCTGACACGCGAGTAATCCGTAGAAGAAGTAACTTCCAGTAGATTCTCTCCATCAATGAACTCCCACTTCATGCCCGCTACCATAGCCCAGTCTGGTGAATCGAGGAAGTCCATCTTCTCCATTCGAAACGTCCCATACCTGTCGCAGTAGGCACGGTAAGGAATATCTTGAATAAGGGACTGTACGGCATCTGAAGCGTTCGTACCTATTGGGAAGGATACACTTGCCACGAACGGATTCTGCCAGCCGCCCACTTCCATAATATTCTCCTGAGTCACGGCCTCAAGTTCTCCGCTCTCCTTATTAAATTTCATGAAGGTGTTCTTCCCTTTGTTCACGTCGATGTAAACTGTGTCCTCAATCACGTAGTCAGGGTTGCTCATATCCTCCGAATGAAACTTCCAAGCGCTCATTCCTGCATGGACAACAATGTCTTCTACAATGCTTGATTTAATCCAGGAGAATGCCCCGCCATCTCCTGCATAAGCTTCTTCCGGCGGGTAATGCATAGGCTTGTAGAAGATAAATTCCTCAAGCATGTCGTACCTGTCCACACAGATAAACGAGACGGTCTTCTCGTCAGAGTTCTCCGTAATTTCGCCTTTAATCATTCCAGTGAATACACGGACAACTTCTTCCCCGTATCCCGCATAAATCCTGATTGGAGTGTACTCGCTAATAACATGTCGCAGTTCTCCTTCTTCGTAATAGCTCAACGGAGACTTGTCCGTCTTAAATGAGTCAGGGAACTCTGGTCTACGCTCCCAAGATGGAGAATAAATACCCGAAGAGTTGTCCAGCGTTAGCCGTGCGGTGCTGATAGTCGTATCAAGGTGGGTGTTGATTTCCCAACTCATTACATCTTTCTCAATGGTGTACATGTCTTCATAAACGAAGTCCCCAACTTCATACCACTTCTCGTCATACGTGTCACCGATGGCAGTAGCTAGTTGCTCGATGGCATAGTCGTTGGCAGCGTACTTCACACTGTCGAGATACATCGTTCCATCCGTCACTGCAAACAGAATTCTGCTTTGGTACGGATAGTCGAATGCCGCCCCACGGATTCCGGTGTTAACCCAGACATCATTTATCTTCACATATACATCGATATCCGTTTGGTCATGGCAGACTACAGTGTACTCGATAAAATCAGAAGTCGTGTTTAGCTTATACGTGCCGCCACCAGATGTATAAATTTGGTCATCCTTGATGTTCAGAAGAAACCCCTTCGTTCCATTACTAATAACTAACTTGCCGCTGGTACCGGCGGCTGTCTTCAGGCTAAAGTTAATCGTAAACGGAAACTTCTTGATTTTACCTAACCGCTCGATACCTGCTTCGCCTCCGCTGGTTGAGATTGCTTGATAATCTCCCTTGTCCTTCTGTACAACTGTGCTGTACGGTGTCCATTTGTTGGCACTGTTCATTTCATCTTCAAAGTCCCACATCGCCTTCGACTCAATGGTCTCTACATCGAACTCTTTCGCTCTGAGCCACAAGATACCGAACTTTCCTCTCGATGCTTTCGAGGAATTGGCGAAAGTGAATTTCACCACGTTATGTCCTTTGGGCATCGGGATGGAAGGTGGGTATGCCACTCCGTTTTTAGCGCTAACCCCGTTGATACGAACTACTTCGTAATCATTAACTGTGACAATAATTGTGTCATCCAGTTCAAGGTCAGAGAAGTATGCCCAGCCAAGGTTTCCTGCCTTAAACCAATCGTGCTCGAAAACCAGCGTTTTTGCCTGCCCTGCCCCGCCCGTTCCGTTAAATCCGAGAACGTTCATCGAAGTCTTGTCATCAACAACGGTCATTTGCACTGCACCGTTTGTCTCTGTGTACTTCTTGACATCAAGCGTAGTCTTCTTGGTCGTAAAATCCTTAAAGTAGGTTTGTTTAGTGGTTGTCCTGTTGTATTGGTACGTGACGATTTCCTTATCGATGCTGGCATCTCCAGTCGAGTCTGCCGTTCTTGGTTTACCATCGCCCCAAGACTTGACTCTTACAACAACGGGCTGCCTTCCAAACTTGAGGGCATTCGCCTTCGTATCATAAAGAATGTCAATTCGGTTGCCTTTGATATCCCCGCCCGTATCATCTGCAAGATACTCTCCCCAACTCGTTCCATTGACAATCAGTTCCACTTTGCTCTTCAAAGGGATGACAGAGGGATCTACCGCAATAATCTTCCAGCTCTTCCATGTACGAACGTCTGTACCGCCCCGTGTGATTCCAATACAGCCGGGGCAGTCTGCTACATATGCCGTTGCTTCCATGTTGTATTCCACGTAGGAGGTCGAGTCTGCCATTACCCCTGAAGCGTCCATTAGAACAGAAGCATCCTGAATGTTCCTTGGGTCAATTTTCTTGCTTGCTGTCTGAATAGTTTTCTTGCCCCGAAGGTACGGTTCAGGATTCTGTGCTACGTCGTTAAATCGTACTTCAAAGTGCAAGTGTGTTCCGTCACCGCCACCACTGGAGATGGAGTGTCCGGTATTACCTCCAAGACCTACAAGACCACCTGCGTTAACCTTGTCCCCCACACTGACACTGATTTTGTTTAAGTGGGCATACCTTGTCTGCCATCCGTTTCCGTGATTGACGTAGACGACTTTACCGTACCCTCTCAAGGTGCTGGCGATGGCTACTGTACCTGTCCACACAGCGTATACAGGGTCGTTCATCGCAAGGTCAAGGTCAATCCCTTTATGCTTCTTCCGGGAACAGCGAGGGTCTGTCTCGAACCAGTCGGTGATATACATCCCGTTGATGGTACGCTCCCCATTCTCCTTCCCATGCATCGTTGAACTAGCTTTTATTGGCATTGAGAAGTCTGCGTTTCTCAGGTCGGTGCTGGTATCAACCAGCGTACCGTCAACGTAATTCGTAATCTTCTCCGCTTTGTCGATGGATAGCATATCATTCACTGCACTGTCTACCACGTACTGGACTGCATCGTATTTTCTACGGAAGCCCCGCACGTATGATGTTTTGTCCAACTCTACGATTACCTTCGGCTCGTTCCCTAGCGCGTTTACACGCTCCATAATTCCTTGTAGCAATTGCCTTGAAGGGTAATTACCGTTAGATACATAAGCCACTTAAGCCACCTACCTTATCTATATTTCTCCGTAATCCACTCGATAAATCTATTGAGGAAGGTTACCGCTTCCGCTCTTGTAATACATGCTTCCGGTTCAAACTTGCCATCTTCATAAAGTGGGAACACATAACACCCGTCATGGAATTTTTCATCTAACAGGGTCAGTACATCGTTCGAGTACCATTTGGAAAGGATAACATCCTTATCCACAATCGGTCTCAGCGGCGTATCATTGTATGTGAACGCACGGTCGGTGTACCGATTATGCAGGTTCTCGTAAATACGGCTCATTAGTGCGAAGAAGTCTCCGCGACGAATACGAACGTCTCCGAAAAATCGGTCGTTGTATGTCACCCGCCCTGATTCCACGACGACCGTTTCACTTGTACGTCTATTCACCCCATTAATTACGGCGTTATACCCTATGACAGCAGGGAAGCCATTGTACATGTATGGTAGGTAAACTTCACCTTTATGAATTACAAACACGTCACGCTGAAATCCGATAGCGTTCCGGATGACCACGCCTGCATCACTTCCTGCGCCAACAGTAACGAAAAGTCTCTTCAGCTTAACCCCAAGGACTGTACAAGACTCCGGTTGGTTGCTGTAGCTGAAGTAGTATGTAGAAGCGTACTTCAGGGTTGCGTGTGGCATCCGGTAGTCGCCTACTCCATTGTATGGGGTATTGACACACCCGATATCTTTCCGGTCAGGGATGCCATAAGCAATGACCACGACTTCGATACCCGCCGACAGTGGGTTGGTCATTGTGACTTTTCCGTTCTCTACCTTCTCAGGAAGAACCTCTACCCCGTTCACGATAACGAACACCGGATTACTCATGTGGTATTTGTAATCAGGTACAAGAAACTCTTGCTGTCCGCTTACGGTCACGAAGCGCTTAACCATTCTCTCGTACCCTTCTTTGAACACGTTGTACGTCATGCCGCTTAAGACTTCTACGTCACCTGTCAAATCCGTTCTCATACGAGTAATCTCAAGTGTGTCACGGTAATACCAATCCAGCGGATCTACGTCAATCCATCTTTTCATTTCTTAGTACCCCCTCAGCAACTTGTCTACGTGTCGGTACGTCCGCATAAGGAACGTAATGGATTCTGCTCTTGTAGCCGCTTCGTCCGGACGGAAGTAAACAACAGACTCCCCGTCTGCTTCCCAGTTCGTTGCGATAAGTCCAAGCTGTTGCATATTGTCGATATACTTGTTTGCCCAATGATCTTCGATATCAATGAACTCTGTCATGTACTTGTATTCAAAATCTTGCTTGCGGACAAGAGACATGCCGATGGTTACGATGTACTTCGTTTCCATCTCAGCGGTCTTAATATCGGGTTCTCCGGTCACGATGCCGATGTAAACTGTACCCTTCTCGTCGTAATACTTATGTTGAGAGCCGATGAACTGAAGCCAGTCGGCATATTCCTTCTTAGAATAAAACAGCATGGTTAGGGTAGCGTTATAATGAGACGTTCCGTTCTGCACAAGTCCCGCAGAAGATGCCAAGGTCTGGTTGACATGGGTCTTCAGGTAAGGCGCCGGCGGTTTGTACTCCGTAATCAGCTTTGCTTTGACCTGATTAAACTGGACTCCGTTGTCGTAAAACAGTTTCTTCTTATATACCGAATCCTCTGACAAGAGGTTATTTTGTTGTGTCATGGTCGTACCTCCTTATAAAATAACTCCCCATCTCATTATAAGACGGGGAGTGGTTTCGCTAACTTCTATAGTTGCTAGGATTCATAGCCTGTTGGCTACGAAGGTTTCCTACCCGCCCTACAGACAAGCCTTGTCCAATGGATTGTCCGACTTGTTGCAACTGGCGGTTTGTCATGCCGTTGGTGATGTTAGGAAGCGTGATGTTGACGGTGACATCCCCTGTACCGATGGTTGTCGTGTTGTGAGTGTTGCCACGGGTAAGGTACTCGTAGCGGCTCATAGCATTTACTCCATTAGGCATGTTGAACGTTCCCGCTGTGGATTTCATTTCATCCAAGATGCCCAACTGAGCCTGTAAAGATTGCTTTTGCAAGTCTCGAATTTCAGCGTTAATCTTAGTTGTTTCGTCCGCTCCAGCCGAAGGAAGTTTAGCTTTCAGATCGGCAATGACTTGGTTGATTTCAGATACCTCTTCCTTGGCATTGGCAATCCGCTTGTTACGAAGAATAGGCGAGGAGTCGTCAGGGTTTCCAGTCCGTAACTTGAGTTCCAGCAACTCATTCTCACGTTCAGAACTGTTGTCCTGAATCTTAGCCCTGCCAATTCCGATGGAAGCAAGATTGTACTCCTTAATAAGGGCTTGCTCATTGGCGATTTCATTCTGAAGCTGTAAAACCTGCGTTGCTTGGTCTTCGGATAGGTCTCCGATGGCTTGGATTGCTTGAAGATTCGCCAACTCATTTTTCATCTGAGATAGCTTAGTCAGTGTAATCTTCTTCATGGTGTCCAAGTATTCTTGAGACTGAGTGTCCATGTTGTACGCCGCCGCCAGTTCCTTTGCTTGAGCAATAAGGTCAATGCGAGACAAACTGTTGTTAACCTTACGAACCTGACTTTGATACGAATCTTGTTTTGTGTTCCACTCTTCCCGAAGAATGTCAACTTCCCCTTCCGATGCCACTTTATCTCTTGTCGAAGTAAGGTTATCGTAAGCAGTTTTGGCATCTTTGTACTCTTGCGACTCAGGGTCAGCGCTGTCCATGACCGTCTTGGCGTTGGCGATATACTTGTCAATGATATCCAGTTCTTCATTCAATACCTGACGCATGGATTCAGTCTGCTTCTTACGCAGTGCAATGTACTCGTCAGAGTCAGTCTTCATTCCACTCATGAGGGCACGAAGCGTGTCAATTTGGCTAGTGTCCTTAATCTCATTGATACGGTCAGAGACACGGCTTAGAACAGAGTCAGAGTCGATGGAAGGGGAGTTGACCGCACCTTTCTTGTACTTCTCCTCATAATTCTTCTTCGCAATCTCTTCGAGTCTCTTCTGCTCTGCCTCTTCAAGCTTTGATGCTTCGTACTGCTTGGTAATGGCTTTCTGACGGATCTTTTCTGTTTCCGCAGAACGTCCGGATTTGGTGTTAAACTCAGCAACGGCTTCCTCTACTGTCTGTCCGCCGCTGGCTTCCCGTTGTTTGAGCCATTTTGAAAAATCCACCTGACTTCCCGAGAATTTGAAAAAATCCATCATCTCGCCCATCATGTCGTCGCCTTCAAAGTAACCGAAGTTGGATGGAGTTCCACCGAATGCGGAAGATATCCCGTTCATTGCGGAGTAGTAAAGCCCTGTCGCGGTATTCCGAGCCAAAGCCCAAGAGGCTTCGCCTTCAGCCTGCGCATTAATCTTGTTAGACATGCCTTTCAGGTCGTTGTCACGGTCGTCAGCCTGAGCAAGTAACCTTTCGTCATCTGTTGACAGGTAGGACTCTGTCAATCCTTTAGCCGCTTGAGCGAGACCGATTGCCCCGGCAATCTCCATAGCCATCTTAGCGAAACCTCCCGCCAAGTTTTTAACAGAAACCAGAGCCCCCTTGCTTAAGTCTGGAATATCCTTCAAGAACTGTTTGAACCCATTCTTGAGGGACGCCGTAGAAGACATTCCAGAGTTCATGCCTCGTACAGCATTGGACAAATCTCCGAAGGCAGGGGAGGCTTGTCGAGCAGAAGCAGCGGCTTCCCGCTGGGTCTTCTCGTAATCATCCATCGCATTATTCAGCTTTTGGATATCGTCAATCGGAGGTAATCCGTTCCGCTGCCTGTCCACCAAGTGGTTTTCAAAGCCCTGGAATTCTCCTTGAGACATTTGGGACATCCTATTGGACAGTTCAGAGTAATTGGTATCGCTTGCTCTTTGTGTATCAAACACTCCCCGACTGGCGGTGCTGCTGTTCAGGGTGGTCAGGAGGGTAGGGGTAATGACGGAAGCCAATTCAGTTCGGGTACTTAGGCGGCTGTTGTACTGCTTCGTCCGGTCGAATTTTTCATCATCCGTCAACTCCTTGCCCGGATTCCAATTTTTAGCTTCGTCCATCGTGCTAAATAGAGTCGGCAAGTCTTTAACCTCTACCTTATTAGAATCCAGGTAGTTCTCATAGTGCTTGCGTTGCTTTTCCGTCAATCCGTTCAAATCACGTAAATAACCACCAAGTAATGGGTCTTTCTGCATCTCCCCGACCTCTTTACGCGTCATGTTCTTGATAGAATTATCAACATTCATGCCCGATACGTTCTCCAGAAATGAAGTACGTGCAGACTCCCTCTCGAAGTTTGCACCAATCTTCCCAGCGCCCCACTTAACTCCCTTAAGCAGCATCATCCCAATCAATACGTTAGTTAGCACATCTCCTAACTTGACGAACAATTGGGCATTCTTTGTCACGTTTTCTGCCATATTCATAAGTGCGTAGGACACTTTATTGATGGTAGGGGTCATCTCCTGAACAAGAGCATCAAAGGCAATGGATATGCTTTGCCCTGCCCGTTTAGTGTTGACGAGTGGGTTGTCTACAGACGACTTAACCATGTTCTCATATTTAGATTTGTCAAATTTTCCGCTAACTTCCATGACTTTAACGAACGTGTTCATGATTTTGTGCATCGTAGCCGCACCTTTGGAGGATTGGTACGTACCAAACAAAGCATCGTTGGTATTGCGGACGGTAGGGCTGTCTGCACCGGACAACTTCTGGGCAATGGACTTAAACAGTTCCTCCGCTGGAACAAGAATCTTCGCTCCTGTGTCATCTACTTTCGCTAGACCAAGTTCCTGCAATTTCTTCATGGCTTCAGGAGATTGAAGTCTGTTGGCTACTTCTGCACTGTCGTCGCCGTAGTATGGATCAACCTGTGATTTATCCATCTTGTTCAGTGCACTAGGAGACTGTAATCTGTTCAGAATGGAGTTGTAGAAGTTACTGACATTCGCCCCTTCAAGTGATTTTGCTTGGAGGGTTGTACCCGCCATAACGATTGACGTTTCAGGGTCAACTTTGGAACTTGAACTTTTCAGTGCATCAATAAGTTGCTCAATACTTGCTTTTGTCACGTCGGATACAACCGCCAAAGGTTGTGCGATTCTATCCTCCAAGTCAGCCACCTCAAGTCCAAACTGAGCCTTCGTTGACTCAAGACCATTGGCGATATTGACAGGACTACTTCCAGGGGCTAGTGTATGCAACTGAGCAGTTACGCGGACAAACTCCTTCATTTCTATAGGATCATCAAGCAAACCAGAAGCGATGCCCCCTACTTGATAAAGCTGTTTGTAATCCGTACCGTAAAACATAGACTGCTGTCTTATAAAGTTTTGCAGATCACTAACAGCACTCTCCACGCCAGCCATGTTCGTCGTTCCAAGAGGGTTGCCGTCTTTGTCTTGGTTGTATTCGTCCTTCAACTTCAAGTTCCGCATCATTTTAATCTGTTCAGGCTGAATATTCTTAAACGCCTCAACCGCTTTAGACATCGCCATCATTAGAGCATTATCGAAGGCTCCCGAAATTCTTTGACGTATGATGTTAATGATTGCCCCTTGTACAGCTTCGGCGTTAACCGCTCCCGACCCACTATCCTTTTCACTGCTACTGCTTCCTTTAGATGCAGTTCCTCCACCGTCGCTGTGACTGTCAGAAGAAGACGAACCAGAACGAGGAGTAGAAAGGCCAAGTTTTCCTGCATTCCGAATCTGAGTATCACTGTTAAGTCCACCTGGTCCGGATTGAACCTTATTAATCTCTTGGATGATAGACTGCACCTGAACGTTTACCTGCTCACGGATTTTGTTAATCAACGCATTGTTGATGCGGTTAATCTGATTCACGAGGTGATGCTTTAGCTTAGGTTCAGGGGTGATTTCCACATCGTGTATTGCCTTTATTAATTGGTCAATCTCTTCCTGAACATTGTTGCTCATTTTCTTGTCAAGAGCCTTAGCCACTCGTTCAAGTTGAGCCTTCAATCCAGCGCCACGAATAGAGCCTAAATCGACCGTGCCGAGCGCTTCCAGCTTGTCCACCGTCGTGTCAAGTTCCTGAGCAAGAATTTTCTTGACCTTCTTGCTCAGGTCGCCTAATGGAATCTGCATCTTGCCCGCCATTGCAGTGTTAATTCCTGCAACGGTTTTGTTGACGTATTCATTCAGGCTTTGTTCAAGTTCGTTAGGGATTCTCTTTACCTTGTCCGCAACTTCCATTCCGCTCATGTCAGGAACTTCAACATTTATTGCCTTCAACAATTTTTCCTTAGCTTCCTTGATTACCTTGTTCAAATCTGCCTTGGAAATTTTCATGTCACTGGCATCAGCTACGTCAGGGTTCTGAAGAATACTCAAAATCTTTTGTTTGATTTTATTGACGAAAGCCATGACCGTTTCCTTGCCAATCGTAATCTGTAAACTGTCAAGAGTTTCCGATTTCATCAGATTGGATTTTTGCTTTTGGATAGCACTGACAAGGTTGCGAATTTGCAGTTTGATGACCTTGGCTACTTCTTTATTAATCTCGTTAAAGTCATCTTTACTGATAGGAAGCTTCTGTCCGCTGGCGTAGTTAGGGTCGATTTCAATGTGCATGTTACGAACGTACGTCCGCAAATCCTCGTTGATTTCATTTTCTACTTTGCCCAAGATACCTTGAAGAGTCTCAGGTTTAACCGTGAGCCCAGCCGAACCTAACTGCTCAAGGACAATCCCATTCCCTGCGATGAGATTGTTGAGTTCATTTGTCAACGACTGACGGAGATTGCTTCCAGCCTCACGTGATACCTGCGATTGCAAACCGGACAGGGACGAACGCATTGCGTCAATCCGCTGCTCTAATCTACCAAAACGAGAATCGAGAGTTTCCATCTCCTGCCCATATCGAGCCATATTATCTATGGATTTCTGCAACTCTAAAATCACGTCAGTTTGGATTTTGCTGTTCATAGTCTCACCACCCTCATAAAATAAAACTCCTGCCCCTCCCTAGAAGGAAGCAGAGCAGGAGGATTTATAATAGCTGTGCAAGGAAATTCATGTCTTCCGCATCGGCTACTTTATAACCATTCACGTATTTACCGTCAGTTGTTACTTCCTCTTCACTGGTTGAATCATCAGCAGGAACGCTTCCGCCGAACAGACCGCCAAGCGACATGGTAGAAACCTTGATAGTAAACTGAATGTGTTCGTTGCATTGTTCCAAGTAGTAACCTAACTGAGGTAAGGTTAACTGCCACACATCATGCTTTTTCAAGTGGCAATAGTGGGCAAGTTTGAAGAAGATGTTAGCCCAATCGACAGGCGGCTGACTGTCATAGTCTTCTTCCTCTTCCTGAGTGGTTACATGGACTTTTTTAGCCCATTGAGACCAATCATGCAATCGATAATCTGTTTAGCCGTCTCCAAATCAACGTACTCGCCAAGATGCTCGACCGTCATGTGTTTGTAATATGGCTTAAATGCCATAAGGAGCACTTCAAGCAATTCTTCAAATCTATCTTCCCCATCTTCAGGGATAAGGTTAGCGATGATTACACCGGAATCAATCGTATTAAGTCTCTTCATCAATCTTCGAGCATCAAGCAACCCTAGTGGTGGGATGTAATAAGTCTTACCGTCACGTAAACGAACCTGTTCATCTGTCTCGAAGAATACTTTCTCGCGAATGTCAGCTTCCTCTTGGGTCAGTGGCTTCTTCTCTTCTTCAGCTGTTACCTGTGGAGTCTGCTCTTCTACTTGACTGGCTACTTCTTCAGCGATGCCGCCAGCTTTTGGGATAACTAAATCTCGTTCACTCATTTTAATAGCCCCCTTTATATTTCTCCCCCAAGAAAAGTGAATCGAATTGACCACAGAGCGGGGGAAGTCCCTGCAATCAACTCACAGAACATTCTAAGTAAGTAAACCTAGACTCTAACATTAGGTATGTAAAAAGACTCCCCGAAGGGAGTCTAGTGATTAGCAATCTTCCGCAGATACAGAACCAACTTCGTAACGCTTGATAGAACCAAGCTTACCGTCCGGACGTTCAGGGTCGATTACAGTCAGCGTTACGCTATGCGTGGACGCTTGTTGACGTTGTGCGTCGAGAGTGAAGTTGGACTTCACACGGCATTGGAACAACTCAGTTTGATAACCTTGGATTGTACCGTCCTTCTGCTCGAACTGACCATCGTGAACAACGTGTACTGTCAACGGCATGTCCTTGGTTGTGATATCGAGGATATCAACAACTTCGTTCCGCTTGTAGTTGACATAAATGTTTACATCATTGAGGGCCGAGTTGAACTTCAGAATGCCGCCACTTACTAAGTACTGGTCTTCAGTAGGAGTAGAGCTAGTCGTTTTCTTCAGCAATTTGTTACCTTGCAGAGTACGAACAGAAATCTGAGGGTCAACGTTCAGGGATGCTCCGTACACAAGATCAACAGTAAAGTCTGAGCCGTTCTGTTTAACCGTGTGCTTTTCTTCCAGCACCCACACGAAGCCGTCAGGGTCTGGTGTAATCCCAGCCAGTGCCGCAGCGTAAACGATGACAACCGTTTTACCTGCCAGCGCCATATCGAATACGACATCCTGACCCGTTACCGTAACGTCTGCACTCAGGTCAGCGCCGCCCACAGCACCCTCGAAAGACTTAGGTGTTGGAGAAGCAAGAGCGACTTGAGTAAGTTTCGCTTGATACGGAGAAGCGGAAGGGACTACAAAGGTCTCAGTGACCATGCTGTACGCCGAACCAGAAATTCCTTCACGGAGTTTCGAGCCAGTAGCCAAACGTACAAGGTTAAGGTCGAACTTAGCGGATTCCGCTGTGATATCAATTGTCTTCTTACGAAGCAACGTATCCAGTGCTACGCTAGAGTCACCGCCCTCAATGTCCTGCATGTCCAGCTGAATATCCAGACGCATGTTGTTCAGCGTACCGATTGTAACGAGGTCGTCACAGTTCGGGATTTTCGCCATGAACTTACCAGCGCCCTTAATCAACATTTTTTTGTTCTTAGTAATCTTACTCATTCAGAAAACCTCCTTATATTCATCTATCCCAATGGTGAAGCATATTTGGGTGAAATACTTGTAGGTGTTCTCTAGATCAATGTCGTCTTCAGCACTTGTGACATACTCACCCTTGAACACACTTCCTTTTGGCATCCAAAAGTATTGGACGTCGAAAATTTGGCAAATACGGTCAGCGATGTTCACTGCCAGTTCCACGTCATCCTGTGTATAGATATCGAAGTCAACGATGAACCTATACTCAAGGTGATTTTCGCCTCTTGCGCCAGGATTTTTGTAGAACGTAATCAAGGGCAAGTTGTGCTGAACTAAGTCCTTCGGCTTCTTCCTCTTCTGAATCTTCGTTCCCAAATCTTCCAGAGAAGTGTCTGCCGCCAGCCCTAGCATGGCAAAAATCTCAGGGTCATGACGAAGCGTGGAATGAATATAGGCGTAAACATCAGAGACGCTGATCTTTCCCATATCATCACATCCTCTTATGAATGCTTCGTATACCAATATAAGTTGAAATGGGTATATTTCTAACCGCCCTGTGTACTGCGTTGTCCACCATCGAAATGGACTTATTAAGGCTATATTCGAACAGTGAGACGGTGGAATCTCTACCTAAATGGTTCTTTTTCATTCTATTAGGAGCGCTCCTGACGTTGGATTCATGGATGTTGTCGCCCAAGTCTACCCACTGCCCATAGGGTCTTTAGAAGCTAAGTAGCTGGTGTGTGTTCTATCGATGACCATCACCTTCCATCCCAACTGCCCTTTCTTTACTTGATTTCGATAATGGATGCCACAGGCTGGCTACCCGAAGTCATAAATAGCTTCCGAGCCTTGAAAGCCTTTTGCTCCTTGAAAAGCAAACGTTGCTCTTCATTGCCCACTCGGAGATTCGGCTTGTCACTAACATAGATATCTCCGAAGCCCAAGTTCTCGACAATCAAGGTTGTATCTTCTTCTTGAGCGTTATAAATGAACTGACCGAAGATAGAAAGTTGTTGGGTGAACTCTGCAACCACATCGCCCTCCAATCCATCCACGCTAACCGTCTCGGTCTCTTTCTCAGGGGCTTTAGGAGTCCTCTTCCGTTTGTTTGTTGTTCCTGCCATTGTTAAAATGCTCCCCTCATTGTGATATGTAATAATTCAAACCAAGTAAAAAGTCGTCCACTAATTTCTGACCAGACTTGTGTTCAGACGGGTAAACATGTTCTTTCAGCATCCCAAACTTCTTACCACCTTTCTGTCTTTGTCACAAGTCATTATAGGTAGGTGGAGTCTCGCTTTAACCGAAAGCTTTTAAAAACAAATAGCGTGACCCGCAGGGTAACGCCACGCTTTGCATAGTTTTACTCAGTGAGTATTTTCACTACCCCTTGCCAATGTTTTATTATTCTATATATCTTTCTTTTATATATCTTTCTTTTATATCTCTTTATACGGTGTAAACTTTACAATACAGAACTCACAACAAATGCACTTTTTACACTTCATAGGGGTCTGTATGGTAAACCGTACACTTCAGACATAACATGCAGTACGTATCTGGCGGCGGGTGCTAGATATTGTATAAAAAGTGATATATGAACACGTATATAATCTACTAATCTTGTGAATAATGTCTCTACCCACAAAATGAGAGGTAGTGAGATTACATGAGAGCAAGCACGTACGGCGTGGTAAAGGACGTAGAAAACGAGAGGTATTTACTGGCGGCTGACCTATTCGAGAGAGGGTTGAATGCTTCGGCTATTACCACATACCTTGCGGTGACGAAGCTTCTGAGCGATGGTAGGACGGAGTTCCCGTTGCAAGATGAAATCGTAAAGCTGACTAAACTGAGCAGGAAAACAGTTGTCATATCGTTACAGGCTTTGGAGGATTGCGGACTACTGGTCTACGTTTATACCAAAAGAAACAGAGCCACGGCGTAAGTTGCCTGTGGCTTTGTCTTTAGTTTCTGGATGCCCCCATGAGGGAAGGCATTGGCCAGTGTTCCAGTTCTTCAGGGTCTTTTGCAAAGTCCATGTTCAAGTCTTCCCATTTGATGTTCGGGTTGATTTTCCACGATGCCCGATAGATGACATTATCTCTGGAAACTCAGGGTCTTGTCCCTGTTTGTACTTGTACATCTCTTCCGAATCGGCAAATTCAGCTATATCAATCCATCCCTTCTAAGCGCATATCAAAACGTTCAATCATAAACTCGAAAACGGCAGACAGGTTTCCCTCAAAATAGTGGTCAGCCACCTCCTGCAAATACTTTTTATTCTCCGGAGTTGTTCTCAAGTAGATTCTCTCTGTTTTCATCACGATAACCCTCTCTTCTTCATACACGGTCTACAGCCAGTGAGTGTTTTTGGCAGAACTTGCATCCGTTGGTTAGAATCATCTAACTCTTCAGGCAAGACCAAGTAGCCGTATCGGTTCATGACTTTTCCCGTAATTTTACCGATACAATGGAGACAAAGCAGGGGTTCTCCTTGAAGCCCTTCGGCAACAAAGTTCTCCCTTGCTTTATCTGTGACGTACCTGAACTCGCACTTAATGCACTTGATTAGCGAATCCATTTTACGTCAATCCCTTTGTTCGACTTCTTACCGGAAAGAGTCAAGTGTGATTGAGATGGGAACGATTCTTCAAAGCCGTCACGCACCGCATACTCCGCAGTGTTGACAATCGTATTTCGGCAAACCAGCCAACGCTTCTCTTCTCGAACCAATCCATTGTACGGGTCAATAGCGAATCTCTTGATTGGCTTACTAAATTCCTTGTGCCAATGCCCACAATATGTAACGTTCAAAGGTTTTACAGGCTCAAGCTTGTCCATTACAAAATAAATTGGTTCTCTTGGATACATATATTGTATATATATTCCACCTTTACTGAGTTTTATGACTCCTTCAATATAGTCACCGTTCAGTAGAATACGAAAGTTATGTTCATTAGTCTTGGCGAAGTCAATCGCTCTATCAAGCAACCTAATATCGGCGGCTTCAGACCCGATATGCAAATCATTAAGTAATAGTACATTCAAGTTCTTCACCGATGGGGCGGTAAAACCTGATTTCAGGTATTTCATTGTTATCCCCCTAGTCCAAGTAATTTTCTACGTATCTCCGCTTTCTTCTTATCTTGAGCACAAGGTCGGCACTCGTAAATTCCCATGTACCTATCCACTAACTCTTGATAAGGAACATTCAAGGTATCCGATAGACAGTGGATACATTTACTGCCTTCCGTCTCATAGATAGTGGCTAGAGCCTTTGCATTCTGCGTAATAAACCTTCCGCAACCGCATTTCAATATGACCACCTCATTTACCAATATAGGTAGGTTTGTGCGTACTTAAGCTTTTTGTACGTACTAGACGCAACCTTTCACGTAGATGGCTCGACTGCTGAAAATGTAAGGAGCAACCTAGTGAAATACTTGAAAAAGTTTTTTTAATTAGAAAGCACACTCCTAGACTTACATATCAATCATGTGCAAGCCAACTGACGATTCTCGAAATTGACTAGTGTGAAAGACTTGGTGTTCGTGGCGAAATAGTAAACGTTCAAGGCTGTGAACTTATGTGGGGGTTGCTAGAGTTAAATGTGCGGTGAGCACAGACGGACCCGTGCCAATGCGGGGGCGAGTGTTGATTCTCAGAGCGGTCTCATACGCCGCTTCTCAAGGGTTCGATTCCCGTCGGGACCAGCATATCGGGTTGTGGAGAAGTTTGGAGTTCTCGCTTGCCTTGGAAGCAAGAGATCGCAGGTTCAAGTCCTGCCATTCCGACCATCGGGAAGTAGCTGAAATAGATTAGCGGCGGCGTGAAATACCGTAGATGTTGGTGCGTTACCAACCTTTCCGACCATATGCTCTCTTAGTTTAATGGAATTTTATGTTCATTTTTAAGTTATGCACTAATCTTAACTTCATTTATTTTGTGAAGTAAAGATTAGTGCATAAAGAAAAATCCCTCAGCGCTAGAGCGCCAAGGGATTCAGCTATTAGTACAATGTGATATATTGATCGCGTTCCCATTGGTGGACTTGTGTTCTATACATGTCCCACTCAATTTCTTTCAGCTCATAGAAGTGAGCCAGGGCGTGGTCGCCGAGAGCATCACAGATAACTTCGCTGCGGATCAATTCGTTCAATGCTTCTTTCAGGTCAGCCGGCAAGCTTGGAATGCCTTCTTCCACACGCTCTTCTTCTGACATGATGTAGATGTTCCGGTCAATCGGAGCTGGTAAGGAAAGCTCACGTTTGATTCCGTCCAGACCTGCTTTCAATAAAACAGCCAAAGCCAAGTAAGGGTTAGCAGCCGGATCCGGATTACGAACCTCAACACGTGTACTCAGACCACGGGAAGCTGGAATACGGATCATTGGGCTACGGTTACTGGCGGACCATGCTACATAACAAGGGGCCTCATAACCTGGTACAAGACGTTTGTATGAGTTCACAGTTGGGTTCGTAATTGCTGCAAACGCACGCGCATGCTTCAAAGTTCCAGCCATGAAGTGACGTGCAGTTTTGCTCAGACCCAGCTCGTCCGACTCGTCTACGAATGCGTTCACTTTGCCTTGGAACAAGGATTGGTTACAGTGCATACCGGAACCGTTCATACCAAACAGCGGTTTCGGCATAAAGGTAGCATGTAAACCATGCTGACGTGCAATCGTTTTAACAACGAGTTTGAACGTTTGGATCTGGTCTGCTGCTTTTAGAGCATCAGCATATTTAAAGTCGATCTCATGCTGACCTGGAGCTACCTCATGGTGGGAAGCTTCGATCTCAAATCCCATCTCTTCAAGGGTAATTACGATATCACGACGACAGTTCTCGCCAAGATCCGTAGGCGCAAGGTCGAAATATCCACCTTGGTCATTCAGTTCGTTAGTCGGGTTTCCTTTTTCGTCTGTTTTGAACAAGAAGAACTCTGGTTCAGGACCGACGTTGAAGGAAGTGAATCCCATTTCTTCGGCTTCTTTCAGGTTTCGTTTCAAGATGCCACGCGGATCTCCTGGAAACGGATTACCATCCGGAAGATATACGTCGCAAATCAGTCGAGCAACACGGTTCTCGGCTACCCAAGGGAAAATCAGCCAAGAATCGAGATCCGGATAGAGGTACATGTCGGACTCTTCAATACGAACATAACCTTCAATGGAAGAACCATCAAACATCATTTTATTGTCCAGAGCCTTGGTAAGTTGGCTCACAGGAATTTCAACGTTTTTGATTGCTCCAAGCAAATCGGTAAATTGCAAACGAACGAATCGTACATTTTCTTCTTTTGAGATGCGTAGTATGTCTTCTTTAGTAAAACTCACGATACCCTCTCCCTTTCTTCTCTGCGTAATTGGCTTGCCTGTTATATTTGTACATTAGAATATTGCATGGGTCAAGGAGTCCTCCTACCTAAAAGCAGGATTTCCCCTGACCTACGAGGTTATACGAACTTATTTTTTATTAAAGAAACGGGAAAGCTCTCCCTGAATGAGAGATACTTGTCCAGGTCTCTTACCTGACACCAGTTGTTGTTTCAACAGACGGTGCAGTTGGGAGTCCGAAAGTTCTCTGCGTTTCACTTCCGTATCGGGTGTAATAACAGTCGCTTCTTCTGACTCCTTGGATACAGGATTCATCACTTGTTTAATACCCGCGATGTTAACTCCTTTTTCAATCAGAGCCTTGATTTCCAGCAATCGTTCTACGTCATTGAAAGAGAACAAACGCTGATTACCTGACGTTCTCGCAGGAACAATCAAGCTGTGCTGCTCATAATAACGAATCTGACGCGCGGACAGATCCGTAAGTTTCATTACAATACCTATCGGGAATAAGGCCATATTTCTGCGAATTTCGTCACCCATCATTCATCAACCTTCCAGTCATCTTTTCTTCACTCTATTGTACAGTTAGTTATTACTAAGTGTCAATGATGTGTTAGATAAACTCACAATAATTTGCGTTCTTTCATGGTCTGTAATGCCATCAAAACGCCATATTTAACATGAGAGTATGTTAAACCACCCTGCATATAGCCAATATAAGGCTCACGGATAGGTGCATCTGCTGACAATTCCAGACTTCCACCCTGTATAAACGTACCTGCCGCCATGATGACAGGGTGCTCGTAACCCGGCATGTCCCACGGTTCAGGAACTACATGGCTATCTACTGCAGCAGCCCGCTGTATTCCTTGCACAAAGGCAATTAAATGCTCGGCCGAACTGAATTGTACAGCCTGAATCAGATCTGTACGCATCTCGTTCCATGCCGGTTTGGTTACAAATCCGGATGTAGCAAACATCGCCGCAGCGAATGTGCTCCCTTTAATGGCCTGTCCTACAATTGTCGGAGCCATGTAAAGTCCTTGGTAGATGCCACGAGTTGTTCCCAACATCGCGCCAACCTCACCGCCAATTCCGGGAGCAGTCAAACGATAGGCAGCCAATTGTACGTACTTTTCCTTCCCGCATATGTATCCACCGGTTTCCGCCAGACCTCCACCGGGATTTTTAATCAGTGAACCTGCCATTAGGTCCACCCCAATTTCAGTTGGTTCACGTTCCTCCGTGAATTCACCATAACAGTTATCCACAAAAACGATGACATCTTCCTTGATCGCCTTTACACGTGTAACCATATCAGAGATTTCTTCAATACAGAAGGAAGATCTCCAATCATATCCTCTGGAGCGTTGAATACCAATGACTTTTGTCGCTGCATTGATACTTTTCTCTACCGCCACCCAATCTACTCCGCCATCTTCTAACAGAGCCGTCTCTTGATAGCCAATGCCGAAATCCCGTAACGATCCTGTTCCATCACCAGGCTTGCCAATGACCTTATGCAATGTGTCATAGGGCTTACCCGTAATGTACAATAACTCGTCGCCTGGACGGAGCACACCGAACAAAGCTGTAGCAATAGTATGTGTACCTGATGCAAAATGGGGACGCACCAGTGCCGCCTCTGCACCGAACACATCGGCATACACTTCATCAAGCACCTCACGCCCTCGATCGTTATAAGCGTACCCCGTTGAACCCGCAAAGTGAAAATCACTGACTTTTCTACGCTGAAAAGCATTAATTACTTTCCATTGGTTATGATCGGTGATCCGGTCAATCTGTTGCAATTGCCCTTCAATCTGACGTTCAACCTGTCGTTGAAGTTCAATAATCTCTGAATCAAAGCTTGCCATCTTGCTTCATTCCCCTTCATAGCACGAATCTGACGTCAAACATCAATTATCGTGTCAACTTATCTACAAATATGTCATCGATGTTACAGTTGTATGAAATCTTCAAGTAAATAACCGAATTTCTCATATTCGCCTTTTTGCAGTTCCACTTCATAAATTACATCATTATCTTCAAATGTAGTCTCAACAACATCGCCTATTTTGTAAAGTACAGATGTAAGATCGCCACGCTCAGCCGGAATACGGAACCGTTTGGTAGCGCCAGTCAATTCAGCCTGGATAAGCTCACGAATTTTCAGCAAGTCATCTGCATCCAGAGCGCTCACTTTGATATGTTCTTTATCCAAAGGAAGCATTTCAAGCTGCTCCGGTGTACAAGCATCCTTTTTGTTATACAATACCAATTGAGGCTTGTCCCCTGAACCCAGTTGCTGCAAAATCGTGTGTACCGTTCTCATCTGGTCTTCACGCATTGCAGATGATGCATCGACCACATGTAATATAAGGTCCGCTTCATTCACTTCCTCCAGCGTTGCACGGAAAGCCGCAATCAGATCATGAGGAAGGTTTTGTATAAACCCAACCGTATCTGTGAGTACGATTTCTTTACCACTTGGCAGTTCCATCGTCCGTGATGTTGGATCCAGTGTAGCAAACAGCTGATCTTGAATGTACACATCTGCTGCTGTTAATTGTTTAAGCAAGGTTGATTTGCCCGCATTCGTATAACCTACAAGGGCTACCTGAACGATCCCCGTCTTTTTGCGACGCTCCCGGTGCAGCTTGCGGTGACGTGTCACTTCTTCCAAATGACGCTTCAAGTCATCTATGCGGCCACGAATATGTCGACGATCCGTCTCCAGTTTACTTTCACCTGGACCCCGCGTTCCAATTCCGCCACCAAGTCTGGACAAATTCTTCCCGTGACCCGACAAACGTGGTAACAAATAGCTCAACTGAGCCAACTCAACCTGGATTATACCTTCTCTTGTGTTGGCGCGCTGCGCAAAGATATCCAAAATCAGCTGGGTGCGGTCAATAATTTTGAGATCCAACGCTTCTTCCAGGTTACGAACTTGAGCACCGGACAGCTCCTGGTCAAAAATAGCTGTTGTTGCTCCCATTTCCTCAGCCACTGCACGAAGTTCTTCCACTTTTCCCTTACCAATGAACCATTTGGTGTCCCGGGTTTTCAGGTTCTGTGACAATACACTCAGCACTTCTACGCCTGCCGTCTCGGCGAGTTTTACCAACTCCTCAAGGGAGTACTCCGGGTTAATACCCGAACGTTTGACCTCATCGGTAACCAGACTCACCAACACGGCGCGATCCTTCTTCACCATATCTGTATCATGTGTGCCATTTGTCATCGTGTATATTCACTCCTTCTACTACGTCTCCGCATATATTCTGTGCCACCATGCTTACATGGCATGCTTTAAGCCGAACCGGTTAACCCGGCCGGCTGCGTTAAAAATTATATTATCGCTTACTTTTGCTCAAACTTCAAATCCTCTGTGCGGATGGTCATCAGCTCCAGTTTTCCCGGATTCCCCTGGGTATACTGTTCCAATAGTCGAACGGCCTGATGGCGAATCGATCGTTCAATCGCATTTCGGACATATCGTGCGTTGCTGAACGCATGAAGAGACTCATTTTTTTCCTGAAGAAGATGCTGCTTTAGTTTGAGTATGGTCTGTGGCATGAGAATATAGTCACGTTCCTTGGCCATAATTTCGGAGATTTGAATCAATTGATCAATGCTATAGTCCGGAAATTCAACCTGGATCGGAAAACGGGAAGGTAATCCGGGATTGGTCTGCAGAAAAAAATCAATCTCTTCTGAGTATCCTGCCAAGATGAGGATAAATTGATTCTTATTATCTTCCATTGATTTTACAAGTGTGTCGATAGCTTCCTTCCCAAAATCCTTCTCGCCCCCGCGAGCCAGACTGTACGCCTCGTCAATAAACAAAATTCCACCCAGTGCCTTCTTAACCAGATCTCTCGTTTTCTGTGCAGTATGCCCGATGTACTCCCCGACCAGGTCTGCACGTTCCACTTCAATCAGATGACCCTTACTTAGAACTCCCATCTTCTGAAACAACTTCGCAACGATCCGTGCTACCGTTGTTTTTCCAGTTCCCGGATTGCCTTTGAAAATCATATGATACACGTGCGCCCCACTTATCAGTCCTGCTTCGGTACGCATCTGGGCAATCTGTAAGAACGCATAGATTTCAAATACCAAATCCTTGATATTTTCCAGTCCAACCAGTTGCTCCAATTCACCTTGAATTTCCTGAAAGTGCGCATGCTTGGCTAAGCCTTTTGCTGCCTGTATTGCCGTCTCTTCTTCTTTGACCAGCATCTGAGGTTCCTGGTTACGCAAAACAACATTAATTTGTCTGGATGGTCTGCCTCCCGGTTGCCCTCCTGCAGCCATGACCCGTCCGTTCATTCGCCATCACCTCTATTTTATCGGGCTGAACTCTCCTGATTATTAATGTATTCTATCAGGTGCTCTAATATTAGAAGGATGATGAAGAATTCTGCGACTTTTCCATGACTCAAATCTGAATATTTTTTCTGAACTCCCCATTCTCAAACAGGGTTTGTCTATGCTTCAGAGATAGTTGGAAATAAGGAAACACATGTGCATCAATGGCATGCAACAAGTCCTTTGCTGTCCGGTTAGCCAGATCGTAATCCCCCGTCGTAATGTGCTTACGTGAAAGAGCATCTTCAAGTTCATCCTCGTCCAGCAAAAATATTTCTCCATCCTTCAGGACGACGACATCCAGATACAGATCATCAAACCACGGAACACCCTGATCAGTTATACCCTGACTGCGGCAAGTATCAATATACCATTCAACAATCCGCTCCTGATCGTCAAACATAGCCGTAACAACAAAATGCTCGCCTTTCGGATAATACTGCAGCCAGGAATAACCTTTATCCGCAATGCAGAAGGTACTTCCTCCATAGGTTTTCCACAAAGGCTCTTTCAAATCTTGTATCGTATACAGCGTAATGTAACCTGTGAAAATTTTGGATTGAACGAACCGGCATGTAAATTGTCGGTTCGTAATCCGGCGCCAGTTCGCGCGGTCCCCGAATTTCCGTTTCATACGAACCCCTCTTTGCCGACTACAGGTCCGTGACCTGCTGAATATTGGTGAACAGCGAATACTGTCCGCATTACCGATTCCACAAGTCCCTGAATCGACTTTGCACAACGTATTACGAATAGTTACAGCTTACCATATTTAAGTTATACACTCAAAATCAAGCTTTGTCCCATCTGTTGTAGGGCTCTTGTTCCACTCCAAACATTACACAAACCAAAAAGCCTGCTTCCCCAACGTCAGGGAGCAGGCTTTAGGTTGTAATTATTTAATGCGGTTTATTCTCATTAACCACCGGTTCCAGCTTGGGAATCTGGCGGTGCATTCGTCTCACCCGTGTTACCGCTGTTTCCACTATCTGGTGGCGTGACTACCTCACCCGGTGTCGTTACAGACCCATCATTGGAACCCTCACCCGTACCTCCCGGTTCTGTTGTTCCCTGTCCAGGCGGCGTGTTTCCTTCTCCGGTCTGTCCGTTCCCTTGACCTGTCCCGCCATTGTTTCCATTATTCCCGTTACCATTGTTGCCATTTTCATTTCCGTTTCCGTTGCCGTTGCCGTTGCCGTTGCCATTGTTACCCTCAGAACTTCCATTCCCCGGAGAACCGTTGTCCGGATTTTCTGTTCCTGGCTGCTCGGTTCCGGGTTCCGTTCCTGGCTCCGTGCCCGTATCTGGCTGTTCCGGTTCCAATTCCTCCGCTTCAATCATCAGCGATATGGTATTGGACGGATCCGTCTCCAGTCCAGAGGCAAGATCATAGGCTGTTACATAATACTCATAAGTAAGCCCAGGGAGAGCACTTAAATCTTGTGCACTGGTCGAACCTACAGCATCAATGAGATGGGTGAACTGTCCTTCGGAAGATTCTTTCCGATAAATCCGGTACTGTGTTGACGAATCGCCTGTTGCAGTCCAGTTCAGTGACACCGTTTGTGTAGATGGATCGTAAGAACCATTCAACCCGCTAACAGAAAGCGATGGTTGCTCTGGTTCTTTTTCCGGCGGAGGTGGTGTCTGGGCTCCTGCTGGAGCTTTGAAGCCCTTCACAGGCACTCCTTTTAACGCATCCCCCATAACTTTGGCAAAGAACGCCGCTGACAGCTTACTGCTATTCTTGAGCATATGGTTTGCATCAGGATTGTCATAACCCATCCATACTGCAGCAGTCCATTCTGGCGTGTATCCGACGAACCAAACATCACGGTTGGCACTGTTGCCGGAAATACCACTTTGAACGGTTCCCGTCTTACCAGCAACCGGTCGATCTAAACGTGCGGAACGACCTGTACCGTCATTCACCACGTTTTGCAGCATCTGCGTCAGGGAATACGCATTTTGCTCACTCATGACACGTGTTGTATCCGATTTATCATGTTTAAAGGTCGTTTTGCCGGAACTATCCTTAATTTCCTTAATGGAATACGCCTGCTGGTACTCACCCAGATTGGCAAATGCACTATAGGCTTGCGCCATTTCAAGCGTATTCGTACCTTTGCTAAGACCACCCAGCGCAATCGCCAGGTTTTTGTCTTCATCCGTAAGCTGAATACCTACGCTTTTTGCAAACTGAACACCTGTATTCACACCAATTTTATTTAAGAGCCATACTGCCGGGATGTTCTCCGATTTTGTAATGGCATCCGTCATGCTAATGGTTGAAGAATAACCATGCAAGTTACCCGGACAGTAATTCCCGAAGCATTGCTTCTCATTACTGAGAGGTGAGTTTGCATTGTAATTACCTGACTCAAGTGCAGGTGCATAAGTCACAATCGGTTTAAACGCCGATCCGGGCTGTCTGCGACTCTGTGTTACCCTGCTGTAGCCCTTTGTTTGATAATCCCGTCCGCCCAGCAAAGCGACGAGACTGCCATTTTCATGGTTCATAATTACCATGGAGCCTTGAACTGGTTGATCATCTTTACTTGACTCAAACAAGCTATCATCCGAGAACGCACTCTCCATGGCTGTTTGAGCCTGAGCATCCATCGTCGTGTAAATTTTGTACCCGCCGATATTCAGATCATCCTCCGTTTTACCAGTCACTTTTTCCGCTTCACGCAGAACATAGTCAATAAAGGCTTGATACTTCTGCTCTTTCTCAGGCGGAGTATAGTCATAATCTACTTCTTTGGCTTCATCCATCTCCGCCTTGGTGATATAACCTTGCTCATACATCAGCTGCAATACCACGGCGCGGCGTGCCTTGGAATCGTTGGGATTGCTCAGCGGGTTATAGGCAGAAGGCCCTTTAGGCATCGCTGCCAGCGTAGCAATTTGCCAAATTTTTAAATCGTTAAGGTTAGACTCCCCAAAATAAAATTCAGACGCTGCCTTAATCCCATAACGCTGATGCCCGAAGAAAATCCGGTTCAAATACATCGTCAGAATTTCGTCTTTTGTGTACTTGCGCTCCAATGCCATCGCAATGGATACTTCCGTTGCTTTACGGAAGAAGGTCTTGTCACGGGACAAGAACATATTTTTCGCAAGCTGCTGGGTCAACGTACTGCCACCCTCCACCATGGAGCGGGCCATGACGTCTTTTACCGCCGCCCGTCCGATGGACCAGATATCCACGCCCTGATGCTCGTAGAATCGTTTATCCTCGGTCGCAACAAAGGCTTCCTTTACTAATTCCGGAATATCCTCTTCTTTGACTGGCTCCAGCTTTTGAATGGACAACTCGCCCATTAACTGTCCGTTGCGATCATATACTTTCGACGTTTCATTGATTGTTGTTTTGTCCATATTGGCTTTGAGCAGCTTTTCCCCACTCACCATAATAAATAAATATCCGCCAAGTGCACAGAATATGGCGATTGCCATGGTAAAAAACAGTGTCCATCCAACGCGTTTACCCGTAATTTTTTTCTTTTTAGAGGTCTTTGGCTTCGCTTTTTTGGATGACTTGTTATTACTGTTGCGATTGTTAGACCTCGACAACGGATCGTTTGGCATGTTACCTCCTGACTCCCTTTCGGTTGCATAATTTCTATTCGTCTGCTGGCTCAAGCTTCTATGAAGCTTATTTAGCCCGGAATGAAAAGAACAACCCTTATTCAGGTTGCTCTGTTTCAATTCCTATACGTGTAGACGAAATGGTTGATAAAAAGGTTTCGTAATTTTTTAAGCTTCGCCGCTATTATCTTGCTGCATCAGCGATACGCTGCGTTGCGGCGTGAACGTGGAGATGGCGTGCTTGTAGACCATTTGCTGGCGTCCGTCGCTGTCAATGACGATCGTAAAATTGTCAAATGCCTTGATCGTTCCGCGGATTTGAAAGCCATTGGTCAGATAGACCGTAGCTGGAATGTTTTCTTTCCGCAGTTGGTTCAAGAACGTATCTTGGATGTTGATGGACTTGTTCATTAGCCGTACCCCCATTGGTTCATTTGAATTCGTGTTTAAGTAATATTCAATATCGCTGAGTAGCTTTCGTGCTATTATATCATGAACGGATTCATATAATCCACAAAAACCCCTTGTCTGCTATTTTGCACCTTTGCCTACGCTTCGCCTGCAACTAGAAGACTTATCCATTATACACCGCTTGCCGGAATTGCAAAAGAGGGACAAATTCTCCCTTTTCGCCTGCTTTCCTCTTCACTTCTCCCTACCTGTAAACGGTTTCCCTTCTTCGCTGGCTAACGTCATATTTTGCCGATTTCTTCTATCTTTGATTAAGAGTTTCAGGTATGTATTGGTACGGATTAGAACGATAATTAACCAAATCAAGGCAACTAGACCCGCAATGGCAAACCCAATTCCAAATAATCCTGAGAAAAAGAGATATAAACTTGCCACTCCATTCCGCTCCGTTCCGCACTCATACAATCTCCTCCCCTTCCGATGTAAAGCCTTTCACCCAAACTAAACAAGCGCATTTTATAATATTTTATTTTAACTATTTTAATATTTATGTTATTTTTTTACAACAATTTTCTTCAATAGAATCATCACAGGCTTCCTATATCTGCATTATTGTAGTCACGATTTCATATAAAAAACCTCTACCTTTCATTTCTAAAAGATAGAGGTTCTATAGTCCTAAACAGGTGGCAATATCCACCTTCTATATTCAGTCAAATTTGCGTTTGATCAGCTCACATACGTGGGCATAATTGCCTGCAAAATCTTCGGTATCCGTCATATCTACCCATTCAATGTCCTTCATATGACGGAACCAGGACAATTGCCGCTTGGCAAACCGGCGCGTATCCCTTTTCAGCCACTCTACGGCAGCCTCCCAGCTTACCTCACCCTGAAGATAAGCCGCAATTTCCTTATAGCCGAGTCCCTGCATGGAGATATGTCCTCTCGCTACGCCACGCTCCAGTAATGACTTAACCTCCTCTACCAGACCCTGCTCGATCATAAGATCAATCCGCTCTTCCACTCGGGCGTACAGCTTCTGCCGATCCATCGTCAAACCCACTATGAGCAGGTCATATGGAGACTCTTTTTTCTGGGTAGCCAGCTGCTCGGATAACTTCTCACCTGTGAGGTGATAAATCTCCAGTGCACGAACAATTCGTCGCTGGTCATTCGGATGCAGTCGTTCTGCGCTAACTGGATCAATGACCCTTAGCTTATCATGTAACGCCTGCGGGCCATACTGCTCGGCATAACGGAACTGTTCATCCCGAAACGCTTCATCCGAGCCGCTGTCCGAGAATTGAAAGCCATAACTTACCGATTCCACATACAGACCGGTACCTCCAACAATAAAAGGCAACTTGCCGCGCTCATGAATTTCCCCAATCAGACGTGTGCAGCTCTCCTGAAATTCCGCCACGGAATAGGGGTATTCCGGTTCATGGATGTCGATGAGGTGGTGGGGTACACCCTTCATTTCATCGCGAGTAATTTTGGCCGTTCCGATATCCATTTCGCGATATACCTGCATGGAATCCCCCGAAATAATCTCGCAATTGAACGCCTGTGCAAGCTCAATACTCATTCTCGTTTTGCCTACAGCTGTCGGTCCGACCAGCACAAGCAGCTTCGGTTTAACTTCCGCTTTCAACATTAATCACTCCGTACAGTGTTTTTGCATTGCCCCGGTCGTGTACTTCAAAACCGAGTCTCGTAAACTCCGCGCTGCCGCGCTTCTCTTTCATGACCACCCGCTTGCGGGCAACCCTTTTCGCTTCAATAATGCTCTGTTCATCCAGTGCATTGTGATTTGCATAATCCCGCAAAGGCTTGATGCCACTTGAATCCATCATCGGTTCACGGAACATGGGGTCAAAATAGACCGTGTCACAGCTTCGATCCGGCAAGGAGCGCAGTAAATCGAGATGATTTGCATGACGCAGCTCAATGCGCCGGAAAGCATCATTTACCGCTGGCTTAATACTCTCATATTGGGACATTCCCTCCACTAGCAGCGTATAAAGCGGAAGGGAGCTTTCGCATGCAATCACTCGGCCACTTTTGCCTACTGCAACCGAGAATACCAGTGCATCCGTGCCCAATCCTGCTGTACAGTCGATAACGGTATCCCCTTCAAGTACAGCCCCCGCCTCCAGCATCGGGTCAGCCTCTCCATTTAACACACGTTTGGCGCGTACAAATCCCATACTGGGGTGAAACTCAAGCAGCGGTGAATCCGGACGAAACAAACGTACTTTACCCTGAAGTACAACCAGAACCTCATCTATCCCATAATGTGCGATCAGTGCAGGCAAAGACATTTTTTGGCGCGATATATAGGTCCCTCCCGTTGTTTCCGCAAGGTTTCGTGCACGTTCCACAAGGTGGCCTGCTTCCTTTTCACCGGTTGTAATATACATAACTTCCTCCTAAATAGCTACATGACCCGTTTGAACAATTTCTCCAGATCATAGGTTGAAAATGACACCACAATCGGTCGCCCGTGTGGACAAGTATATGGTTGACGGCAGGAACCAAGACGCTGAATCAATACTTCCGCTTCCTGATCCGTCAATTTCTGATTGGCTTTGATAGAAGCCTTGCAGGAGCACATAATGGACGCCGCTTCTCGCATCTTGGCAACATCAATACTTCGTTCACTTAGAACCCATTCTGACATCTCTTCAATAATGTCCTTCTCATCCCCCTTGGGGAACCAGAACGGATGGGAACGCACCCGGAAGGTCTGTCCGCCGAAATGTTCCAAATAAACACCTGCCTGCTCGAACCAAGCCAGTCTTGTTTTGAGCTTTTCGGTCTCGGATGGTGTGAACTCCAGTGTAATGGGCAGCAGCAGCTCCTGCGAAGCTTGAGCGGGATTGCCAAACTGCTCGTAGTAATACTCATAATTCACTCGTTCATGAGCCGCGTGCTGATCGATCAGATATAGACCGTCTTGATTTTGTGCAATCAAATACGTCCCATGGTGCTGTCCAATCAGGCTTAATTCAGGAAATGCAGGCATGGAAACATCTGATTTAACAGCAGATGCCAGTCTTTCCGGGTCCGGTAAACTTGCAGCCTTCCAGCTCCGCTCTCCTTTTGCACCCGGCACTGACGGATTATAAGATGAACGACCTTCTCTAACCGGAGAATTCACCGAATGGGAACGATAGGTAGAAGCAGCAGCACCCTGTGAAGCAGGAGCAGATGACCCATTATCCTCTGCGGAAGGTGTGGCATCTTGCGAAGCACGATCTTCAGCAGCACCGTTATTTCCACTCACAGCAGAAGCTGGACCACTATGGGAATTTTCGTTATCACTATAATTATGCTTCAGTACATTAGATCCTGATTCCCCGCTTATCATCCCAAATGGATCATAGGAAGGCGGTATCTCAGGTGGAGCTTCAGGCAACGGTAACATCTGACCCACACCATTTCCATCAGAACCTGATTGCACATCAGCCGGAGCATCCAGATCATCATCCTCAGGAGTCAATTTACCAAGCTCATGCTGTTTCCCCAACGGACCTTGTTGTCCATAACCTGCCGATTCCGATTCATCCTTCAAAGGACCTCTTGGAAAGAGGAATTGCTCCTGAATAAAGGAACTGTTGTCTCCGCGTCTGATTTGCTGCTTGGTTACCTGTGGAATAAGCACTTCCTGCCGCAATATACCTCGCAGTGTAGTTTCAACAAACTCGTACAGCTCTGCTTCCTTGCTGAAACGAACTTCCAGCTTCGCCGGATGTACGTTCACATCGACCAGGGACGGATGCATTTCCAATTGCACCACGACAAGCGGATACCGATTAATAGGCAGCAAGGTATGATACGCCTTTAGAATAGCCTGATTGAGACCGTAATTCCGAATATATCGTCCATTCACAATGGTTGACATGCCGCCACGATTGGCACGAGTCCATTCCGGCAAACTGATGAGCCCGCTCACACGATAATCCAGATTTTCACCCTGGATCGGGAGCATCGCTTTGGCAGCACTTGTACCATAGATCGCTGCCACCACTTGCAGCAGATCCCCGTTCCCCAGCGTCTGAAGCAGCACATTCTCATTATGACGCAGCCTAAACGAAATGTTTGGATGAGACATTGCCATTCGGTAAAGTACATCCGAGATATGACCCAGCTCGGTCTGGATCGTTTTCATATATTTAAGTCTGGCAGGCGTATTAAAAAATAGTTCTTTCACTGCAAATTCTGTGCCTTGAGGTGAGGTTGCATCCTCATGGGAGCAAAGTTTGCCGCCCTCAATTACGATACGGCGCCCTCGCCCGTCATTTCCACTGGCCGATAACACTTCTACCTTAGATACAGCGGCAATACTCGCCAGGGCTTCTCCACGGAATCCAAGACTTGTGATTTGGAACAAATCGCGGCCCTGGGCTATTTTGCTGGTTGCATGACGATAAAAGGCTGTTTCCATATCCTCAGCCTCGATACCGGAACCGTTGTCTTTGACACGAATGCTGAGCAGGCCGCCCTCTTCCACTGTTACTTCAATTTTGGTGGCACCTGCATCTACCGAGTTCTCCAGCAACTCCTTGACAACTGAAGCAGGCCGTTCAACGACCTCACCCGCCGCAATCTGGTTGGCAATATGTTCATCAAGTACATGTATTTTCGCCACAGGTTTTCCCCTCCCCTATACTCAGGATAATTGCTGTGCCTTCAACTTAAGATCATTCAATATCTGCATCGCTTGAAGCGGCGTCATGTTCATGACATCAATATCTTTCATATGACGGATAAACTCCCGGGCGGGCTTGTCAACCGCAACCACATCCGGTTTCGGAGTTACACTTGGCTCGTCATCACCAAATATGGACAGTTGAACCACGTCCGCATGTTTGGAGCCTGACTGCTGCTTGCCGTTTTGTTTCTTGTCGTGTTGTTTCTTGTCGTTTTGTTTACCTGCTGAATCTTCACTCGAAACTGTGAACTCGACAGGTACCGCAGACTCGCGCTCCCGGATCAATGACGAGTGATCTGTAGTCTGGAACTCCGCACCACCTCGCACATCAACGCCAATCTGCTGTTTGCCATTCCCTGCATATTCGCTGCCGACCGCAACCTGTGCTGCCGCATGTTCGAAACCGTGCAGCAAGCCATTCGCCCGTTCAATAATGCTGTCCGGCAGACCTGCAAGCCGTGCGCAATAGATTCCGTAGCTGCTGCTTGCAGCCCCGGCGATCAATTTACGCAGGAAATTAACCTTGTCCCCACTCTCCTGAACGGCCATGGAGTAATTCGCCAACTTGTCCAAACTCTCTTCCAAATGAGCAAGCTCATGGAAATGAGTTGATACCAGTGCTTTGCACCCAATGATATCGTGCACATATTCAATGACAGACTGGGCAATCGCCATTCCCTCACTGGTAGACGTTCCCCGGCCCAATTCATCAATAATAATCAGGCTGCGTGGTGTTGCTTTATCCGTCATGACCTGAATGTCGGCCATCTCCACCATAAACGTACTTTGTCCGCCGATGAGATCGTCTGCCGCACCAATCCGTGTGAAAATACGATCCATAATCGGTACTTCAGCTTGCCCAGCTGGCACGAAACAGCCGATCTGCGCCAGAATCGAAATCAGCGCCACCTGCCGCATATACGTACTTTTCCCCGCCATATTCGGGCCGGTAATCAGCAGAATGTGCGCCTCGTCCTTCTGCATTGCAGTATTGTTGGCAATGAAAGCTCCATCTCGCATCACCGCTTCAACCACCGGATGACGTCCCTGTTCCACGACCAGATCATACCCGTCAGTCAATGTAGGCTTTACGAAATTGCGCTCTGCACTGATGACCGCAAAGGATTGATACACATCAATCTCTGCGACCAGCTCAGCCAACTTCTGCAGCCTGGCGATCTCCTGATTGAGCCGTTCCCGCAATTCCGCGAACAAGCCGTACTCAATATCGACCATCTTGTCCTGTGCTTCGAGAATCAGTGTTTCCTTCTCTTTCAGTTCGGGCGTAATATAACGCTCGGCATTGGCAAGAGTCTGCTTCCGCTCATAACGGCCTTCCGGCAAAGAAGCCAGATTCGACTTGGTAATTTCAATATAGTATCCAAATACTTTATTGTAACCGATTTTCAGAGAACGAATGCCGGTCGCTTCACGCTCTCTGGCTTCCAGCTCTGCAATCCACTGCTTGCCATTCACCGATGCTTCCCGGAGCTCGTCCAGCCTCTCATGATACCCCTCGCGAATTAAGCCACCATCTCGTACCGACACAGGCGGCTCATCAACGATCGCCTGACCGATTGCATCTCGCAAATCACTGCAATCATCCATAACACCAGCAATGTGCTGCAGCGTTGTGGAAGGCGAATCTGCACAATACTGACGCAGCCCCGGAATTTTGTCCAATGACAGCTTGAGTGCATTCAGATCCCGTCCGTTAGCGTTACCAAAGGCAATTCGACCTACGAGACGTTCCAGATCATAGATGTCTTTGAGTTCAGCACGCAGATCTTCCCGCAATATAAACTGGTTATACAGTGTATCTACTGCTTCCAAACGCTCATTGATTTTGCCTTTTTGCAGCAAGGGTTTATCTACCCAACGACGCAGCATTCGTGCACCCATGGACGTCTCTGTGCGGTCCAGCAGCCATAACAGCGAACCTTTTTTGGAACGCTCACGTACCGTTTCCACCAGTTCCAGGTTACGCCGAGTAAACGGATCCAGTATCATAAAGTGGTCAGGCTCATACGTTGAAACCTGTGTCAATTGTCCGAGTGAACGTTTCTGTGTCTCACTTAAATAGGAGAAAAGACGCGCTATACACGCTTGGCGTTCAGGCTCCAGACGTGCCCATACCGCTTCGCCGAATTGCTGACGCACCAAATCTTCTTTACTCTTCGTCCACGGCGTGTACACCACAGGTCGACCAATTGGAGATGCCTGGGCAGCCACCGTATCCAGCAGCGCAGCATCCCCCACCAGTTCCGAAGGTTCGTAGATCCCGATTTCATCCTTGAGCCACTCTTGGGAGTATGGAACCGAAGTCACGTAGAGTTCCCCAGTAGACAAGTCACAGGCAGCAAGCGCAAGTGTGTTCTGGTTTCCTGTCAGGCAAACCATATAGTTATTGGACTTATCCCCCAATGTCTTGCCTTCCATCACCGTTCCCGGTGTAATGACTCGTACAATTTCACGCCGTACCATGCCTTTGGTTACCGTTGGATCTTCCATCTGTTCACAGATGGCTACTTTGTATCCTTTTTCAATCAAGCGCTGTATGTAATTGTCAGCCGAATGATAAGGCACGCCGCACATCGGGATTTTATCTTCTCCCCCTCCTGCGCGTGCAGTTAATGTAATTTCAAGCTCACGGGAAGCATTGACCGCATCCTCAAAGAACAATTCATAGAAATCACCTAATCTAAAAAAAAGAAAAGCGTCCTGCGCTTCGGCCTTCACTTGCAAATATTGTTGAATCATTGGCGTATACTGAGCCATGAGTATCCTCCATCCGTTCCAATGTTGTCAGGAAGAGACGCTGTACCGGAAGGAGCAATAAGGCGGTCAGGCAACTGATTCGTGCCACCGCCTCATGTTTCGGCCATCCGCCGCGTCCCTCACAGGTTGCTGTTCCATTTCTTCCGTAACGATGATCAAAATCGACTTAATTCTCATTATACCAAAAAAGTGCCCACTCTTCATGAACCTGCTCGAATATTCCAGAGTTTACGTATATCCCGACTCTCGTCCCATGTCCTACCCTGTCTTAGCTGGCTAATTAAAGGAGCCGCGTATTGTTCATAACGTTCAAAACCATCCATTTTCGTCAGGTCATCGAGCAATGCCGGAATATACGCTTGCATCACCTCACGGTTCCCTTCATAAAAAGCAGTATGAATAGCCGCCTTCGCCAATGGACGTTGACGCAGTTGCTGATAGTCTCTTGCGATAAGACCAGCTAGAGCAACGACACCTTTGGCAACCAGAGGAGATACCAGAAAACTAGGTAAAGTGCGGTATTCGAATCCACCGTAGGATTTCAGCCTAAAGTCCCCCAATGCCCCATAGCGTGGACGTCTGCCAGAACCTCGGGGGTCCTGAAGAACGGCGAGTGGCAATGCCAGATAATTGTCAAGTGCACGCAGCAGCTCCCCGTTTAACGTAACGCCACTGAAATGAACATGTCCACCGAGTGGCAATCCGCGCTGGGGCATTCCCCCTGCCTGCCAAATCAGCGAATGATCACTAATGCTTCGGGACGCGGCCGCAAAGGCTCTCATCAGATGAGCAAGCAGTTCACGCGGTTCAGAGCTTGGGGCAGGTCGCAGTTCGGCTACAGGATATATTCGTCGTCCACCAATCGTCACGGAATCGCAGCCAGCTACGCCTGTTCGTTCGAGAAATCTGGAGGCGGGCACGATTTTGGACTCTGGCATCTGCACAAGCAGGAACTCGGGGTCCATTCCAAGTATCGGGGCTGCATTATGATGACGTTCTTCGTCCAGTTCAGACTGAAGCTGCTTCCAGCCTGCACGATACATGGCAGAGAGATCAGTCATGCCCTTCCATGGCCTTGGGTCAATCGAAATGACTGCACAACCGCTCTTTCCAGAGGCTTCCAGTCTTACTGCGCCGTGATCCAGTCCAACCGTATACAATGTTTTGGTTGCAAGCCGTTCAATACGTTTGAACAACGTTGATGCGGCTTCGCGATCCAGCACACTTTCTTGCGCTCCACCCATGCCGCTGGTGTCCCTACGTTTGATGCGGATCGCTTGCAGACAGCATATCTCTACATCGTAACGAACACGCAATCCCAACTGTCGATCACGCCTGCCTTGCGAAGCAAGCACTTCAATCCCGGATCGTTTCAGGCGATTTGTCCGTTCGCGAGGGAGCATGCGTTCATATCGGCGCACCGCCTCCTCGGCCTCTTCCATCACATTCATCCTGTCCACCCTCCCGTTTCTCGCCCAAAATGAAAAAAAGAGGGCTTACGCCCTCTTCACTGCCGCTCGCGGCGCATATGATACCTTAAGTTTATGAATCAAGAACGCTAAGCTTACAGCTCATCGTCAAGCAAGTCGGGATCGAGATCGTCATAATCTCCATCTCCACTGCCGAAGTCATAATCCTTGTCTTCGTAATCTCCACAGCCATCCGTGCACACTTTCACACAAACTTTGGTCTCGGCGACCAGTTCAACAGCGAATTCCCGTTCTACCCGGATAATTACGCTGCCCCCACCTGACGACACCGTGGCTTCCACACAGCTTGGTTCCTGCGTTGCATCCGCAGATACCTCTACCGTGGTGGCCCGGTGTTTCGGGTCCAGATAGGACAAAGGCACATGTTCTACATACGACACCGTTTCTTTGGCTACATCCGTCTGTGAATTTTTGTCATAGGAATACCAAATGTTGATATCGTAAGTACCAATAACTTCAATTCCGTCCCCCGCTGATACGGCTTCATATTGGTGGTTGATAATCCAAGCCCCCAAAATACTGGTCGGACCATGTGGCGGAGTCACGGTATGTGTTACGGTAGAGAACTTACGACCTTTGCCGCAGATCGCCTTCGTGATGATCTCTCTACATTGATGTTTATGACTCAATGACATCTTTAAACCTCCTCCATACAATCATTCTTTACAAGTGTATGCAGGGCATCCGTCTAGGGTGACAACTATTTTCTATTATTCATTTGTAGATTGGGACCGGTCCGATACCGGAGACGGCGCTTTGTCCTTCTTGGCTATTTTCAGATACAGCGCGAGTTCCCGGCACAGCTGGAGAATCGCGGAACGAATCTCGAATTCTTCCCTTGTATCCGGCAACTCCATTCGTTTGAATTCTTCTTGCACATCTGCGAGAAGTTTTTCCGTGCGTCCGGTGTAAGATTCAGTGAGTACATCCTGACTGAGCTGGTCGAACAGCTCCGATACCATTTCCGCATGCGGCATCTTCTGATAGATCTGGGATACCAGATGCATCATATGCTGGATGGAATCCAGTTGCGTTTTGCGCATATAAAAGTAGACACTCCATCCCTCGTTCGGGTGGATGACCTGATTTTCCAACGAGCGTTTGGCTGCTTCAATGCCGCCTAGCACAGCTTTATCGGCTTCAATCAGCTCTTTTCCTGCCCACACTTCATTCGGATTGCGCAGTGTAGCTGCAAACTCCTTGAAGATGACCGAGAATAATTCATCAATTCTTTTGCGAATACGCAGCATCTGCGGATCCGCAGCCGGCATATAGGCCAGATTGACAACCATTGCGGAACCGAGACCAATCAGCAGTAATCCAATTTGTACCAAAACCACATGAACATCCATCTCACCGCCGCCAAATACTCGGAACACCACGACAGAACCCGTCACAATGCCTTCCTTGAATCCGGCCCGAACGATAACGGGAAACGCAATTAGTATGTAGACTGCCAGTACCCAATAATGGAAACCTAGAAAGTGAAAAAGTACACTTGCAAATAAAAGCCCCACTACAGAAGCGAAGAATCTGGCAGATATGGTGCGAATACTTCTTTTTCGTGTTACATCAACGCCAAGAATGGCTAGCAAGCCAGCTGATGTTGGTCCAGGCAAGCCGCACCAGTCCGCAATCAGCACAGCCATTAGCGCGGCGATTGCGGTTTTAATTACCCTAAAACCCATCTAACATTCCCTCTCCTCTAAGCTGCAAAAATGTCAAAGCCAGCGAGCCATACCTATCCAGGTGAGCGCCTGTCCACTGCCTAATAGCGTCTACTGTTCTATATTCATATCCCTAGTATTACACATCCTGCCAAAAACCATTTCTTCTCTAATCAAAAGAATTGTGTCTGCAAGAACAGCATATCTCAATTACCTACTAAACTCATAAACGGCATCAACCGACATGCGCATGCATGTCGGTCACAATAACGCGCCCCGGATGAGGGACGCTGGCAATTTGATTGATGCGACGAAAAGCCTCTAGGCCCTCTTCTCCAATCGTCGCATTCATTCCGGACTGCGCGGAATATTCGTAATTGTATGGTACTTGATTTTACGGGTTCGGGCAACGTGACACCTCTTGTGAAATTGTATACATATTGTGAATGATTTTTTATACACGCGTATGCTTCACAACATTATCTGCGTCCTGCCAGCAGCTTGCGTTCTACATATACAACGAGCTGGTACATCGCTGTGGCGACAGCGGCAATAATCAGCAGGCTCGATAAAACAAGGGTAAAGTTGAATACTTGAAATCCATAGATGATCAGATAGCCCAGCCCCTGCTTTGCGACCAGAAATTCACCCACTATTACACCGACCCAGGCCATCCCCACGTTTACTTTTAAGGTAGAAACAATGGCAGGGAAGGAAGCGGGCAATACTACTTTGGTGAAAATTTCGGAGCGATCGCCACCAAACGTACGGATAACCTTAATATAGTTCTGATCCACTTCATTAAAACTGTTATACACAACAAGTGTAGTAATAATGACTGTAATTGACAAAGTCGTCATGACAATGGCCGTAAATCCTGCACCAAACATGACGATAAAGATGGGACCCAGTGCGACCTTTGGCATGCTGTTGAACACAACCATATAGGGATCAAGCACTTTGGACAAAAAAGGAGACCACCAGATCAGAACCGCAAGCAGTGTTCCGACGAGTGTCCCCAGCAAAAAGCCGACTGCCGTTTCCCCTACGGTTACCCCGACATGCGCCCATAGTTCTCCACTGACGATGTCCTTCCAAATCTGATTAAAAATTTTGCTGGGATAACTGAACAAAAGCACATCAATCCAGCGCAGCCTTCCCGCCAGTTCCCACAGCAAAAACATAAACACCAGCATGGACAGCTGCACCGCCAGCACTTTATGTCGCCATCTGGCAACCTGCTGAATATGGCTTTGGTGCAGCTGTCTCATCCAATCATCACGCATTTCCTGCTTCTGGTTCGTCTGATTCACCCGTTCTTCTCACCTCCTCCGGACTGATCCAGTTCACTCCATAACGCCTGAAACAGCTCATTGAACCCCGGCTGCTCCCTTGCGTAAAAAGGCTGTGCATTCCGCAAATCTTCTGGAATGATGAACTCTCGCCGAATGCGACCCGGATTGCGATCCAGCACTATGACGCGATCACTGACGGCAATAGCTTCCGACAGATCATGGGTGACAAGCACCGAAGTTTTGCCGGATTTCTTCAATGTGTCCGAAACCAGATCCTCCAGCTGCAGCTTGGTTTGATAATCGAGTGCGGAGAAGGGTTCATCCAGCAACAGTATTCCCGGGTCCGTAGCCAGTGTACGTACCAAAGCCACCCGTTGCCTCATGCCCCCGGATAACTCGGAAGGATACTGGCTTTCGGTGCCAGCAAGCCCCATACCTGCCAACAGCTCACGCGTACGCTCACGACTCTGTTCATTAAGGGTACCTGTCAGTTCAAGTCCAATCAGGGCATTATCCAAAATAGTACGCCACGGAAACAGATAGTCCTGTTGCAGCATATAGCCGATCTGGGCAGATGGACCTTCGATGCGTTTCCCTTTAACCTTGACCTCGCCAGCGGTCGGTGTGAGCAGCCCGGCGATGATCGACAGCAATGTGGTTTTACCACATCCGCTTGGGCCGACAAGACTAACGAACTCTCCCTGTTCGACCTGAAGATTCAAATTCTCGATAACCAGTGATGCTTCGCGCTCGCTGACATAGACTTGCGAAATCCCTTCCAGTCTGATCACCGTTTCGGATTCAGGCATACATGCTCACGTCCTTTCCTGAATACCTGATTACTTCGTTGATGCTGCTTGTTCTGCATAGGAGTTATCAACAATCGTTTGAGAATCCACCCGCTGTTTCAGTTCTCCCGCAGCACTCATAACGTCCAGCAAGTTATTCCATTCATCCTCATCAATGACTGGATCGGTTGCATATGTGCCCTGTTCCTTGTAACGGTTCACACTGCTTACCAAAATGGCCGGATCAATATCTTTGAAGTAGGGCTTGATCACTTCAGCAATTTCTTCAGCCGTATGGGAATCTACCCAAGTTTGTGCTTTTTGCAAGCCGTTTGTGAACTTCTGAACGATGTCCTTGTTATCATGGATATAACTTTGTTTGGTCATAAAGACCGTATAAGGCAGATGGCCACTTTCCGTTCCAAACGAGGCTACAACCTTGCCGCGACCCTCTTTCTCAAAGATGGACGCCTGAGGTTCAAACAGCTGCACATAATCCCCCGTCCCTGATGCGAATGCAGAAGCAATGTTGGCAAAATCCACATTTTGAATCAATTCCAGATCATTCTGCGGATCGATGCCATGTTTTTTCAGCGTGAATTCGCCTGCCATTTGAGGCATGCCACCTTTTCTTTGTCCAAGGAATGTACTCTGTTTCAGTTGATCCCAATTAAATTCGCCATCGGGATTACGGGCAAACAGAAACGTTCCGTCCGTCTGTGTAAGCTGAGCAAAGTTAATAACCGGATCTTCTGCGCCTTGTTGGTAGACATAAATAGACGTCTCTGCTCCTACCAATGCGATGTCTACTGAGCCAGCAAGTAATGCTGCCATCGTTTTGTCTCCGCCAGCCGTCGTCTGAATGTCCACTTCAAGCCCCTGCTCCTCAAAAAAACCTTGGGCCACAGCCACATACTCCGGTGCGTAAAACACAGAACGTGTGACTTCACCAATCGTAATTTTGTTTACATCCTTATCTTTATTGCAGCTGGTGAGAGCCACAATGATAATGAGCAAAATGACGATGGCCCGGATGAACCAGGGCGTGTATTTCATGATATTTCCCTCCTTCACTGGTTTCAGCTGTTCTCTCTACTATGGATATGCTGATGCCTAACAAAAGGTTAAGAACTTGCATACAAAAGAAGAGCCGGGCAATTCTGCCCCGCTCTTCAAAATTATATGTTGATGTTATAGCTGTCCTACAGCTTGTAAATCTCGGTATATTTTGCTTCCAGATAGTCTGCCAAATAGTCCGGGTTCAACTCTTCACCCGTTACGGCCACAATCAATTCGGAAGGTGTACGACTTTTACCATAGCGATAAATTTTGTCAGTCAACCATTCCTTGATGGGAATCAGGTTACCTTCGGCAATATGGGCATCGAACTCCGGCATTTCATTGCGCAGTGTATGTAGAATCTGTGCAGCATACATATTTCCGAGCGAGTAAGAAGCAAAGTAACCAAAGTCACCGCCCGACCAGTGAACATCCTGAAGCACACCCATACCATCATTCGGCGGCACCACACCAAGATACTGCTTGTATTTGGCATTCCATGTCTCTGGCAGGTCCTTGACTTCCAGACCTTCGTTAAACAGCATTTTCTCAATTTCATAACGAATGATGATGTGCAGATTGTACGTCAGCTCATCGGCTTCAATCCGGATCAGAGAGCTTTCAACCCGATTAATTGCCCGGTAGAAGTCTTCCAGTTCTATCTCGTTTAATTGAGGGAAGTGCTGTTGCAAATCTTTATAATAGCGCGTCCAGAATGGAAGACTGCGGCCAATCATATTTTCCCAAAGGCGCGACTGGGATTCGTGGATACCCATGGACGTCCCTTCGGCAAGAAGAGTACCGGCCAGATTGTCGTCAATATTTTGCTCATACAGGGCGTGTCCGCCTTCGTGCAGTGAACTGAAGACCGCACTCGTCACATCATCCTGCAAATAGTTCGTCGTGATTCGAACATCACCCGGATTCAGGCCCGTTGCGAACGGATGAACACTCTCATCAAGTCTTCCAGCTTCGAAGTCATAACCCATTTGTCCCAGAATAAACAGACTGAATTTTTCCTGTTGTTCCTTGTCAAACAGCTGGTTCAGGAACTCCGTGTAAGGCTTATTGGCCGACGCATTGATCTTCTCTTGCAGGGGCACCAATCGCGCTTTGAGACGGGCAAATACCGCATCTACCTTTTCAACGGTCAGTTCCGGCTCATACATATCAAGAAGGGTATCATACCGAGTATCTTTCACACCCCAGTAGTCTATGAACTCTTGCTTGAGCTTCACAATATCGGTGAGGTAAGGAGAGAACCCGGCAAAATCGCTATTATGCTTGGCATCTTCCCAAGCCGTTTCCGATTTGGCGGTAAGTACGGTATACGCTTGTACTTTTTCCGGTGGTACGGACTGACTGCGATCATATTCTTTCTGACAATCTTCCACCTGACGGCGGTCGATATCTTCCAGCTGTTCCAGCACCTCTGGACTTGTTAATGTATCCAGGTAGGATTTCATGTCAGCCGAGGTTTGCAGCTTAAATGCTTCGGTAGACAGCATTCCAAGTGTTTCCGAACGTGTCGGTACACCTTTTTTGGGCGCACCTGTGCGCAGATCCCAGTGAAGCAAACCAATGGCTTCATGATAACTCTTGATTTTGCGAGCCAGATTACGGAAGGATTCCAGCTGTTGCTGTGCTTGTTGTTCCATTGTTAACGTTCACCTCTTCAAAAAAAGTTGGATTCCCTATTGATGATACTTTTTGCAATGCGTATAATCAACTTTTAACAGATGCAAATTGCATTATTCCTCTAAATCGCGGAATAATGCAATTTGCTGACCGTGATATAATAAATGAAACCAAAGGACGTAGGACAAGCTGCATTGGATGCAAGTGGCTGTGCTCATCGTATTGGATAACAGGAGGCAATGGACATGAACAACATTCAAGAGATTCTGGCTTACAACAAAACATTTGTCGAGACTAAAGAATACGAAAAGTATACGGCTGGCAAGTTTCCAACCAAAAAGATGGTCATCATCACTTGTATGGATACCCGTCTGGTGGAAATGCTGCCCAAGGCCATGAACCTGAAGAATGGCGATGTGAAAATTATCAAAAACGCTGGCGCAATTATCTCTCAACCTTTCGGGTCTGTTATGCGTAGTGTTCTTGTCGCCATCTATGAGCTTGGTGCCGATGAAGTACTGGTTGTTGGACATACGGAATGTGGTATGGCATCCCTACACGCAGAGACCATGATTGGACATATGGTCGAACGGGGTGTGTCTGAGGAAGTCATGAGCACGCTGGAGAACTCGGGTATTCGTTTGCAAAAGTGGCTGCGCGGGTTTGACAGCGTTGAAGAAGGGGTAAAACATACTGTGGAAGTGATCAAGAAACATCCATTGCTTCCGCCCAATGTACCCGTACACGGCATGGTCATCGACTCCTATACAGGTGAACTTGATCTTGTCGCAGAGGGCTATGGGCAATAGACATCTCTCTAAAATGGTTTGGGTGCGGACCTCCGGGTCCGCACTCTTTTTTGTCTAAATTGAGGCAGTTGTTCTGTCAGGTTGTCAAACCATACAGTTTCAGTGTACACTTTTATGAAAGCGGTCAATGAGAACAATTTGCATTCGTTTTCGCTGGCCCAGCCCTAATATTAAGGAGACATGTGCATGAACATACTTTCCTACGGATTGCTCGGGCTTCTTACCCGCGAGGAGTCATCAGGCTATGATCTAATGCTGAAAATCCAGCCACATTGGCAGGCTAAACACAGTCAGATCTATCCCCTCCTCTCCAAAATGGAAAACGATGAGCTTTTAGCCTCCCGCTGGGTGCAACAGTCTGACAAACCGGACAAAAAAATGTATGCAGTCACGGAAAAAGGTATTGAAAAACTGCTGGATTGGATGATCACTCCCGTTACCGCTCCGGTTACGCGTGACGAGTTCAATCTGCGTATTTTATGTGTAGGCATTGCGGAAGATGGAAGCATGAGACGCATTCTGAACGAGCGTAAAAACTGGTTTTTGGAACGCATCCGTTATTTCGAGGATTTGAAGTCCCGTATCCCTCAGGATAATTTGCGAGTAGGCAGTCGGGAATTCGGAAGCTACATTCTGGTGCAAAAAGGGTTGATGAACGCACAAACGGGCATCGAATGGTGCAACTGGGTTACTCAACTACTCGATGGTCAGGCCGCTATTCAGGACCCTTGTCCAACTCATTCAGAAAATTAAACAAATTTTGAAACGTTCCTGCAAGTTGACCGTATTACTTGAGTAAGGCCCAATTTTGGGTGATTCAAACAAATTAATCGGGGGGTTACGATCTTTACAATGAAGAAAAAATTCGGAATCAAACATCTCATGATGGTTTTCATGGCCTTTACATTATTGTTCGCAACAGTCGGAGTAGCGAATCCGGATTCTGCCGATGCTAGACGTGGTGGCGGTTTCAAATCGGGAACAAAAAGCTTTACTAACACACCTAAGAAGTCCGATTCCAACAGTAATGTGAGCAAATCAAATACGAATAACAACTCCAGCACTGGAGCAGCTACAACCAACCGTGGCGGATTCTTTGGCGGTGGCGGTGGATTTATGAAAGGCATGATGCTGGGCGGTCTGGCTGGTATGATGTTCGGCGGATTGTTCGGTGGCATGGGAGCTTTGGGTAACATTCTTGGATTGCTCGTAAACGTAGCCGCAATTATGCTGATCGTGATGCTCGCTATGGCCCTGTTCAGAGCCATTACGAATCGCCGTAAACCGGCAGCCGATGGTCGCTATGACCGCAAAAATGATCGTGATGATGATGACCGCAACAGAAACGGACGGTACTAATCTCTATGGTTCTAAGCATGGATGAAATTGTAAACGCGATTTGTATTCACATGGCGGAACGCAAGGGTGTACGCCCAACCGATGTCAATGTGGAACTGAGCTGGGAAGAAGATACGGGATATTCCGCTGAAGTTTGGATTCAAGGCCGCAGCCAGTATCTGGTCGAATCTAACATGATTGAAGCGATCCTGCGCTACCTGCACAGTGAATACGACATTCGGGCTTACCGTGAGAATGTAAGACTTGATCTGGATGAAGAGATCACAGCGATTGTGAATCAATAAATTAATAACTAATAAGCCATTTGCGGATGGCATGCATAAAGGACCGTCTCCATAATGTCATTGACATGAATGGGGACGGTCCTTTTGTGTTGCTGGGGAAGAATAACTTTTGCCTCTACCTTCCCCCGAATCATACTCTGTAATCCTCTTGCTACTTCAATTTCACCAGGCTGTAGTTTTTCTTGCCTTTGCGGATGATGATGAATTTACCACCGATTGCGTGCTCCGCAGAGACCGTGAATTCCAGCTCCGTAACTTTCTCACCATTCATAGAGATAGCCCCTTTGGTGACATCCTCACGCGCCTGACGCTTGGATGGCTCCAGCCCAAGGTCCACGAGCCAGTCTACAATATTTTTAGCTTCTCCATCGGTCTCGAAGGTCGGCATTTCCTTGAAGCCCTGCTCGATTTCGTCTGCTGTAAGGGAACGAATGTCGCCGCTGAACAGTGCTGCGGTAATGCGTTTCGCCTGCTCCAGCATATCGTCACCGTGAACAAACTTCGTCATTTCTTCTGCGAGTGCCTTTTGTGCTTCACGCTTATGCGGCTCCGTTTCTACCTTTTCAGCCAAGGCTTCAATTTCTTCTTTGCTCAAGAACGTGAAGTACTTCAGGTATTTGATTACGTCACGATCATCCGTATTTGCCCAGAACTGGTAGAATTCAAATGGAGTCGTTTTATTCGGATCAAGCCAGATGGCTCCACCTGCGGATTTACCGAATTTCGTTCCGTCGGATTTGAGCATCAGCGGAATCGTCAGACCGAAGGCTTTCGCTTCGGACCCTTCTTTTTTACGAATGAGGTCTAGGCCACTTGTAATGTTGCCCCATTGGTCGGAACCGCCGATTTGCAGCTGTACATTCTCATGTTGGAACAGGTGCAGGTAATCGAGCGATTGGAGAATCTGGTAGGAAAACTCAGTAAACGAAATGCCGTCTTCCAGTCTGCTCGCAACCACATCCTTTGCCAGCATCGTGTTGAGGTTAAAGTTTTTACCGTAGTCACGCAAAAATTCAATTACATTGATTTTGTGTGTCCAGTCGTAGTTGTTGACCATGCGCACCTGATTGTCGCCATCCGTCACGAAGAGCTTTTTCATTTGTGCAGTCAGAGCGTCCACATTGGCCTGTACTTCTTCCAACGTTTGCAGGGAACGTTCCGATTGACGACCACTTGGATCACCAATAGTTCCTGTTGCCCCACCAATCAGAATGACCGGGCGGTGGCCGGCGAGTTGGAAACGTTTTAGCATCATGAACGGAATCAAATGTCCAATGTGCATACTGTCTCCTGTTGGGTCAACCCCACAGTACAGCGAAACCGATGTCGTCTCGGTTAGCTCACGAAGACCCTCCGCATCCGTTTGTTGGTTAATGGCGTCGCGCCATTCCAGTTCATCAATAATATTCAAAACAAACAACCCCTTCTCTATGCATTGGTATTAGTCCATGATCTACGTTAATTTACAAGTAGCTAAGCCGGGCGGGGCTTTTTTGGACACAAAAAAATCGCCGCCTTGTCTTCAATAGACATAGGGACGATTATCATAACCGTGGTACCACCCAACTTGCACAGACAACCAGCTTACACGCTGTCCATACCGCTTTCGGCAAAATATCGTTTGCCATTCCGCTTGGCATTACCCAAGTACTCCAGAGTGTAATTCGCAGCCCTTGTATGTATCAGGTTCCATCAACCCCTGACTTTCTGTAACAGGGACAAAGCCGCTACTGCGCTCTATCAACGTAATTCATGTATTCAATTTATAGCCAGTATAGCCGAACGTTAATATCATTGCAAGGGTAAGTATGCAAACTTAGGATAGAGCAACAAGGTCAGCGTCTGTGCCAAACTTATAAGGACATCATGTTCAATTCCCGTGATCATATTCATATGGCTAAAACATTGTTATAGACGCTCACCTCCTGGTTTCAGCCTCTCCAGCTCTTGTCGTTTACCCGTCTTATGCCAATGTAAGTATGGATTACCGATCTGTTGGAAAGCCTTCTCAACACTTCGTTCCAGTTCTTGCATCACTTCGCCCGTATAGTTCAAGTGTATCTGTTTATTATCCACACCATGCTGTTCCAGCAATTCTACATGCGCCGCCGTAAAAATGATATCCTCCAGCAGCCAGTAGATGACTTCATCCGTCTGGTTCATCCGTTTCTCCAGCATGACAATACCCCGTTCGTATATACGAACAACATACACATCATTTTCGGTCTCAATATATGGAACGCCTTCCCATTTAAAGGCCTCAAACAGGCGATTAACATATTTCTCCATCTGTTCCCTTCGGAAGGATGTCCGCTCAAGCAACTGTAGAAGGGTTTTTGCAATCTCTGTTTTACTTCGTATGTCGGACATATACTCACCCACCTCGAAAAGTTTCACATCGTTTATTCGCTGTATGCGTTGGCATGAATGAAAAAAGCTGCCATTGGCAGCCTTTTCACCATATCTCGTCAATCAGGTCCCGCAGAAAGTCTGATAGGAGGTATTGCACTGCGCAGGCAGTTCAGCGTACTCCGCCTGTTCAGGAGCATGTGCAAACGGGTTGGAAAGAACAGCAAGAAGCTTCTCCATCACACTGAGATCCCCGTGATTCTCCGCTCGGTCCAGTGCTTCTTCCACCCGATGATTTCGAGGAATCACCGCCGGGTTGCTGGTCCTCATCAATTGCTGCGATGCTTCTTTTCCTTCCTGCTGTCTTCCCAATCTTGCCGTATAGCGCTCCTTCCACTGCTCAAACTCTGGAGCTTCCCACAACGGTGAGCCTTTAAGTGTTGTATCAAAGGTCATCGCCAGGAAGGTATTCGTGTAATCGGCACTATGCTTCTCCATCAATTCAAGAAGATCCCTGATTAACGCTTCATCCTCAGCCTCTTCATTAAACAAGCCCAACTTGCTCCGCATGCCCGAAAGCCAGTGGTGGTGATACAACTCAGAGAATTGTGCAATGGCATCCTGGGCGATTTGCACGGCCTGTTCTTCATCCTCATGCAGCAGTGGCAGAAGCGTCTCGGCAAACCGAGCCAGATTCCAGCCACCAATATACGGTTGATTGCCATAGGCATACCGGCCTTGTGTGTCAATGGAGCTAAATACCGTCGCTGGATTATAAGCATCCATAAAAGCACAAGGACCATAATCAATTGTTTCACCACTAATCGCCATGTTATCCGTATTCATTACACCATGAATAAAACCAACATGTTGCCACTTGGCAATAAGTGATGCCTGTCGCTTAATCACTTCCTGAAGCAGCAGGAGGTAACGATTGTCGGCTTCGGCGATATCCGAAAAATGCCGTTGCAGTGTGTAGTCAGCCAATGCTTTGAGATCATCGATTGAACCCCATCTGGCAGCGTATTGGAAGGTTGCTACACGCAAATGGCTTGAAGCCACTCGCGTCAGGATTGCACCAGGTCGTTCTGTTTCACGTATAATGTTTTCTCCAGTCGAAACGACTGCCAAACTTCGCGTGGTTGGAATTCCCAGTGCATGCATCGCTTCACTAATAATATACTCCCGCAGCATTGGCCCAACGGCAGCACGTCCATCACCTCCGCGAGAGTAAGGGGTTCTTCCCGAACCTTTGAGCTGGATATCCACTCGCTCGCCTTGCGGCGTAAGCTGTTCTCCCAGCAGCAAAGCCCGTCCATCACCAAGCATGTTAAAATTGCCAAACTGGTGACCCGCATATGCCTGAGCCAGAGGCTCGGCTCCTTCCGGAATCAGGTTACCTGCGAAGACCTCCGCTCCTTCAGCACTATTAAGAGTCTCAGCATTTAACCCCAGGCTGGTAGCAAGTGATGTATTGAAGATGATCATCTTTGGTGATTGAACAGGTACCGCTCCCTGCTTTGTAAAAAAAAACTGTGGCAAATGCGCATAACTATTGTCAAAATGCCATCCTTTTTTCTGCGTTTCTTGTTGCATAGTGATCACAACTCCTTTTCTGTAACCAGGGGTACATCCCTGGTTTTATTTTAGCCTTGTGAACCAATGCTCATTTATGTAGTCGCATGGAAATTCAACGGAAAGAACATGTAACATGTTCATGATGAAACTTTAGCATATTTATATCCCTTTTGCATTCATCCTACAGTAACTTTCGTAATTTTTACGATAACTGTTGAATAGCCCCACCCGATATTGTTTCCCAATCCCAATCATACTAAAAACCCAAGAGGTTTCTTTGGTGAATGAGTCAGAATCCGTCATTCCACCGTAGTTGAAACCGCCTTGGGTCCATTCTTGTGAGTCACAAGCCTGTAAATAAAACTAAATCAAGTATGTGCTTCTTGGGCCTGAACGGGCTGGACCGGCAGACTCTCTTTTTTAAATCCGAGGTTAAAGAAGACATTGAGCAGGATAGCGCACAGACTTCCTGTGATAATACCATCACCGACAATAATGCGAATACTTTGAGGCAGCTGGGCAAATAGATCAGGTACAGCTGTGACACCAAGACCAAGTGAAACCGAACAAGCAACGATTAATAGATTGGATTGCTTGCTGAAATCCACATGTTGCAGCATTTTAATCCCGGATGAGACCACCATGCCGAACAGAACCACCGTTGCCCCTCCAAGCACCGCGCTGGGGATAATTGTTGCGAATGCAGCAACTTTGGGGATCAGCCCGAGAAATATCAGGATGCCTCCAGCCGCAACAACCACATTGGTCGTTTTCACCTTGGAGAGCTGAACCAAACCGACATTCTGGGCAAATGTGTTATACGGAAAGGCATTGAAAATACCGCCAAGGACAAACGCTAAACCTTCCGCACGATACCCTCGCGCCAGATCCTTTTCGTTAATCGGTTGATCACAGATTTTGCTTAGAGCCATAAATACACCTGTCGACTCAATAATAACAACCGTACCTACGATAATCATTGTAATAATAGGGCCCAGTTCGAAGGTAGGCCATCCAAAATAAAACGGCTGCGGCAAGTGAAACCAGGAGGCTTCCTGCACGGAAGCGAAATTGACTTTCCCCATGAGAGCAGCAACAAGGGTACCCACAATAATGCCGAGGAGAACTGCGAGGGATCTAACAAAACCGCGAGCATAGCGATTTAGTATGAGAATAAAAAGTAACACACCGAATGAAAGCGCCAAGTTATCCAGACTTCCGAAATTCTCGCTGTTTGCTCCGCCCGCCATGTTCTTGATACCCGTCGGAATCAGCGCCAGACCGATAATGGTTACCACCGTGCCGATTACGACAGGAGGAAACAGTTTGACGATTTTACTGAAGAAGACAGCACATATGACGATGAATATCCCTGCTGCGATAATGGAACCGTAAATGGCTGGTATCCCGTATTGTGAGCCAATCGCAATCATGGGTGTCACGGCAACAAATGAGCTTCCCAGCACCGCCGGCAATCCAATGCCCAGATACTTTCCTTTGCGTGCCTGAAGCCAGGTTGCAACCCCACAGGTTAACAAGTCAATGGATACCAGATACGCGAGCTGTTCAGCAGTCAGATTTAGCGCCCTACCCACGAGCAGCGGAACCAAAATGGCCCCGGCATACATCGCCAATACGTGCTGAATTCCCAGTGAAAAAATCCTCATTCTCTTGGTTTCTCTCATCCCAACCTGCCCCCTGTAATTTAGAATCCAGTTACCGCTGCAAAATCATGTTATGTTGATTCACATTATATAAACAATTGGGGGAAGTTCCATGATTCATAACATAAGATTGTTGGAGGATATAAAGAGAATCGATGTTTTTAGGCATGTTATACAAAGTAAAAGTAGCTCACGCTCATTTTATGTCATGTTAAGTCACACATAAAGGGCGACACAGTGTTCCAACAGGACTAAAAAGAGGCAGAAATGGTTCGCTCCATGACAGGGGCCAACATTCCTACCTCAAAAATTTATTCTATTACACGACAATCCGCTAATATTTCCGGTTTGTATCGCATACTGTCTGATTCAGTGATTTTACGAATGACTCTGCACGGTACACCTGCCGCAAAAGAGTTCTCCGGGATATCTTGCGTCACGACGCTGCCTGCCCCAATTACGCATCCGTCTCCAATTGTTACCCCACCGCATACAGTTACGTTGGCAGATAACCATACATCGTTTCCAATAGTGACAGGCTTGGCGTAACAAAGAGATTTGGGTGTACCGTGTTGATCCAGCATCTGCCGGCGCTCCGAAGCGATGAATGGATGAATTGGCGTAACAATGGTCACATTGGGGCCAAAACTCGTATGATTACCAATGGTGACTTTCGCATCATCCTGAACGGTGAGATTGTAGTTGCCAAAGAAATAATCACCGATTTCGGTATGCACTCCATAATGAAAGAAAATCGGTCCTTGCATGAAGCAGCCCTGTCCTTTTCGACCAAGCAGCTCCTTCAATAACAATTCTCGTTCCTCGACCTGATCCTCAAATGTACGGCTATATTGATTGCTTAGTTTATGCGAACGCCGTTTCAGCGCTTTCAATTCCGAATCACTCGGACTATATAAAATCCCCTTCAATATGCGTTCTTCTTCAGTCATATTTTCAGCTCCTGTTATCCTTTTTTGACATTCAGTATGATTCCGATCATATAAATATTATTTCGTAACTGCATAAATCTAGAACAGGTCCATCATTTTTTGAATCGTAATAAGAACTCCATTCTCCTGATTAGATTTGGTAATGAAACTTGCCGCTCTTTTAGTATTTTCACAGGCATTACTAACCGCAAAGCTATATTTAGCAATGGCCATCAGTTCCACATCATTCTCTCCATCCCCAAATGACATTGTTTCTTCGGCTGTTACGCCCAACATTTCTTGCAGTTTTTTTACCGTCTCGCCTTTATGTGTGTGCAGTGCCGTAATATCAAGCCATTTCGCTTCTGAATCCACGATGTAGATTTGTCCATCCAGCGTTAATTCAACATGCTTTCTCAGTGCACTACTCCTCTCTTCAGGATCATACACCGTAATTTTAATGAGCGGGCTATCGATTTCTGAGAAGGAACCGATTTTAATGACATGTTCATAGGAGCCTTTAATAACCTTGTACATGTCTTCAGGGATGGAAGAATGAACATATGCAGCATTGCTCGCGCATACAATTATGGTCATGTTATCAGCGAATCGCTGAATCTCTTCTATAGCGCGCAGAGCGATATCCCGCTCGATGCTGAATTCCTTCACAACCTTTCCGTCCTTCTTGATTCGGGCAGCACTGTCTCCAAGAATCCAGATTCCCTTTCCATGCTCCCCGAACAATTTCTCCACACGCTCACATTGTTTTCCCGTACATGCAGCAAAAATGATTCCTTTCTTCTGCATTTGTTCATGCACATCAGTAAAAAGCTGGGTATCGAACAAACCTCGGTTGTTGAGAAAAGTACCGTCTAAATCAGTAACAACAAGTTTAATCATAAATAGTTCCTCTCCTCCAATTAGTGGCTGCCAGAATGTAGTGTCATTTATTCCACCCCATACCCGTCCCTCTCAAATAAGTTCAGAAGTAATAAGAATATATATATACTTTATAATGTTTATTAATAAAGTGTCTATAAAAAATAAAGTGAGAGGGAGAGGCACGCTTTGTCAATCCCAGGGAGCCGATCTGCTACAATATCATTGTATTTCATGTAACTGGTTTCATGTCAACACCATCTCTCTTATCAATGTTTAGGTAGTGAGATCAACTTATCTGATATTCATGATTAAACCTTTGTCCTTAAGAGATATAAAATGTTGCATTTACAACATATAAAAACTGATTTATTATATAAAAAAGTGCTTATTGGAAAGGATGTCACGCTCTGGCATGAATCGTATTATACTTAGATCACCTAGAATTGTTGACTTTTGGACCGGAATTATCCTTCTATCCCTGGGCATCTCATTAACCATAACAGCCGGGCTTGGCGTCTCTCCTTTTGATGCCTTGTTGGTGGGATTATCCGTGCATGTGGGGCTTACTATAGGAAGTTGGGAGATTTTGCTTGCCCTGATCATGATTTTTCTCAATGCTGTCCTCATTAGACAGAAACCTGAATTCAAGGGATTGCTTACTGCTTTTGCAACAGGTTTGTGTATCGATACCTGGCTCTGGGTTATTGGACACTGGCTTCAGGTAGGACACTTTGTCAACTTCATTTATTTTATTGTCGGCATGCTTGTTTCCGGATGGGGTACAGCTATGTATTTACGTGCTCGCTTTGCTCGTATACCCGTCGATCATCTAATGGTCATCATTCAGCTCTTAACGAAAAAAAGTGTGATGTACTCCAGAACGTTGATCTATATTGTTTTTTTGATTCTCGCCTTTTTGTTTCAAGGGCCCATTGGAATCGGAACCGTATTGACTGTATGTTTCGGTGGAGCCATCCTTCATTTTTTCATGGGAAGATTGAATCGTAATAACGTCATTACAGCCCAGAAATCATAGAAATATTGTATATTCAAATGGATTTGTGTGTACACATCTGAACCACCATTTGGTCCTTCCTCAAAATAATAAAAGTCGCCTATTGGCGACTTCGATTGTGACGCTATTTATGTCTTCCAGCTTTCGGCACCCAGAAACCAACTTTTAAATTGGGTAGTCGACTACGATCACATTTTCCACCCAACCTTCGAGCGAAGCTACGAATGCCTGATGGGCAGGATGGGGACCGTAGGAACGCAAAGCTTCCTGGTCTGTAAAAGTAACTCTTAGTCCAAGTGTATAACCTTGAATATTATCGGTCTCCTCAGTCACGTTAATTCCTGCAGTCAATGCCGTGATTCCTGGAATCTCTTCCCTCAGGGACAATAATTGATTCACCAATTCTTGCTGCTTCTCAGGTGTAATTTTATCGTTGAATTTAAATACAACCAAATGATCGAACATTTCTTCATTCCTCCTGTCTACTTTTCTTAAGTGTTCATGCCTATTTCTTCAAAGCTCTGCTCTGAACATGATGCAGCAGCTTCTGCAGCCAGGTGATATCGTTCTGAATGGAGTGGTAGGCATGATCTTTCATTAATAACAATGTTTCTTTCAAATCCACCTCGAACTCTTCAATCTCTGGTCTATCACGTTCAATATAAGCAATTCTTTTTTCCAGTTTACGAAGAATATCCTCAATCAGATATGCAATCTTGTGTAAGTCCACCTTATCCAGATTGACCAGCGCTGCATAGAGGGATTGCACGTTCGTGAATTTTTGAAAAGCCGCGTAGATCCCCTCTTGTAAGGCATCTCGTCCTTTTTCAGTAATACCATAAGTTGTTTTATCTGGTCGATTATCGGTTTGTATAATTTCGATTTTCTCGATCAGGCCCTTCTTCAGCAATACTTCAAAATTATAATAAATCGTGCCTTCCGTTACTTTGGCATCGGTTTGATCCAGATGTTTAAGAATTCTCTTCTTAATATCATAGGGATGGCACTGTTCCTCGCTTAACGTACCAAGTATAAAAATTTGAATCGACATGTGACTGCCCCCATTTCTGCTAATCCAGAGGGCGAGTACAGTGAAGCACAACGAACCGGCCCTCTCTCTCTATTTTAAACCATAACAGACTGTTGTACAGTCTCCTTCACAGCATCGGTTTGGCGGGCACTTTTGAACTGATGAATTACGATGTTGATTGCCAATGCTGCAAGACCAACCAACGCCAAACCTATTCCGTAATCCGAGGTTTTCCCCCCACCAAAGAGTATGTTGTAGTCCAGATGAGTCGAATAGAACATCGGGGCCATCTGATTTTGCATTCCTGCTGGCTGCGGATTGGTCATAACCAGATTGGAGGAAACTTTCCCCATCGCGGCTTCCACAATCTGTTTGGATTGGTCCGCAGGAACCTGCATACGGTTTAGCACACCCTCAAAGCTCTGGGATTGAACTTGCGCTTGAAGTCCGGCTGTGATTTCTGTGGAGACCGTTTTCATCATGCTTGTAACGGTTGTTGGATTCGATTCATTAATCAAATTTCTATTTATAATACTTGAATTAAAGTAATCTGGTTTGTTATATTTGTCAACAAGGATAGTTTAGGAAGATAGATATCATGGCCCTGCTCCCTATCTGCTATCCGATCAAGCAGGACCTCATCATCAGATTCACCCAATCTTCGAACCAAGGAGGCGTAAGGAATGAGCAACCCGATTATTTCTTTATCCGAAATGACCGACTTTAAGTCCAAGGAAGACGAATTCAGTCCTCACCATTGGTATCGCCACATGCTGAAGCAAGACCCTGTCGTTTATAATGAAGCGTCCGATTCATGGCATGTATTTGGGTATGATCTTGTGAAAACGGTCCTTAATGACCATGAGCATTTCTCCAGTGAACGCCAAAGAACCATTGTTAATGTAGGGTATATCAGCGAGGATGATAACAACAACGAAGGGGAACATCATATCCCGGATCGATTGGATATTCATAATGTGGACCCACCGGAACATCGTAAACGGAGATCATTACTTGCCAACGCATTTACGCCAAGAAGCTTGCGGTTATGGGAACCACGGATTCAGGCACTTGCCGAACAACTGGTAGCCAAGTTTGCTGATCAACCTGTCGTGGATATCGTCGAGGCATATACGAGCGTATTCCCCGTCATGATCATGTCAGATCTGCTGGGCGTTCCCTCGAAGGATCATCATTTGTTCAAGGAATGGGTTAACCAGCTCTTTCTGCCCTCCACCCATGCCACCTTTGCTGAAATTAATGAAATGAAAAAAAAGGCCGGAGAAGAATACTTCAAATACCTGTATCCTGTCGTTGTCGCCAAAAGATTAAATCCGGGAGAAGATATCATATCTGATCTCATCCGGGCAGAGGTAGATGGCGACCACTTTTCAGATGAAGAGATCGTACGGACAACGATGTTTATATTGGGCGCTGGTGTGGAAACGACGAGTATCCTGCTCGCCAATTCGTTCTATGCCATGTTGTATGACCAACCAGAAGTCTATGCGGAGTTAAGAAACAATCTCGAGCTGATTCCGAACGCCGTCGAAGAGATGCTAAGATATCGTTTCAACATCAGCAAGATGGATCGTATGGTCAAAAAAGACAACAACCTGCTGGGGATTGATCTCAAAAAAGGAGATGCCATTGTTGCATGGATGAGTGCAGCCAATGTGGATGAACGTGTATTTGAAGATCCATTCACATTCAATATTCATCGCACCAACAATAACAAACAGATTTCTTTTGGGTATGGCACCCACTTCTGTCTTGGCGCACCACTTGCCCGGTTAGAGGCCAAAATCGCACTCTCTACCTTCATTCAGACCTTCTCACGCATTGAGAACGTGGAGGGATTTATTCTGGAGGACAACCTTGTTCCAGCCGCCGTCGGACAATCCTTAAATCATTTGCCGCTTAAACTATATAAATAATGCAATCCTGTAGAATTTTCTTATAGATAACAAAAAAGAGCAGATCATCTGCTCTTTTTCTGTTTATTTATTCAGTATTCCGGCCCCGTTCAACAGAAAAGGAACTACCTGCTCGGCCAATTCAGTCGGGGATTTCTGTCTTTCTTCCAAATTCCAGCGATACGTCACCCCATAGATGGACCAGCTTAGCATAGTTGCCAAATAAGCTTTTACACCAGAAGCGCTTGCCACATTGCATTAAGAGCTTGTTGGTCGGACTTCATTGAAACCAATGTGCCCCAATGCCTTGAAGGCAGCGGGTACGTTGGTTTTATATGCGTTTCCACCTATGACGGAGCGAGCAATATCGTCCAAGAAAGTTCCTTCTTTTCATATTATAATGGCATTAACTTACCAGAAGGAAGGTGCAGCAGGTGACTCGCGAAGTGCGAACCGTTGTGTTTGATCCCGATCTGCAGCTTGAAGCCTATCAATTTGAAGGCATTATGCAGAAATTCCCCAATCACTTTCATGACTATTACGTCATTGGTTTTATTGAGCAAGGTAAACGACATCTCGTATGTAATAACGAAGAATATCTCCTGAACACAGGAGACATGATTATATTTAATCCGCATGATCCCCATGCCTGCGAACAGGTGGACGGCAGAACCCTGGATTATCGCTGCATCAACATTCAGCCTGAAATCATGCGCCAATATGTACAGGAAATTACCGGACAAGATTACTTGCCCCGATTTACTTCCCCTGTCCTCTACCAGAGTGAACATGTTGCTTCCTTACATGAGCTTCATCAGATGATTTTGGAAGAGCAATCCGACTTCTGCAAAGAAGAGTTGTTACTCTTTCTGCTGGAACAGCTGCTAAGAGAATATGCCGATGCTGAACCGCCCGTTTCCGCCCAGGACGTCACCATCGAGATCAGACGCATATGCGAGTACATAGAGTCTCATTACATGGAGAGTATTACGCTGAACCAATTGGTGGAGTTAACAGGATTAAGCAAATACCATCTGTTGCGTTTATTCACTCGCCAAAAAGGAATATCTCCCTACCGCTACCTGGAAACGATTCGCATAAATCAGGCCAAACGGTTACTGGAACAAGGACAGCTCCCGATTGAGGTCGCATCGCAAACAGGATTTAGCGATCAGAGTCATTTTACGAATTTTTTCAAAAAGCTGATCGGCTTGACACCCAAGCAATACAGACGCATTTTCAACCATGATGTGGAATCAAAACGCTCCACCGATGAGATGTCATGACAGATCCGAACAAAGTCTCCACCGGACATCTGCTGGCCTTGCTTACAATCCTGATCTGGGGAACAACGTTCATCTCCACCAAGGTTCTGCTGATTGACTTTACGCCTGCTGAAATTCTGTTTTTTCGTTTCCTGATTGGCTATGTGGTACTGCTCCTGATCTATCCGCGTTCAATGCGAATGACGTCTTTCAGAGAAGAAGGGCTGTTTATCGGGGCTGGATTATGCGGGGTCACGTTATATTTTCTCATTGAAAATATTGCACTGGTGTACACACTTGCTTCCAATGTAGGCATTATTGTCTCCATTGCCCCTTTCTTCACTGCGGTCCTTGCACATTTCTTCCTGGATGGAGAGAGATTGCACAGGCGGTTTATTGTGGGCTTCGGCATAGCCTTAACCGGCATCATCCTGATTGGACTCAACGGCAGTGTCATTCTGCAACTGAATCCGCTGGGAGACCTGCTCGCTTTCGTGGCACCTGCTGTATGGGCGATATACTCTGTACTCATGCGAAAAATTGGTAAACTTCCGTATCACACCATCGGTGCTACACGCAAAGTATTCTTTTATGGGCTATTATTCATGCTGCCAGCCTTGTTCCTATTTGAATTTCACTTCGATCTCGGACGCTTCGCGAACATGGCCAACCTCTCAAACCTTCTTTTTCTCGGGCTAGGTGCCTCGGCCTTATGTTTTGTTACCTGGAACCGGGCAGTGAATCTGCTGGGAGCCGTCAAAACAAGTGTCTACATTTATTTGGTACCTGTCATTACCCTGATCGCTTCCGCTCTGATACTGCAGGAACGAATTACCTGGATAACACTGCTTGGAACGTTGCTAACGTTACTCGGATCGTTTGTTTCAGAAAAGAAAGTACGAAGCAAAAAACACCTTAACATGTTAGACTAGCCCATTGAACTTTTCAACAAAAAGAGGCATTGAATCCACGATGGATTAGTGCCTCTCTTCATTGTGCCAGGGACAATGATTTGAATTCAATTCTTACTCCAACATGGACAAAAGGTGTTCCAATTCCTGCTCCTCCAGATGTCTCCATTGTCCACGTTCCATTCCATCCAGTGTAACATTCATAATGCGGATGCGCTCCAGCTTGAGTACTCTGTAACCCAGGGCTTTGCACATTCTGCGGATTTGCAAATTAAGCCCCTGAGTCAATATGATACGAAATACGTTCTCGCTCTGCTTATACACCTCACACGGCTTTGTCACCACATCCAGAATCTCTACTCCTTGCGACAGCGCCCGAACGAATTGTTCTGTCACGGGTTTATCTACGGTCACCACATATTCCTTCTCGTGGTTATGCTCCGAACGCATCATCTTGTTCACAATACCTCCGTCGTTCGTAAGCAAAATCAAACCCTCTGACGCTTTGTCCAGTCTGCCGATGGCAAAAATGCGCGATGGATAATTCACATACTCAATGATGTTTCCCTCCACCTGTTTCGCTGCTGTGCAGACAATACCCATCGGTTTATTAAGCACAAGGTAGACAGGCTCACTATCGTCATGGGGAATTTCCTTGCCATCAATGAGCACGATATCCTCTGACTCAACATCCGCTCCTTTTTCGCATACTTCGCCATTGATCGTAATCCGCCCGGCTGCAATTAATCGGTTAGTTTCCCTGCGGGAACAGTATCCCGTTTCACTTATGTATTTGTTAATGCGCATGTTTCACCACTTCTCATCTGTAATATTACCGCTGTTCCATTAGCGAATTCATATCCTCATGTAATTTACTTCGTACAATAGGTCAGTACCTTGTACTGATTTTCATCCCACATCATCTCACTTATATTGAAACGAAGCAATGAATTGTTATACGAAAGTCATCGGAAATCCAAATTGAATTTTGAAATATACCGACTCCAGAGGATCGCAATCAGCCCAGCGACTACGTTCTTTCTCACTTCTCACTTCTATCACTCTCATCTTTTCATTTGGAACCCATGCTCAGGAAGACTTTCCTCCAGTAAACTTTGTACTCCAATGCAAATATTATGGAATACATCATTTGTTCTCCTACCCCCAATTCGACACGAAATCGTTTTAGGATGAACATTGTGTGAGTAAGATCATACATTCGTCAAAATTTAACATTATTTTACAATAAAAAGCATGTACAATTGCATAATTATGGTATAAGTTATATAACAAAGAAACATTTATTACAAAATATAAAATTTATATCCATCTTAGGGGGGCAACTCATGAGAAGAATTTTCGCTTTAAGCTGCGGTTTCTATCTGTTAATCGGTATAACCAGCGTTGTGCTCGGTGCACTTCTACCCGTTTTATTGACACATTATGAGCGTGGTTACAGTGATGGCGGATTTTTGTTATTTTTGCAATTCCTCGGTTTTCTTGTCGGGGTGCTTGTCGCTCCTTCCATGACTGCCCGCATCGGTCGAAAATCCATGTTGACCATTGCACTAATCTGTATTGTGGCGGCTTATGCGGTTCTCGGATTTTTACCATCCTGGAGTGTGGTTCTTCTTCTGACCATTCTCGTTGGCTTTGGCTCAGGTATTATTGAACCCTCCGTTGGTGCATTCACGATAGAATTTACTGAAAATCAAAAAGCGGTCGCAATGTCCAAGCTTGATGTGTTTTTCGCTCTTGGCGCACTCCTCATTCCGGCAGTTGCCGCCTTATACATTTGGCTGGACCTGTGGCATCTCACGTTTTATACCGTTTCCGCGTTATCCCTTATTCTCATGCTATTATGGGTGACCATGCCCACCTCAGCCGCTTCTTATCTGAAACAAGCCGGTGAAAATACAGCTTCACATGCAGCAGGCAGAGCCAGGTATTCCAGAAAGCATCTGGGTTTGCTAACGATATTCGTCATCTTTTTCTTCATCTATATGGGGCTGGAGCTAGGGCTGATGAACTTCCTGCCTTCTATCCTTGTGGAACGATTGCAGCTGCAGGAGTCTGTCGCTTCATTGAGTGTGTCCATTCTATGGATCGCGATGATTATCGGCCGTCTTTTCTCCGGAAAAATTGCAGAAGCCGTTAACTACATGCCTTTCCTGATCTGGAGTACGGTGGGGACACTTCTGTTCGCGGTCGCCATGGTGTTCGTGACAGGCCAATGGGCAACGTATGTACTGATCTTCGGAACTGGATTATTCATGTCAGGGCTGTTCTGTATCGCCCTGGTCTATGCCAACCTTTTAATTCCCGGCATGACCGAGAGAACAACCAGCATCCTGATTGCATCGGGCGGAATTGGTGGTGCCATCTTGCAATATGTAACGGGTTGGAGCATGAGCGCATGGCCTGTAGTGAATACGATCTGGATTCTAGCCGGATTTTGTCTGATACTGCTCTTCACCCTCATTCTCTCTCAGCTCTGGAATGTCAGGAATAGCACCGTAAGTGGGACTCTCGCACATCCAAGCAAAGAGATCTAAACGCTGCTTCTTGAGAGGAGTGATGCCTGCGTAATCCGGAATTTTTGATCTTCGTCAGGCTAGAACATTACATTTATGGAGGGAATCGTATGCAAACTTTAACCAAAAACCGTTTCAGAACCGGACAAGGGATTAAGTTGATTGACGATGCAGGCGTTGAGTATCTGGATGGTGTATCCGGTACATTCAATCTTTCACTGGGCTACAATCACCCGCATGTCGTGAGCAAAATTCAGGAACAAGTCGGCAATCTGACGCATATGTCTTCCTCCTTCACAGAACCGTATGTGGATGAAGTGCTCGATCATCTGATTGAATATGCTCCAAACGACATTAATGCCGGATGGATGCGGGATATTACGGGCTCAACAGCCAATGAATGTGCCACCAAAATTGCACAAAAATACACTCAATCCACAGACATTATCAGCCTGTATCTGTCCCATCACGGGCAGACCCAATTTGCAACCGGGATTTCGGGAAATGCCTTCCGGCGGAAACGGTTTCCAAATTCGGCTGTTGCCAACTCCGTTCATGTACCTGCACCCTACTGCTATCGCTGCCCATTCAAATCTTCAAGCGGAGACTGCGGATATCAATGTGTTGAAGCCATCTCCGATGCCATAGAATATGCGAGCTCCGGCTCAGTCGCCTGCATGATCATTGAACCGATCCTCGGCAATGGCGGCAATATTATCCCTCCTGCGGGATACTTCAAACGCCTGCGTAAACTGTGCGATGAGTACAACATCATTCTTATTGCCGACGAAGTGCAGACCGGGATCGGACGTACCGGATACATGTTCGCCAGTGAACTGTTCGATATTCAGCCTGATATGATTACCCTCGCCAAAGGTCTTGGCGGAATCGGTGTACCTGTTGCTGCGGTATTGATGCAGTCCCGATTAAATGTGCTGGAAAAGCATGAACATTCCTTCACCTCAGGAAGCAATCTGATCTCCGTTACCGCTGCCAAGTCTACCCTGGAGGTTGTATCCGAACCTGGATTTCTGGATGACGTAAAACGCAAAGGTGAAATTTTGGGCGGATTACTGCAGGATTTGGCGATGAAGTATCCAAGCATCGGTGAAGCTCGCGGGGTCGGGCTGATGTGGGGCCTGGAAATGGTCGGTGACAATAACGAACCGGATACGGATAAAACCAATGCCATTATCGACCGTGCCTTCACGGATGAACACCTGATTTTAAGAGGATCACGTTACGGCTTCGGAAACGTCGTTAAAGTCAGACCATCACTTACAACAACCGAGGACGAATTGGTTGAAATTGTAGAGCGACTGGACTCGGTGCTTGCCAGCGTTCATTAGTACGTAATTCAAATTTTTATAAGGAGGTTTTAACATGTTAGCATTGGTATACAAATCGGCATGGGATGTAGCACTTGAGGAGCGGCCTGTTCCTGAAATCACAAGAGACAATCAGGTATTGGTTCGAATTCGGGCGACTGGAGTATGCGGTACCGACCTCGGTATTGTCAGCGGTAAATATCATGCGGTTCCTTCCGTCATTCTTGGTCATGAGTCTGCCGGGGAAGTCATTGCTGTGGGCTCTGCTGTAACGACACTGCAGCCGGGCGACCGGGTTGTCATTGATCCTACTTATTATTGCGGACAATGTGACATGTGCAGAACAGGCAGACAAAACCATTGCACACATAAGTCGGTTACGGAGACAGGTGTGAGTGCTGACGGTACATTTACGGATTATTATGTAACCGAGGATCGCTTTTTGTACAAATTGAAGGACCATGTGAGCTATGAGGAAGCGACCCTGACTGAACCGCTGAGCTGCATGCTTACGGGCATTAATCAGATTCATCTGCTGCCGAATTTCAGAACGATTATTCTCGGTGCGGGCCCGATTGGCATTCTATACAGCTACGCTCTCGCTTCCAAAGGCGTAACTGGCTGTCTCGTCGACATCTCCGAAGAACGCCTGGCTATTGCAGGGTCGATTGCACCGGACCGCTGGGAGGTTCATTCATCCTTTGAAAATGCGATAGAATCGCTGGCACCCACAACCAATCAGGTTGATATGATTGTGGATACGACAGGCGTCGTAGGCACACAGGTGCTTTCGCAGCTCGCCAGCGGCGGTTATCTCATGCTGGTCGGTCTGAGAGATGGAAACACATCCTTCAATCCCAAGGAAGTTGTAGACCGCAGCCTGAAAATCATTGGCTCTATCGACTCCCTGGGCACATTCGCAACAGCACATTACATGATTGAGCAGCAGATCATTCCGGCGAAAAAAATCATCACCCATTCTTTCCCGTTGGAGGATTACGAAGAGGCGTTCCGCACGCTCGGCTGCGATATTCAGGGACGCACACTTCAAGCTTCTTCCCATGCCATCAAAGTGGTGCTTCAGTCGAGCGATTCCAGTTACTAATATGGAATGTTCGCCATGATTGAGATAAATTAGAGATAATTGCTTACAGAATCCTGGAGGAGGAATACAACATGGTAGCAAATAAGGAGTTTGGCGGATTGGGAGAGGCGAATGATGGCATCATTCAAGCGGTCATTTTTGACATGGATGGCGTACTGATTGACAGCGAACCGATTTATTTCGAGATTGAGCGCAACTCCTTTGCCCATTTTGGCGCAATGATGACAGAGGAAGAACATCACACCTATGTTGGAGTTACACTGGAATCAATGTGGCGGCAAGTATTGGACAAGCACCAGTTGACGGCTACCGTAGAAGAAGCCCTCGCCTACCATCAACATAATGTGATGCAGACGATGCTGGCCCATCCGAAGCTGACGGCTATGCCTTTCGTGGAACGCTGGTTAAGCTGGCTGCATGAGCAGCACATTCCAATAGCCGTTGCTTCTTCATCTCCACGTGCACTGATTGATCTGATCATGGACAAGACCGGACTTGGGAAATACTTTGAGGTACGAATGACAGGTGAAGAAGTCGCTCACGGAAAGCCAGCACCGGATATTTTTCTGACCACAGCTGAAATGATTGGGGTATCCCCATCGAACTGTCTTGTGATCGAAGACTCGCGCAATGGCGTCCAGGCTGCCAAAAGTGCAGGCATGCATTGTATCGGATATCACAATCCGGGATCAGGTAATCAGGACTTGTCCAAAGCCGATCTTCAGATCTCCAGTTATGATGAGTTATGGACCCTTAAGGATACGCTGTCGTTTGAAGGCAGATCACCAATTTTGACGAAGAACTGAGGCAAAATAAATAACCCAAACGGCTTCAATTCATTGAATTGGAGCTGTTTGGGCTTTGCTTGCTGCAAATGTAACGAAGAACGGTTACTCAGATGATCATTTTAAACCGAAATATCCAGACTGCCACCCAGATTGGGATGAGGAGCCGGAACCGACTTTAACATTTCTGTTAGTTGCTGACCTTGCTGCTCTGCCATGTCTTTCGACATGGACATTACTTGCAAACTCGCAGACTGCGCCACTGAAACTTGACTCATGGCCATTGATAATGCTGCAATATCCATATTCTGTACTCCTCTCGTTTTCTAGTAAATAGACATACCTATTTTATATCGGTTAGATGGGAGGAATTATGTAATTCACTCCTTTATCTTCTAATGCTCAACCATTTTCCTAAAAACAAACAATATGAAATATTTGTATGTTACAATACACTATTTGAGGAGGTTTTTTATGAACGGGAAAAAATTTGTTATGCTTGCTTTTTACTGTCATTGCCGGACTTTGCATTGGTACCTTTGGTTGTTTTATTTACTGGGTTTTGTCCGAGGTTTAAAACTATATAAACAAACACCTTAACCCAAATATTTCAAATCCCCATCTGTTTCCTTGGCTCTCAGGGTCACTTTGGCTAATAACTGCTCCGGTTGCTGGAAGTCCTCTTTAATCTCCGCCATCATTTCCTTTACCATTTCTTCAAGCTGTGCCAATGTTGTTTCTCTAGGTAAAATACGAGTTCTTGCGATCTCATGCTTACGAAACGAATCGTCGTACGATGGAACGGTTTCCTGACCGAATGCACTTATTTCCAGCTCAACTTTTATTCCTTCCGACATTTGTTTTCACCTCTTCCACTCGTTTGTGATTGATTAGGACCCAATCAATCCATACTTCACAAAACTGTGGTACAAACCATCTTCTTCGATAGTTCCGGTTATATCATCTGCAATGGCTTTGAGAGCTGGCTTGGCATTTCCCATCGCAATCCCTACGTTGCAAAACTCCAGCATCTCGGCATCATTCATGCCATCCCCGATGGCGAGGGTATCTATACGGGACATACCCAGATGTTCCAATAAATCCGCAATAGCAATGGCTTTATGGATGCCCGGGATCATCAGTTCGCCACTGCCTTCACCGAAGATGGGTACGGTGCACTGAATGACTTCGAATTTGCCTTCGAACTCCTGCTTGATCCGGTCGAATGGAATCCTAGTGCTTTCCAGAAAGCAAACCTTGTTTACGTCATCCTTGTATAAATCCGCTTCGCCATACGTCAAACCGGCAATAAACGGATGTGGCTTTTGTTCTTTTTTCGCTCTGGCATTGGGATCATTATGCACATCACCATAGATGCGACGTTCCAGATGAGATTGAAGATTGGCGCTGGCGTACAAGGCCGAATTGGATTCCAGGTAGAAGTCAATCTGGTGTTCATTGAAGAAATCGACCATATGCCGAACGTCTTCAGCTGTTACCCTTTTGTGATATAACACATCCTGACCGAACTCAACATATCCTCCACCGGCACCGATCAGACCGTCAAACCCTACGTCCCAAATAGAATCATAGATTTCCGCCTTTGATCGTCCTGTACATAAATAGAGCAGATGTCCATTCTCACGTGCCTGTTTGCACGCCTGTTGTGCAGACACCGGAATGTTGCCGTCATCATCTACCAGTGTGCCATCAATATCTATAAAAACAATCTTTCGATTCGTTGTGCTCATCTGCGTTTGCCCCCATCATGTAGCTTGTCTATGTTATATCAAACCATTTAAAATCCAGCTATTCTACTTCATTATAATTTCCGCGAGCCGACAGGCATTGTTTCTGTGTCAGTCCACAAAGGAAATTGCATACACTTCAGGTCATTCCATCTTGCAGTCTCTTGCTGAGGCTTATATTAGTTGATAGAAAATCTTTATAACCGCCCTACTGACTTGTCCATGTGCACGGTTTGCCAGTCATCGTCTTGCTCAGCAATAACCGTATACCCTTGACGTTTCCAGAAACCGACGGCCCCAGGCAAAAAGCGGTGTGTATGTAAATACAACGTTGTATAGCGCAGTTCTGCCACCACATTCTCCAGTTCCTTCACGAGCATTGAACCGATACCGTATCTGCGATATTTTGAATCTACATAACATTTCACAATTTCGGCTGCAGACTGCTCCGGATATCTTCCAACCAATGCTTCGATGCGCCCATCATACGGCAGGATACCAATGGAACCCACAATCCGATTGTCTTCCATGACGGCAACAAGAAAGATCGCATCGGCTGAATCCAGATAATGTTCTCTGAATTGCTCCAAGTCAGCAGGTAATCTCTCATGATCTATCATTGGAAACACTTCTCTGCGTACACGCATGGCAAAATCAATTGCATCATTCATAAGGTGCTCCTGAATAGCGATCACTCTCGGTTTGATCTCAAACTGTGCCAAAAAACCACATTCCTATTCGTTATTTTCGAGTCTGATGACAACTCCATCTACGAACCCATTTAGACGCAAGTTCGCCCTCTGCTTCTTATCTTACCGAATTTAACCTTCCCTATCATTCTATCTAAGCTACTAACCAAAATAGAAGAAAGCCCGCGCGATCTGATAGAGTTCGCATACTATAAGGCGTGTCATCAATCAAATTCGAGGGGGAAGAACATATGTGGTTATCACTAGGGATCTCTGCTGCAGTCCTGCTGGCGTTGGGGTTCGTCTATCGCTATGTGGAAGATAAACGTGCAGCCAAGAAGTTTCATCCCCATGCGCCCAAGCAGTTGTTAATTAAGTTCAAGGAAGGTACGACAGCCGACGAGATGCACACGCTGCACAAAAAAGCAAAATGCAGCATAGCCGAAACGTATGAAGATCTGGGCTGGTATCGGGTCGAATCAAGAAGGAAAATGCACCGTATATTAAAGCATTACAAGAATCATGAGCTTATTGACCACGCTGAACCCAACTATTATCTCCAGTCATCGTTTACGCCAAATGACCCCTTTTTCCAATACCAATATAACCTGCAAAAAATCAATGCTCCCGCTGCCTGGGATATTTCCCAGAGTAACCGTTCGGTAAAAATCGCGATCATTGATACAGGCGTACAACTGAATCACCCCGAGCTCGCTGGCAAGATCCTGCCTGGTTATGATTATGTTGATTACGACAATATCCCCGAAGATGGTAACGGGCACGGCACGCATGTTGCCGGAATCGCGGCTTCCATTACCAACAATGGAGTGGGCATTGCAGGTGCTGCACCGCTTGCTTCCATTGTTCCGCTGCGTGTACTGGATAACAATGGACAAGGTACAACGGGCAACGTCGGAAACGGACTTGTTTACGCGGCCAACAATGGTATTCAAGTCGTTAACCTGAGTCTCGGCGGGCCTACGGGAGAAGCCTTTCTTCAGGCTGCTGTGCAGTATGCATGGGATCGAGGCGCTGTCATCATCGCAGCAGCAGGTAATGATAATACTTCGTATCCGATTGTGCCCGCGTCTTATCCCAACGTCATTGCAGTAGCTTCAAGCAATCCTTCCGACCTCAAATCCAATTTCTCCAATTATGGATCTTGGGTAGATATGGCTGCGCCAGGGGATACCATCTTGTCCACATATCTGGGTGGATCTTATGCTTATCTTAGTGGAACGTCCATGGCTGCTCCCCATGTAGCGGGAGTAGCGGCTCTGCTGGCTGCACAGGGCAAAACGAATGCTCAGATTCGGGATGCATTATGCTTCGCTTCGGACCCTGTATCAGGCTCCGGGATCTACTGGACGTATGGGCGACTGAATGCCTATCAAAGTCTGCAAGTGCCATAACACAATTACAAATCACTCATAATGGCATGGATCATCCCCACTTCCATTTCTCACGAATAAAGAAATCAAAAAAAACCATGGGGCTTCTATCGAAGCTCCATGGTTTAAATAAGTTTATTTGGTTCTACACTTTTGCTGCCCAAATTTCGATTTCAATTTTAATTTCGGGTAAACCTAACTCCGTAATATATCCAATTGTCATCGCAGGATAATCATGACTGAATAATTGTCCCCACTCAGCGTATAAGAAATCCCACTCGATTTTCTCCGTCGCCCATACGTTAACTTTGATAATATGTTCAGGATCTAAATGCTCGGATTCGAGTACTGTTTTAATATTATTGAATGTATTCGTGACTTGCTCATTCAAACTGTCAGGAAAGTGTCCCCTACGATCTGCTCCAATTTGACCCGACGTCACGAACAACTCTGCATTCCTCGGAATTCTTGTAATATGCGTGTACTGTCCTACAGGAGCTGGCATATTAGCTGGATTTTTTCTAGTAATTTTGTCGGTTTTCATGTCGATTACCTCGTCATTCTTAAGATTTTTCTGCGATATCCCCTAGTTTTCTTCCTAATTTGGGCACACTTCTCCCTTGGAATAGATTCTAGAAAAAGACAGCAGTGGAGTATCCATATCCCGGAGATATAAACGCAAGTGATTTTTTCTTCATGATTGGATGCTCCTCCCTTCTTAAGTGACAAGATTCTCTTGATCTCTTCATTATATATATGAAACGAATCATGAGTCAAATTCATCCATCATAAGCAAAGAGCAATCTCGTTTGAACGAGACTGCTCTTTGTATATTCGAAAGGGATTACCCTAGAGTTAAAAATATTGCGCCCCATTATTGGCAATAACCTTTTTGTACCAATGGAAACTTTTCTTTTTCACTCTGCGAAGTGTGCCCGTCCCATCATTGTTTCGGTCTACATAAATGTAGCCGTACCGTTTCTTCATCTCCCCAGTACCTGCGCTGACCAGATCAATGGGTCCCCAACTGGTGTAGCCCAGAAGCTCAACTCCATCCTGAATGGCTTCAGCCATCTCGGCAAAATGACGATTCAGATATTCAATGCGGTAGTCATCTTCAACGGTGTCATTGTCCAGCAATACATCCGTAGCACCAAGTCCGTTTTCCACAATAAACAACGGCTTACCGTAGCGATCATACAGCTGGTTACATGTAATCCGAAGTCCTTTGGGATCAATCGTCCATCCCCACTCCGATGCTTGAAGATAAGGGTTCTTCACCGAGCCAAATACATTGCCTTCCGTCGAATCCTTTAAAATCTCTGGATCCGCGCTTGTACAGCGGCTGGCATAATAACTGAAACCAATGTAGTCGACCGTATTTTGCAAGAGAATATGTTCATCTTCTGGCAGCATATCAATCAGGATCTCATGTTCTCTGAAGAAACGCTTGGTATAACCTGGATAAGCTCCCTTGGACTGAACATCGATGAAGAAGAAGGACTCCCGATCCTGTTCCATTGCTTTCCATACGTCATCCGGATTGGATGTGTAAGGGTAGACCATCCCAGCAGCAAGCATACAACCGATCTGAGCACCGGGGATGATTTCATGACAAGCCTTAACCGTAAGGGCACTTGCCACCAATTCATGATGGGCTGCCTGATAGAGAACCTGGTCTTTGTTCTCGCCTTCCTGAAGTACAATACCCGCGCCGATATATGGTAGATGCAGCAGCATGTTGATCTCATTAAACGTCATCCAATACTTCACTTTGTCCTTGTAACGATTGAACAGCGTCTTTGCATAAGTCTCGAAAAATCCAATCATCTTGCGGTTTTTCCAACCGCCGTAAGTCTCCACCAGATGCACGGGAACATCAAAATGACAGATGGTGACCACTGGTTCAATATTGTATTTTAATAATTCGTCGAAGACATCATCGTAAAATTGCAATCCTGCCTCATTCGGCTCCGCATCATCACCATTTGGGAATATCCGTGCCCAGGCAATCGACATTCTGAAACACTTGAATCCCATTTCCGCGAATAACGCAATGTCTTCTTTATACCGATGGTAAAAATCAATTGCTTCATGGGAAGGGTAGAACTCCCCCGCTTTCGGGTCATAAGAATCCAGCTTTCCCATCGCAATAGGAAATCGATTGGCACCTGTTGGAATCAGGTCAACCGTAGTTAACCCTTTACCTCCTTCAAGATAGGCTCCCTCAAGCTGATTCGCTGCCGTTGCTCCTCCCCAGAGAAAATTCTCCGGGAAGGCTGTTAATTTTTCAAACATCGGCTGTTCCTCCTATTCGTATTGAAAACATTCAATTAACTGAGCACTGTAAGCAATTTGTCTTTTTCATTCACAACGGCATCTTTGGTTCCCACGACATCCAGATAATTCGACGTATTCGTAATAATAATGGGTGTAACCGTCTCATATCCGGCATCCTTGATGGCTTGCAGATCGAATTCCATAATCAGATCCCCTACATTTACACGGTCGCCGTCTTTCACATGAGCATTGAAATGTTGGCCTTTCAGTTGTACCGTATCCTGTCCGATATGAATCAGCATCTCAACACCATCATCCGTGACCAATCCAATGGCATGTTTCGTACGATACACGGTTTGCACAACTCCATTAATCGGGGATACCACTCTGCCGCTGGTTGGGCGGATGGCGATCCCTTTACCCATATGCTCGCCAGCAAATGTAACGTCGTTGATTTCTTTCAGTTCAACCACTTCACCAGCCATTGGGCTGAAAATTTCATATCTGTTGTTCGGGTTTGGATCAAGTACGGGTGCGGGTGCGGATACTGGTGTTGCTTCTACTTTGTCCTTGAATCCAACAACGTAGGTAAGAACAAAACCGAGTATGAACGCAACCGCTGTTGCCACAAGTGCCATGTAGAATCCGGAATCAACGCCAGTGGCCGAGTTGATAAAGGTCGGATACCCGAATACGCCAAGTCCGCCAAACATGTACATTTTAGACCCGAAGAACCCTAAGATGGCTCCACCAATACCACCTGCAATACAGCTCATGATAAACGGTTTTTTCAGCGGAAGCGTCACGCCGTAAATGGCTGGCTCGGTGACTCCGAAAATACCTGAAATGAAGGCAGGAATACTTAACGATTTCAATTTGGCATTTTTCGTTTTTAACATGACAGCCAATACTGCACCAATTTGAGCAAAGGAAGCGGCAAACGACATCGCAACCACCGGATCGGATCCAGACGTGCTCAGGTTTAGAAGCATAACCGGCACTAATCCCCAGTGGAGACCGAACAATACAAACACTTGCCACAAACCACCGATGACCAAACCTGTAACGAGCGGGCTTAATTCATAGATGCCTGTTGCTCCTGCACCGATCAATTGACCTGCCCAAGTAGAGATTGGACCAATTACAAGGAATGTTGCTGGAACAATAACAAGTAATGTAAAGAATGGAACCAGGAACGTACTAACCACTTTAGGAATGACGTTTTTGAAGAATCTCTCTATTTTCACAGCAAAGAATGTAGCGATAATAATCGGAATAACCGATGATGAATAGTTCATCAGGATAACAGGAATGCCCAGGAACGTAATGTGAATGGGTGATTCAAACAATGTACCTGCGAACAGGGTGTACAGTGGATCTCCCGTAGATAACCCGGATAACGTTGGATAAACCAGCGTAGCTCCGATCGCCATACCCAGGAACGGCGAGCCGCCAAATTTCTTAATTGCAGTATAACCAAGGAATACCGGGAAGAAATAGAACAGACAGTCACCCGTTGCATTTAACAGATGGTACGTTCCTGATGTATTCGTTATCCATCCAAAGGATATAAACATCGCTGTAAAGCCTTTGATCATCCCTGTCGCAGCGAGTAGTCCGAGCAGAGGTGTGAAGACACCAGAGATCATATCGATAAAACGACTGAACAAACTCCCCTTGTTACCCGAATCTTCCTGTTCCTCTGCAACCTGTCCTTCAGCAGGCAGATTACCTGCCTTAACAACTGCTTTATATACATCCGGCACTTCATTGCCGATAACGACCTGATACTGTCCACCACTCTGCATGACGGTAATAACACCTGGCAGATTTTTAAGTTCCTCCGTTTTAGCAACGCTTTCATCTTTGAGTTTGAAACGCAATCTGGTTACGCAATGGAATACACTGTTTACGTTTTTGGCTCCGCCTACACCAGACAAGATGTCTTTGGCCAGTTGATCGTAGTTCATAGTAATTCTCCCTCTCTAAGTAGACTCCCGATGCTTGTGAAACAAAGAAAACCTGAACTACTGAACATACATAACGTTTCCGATAAGTCGGAAATAAGTCATGTTATTCAGCAATTCAGGTTTTGCCCTTAACGGTTGCAACCCTGTAAGGCTGTACACAGCGATATTCAGTTGTTACACTAACAACTTCATCTTAAAGTAAGTTGCAACCCATCTTTACGGACCCAGAGTGGTCGGAAGTATCGGAATTGCCTGATTGAACAGTTACAATCCGATTGATGTATGCGCTTACTTTATGAATTCATAATATAATAACTTTTGAACTTTTGCAAGCGTTTTTTTAAGAATCTTTATTTTGTAATATCGTTACTCTGATGTGGCATGCACCACGCGTTCGATATGAATGGTTAAGTACATCATTTCTTCGTTAGTCAGTTGATACGTGTAGTTATTTTCAATGAATTTTCGAATTTTCTCCGAGCACTTGTGCGCTTCAGGATACTTCTTCTGAATCATCTCAAATAACTCATCGTCGTTGTTGCTCTTGTAATGCTTGCCTTTCACCAGCCGTTGGGCGAAAAACTTCAGATGGGTCACAAATCGATAATAATTCAGTGAGTTCTCGTCAAAGTCCATTTTGAAATGATATTTGATGATCGTCAAAATCTCCTGCATGACCTGCGTCATGCTTCGGATGTTAGGCATCTCTTCGTTGAGTGCCGCATTTACAAAATGAAGTGCCATGAAACCCGCCTCATCTTCCGGTAAAAGCACACCAAACTGATCACAAATCATATTCAGCGCTTCCAGCCCTACCTCATATTCATCCTTGTAAAGCTGTTTGGTTTCCCAGAGCAATCCATTACGGATGGGCAGATGGTTACGATAACGTTCAATGGCAAAATGAATATGATCCGTCAGATGCAGGTAGATGCTCTCGTTGAGCTTTTTCCCCAACTTCAGCTTGGCATAGGCTATAATTTCCTCAGACACTTTCATGTATTCCAGTGGTATGCTCGCGATTAATGCCTTGAAATTTTCCTGGATATCTTCATTCTGTAAAGTAAATATCTTATCAATATGCTGCTCGGACACATCATCGCCAGCTCGCTTCTGAAAAGCAATGCCCCGGCCAATGACAATAACCTCACGTTCGTCTTTAATCGCCACTACAGCATTATTGTTTAACACCTTCTCGATCTTCACTTTATCCACTCCAATATACAGAAAAAGGCAAACCGTACCTTCCACGAGGTCACTGGCCTTGCCCTTTCACTTCAATATTAACTAATGTGCGTTCATGGTATTACATTTTTCTACAATGTGCAACAAAAAAATCGATCATGCTTTATCGCTAACAAACCACATGCTGAACGTCTAAATGAATCTGTTCAGCTGCTTTGTATTTTTTTCTGTTTGCGTATAAACAAGCTGTATTTTCCTGCCTTCCCATAAAAACCACTCCCTTAGCATGACGCCTTATCCAGAGAATTATACTTGACACCCGGAACACCAAATCCATAATTTCAATACCTGTCTGTATTAGACACCTTCTTCTTACTCGCCCTTGGCTTTGTCCATATAAGCCAAAATTGATAGATACGTTCATAAATAATTCCGCCTCATTTCAGACAAAAAACGCTTGCACTTATTTACCTTTTTTTCTTATATACTATTAAAATATCGGATCAAAAAATATACAAAAAAACCCTCAATTTTAGAGGGCTTCATGTGTCCGAATAATGAAAAATTGCATGCAAAAAAATTAAATATTTTTATTTCGTCACGCTTTGCTCACTTTTTTGACAGACATATATCATTTCATAACATTCTTCAGTGAGCGGTGTACCACATGTATCAATAATCACACCATCCTATTTGCAGCCCATTTGGAAAAGAATTTCACATCTTCAAGGTATGAATTATTCTCCTGATCGTATAACGCAGGGTTATCGTATTCTTCAGTATTATCTATATGAATAGTCATTCGTTTCCCCCTTTTCGTGTAGTCGTTTCATTATGATTTATTGTTGCGGCTTTCCTTCTCCAACTCTGCTTCAATCCTGCGATTAATTACTTTCAACTGATCCGAATCCAAATGTTCGACATTAGTCAACTGTTCATCTATCTTGTATTCTTCCGCTTCACCCTTGTTCATCAGTCCCAGATGATGCTTGATGGATTGAATATCCTCGCGCATACTCATGGTCTGACGATAATTGTCTGCAACAAGTGCAAATATAATAGCACCTGCCAGAATCGTACCATATGGGAACAGAAGACAGAGAACAACTCCTACTACTAAAGCCAAAATAATGTACATACCTTTTTCGCCTCCTCTTTCAATTACAGATTGAATCGTTCTTGGATGAGTTGAGCAACCTCTGTCGCACTCTTATCCGTGTTATTGATTCGAATATAATGCTCGTGCGTAATTTCTCCAGGCTCTGAATTCAATCGATATTTCTCCATGCTCGAAATCAGATCCTGCTCAGACCATTCGACATTCCGCTTCGTTGCTTTGTGCAGCAGCCGATGTGGGCTTTTATTACGAACCAGACGTTCCGTCGAATCAGCTTCCAGTTCAACATAGCATACCTCAGCACCTCCGGACTCGAACAACACACTGATTTTTCGAATGTACTCCCAATCCTCTTTCATATCGAAAGCCCACACAAATGTAAAAATCAAACCGGGCAGCTCGCTCTTCGCCACTTCTTCAAAAATCTCCTGACGGAACAGGTTTACAAGCCTCTTTCCTTGAGGCGTACCATAACTGAAATAAGGCGACACCAGTTCAATCGTCATATGATTGTGAAACAATTTCAGATCAGTGATCTTCTCCAATTCCTGGCCAACCGTCATTTTCCCTACAGCCTGTGGACCAAAAATAATGATAAACTTCATTCCACCACTCCTGACTTCAGTTACATGTATTCCATTAATTGAATTTTATGGACATTAATCCATAATAACGCCTCGTGGACAAATAAAAAAGAGATTTCAAGCCATCCACTGAAAGTTCAGGGCTTGAAATCTCTTTTTCGGTTACACTTTTTATTCACACATTCATGTTCAGTCCAACGTTAACGTCCAATCAGAACCCATCCCCACTTCATACGTCGGAGTCCCATGGCAATAATCCATGAGAGCAGAATTGCTACAACATAAGAAAGCATAATGCCAAGGCTAAAATGTGGAGCGAGCTCCACGGTGAGTTCTCTTCTCCAGAACAACAGTATTAATGGGTGTATTAAGAATACACCAAATGCCACCGTGCCCAATGAATTCAGAATGCGAGTTGCCCGATTAGATCCGCTCTGTTTCCAAGCGCCCATTCGTTCACATGTCATTAACAAGAGCAAGCAGGCCGAAAGAGTAAACAGATTACGGAAAAGAAATAGCAGCGTATAGGTTAGCGCCGGAGATGCGGCGAAAGTCGTTTTTACATAAGTATTTCCATAAATAAAGACGGCCCCTCCGCTCAACAATGCAGCGATCAACACATAACGGTAGGAGAACAGTTTCTTCATTGCTGCATCGAAGTTCAACCCAATCCAGGCACCGAATCCAATAACAATCAAGTAACTTGGCAGCAAACTCCCCATCCGTGAGAAATGAAACTGCAGATGCAGGGCGTAAAAAACTGCCTGTGCCGCGATAAAGAACAACGGTAAATATTGATTAAATAAACGATAACGTGTTAACGAAAGAAGCAGTGGAAATACCACATAAAATTGCAAAATAATTAGGAAAAAATATAGATGCGTGTGTGCAGTACCGGTTAACAATTGCTCCGAGAACTGCTTCACATGTGCCAAAGGCTCTTTGTTTGCTAACCACTGCTTGACGATAAAATAAATGAGTGACCAAGCCAGATAAGGCACAAAAACATAAAATAATCGCTTTTTATAAAAAGTGGGCATCCAGCCCTTTTCCTTCATCTTGGAGCTGTAATTGTAGAACAACACCAGCGAGGAGAGGAACAGAAAGGCAGGTACGGCGAATTGCAGAAAGCTGTTCCAAAAATAATAAAAGTCATGATCCAGCGTGTGCTTGGGATAATGCGCAACTGCCGTTGAAGTCGCATGAATAGCAACCACAGCCATGATTGCAAAAGCACGATAGAGATCCAGATACTCAATACGCCGGGGCCGATTAACCGGATGATTCATAATAAAACCTCACTTATGCCTGATAGAATGATAGTTTCCGGCCGCAATCCAGATTCTACCCTTTATTTTAAATCAGCAGACGTGGGTATTACAATCATAATCCATATTATTTTCGTTAAATTACAACATTTCTCAACATCATTCGACATCACCTATCCAGAATCGCTCTACGATATTCCCATCAGGCTCAACATAGTCTTGATCCTGAATACCCCCGTTACGAAGAATAACTCTTCTGGATGCCTCATTGTGCGCGTCACATACGACCAGCACTTTCGTGATTCCGAGATCTTTCGTGATTTCCAAGGAAAGCTTGAGGATTTCGGCACCATATCCATTTTGCCGTTCGCCTGGACGAATCCCATAACCAATATGTCCTCCGCTATGAAACAGCTTCTCATTCAGTTCATGTCGTATATTCACGGCTCCAACCACTCGATCACTTTCCGTCACGAGCCAATATGTACTGTCCCTAACCCAGCCTTCCGGTATATCAATGCCTTGTTCATTACGTTCCAAAAAAGCTAACATCCCTTCAAAAGGGTAGGGCTCATTCGAAATGACCCACGGTACCATCGATTCTCCGCTTGCAACCCAGTCTTCATAAAATGCCATATACGTTTCTTTATATTCTGCTGAAGGTTTGATTAGTCTAACTTTTTCTTTGCTCATTTTACGCACGTCCTCCTCACTCATATTGATATTGCCATGCTATTTCAACCTAATATACTAATTCACAGTCATGATGCTCCCATACGTCGAACAGATTACCGTCCAGATCCTCGAAAGTAAATCACTTTCAATCAAATCGAGAATCGGTCTATTGTCTCTAAAGAGGCTAATATAGCCTTCTCTAGGCTGCCTGATATTGAATCCAAAATGGTTCACAAACCATGCTGCTGACTGCTCTACATTTGTCACAGGAATGACATTGTATGCAATGCCCAGTATTTTTCCACTCGTCAAATTGATTCATCTCCCTTCATTGCATTAATAACTTATGATCCTCTTATCGATCTGAAGAACAGTATCTTTATCCAAGTATAAAAAGAGAACCTGCGTATGCAGATCCTCTACTCGGGTCCAGCTTTCGCTATTATATTAGTTCACGATCCTGTTGGCGGATTCCTCTAATCATACCCGTTATACTGATTCCGTCTGTTGTGCATAGACTTCCTGATCCGCTCCAAGCATCTTGTAAGTGAATTGATAGCTTCCTGATCCCAGCGCAATTCGTACATCGGTTCCCTGCGCTTGAAAATCATGAATACCCGCTACTTGGTGCAAAGCTTTCCCGTTCTCCCGAACGGTCTGTACATCTGCTCCAGGAAGAAGGATTGTACCCGTTGTATTGGCAGGAATCGTCACAAGAACTTCCATATCGTTATGTTCACGACGATACCAGTTTGATGTCACACAACCGTACATCGTCTCGAAACATGCTTCCACCCACTCCAGTCCAGGTCCTGGTTTGGGCTTAATGTGCACAATCCGGAATCCAGGCTGATGTTCATCCGTATTAATCCCTGCAACGTAACGATATAACCACTCTCCTATGGCTCCATATGCATAATGGTTGAATGAGTTCATATCAGCACTCCACAGACTTCCGTCCTCCCGGATTCCGTCCCAATGCTCCCACACTGTAGTCGCACCTTGTGTCACTTGGTATAACCAAGATGGATAATCCTCCTGAAAGAGTAGCGTATAGGCCAGATCATGATGTCCCGTATCACTCAGTACCGGATTCAGATAAGGTGTTCCCACAAAACCGGTGGTCAGATGGTTCCCTGCGTCCGCAACCAGTTTCCCCAATTGATCCATGGTACGTTTCCGAGATGTAGCATCCAATAGGTCAAAATGCAAAGCAAGTACATGCGCTGTCTGTGTGGGGACGGCAAGTTTGCCCGCAGGTGTCACGAATTCATCCTGAAATGCAGCAACAATGTTGTCATGAAGATTATCATAATACACTGCATCTTCCTTCTTCCCCAACACCTCGGCTGCTTTCCGTGTAAGAGAAACAGAGTAGGCATAAAATGCTGTCGCTATGAAATCCTTGTCTGTGGCCCCGATATAGCTGTCCGGTTTGGAATCCAGCCCGAGCCAATCGCCAAAGTGGAAACCTGTATTCCACAAGTAAGGATTCTCCCCTTGAGCATGAATGTAATTAATCCAGCGTTTCATGCTGTCATATTGCTCAGCCAACAGCCTGACATCCCCATACATCTCGTAAATCGTCCATGGACAAATGACAGCAGCATCTCCCCAGGCGGCAGAAGAATGATTGGTGTCTCCCCATCCCTCAGACGTCGGACTCCTCAGATCAGGAACATAGAAAGGAATGCCTCCATCCTCTCCCTGATCTGCCTGCACATCCCTGAGCCATTTGGTAAAAAAAGGCGCCGTGTTCATCAGGTATGAAGAAGTTCGTATAAACATCTGTGCGTCTCCCGTCCAGCCCAGCCTCTCATCACGCTGCGGACAATCTGTCGGTACGTCGAGAAAGTTTCCTTTTTGCCCCCACAATATATTGTGATGAAGCTGATTCACCAAAGGACTGGAGCTTTTGAAGTGACCTGTACGCTCCATAGTGGAATGCAGCACAACTCCAGTGAAATCCTCCAGGTTAACGTGATCCGGGAACCCGATGAGCTTCACATAACGGAATCCCTGAAACGTAAAATGCGGCTCATACGTCTCCACACCGTTGCCTTTTAGCGTATAGCGGATGCACTGAGTGGCACTACGGAGATTTTCTGTATAGAAATTACCTGCATGATCCAAAATCTCGGCATGTCGTAATTCAACCGTATGACCCGACTCACCCTGAATGCTGAATCTCATCCAGCCGACCATGTTCTGTCCCATGTCCAGCACACGCTCTCCTTGAGGCGTTGTCAGCAAAGCGATCGGCTTCAACTCCTGTACTTGCATTACCGCCACATTCTCCTGAGCAACAATGATCTCTTTCGTATAATCCAGCACACGTACGGGTGACCATGGCGTTGAGGATGAATCTGTCCACTCGGACTCCAGGCGAGCATCGTACGTTTCACCCATATAGATATCCGACATGCGGATGGCACTAGACGCGCTCTCCCAGTCTTGATCCGATACAATGCGTTCCTCCGAACCATCCCCATAATGAACATGAAGTTCCAGCAGCAAAGCATGGTCTGCTCCGTAGATATTCTGCCCCTTATCCCATCCCAAATGTCCTTTATACCAACCATCACCCAGATAAGCACCGAGTAGGTTCTGTCCATTCTGAAGCTGATCCGTTACATCATAGACCTGATATTGCAACCGCTTCCCATAACTGGTCCAGCCCGGGGTGAAGTATGCTTCGCCCACTCTCTGATTATTCAGATGAAGTTCGTACAATCCAAGTGCAGTCACATATATTCTTGCCGCTGCAACAGGTTTTTTCAGTTCAAACAAGGTACGCAATCGCGGGCAAGACTCCTCCTGCTGAGAGGATGGATCTACTGTAATCCAATCCGCCTGCCAGGCATCTTTACTACCCATGAATCCCGTCTCGAAATACGCTGTCTCCGACCAGTTTGATTCATCTCCTGCATGATCCCAAGCACGAATACGATAATAATAGCGGGTTCGTGCTTCGGGTACCCAATGCTCCAGTTCAACATGGGACGACTGGTCAGAGCTCATTTTGCCGGAATCCCATTCAATCTGGTCCAAATCTTCTGTTCGTGACAACTGAATTTGATAAGCTGACTGTACACAATTTCTGCGATCGGATTGCAAATGCCAGCTTATCCTCGGAGACGTGATATCTAGTCCAATCGGATTTATTTTATACTCACAACGCAGATGATTTACAATCAACATCAGAGAAACATCCCTTTCCATCGTGGTTTCCAATTCAAGGTTACGATATAATTATATCGATTCTGTGTTCGGAAATACCTGGCGAAGAGGACTGTTTAACCCGGTCATCTGGTCATTCTCAACGGAGGAGGCTATCTCGTGAATTCTACCGTCCAACTGTTCAAGAGCGAATCCTTTTTTCATAATAATCTGAAGCTGTTCGTGAACCGGTGTTCCGAGGATTTTGTGGTTCCCTTTCACGCACATGAATTTGTTGAATACAGTTATGTGGCAGAAGGAAAGGGCTTTCATCACATCGGTGAAGATATTATTCCGGTACACAAAGGTATGCTGTTTGTCATTCCGGTTGGCGTTCCTCATGTATTCCGTCCAGCTACAGCGAATGTATCAGAGCATCCACTCATTATCTATAACTGTCTGTTCAATTCTGAACTGATCCACACCCTGTCCATCATTATTCAGGAGGCGGAGATTCGAAACCATCTGACAGATCTGGAAAAGAATCGGGTTCCTTATGTATCTATCACTGATTACAGTCAACGGATGGAAGAATTAATGGTAAAGCTGTACCGCGAATCTGCCGTTCCGGGAATCGGCTCATCCACAATCCTTTATACGCTCGTTAGTCAACTCGTCGTAACGACCTACAGACATATTCATCAAATCACCTGCAATGAGAAGGAAAATACAACTGATATGGAACACATCCTTCATTACCTGGACCAACATGTTAACGAACGAATCCGTCTAAGCGAACTCGTGAATATCTCTGGTTGGAGTCAAAGACATATTGGACGTATGTTCGTGACCCACACCGGGCGGACGTTTGGTGCCTATCTGCAACATTTGCGCATACAAAAAAGCTGTGAATTGCTGAAGAATTCACAACATAAAGTCAGTTTAATTGCTGAACTTGTAGGCTACAGGGATGTAGATTCATTTTACGCCGTCTTCAAACGCATTACGGGAGAAACCCCGCAGGGTTATCGCAGGAACTTCAGAGCTAAACCATCGAATTAAGTGTTCCTGCCTTCGGCTCCTTTCCCTGGGTTCATCTCTTTACCGACTCACGCTTGCTCTCTTCATGTTCTGTTTCAAGCAGACGATCCACATAAGCCTTTGCACCTTTCCAGGAGGTCATTAACGGAAACTGATGTTGCTCCCGCTCGTTTACATTCCATGGATGAGGGATGCAAATGACTTTTTTCCCCTCATTCATCGCAGGTATCAGGTTATGCGCTCCATCATCAATTAACAAATCGAAATTAATCAGGTTCTTCCGTTTACAGGTTATAAACTGTTCTGGAGATATGTATGGCATATGCTTCTGGAGCCAATTCCACTTCTCAACAACTGTCTTGGGTTCAGCCGCCGTTAGTATAAGGAGATCATAGGCTAGATGGAGCTTTTCCACCTCTTCCACCACATATTCGTCATAAATCTCCAGTTCCTCAAACAGTCCTGGCCGACCGTAAAATACATCATGTGTACATTCCGGATGGCGAATATGGGATGTATCCCAGTGCACCATATCCTCGTATCGCAGCGGATGAGTTGGAAAGTTGATGTTATTGTGATATATGGCTCGCTTGACCAGATGACATATGGTATCATCCATATCTACAGCAATAATAGGTTTCTTCATCTTTATCCCCTCCAATAGGATCACAGTATATCATCCCAGATGTTATGAAGCCATCTTTTACAAAAAAAAGCTGCTGCTACCGTTGTTGGGGAGATCAACAGCAAAGCAGCCCAGAAACCTGTCCACATGTGGATAAGATTTTCGGGCTGCTTCGCTAACTCACTCCCCTCTAGCAATGCGCGAAGTGAGTCAGATACAGCAATTTAAGCAGAAAAATTGTAGCCTATATTACACCACTCGCTCAGGCTAACAACCTTATTTCTGTTGAAACGTTACATTAATCTGTACAATCTCGGATCGGCTGCTTGTACGTATTGGAGGTCCCCAGAAGCCAAATCCAGAGGTCACGATAGAGTGCATGGACCCTTTTTGCAGATAACCCCAATCATTCTCGTAGATGGCCTTAGTAATAAACTGAGCGGGTGCGATCTGACCACGATGGGTATGACCGGACACAACCAAATCTACATGGTTCTGCTCCGCAATATCCAAATCATAAGGCTGGTGATCCATCATGAGCAAAGGCTTGCTCAGGTCGGTATCCTGCATCAACGTTGCTACTTCTGCCCGATCCTTCTCGGTCCGGTCTTTACGCCCAATCAGAGTAATCTTATCGTCCAGGGTAATCTTGTCATCATACAGGACCTGCATATTACTCTTCTCCAGTGCGGCAATTAAATCCTCGATCGGACCATTGAATTTATCGTGATTGCCGAGTGAGGCATATACTCCATAAGGAGCCTGAATGCCACTGATAATATCCGCAATCCCACTCTTGAGGTACATATCCAAGTTGTCATCGATAATATCACCTGGATACAGCACCAGATCTGGCTTCAGTGCGTTAATTTCCTCCACCATACGTTTGGCGTGTGCAGGACCAGAAAGCAGTCCGAAATGCATATCTGCAGCCATGACTATGTTGAGGCTGTCGACACCTTCCACTTTTTTATCAATCTGAATATTATATTGCCTGACAACTGGACTATAGGCGTTATAGATACCGTAACCCAGTGTAGACAGCAACAATACAAGTGTAACCACACCCGCCCATTTGTGGGCATGATGTCTTGGAATTCTTGTCAGTCTAAGAATCCATAACGTCAAATGAACAACCGGCAAGATCATTAACAGCAACGAGAAGATAGCCAGCCAGTATGAGCCGATTATGCTCAGGAAGGAGAAACTTCCAAACAACCGTGCCAGTATGAAGGATACTGCAAAGAATACAAGCGCAACGATGTAAAACCAACGGAATCTCGCTGAGACGACAGGCTTCATCCAGCTCCAGCCGCTCCGCCCTATGTAAAACACTAATAAACCATATACAATCAAAAACAATATGCCTGCAAGTACAAACATGCCCCCGTTAACCTCCACGTCAATAAGTTGATTGCTGAATTCAGTTAGAAAGCTTCCTATCCATTTGAACAAGTATAACGTAGTTAAGGGGGGCAAAACATCTGTTTCGGATCATAGATACGTACATTTTATTACAATTTGTTGATACTTAAATTCCAAGCATTCATAAACGGACATTATAGGATACAGCTTAATCACATGCAGCACAAAAAGCCGACCCTGTATCCAAACATGAGTTGAACTCATGAACGGACACAGAATCGGCTGTTCATACATTACGAATTATTCGTTGGTATCCATCCACTGGAAGTGGAATGAACCTTCTTTGTCCACACGTTTGAAGGTGTGAGCACCGAAGTAGTCACGTTGTGCTTGCAACAGGTTCGCAGGCAAACGCTCTGTACGGTAGCTGTCATAGTAGGACAACGCGCTGGAGAATCCAGGAACCGGAATTCCTTGAGTTACCGCAGCAGCAACGACTTCACGCCATGCGCCTTGGTAAGATTCAACAATGTTTTGGAAGTATGGGTCCAGAAGCAGGTTTTTCAGTTCTGCGTCTTTGTCATATGCTTCCTTGATGTTTTGCAGGAATTGCGAACGGATGATGCAGCCACCACGGAAGATCATCGCGATGTTGCCATATTTCAGATCCCAGCCGTACTCGTCCGAAGCTGCACGCATTTGGGCAAAGCCTTGCGCGTAGGATACGATTTTACTTGCAAACAGCGCTTTGCGCACATTCTCAATGAATGCTTTTTTGTCACCGGAGAATGCTTCAGTTGCAGGTCCATTTAGGATTTTGCTTGCTGCCACACGCTCGTCTTTCATCGCAGACAGGAAGCGGGAGAATACGGATTCTGTAATCATGGACAAAGGTACGCCCAGATCCAGCGCGCTTTGGCTAGTCCATTTTCCTGTTCCTTTTTGTCCGGCTGCATCCAGAATGACATCAACCATTGGTTTGCCGGTTTCCGGATCGTATTTGGAGAAGATGTCTGCCGTGATTTCGATCAGGTAGCTGTCCAGCTCACCCTGGTTCCATTCGGAGAAGATCTCATGCAGTTCTTCAACAGAAACATTCAGCACGTCTTTGAGCAAGTGATACGCTTCACCGATCAACTGCATATCCCCGTATTCAATACCGTTGTGCACCATTTTAACATAGTGTCCAGCACCATCTGGTCCGATATATGTGCTGCAAGCATCGTCGCCCACTTTAGCCGAAATGGCTGTCAGGATTGGTTCAACAAGCTCATATGCACTCTGTTGTCCGCCCGGCATGATTGCTGGGCCTTTCAATGCGCCTTCTTCCCCACCGGATACACCCGCACCGATGAAGCGGAAACCTTTAGCTTCCAGATCTTTGCTGCGACGTTGGGTGTCAGGGAAGTATGCGTTCCCTCCATCAATGATGATGTCTCCCTCGTCCAAGTGTGGCAGCAGTTGTTCAATCGTAGCGTCCGTTGCTTTACCCGCTTGAACCATAATCAAGATTTTGCGTGGGGATTCCAGAGAAGCTACGAACTCTTCAATGGTGAACGCACCTGTCAGGTTTTTGCCCTCAGCTTCTTTTAAGAGATCGTTCGTTTTCTCAGGGGAACGGTTAAAAACCGCTACCGAGAATCCTTTGCTTTCAATATTGAGGGCAAGGTTCTTACCCATTACTGCAAGTCCGATGACACCGATCTGTTGTTTACTCATTATGTCCTCCCAATACTCTTTATATATAGTAGGTTAAAATTCGAGATCAACAATCTTTTATTACTGAACCGTTTTTTTCCAGTCAGCTGCAAACTTATCCATACCTTGATCTGTCAGCGGGTGTTTGGAAATTTGTTCAATGACGGAGAATGGCACAGTAGCAATATGTGCTCCAGCCATTGCTACACGTGTAACGTGGTCCGGATGTCTTACAGAAGCCGCAATAATCTGTGCATCCAGGTTATGTGTACGGAACAGCTCAGCAACTTTGGCAACCAATTGCACGCCATCTTCGGAGATGTCGTCGAGACGTCCCAGGAACGGGGATACATATGTTGCACCGGCACGAGCAGCAAGCAGCGCCTGGTTCACCGTGAAGATCAACGTTACGTTGGTTTTCACACCTTTTTTGGTCAGGTAACGGCAAGCTTCCAGTCCTGCAAGTGTCATTGGCAGCTTGATTGTGATGTTTTTGTCGTTGTTATTGATTTTGATCAGTTCGTCAGCTTGAGCAATCATCTCTTCGGCTGTGATCGCATCTGGTGTTACTTCCGCAGATACGGATTCAACTTCAGGTACCTCACGCAAAATTTCTTCAATGCGGTCTTCGAATTTCACGCCTTCTTTGGCTACCAATGACGGATTTGTTGTTACACCGGACAGTACGCCGATTTTATACGCTTTTTTGATGTCTACCAAGTTTGCTGTATCGATGAAAAATTTCATATTCAATTACCTCCAAGGGATATGTTTGTTTTTTTGATGTTACCGGTTTGCATTAACAGCCATAGGAATTTCAGTTGCATCTTCGGCCTGCTGATCGGCAGGTTGATCAAACCACCAGTGGTGCCCTTCGGCAGCCAGCATAGCATCCGACTCTACAGGTCCATAGCTTCCTGCAGGGTACAAATGAAGTGGGAGCAAATTCTCCTGGAATGCATCCAAGATAGGTTGCACCCATGCCCAGGACAGTTCTACTTCATCCCAGTGGGCAAAGAACGTTGGATCTCCATGCAATGCATCATGAATCAAGTTCTCATAAGCTTCGGCCAGATCCTCACGATCTGGTGACAGATCGATATGAACCGGCTTGAACTCCCCTTTGTTTTGCGGGTCGCTCGCATTCAGCTGCAGTGTCATGCTCTGGTCAGGGCTCATCTCAATCACAAGCAGGTTCGGTTTGGAGCCGTTAACCACGTTGGCCTGTCCGGATGGTTCCTTGAATTCAATGACGATACGAGTTGATTTCTCCTTCATTCGTTTTCCTGTACGGATATAGAAAGGTACTCCGCGCCAGAAGAAGTCATCAATCTGCAATTTCGCAGCAATAAAAGTATCATTCATCGTATTCTCGGCAACACCCGGTTCAGCTGCATATGCGCTAACGGATTTGCCTTGAATGTTTCCTTCAGCATATTGTCCGCGAATAACACTTGCACCCACAGTTTGCTTTTGCAGCGGCTGTATCGATTCCATGATGTGCTTTTTCTTCAAACCGACTTTTTCCGTGGTGCTGTTATATGGAAGCTGGATCGCCATCATCATGAGCAATTGCAGCATATGATTCTGGAACATGTCCCGCACGGCGCCTACATGGTCATAATAGGATGCCCGTTCTTCCACACCAACAGTCTCGTTAGCGGTGATTTGCACATTGGAGATGTAACGGTTGTTCCACAATGCCTTCATGATCGGATTGCTTTGATGCAGGGTTTCAAGACGCTGTACCATTGGTTTGCCCAAATAATGGTCAATCCGATAAATTTCTTCTTCGGTAAACGCCTCGCTTAATTTGCGATTCAGATCACGAGCCGATTGCAGATCATGACCAAATGGCTTCTCGATCACAAGACGTTTCCAGCCCGCTGTAGATCCAAGTCCACTCTCCTGAATGTTCGCTGCAATCGGTTCAAAGAATTCTGGACCAACCGAAAGATAAAATAAACGATTGGACGGAATGCCAAGTTCAGCCTCTCTCTGTTCAACCAAATCTAACAGCTCTGTATAATCTTCCTTATGGCTTATATTCAATACACTATAGCGGAAAGCCTGCACGAATGACTTCACAACTTTAGGATCGGCCGGGCGTCTGGAAAATTCATTCAATGATTTTTCCACTTGTGCCTGAAAGAATTCATCAGACCATTCTCTGCGTCCCAAGCCAATCAGCGAGAAGGATTCAGGTAGTTTCTGCTCAATGTATAAATTATATAAGGCAGGATATATTTTTCTTTTGGCTAAATCGCCAGTCGCACCAAATAAAATAATGGTTGTTGGTTCCATCTCACTGTTCTCCTTCCAAGTAACTCTGGTATCTTTGCTGTAGTTACACTATAATACGTTTCATAGCCATACAAGTAATTAATATATTTCACAGGAGCTATAGACCATATCTATGACAACAAATTATGAATTATATAAGGTATTTTACTGGGCTGCCAAAACAGGAAGTTTGACTCAAGCTGCCAAAGCGCTATATATCACTCAACCAAGCGTTAGCCATGCTATCAAACAGCTGGAGGAAAGCTTTGGCCTCACGTTGTTTTACCGGAATTCCAAGGGAGTTGCACTGACACAGGAAGGTGTCAGTCTGTATTCTTATATCGAACAATCCCAGATTCTGATCTCGCTGGCGGAGGAGAAAATGGCCGCCCTGAAGAGTTTAGACAACGGAGAACTGAGGATTGGCGGAAGTGATTCATTGTTTAAGCATTACATGCTGGCATATCTGGAAGAATTCCATGTCCTATATCCTAACATCAAGCTGCATCTGAGTCATGGAACAACGCCGGAAGTCATCACGTTTCTGAAAGAAGGAAAAATTGATCTGGGTGTTGTTCGAATGCCCATCGTTGATCCGCAGCTGGAAGTTCGGGAAAGTATTCAGCTCAAGGACTGCTTCGTTGCGGGTGAACGTTATGCTCAGCTGAAGGATAAAGTCATGACACTGGAGATGCTCCTGGAGCATCAATTGATTCTCTTCTCCCGGAACAGCCGGGTGCGGATGGCGATAACGGAATTGTTCAACAGCTATGGCTATACACTCAAACCCGAGATTGAAGTCGGCAGTGTGGATTTGTTAATTGAATTTGCACGTCGAGGATTGGGCATATCGTATGTAACCCGTGAGTTTATTTCCAAAGAGCTGGAGGAAGGCTCTCTCTTCGAAATTCAGCTGGATGTTCCCCTGCCTCCATCCCATGTAGGCATCATGACAAAGCGGAATATGCCGATTTCCCTGGCAGCGAACCGATTTATGGATCTCATTTTTAAATGCGATTAGACTCTCGGGTCAACAAAAAGTGCCTCATCACCCATACGGATGATGAAGCACTTTTTATTATATACATATGTAAAATGACGAACGAGAAATTATCATAAAGAAAATCAAATTATCCATTGAAATAACTCCACCTCTTCATTCACATCAATAACGGATTCAATGTCATACTTCGAGTTCTCTTAGTCTTTCCTCAATTCTTCCAGGAATCAAAGCAAACAGTTGGTCCCAGATCATAAACACATTGGGGTCAAGCACATATTCCTCAAACTCCATAGCAGGTACAAACGCCTTCGTCTGCAGGAATGCCTGCACTCTGGCATTGATCTCTTCATTTGTTTCAAAATAACCTTTGAACATCTCGTTGACTAGCAGGCCGTCACATCCAGCATTAGCCCCGGCTGCGCTGTACAGATCCGGTAACAGTTCAAATACCACAGGCAGCGGTGAAAACGCGTGTTTGCCTGGCTGCGAGTAAAGACACACATGGCGTCCAACCACATTAACCCGATCCTTCAGCAATCCCCTGAGCACTCTGCCATGAAAGCTGGCTTCACAGTCCACGACTTCGCCGTCATGGCCCACATAGATCCACACATGCTCCATTTCGTACAAATGCCCAATTTCGTAATCCCACCAGATCGCAAATTCAATCACATATCGGACGGCATCGGCTGGAAAATGAATTTCCCGGCTAAAGGATGGGGAAGGGCCAGAGCGTTCCAGTATTGAAACACCTACAAAATCCGGATAAAAAGGCTCATTTCGGTCAAACATTAATACAGGAGCATAACTCATTGCGGTTTCCAGTATTATATGCTCAGTCATGGTCATAGATGGGTTCCTCCACGTTATTAGGGTATGATCAATTTATGAATTATGCTTCTCCTATTATTGCTCTCACTACTGTGACAAACGAATGTTATCCTTATATTAACAGAGAATTCTGACCGTGTTAATTTGGAACAAAACGTAGCCCACAACCGAATTTCCCGGTCGTGGGCCTGAATGCGTTCATTGGAGAAGGAATTATTATCGTTATCCCTTTGAGTTCTTGGATGATTTGGAAGCTTTGATCGCCTGATCGGAAACAGAATCCACGCATCCAATTGGCGGACCCAAAATAGCGTCATTTTTGATGGATGCCACTGCCTTTGCATACGCCTCCTCATCAATGCAGTATGCACGATGTGCAACTTCAGGCGGTGTTGCAGCCAGGAAATCAGCCCCAAGCACAATGTCCGGTGTAGGTTGATCAAAAATCGTCAACAGATGCACATCGTCGGTCTCCGCCACAAACCAGTGAAACCACCCTTGAGGGAATATCGAAACTTGACCAGGCTTCAAGTGATAACTTATCCGCTCCCGCTTGAAGGGATCGTAGACAGAGGTGGTAACTTCACCGTTGATCAGAACGACCATCTCTGTCACATTGGTATGCCAGTGTGGCTGAACGATGATACCTTTACTCATGTGTACGTTGAAAAACCCATTTTTGATCGTTGGCAGCTGCTCCCCAAACAACTGGGTAATATAATTGCGCGAATCACGCTGATAATTTAAAACCGTTGTCGAATCGGCTGCCAGTTGAACATTCGGGGATTGCAGAATCGGATTAATCATACCGCTGTTTCCTCCTTATAGGCGCACATCTCATTGTTGTACTGTATGCGTTAATACGCGGAGATAATACCGTGACACGATTGTATTTCAATTTTCATCCAAATGTGTAGCTTCATCTGTCGATTAGGTTCAAGTGATGAACATTCACTCTCAAGTAAAACACAAAAACGCCCTTTTCCTGTTGAAAACAGGTCTGGGGCGTTAAGTGCTTAATCTATAGTTTGCTATATCTTAAGCAATTCCCGGGTATCTTCCTCCCGCGGCAAATCCTTTCGGAGATATCCGTTCAATCTCTGCCAATTCATCAATGGTGAGAGAAACCTGCAGAGCACCAAGATTCTCGTGAACTCTCTCCAAACTACGAGTACCAGGAATCGGAACGATATGTTCTCCTTTTTCAAGTAACCAGGCGAGTGCAAGCTGAGAGGCAGTGCACCCTTTTTGCATAGCCAGCTCCTGGATCAGGCGCACCACCTCCAGATTTTTCTGAAAATTCTCACCCTGGAAACGTGGATAATGACGACGATAATCGTCCTCCGGCAGGTCGTCTATCGTTTGGATCTGGCCTGTTAGGAAGCCACGCCCTAAAGGACTGTAAGGGACAAGCCCAATGTTCAACTCGCCGAGCAATGGCAAAATCTCATCTTCGAGCTCACGACTCCACAATGAATACTCCGTTTGGAGCGCTGTAATTGGATGAACGGAATTCGCACGACGAATCGTCTCTGCAGGCGCTTCAGACAGACCTATATATCGGATCTTCCCCTGCTGTACCAGATCTGCAAGTGTTCCCACCGTTTCCTCAATTGGAGTATTGGGATCAGGACGATGCTGATAATAGAGATCGATATAATCCATACCTAGGTTGTACAGACTGGCATCCACTGATTTTTTAATATACGCCGGATCTCCCTTGGGACCCTGGGTATGTGTTATACCAAACTTGGTCGCTACAATAGCATCGGCTCTTCGCCCTTTAAGCGCACGCCCAAGCAATTTCTCGTTACCTCCAAACTGCTGCTTTTCATATTCACCGTACAAATCGGCTGTATCGAACATCGTTACGCCTGCATCTAACGCACCATGAATTGTATGCACCGAATCTTGGTTGTCTGGCATCATCATTACACCCAGCCCAAGCCCGGATACTTGCAAATGATCGCTTCCCAACGTTCTTGTCTTAATCATGCGGTTCCCTCTTTTCGTTATTAAATAGAAAGATATTGAACTTGTACTCATTCTATTTCAAGAACGGAGGCCCAACCACAGTCTGTTTATGCTAGTACTAGAATTACCACTCTGATCGTTACGTTACTCCACAACGGGTATGTACACACAACAATGAATGCCTGACTGTTCGTTCAGATTACTCATGGAAAAGATATCGTAGGCATAGGCAATACCATCCGCCCGATCCGTAGTTTCGAGATAGATCCGGTTAACTTTTTTCTGTTTTATTTGGTGCAGGCTCCAAATGTTATGAAAATCCGTGCTGTCCTCGTTCAACTGTTGAATTATTTTGGAAAACTCAGGTTCACCCGGATACTTGTCATAATACGTACGAAACACCGCTACCGAATGCCGTGCAAATTCATCCCAATTATGCATACGTTCTCGAAGCGTTGCATCCAGAAATAACATTCGCATCATGACACGGTCGTTCACGTTCATCGAGGAAAAGGCGAACAGTTTTTCATTCGCTGCCTCATTCCATGCAAGTACTTCAGACCTTTCATTCGTAATAAAAGAAGGGTATGCAAGTTGACTAATGATGCTCTGCCATCCCTCTTCGAGATGTGAATAGGAGGCAGGAAATTCATGCTCTGCATTAGGGTCCCATAAGCGAAATAGGTGGTCCTTCTCCTCCTCGCTTAACTGGAGTGCTCCCGCTATGCTTTCCATCACCTCGCGAGACGCGTTAACCTCTCTCCCCTGCTCAAGCCAAGTGTAGTAAGTTGCACTGACACCTGCTAGTACAGCAACTTCTTCACGTCTTAATCCCAGCGTTCTGCGCTGTCCATACGATCCGCTGATTCCGGCTTGATCAGGCTGAATCCGGCTCCTCCGAGATTTCAAAAATTCACCCAGTGTTTTACTTCGGCTAATACCTGTAGTCATAAATAACCTCCCTTAGATATTTAGATTTCTATGGATTCAATTACGGCTCTATCCAAAATGGTTAACCTCTAAAAAGCCTTGAAGTCAAGCCGGCTGATAAGGGCTGGCGATTAGTAGACCATTATCTAAGGAACTCAGGACGTCTTATTTCGCCTTCAGATGCTCTTTCTAAAATGTAAGGAACCTAAGACACGTTATTTCCTGAAATTCCTGACAAAAACGCTGTAAACGACTGTTTATTCCGATATAGCGTGTCTCAAGTTCCTTAGATTTCTACAGTCACTTCAAATCCTTGAATAAGACGTCTCCGATTCGTTAGCGCTCGCTCCATGCTCTGATCCAACCACTAGCGAGAAGTCGCCCCTAATATATGCGAGAGCTTATCTGATAGTTACATTGTTCGTACTTAGCTACATTTGATCGAAGAATTCTGTGATTTGTTTACCTGGGTCAGCTAAAAACTCAGGGAACGTACATATATTACCATTCTCCTGATGTTCCACATCCACGTATCCAATTATTTTTTTACTTGGATTCCAAACGATCACCTTATGCGAGTACTCATGCAAATCAGCAGATAAACGCAGCAACTTCTGTCTCCCCATCTTCATCTCTACAGTATCCACCAGATTAAAGAACTCCACATATTGAATACCTGATTCATTGTCAGGCAGGTCAATACGACCTGGCCCTTCGGTCAGAAATTGGATAAGTTCCTTAGGCAGCTTGTACGATTTGAGCGCATGCAATTTGTTGCTCAGATTGTGAAAGTCTTGCGGCTCATGAGATTTCAAATACTCTGCCATTTCTTCATTTTTCTGACTGATGGCAATCGTGTATGCTCGTTCCCCATCCTTCTCTTGAATGGTTACATCCGCTCCATGCTCTACCAAATAACGAACCATCATCATATTGTTGTTACGAGCGGCTACTGTAAGGGGTGTCGCCTTGTATGGATACACCATATCGGACTCGTTGTAATTGATATCCACGCCCTCGTCCAGCAAATACTGGACCATCTTCATATCGTGATTCGAAACGGCTTTTCGTAACGTTTTTCCACCATATTTTCGAATATCCAGTCCGAGGTCCTTCAATACTGGGATGTTCTTTTTGTTACCGTAATATGCCTCGTCGTACGCACTCGACTTCACATGATTAAGTCCAATCAATTTGGCTCCATGCTTCTGCAAATATCGAACCGTATCTTCCCCGCAGTATCTGGCCGCCTTGAGGATTGCCGGGTTGTCCTTCACATTCAGGTTCACTCCGCGCTCCACCAAAAGCTTAACCACTGCCTGCTGATTGGTGATTAGGGCAATATCTAGTGGTGTTAAAGCTATGTATTTGCTGAGCGTAATCACTTTTTCAAGCTCCATACCCTGTTTAATGAATTCTTCTACACCAGTAACGTCTCCCTTATAAATCGCCATGGCTTGATCAGGCAACGTTTCAAACGTTCCTTGATTTCCGATTTTGAACAAAGGTGTAACCTCCCTCTGGTTAAATATCTACACGACTATAAGTCCTGTAATGCTCATTAATCATAGTATACCTGCTAACCTTTTCATCTGTACAAAGCCTCTACCAATATCAGGTTCTTGTCCTAAAGCTCAAACCAACCCCGAAACATAAAGTTCCGGGGTTGTCATCTACTTTTAAACTCCATCACATCAACTCACTCATTTATGTGCTAATCCTGTTGGGTCTGTTGGCACAATATCAATGCCCTTCTCCAGCCCCTTAATGGATTTAAGCTGGGAAGTGATGGCTGCAATAACGATAACAAACACGCCTGCAATAATAAACAAGAACGCAATGCCCCTTCCCGGACCAACGCCGATGAATGATCCTACGGTCAAGGCCAGCGCTCCACCTTCCTCCAACAATGGGTTAAAGACATGGTCTGCCAAAAATCCTGCGATACTGTATGAAACGATAAAGCCCAATTGCGATAAAATGCCGATGATGCCCCACACCCTGCCTTGCTTCTCGTTGGATATGTTATTACGCACCAATACATCTGCACTCATGTTGACAAAGGGCAGGGAGGACAGAAACAGGAAGCCTGCAAAGATAATGAAATATATATTTGTTGTAAATCCCAAAAGGGAGAAGGACAATCCGGACATGATCAGACCCCAAACAAGTATTTTTGAATATTTTTTACTTAGGGTGAACATGCCAATGCACAGACTGCTGATCAACATGCCAATTGCGCTCACCGATTGAAATGTTCCAAGCGTTCTTGATTCAGAGAAGGATAGGATCATTGGACCTATGAGCGTTTCTAGGAATCCCAGATAGAACGTGATAATCGAAATAATGATAACAAGCAGAAGCACGCCTTTATTCGTCGTTACTTCAATCCAGCCTTCGTGAAGCTCAGTCAGCCAAGGTTTCCTCTCATCATCGGTTCGCTCCGCTTTAAGACTTTTCCGTATAACAAGCACTGCCAGGATCGCAACCAGATACGTCAATATATTAATGACCAGAATGACTTCAATCGTTGTTATACTGAGCAGAATGCCGGCTATAATGGGCGAAAATAGAAACTTGGATGATTCGGCAAGCTGCACCAGGCCGCTGCCCTTTGAATATTGATCTTTATTGAGCAAATCGGTGGCTGAAGCCTTGTAGGCTGGACTTTGAACGGCCGAGAACACGGAACTAAAAGCAACACCAGCATAGATATGCCACAGTTCAATCTTCCCCGTCAGGATCATGGTCAAGATAAAAACTAAACCAGCCGCAGAACCAAGATCACCTAAGACCATCATCGTGCGCCGGTCAAAACGATCTGCAAGGACTCCACCTATGGGACGCAACAAGATATTAGGCAGAAAGGTAAACAGTGTAATCAATGCGACAGCTGTCGCCGTATGGGTTTTCTCAAATGCATACACACCAAGAGAGAATGCCGTCATTCCGATACCCATCGTAGATATGAGCTGTCCGAACCATACTGTCAAAAATGTACCAAATGACCTGTGTCCCATCTGTTTCATTGGATAACCCCTCTCCAATTAACCGTGTTAGAACCCTTGATCCGTAAGCCATTTGCCTAACATATTTTCTCTCGTTTTAAGATTATGCTGCTTGTTATACTTGCCAAGGTTACGATCTGCCACCAGTTTGCCGTCCATCATGAATAAAACCCGTTCAGATCGTGCTGCAACCTTAACATCATGGGTGACGATCAAAAGGGTTGTTCCAGATGCATTAATGTCTCCAAGAATATCCATGATTTCGTTGGTTGAACGTGAATTTAATGCCCCCGTGGGTTCGTCTGCAAACAGAATATCCGGCTGATTGATCAGCGCCCTGCATATACCAATTCGTTGTAATTGTCCACCCGATGCCTGAGTAATATTGTGATTGGCGAGTTCCTCGATGCCCATTTTTTTCATCAGATTGAGAGCTCGTGTATGAATGGAATCCCTGCTGCTTTTTTTCGCCAGATAGGCAGACAGAATGATGTTGTCGAGTAGATTCAGGCTTTTTAACAGATGGATGTTCTGAAATATAAATCCCATCTTGTTCAAGCGAAGTTGCGCCAATTCTTTCTCTGAAAAAGCAGAAATCTCTTTGCCAGCAAAATAAACACTCCCGCTGCTAACCTGATCCATGCCGCTGACGTTGTAAAGCAAAGTTGATTTTCCCGAGCCCGACGGACCCATAATGGAAACAAATTCGCCCTTCTTCAATTGAAAAGTAATATCTTTCAAAATAGGATGCTTCTCACGCTCACCAGTACTGTACGATTTATTCACGTTTTTGGCTTCCAATATCGTAGTCAAGGTCACCCTCCCTATTCGGCAATCATTTTGGAAATGCTGGATTCTTTAATGGATTGAATACTGATTATAGCTGTACAGATAATCGTAGCTGCCAGCAGCAGCGGACAAAGTACATATGACTTCAGTGGGTCAATGACAAACACAATATGGGATGCTCCAAAATAAGCCATTATTAGACTAATCATTAATTGACCTGCCGTATTCGATAGTATAGTTCCTATAAGAACCCCAACACCCAAAACAATAAGGGACATCGCTACATATTTGAATTGGATTGAGGAAATAGAAAATCCCAAACTTTTTAAAATCGCAATATCACCGTTATCCTTTGCAACAAGCATCTTCAGGAATAACGATGTAATCAGGATCGTGACCAATACTGCTACAACTAGCGCCAACACCGTAACCAGTTTCAGCTGATGGATTGTCCCTCCAAGCGTTTGATATAAATAGCCTTGTAAATCTGTCACCTTTGCCGGTGCAAATGTCTGTGCATACTCCGCAATTTTATTCGAAATTTTACTTCCATCATCTTTCAAATCCAGACTCAAGACATACCAGAGTACACGATCTTGGTTATAAGGCAAGCGTGCTTTTGCAGTTTTTCCGCCATTGGTCACATCCTGATATACACCACTGACGGTCATTGTTTTTTTCTTTCCATTTACTAACAGTATTAAGGAGTCTCCCGTCTTCTTTTTCATTTCATTACTGTTCGCATCAGACAAAGCAATTTCATATTCATTTTTTGGGGCCACACCCTTCACGTAAGATAAAGGAAACACATTGAAATCTCCTGTCTCCACGCTTAAATGATCATAGCCACCTTCACTGTTCAACACTTTAAATTGGCTTGTGACAAATGCTGAGTATTTAAGTACGTTTGTATCCTTTTGAATATAATTAATTAATTCGGAGTAACGCTGTTCGATATCCTCGGAGTGCCTCAGATCAATACGCATATCGCTTTGACCAACACCCATGTAAGAGATAAAGCTAGGGGCTTGTAACGTATTGAGGAAATTAACAGGTACGATCATAATAAATGAACTTATAATAAAAACAAACAATAGCAAACGGAACATGTTCAACCGCTGAATGATGTCTTTTATACCCAGGAAAACCGGAACCGATAACCATCGATTTTTGGATAGGCTGAGCCTGTTTGGACTTATTCTGGTTTCGCCGAGACTGCCCGAACGCAATGCTTCAACAGCTGAAATATGATTGAAACGTCGAAGCACACGGTTGCAGAAAAATACAACGATGGCGAAAATGATGACAGCTGCAAATAATGTGATGACGTAGTGCAACCATGTTTTGGGGGCTGTTCCTATGTACAGCATCATATTGGACATGAGCAAACGGTTCACCAATAGAGAGGTGAAATAGCCTGTAATAGAGCCCAAACCTGCCATAACAACATATTTGCTCAAATAGAGTTTCTTAATATCACGCTCGGATATGCCAATAGCTTTCATGACGCTAATCTCTCGGTAATCCTCTTCAATAGTGGCGAGCATGGTGAAACGGATACATAGTACAGCGATTACAATCAAGATCAAACTGACAAGTATGACTACAGCTGCCACAACCCCGTCGGTCAACGCATTCAACAATTGGAACAGACTGTAGTTAACCACAGGACCTGCATTCGGCAAATTCGTATTTTGATAGGCTTGAGTAAAGTCACTGATCATCTGAGGATCTTTAAGTCGGAATTCAATCAGATACTCCGTCTCGCCCGTATTTTGTTTTAAGGACTGAAATTCACCCTGACTTATGACAAAACGTTTGGAGTGAATAATGGATGGATTCATTTGAGCATCACGTACAAAATCCACGATCTTGTAGGTTCTGATGAAAGAATTGTCTTTGATGTTAATACTGTCACCAATTTTCAACTTCTTCTGCTGCAAGTAATAAACAGGAACGGCAATTTCTCCATCATTCACCTGCACAATCTCACTATCCAAATTCAGCAGAAAATCAAAATTCTGATTTTGTACAACAAAATCAATATCCATAATGCTGTTTTTCTCAGCTTCCGCTCCAAAAAATAAATGAGAACCGTCTATGTTAATCATTTCTACGATCTGGTGTTTCTCTACCATTTCATTGGCCTGTGCCCACTCATTCACCTTCGTTTCATCCAGTTCACCTGCGTGCATTTGCACAACATGAGGGGTCTCGGATTCCGTAAATAAATAGTGGATTGAACTTGTTAGCTCCATAATCATGCGTGTACCTGAAGACATAAGCAAAGCTGCCAGCAAAATAAAAACAAATAAAGCAATGTTGATTCCTTTTTTCCTCTTAAGCTCATTTCTTAACATACGTAATAGCATGAACAACCATTAGCTCCTTTGCATGGAACACTACTTTGGATTAATCAGGTACACTATATGTAATTTCTTTTATCGGTATGCCGAACCTTCTGTACCAAAGTTAATATCCCTTTTTGCTGTAAAATACCCCCATTTATCTACTGCACCGAGTGTATCAATAAACACGAATATCTGAATCAGTCTGCGGTCCAGTTTTAACTAATGCCGGAGTCTGAGGTTATAAATTGAGAACTTATTAAATCGTGTGATAAAATAATGGCTCAAACCTTTTTCTAACGACACTCAATTTGTGGGATATGTCCCAATTAAGAAAGGACACTATGAACCCTTCATCCATACCATCCATGTTACAGCAAACCATCCCGCCGCTGGATCTGCGCAGTTGTCTTGTCAGCGTACGTGGCGAAATCATATACGAGCACTACCGTAATCAAGAAGCAGCAACTCAAATTGCCAAAGTGAATTCCTGTACCAAAAGTGTGCTGTCCGCGCTCATTTGTATTGCAATGGATCACGGCTGGCTGCCCGAAGCGTCTAATCCAATCTCCACCTTTTTCCCACAGCTGGGGTCAGATCCTGACCCACGCAAACCGGAAATTACGTTAGAGCAGTTATTGACCATGACAGCTGGATTCAACTGGGACGAGTTTGGTGGACAGAATTCATTTCCGCGCATGACACGTACGGATCACTGGGTGAATTTTGCATTGGAGCAACGCTTAAGTCATGTGCCAGGTACATATATGGAATACAATTCCGGGGTATCACAGATCTTGTCTGCCATCCTCATGCAGAGTACAGGAATTTCCGTAGCCGAGTTCGCGGAACGTTATCTATTTGGCCCGTTGGGGATTCAAGAGTATGAATGGGAAAGTGACCCACAGGGTGTACATACTGGTGGGTTTGGATTAAAGATGCTGCCGAGGGATTTGTTAAAATTCGGTCAGCTGTTTATGCAGCAAGGCATGTGGAACGGCCAGTCGCTGATATCGAACGATCTTGTTAGCCGCTCTACAAAGCCTGCCATTACGGTTACTCCACCCAATCATGGTAGTTATGGTTGGCACTGGTGGGTGGATGCCTATACCAGCGAAACTTCTGAGGCTGATGCTGGGATTACGGAAAAGGACACTCCCATACTCCACTATTACTACGCCCGTGGATTTGGAGGTCAATTTATATATATCGTCCCGGCTCTGGAACTCGTTGCAGTGCTAACCAATGACAAACGAAAGAAGGAAAAACCTCCACTGGATGTGTTCCCCAAAAGAATTGCTCCTGAACTGTTAAAATGCCTGTAACAATCTTCATTTTCGCTTAATGCGCATAAATAACCCCCAACCGTTAGGGAGTTTTCCCGATGAGTTGAGGGTTATTGTTTATCGCAAACCTTTCAGATCCGCCTCTGAACTTCCAAGCTCTGTCTTCCCGGCATATGGAGATTTCGTATTGATTAGATAGTATAGCGTTGCATAGATCGTTAGAATAAACGTGCCAAAGAACATACAGAATGCGAGTGACGGACGACTTACACTCTCATGCATAATTTCGACCAGCGTTTCACGATTAGTTAACGCATCCCAGCTGTTCAGTCGATACACACGTCCCAGCAGGACACCATAACTACCCAGAGCACACCCTACCAGCACAAAAATCCACGAAACCCATCGTCCCATTTTGTGATGAATCACTTCCTGAAGCTGATACATCGACAGGAATCCGAGCAACAAGCCCGTCCAAACGAACATCAAGAGCACAATTAAGTCATACCAGTACTTGTAGTCCAATCCATTCCCTCCGCCATAATAGCGGGAACTGCGTGCCGTCAGGTGAACGAGATCCGTTACAATGTAGGATGAGTTCGGGAAGAACAATAGCCAGAGCAGTCCGCTTGCAACGGCAAACCATGTCGCCCCTTTCCATTTGGCATGGCCGAAGCCATAAGCCACATAGGAGAATACAAAAGGAATCCAGCCCAAAAACAGATTCCAGATCAGGAAGCGAAAATAGCGCTGATCCAACCAATCCGCAGCTGCATAATACAAACCGAGGGTCACCACCGTGACCATACTAAGGAAAATCAATATTTTGATATAATTCAGTTTTCTCAATGATATTTACCTCACTTGATTCAATGAAATACATTCAGTTCCGAAAATATCGGATGATCTCTTCCCTGTTCTTTTCCACACGCAAATTCAACCCACGCTTATCCTTTAAACCATATTGCTGTAGTTCATGCCCTGGATCAAGCACCAACGGTTTGGTTACTACATCCTCCAACAAGTTCATCGTCAATTGATAGGCTTCACGCAGCTCATCCACCGGAATAATCGATTCATATCGCTTGATTAACTCAATCAAACGTTCCGCATACACCAGACGAACCATACTGTCCGCACTCGTCAGTTGTCTTGAAGCAAATGCTGTGATTGCAGTGATAATCAGCGGATTAGCATGATATCTGGCAATCGACGTAAGCTCATCAACCGCGTCCCAGTTCATGATAGATAATGCAGAGGTTAACTGACCTATTCTTTCTTCCATCCATGTCTGCTCCAGCTCTTGAGGCACATCCCATTGTTTATATTGTGCATAAACACCACTCCGATGCATCTGTACAGCGCTCCCATAATGCTTAACGAATAACGCTTTTGGAACATTCCAGTCCGTTTCCATCCAACCACCACCGTACCTGTCTCTATTTTTGCTTATAACCAAAACCCATTACATAAATTTACTGTTGAAGACCATACTAGGATCATACCACTTCCCAAAGGAGAATCAAATTTACCATGAATTCAAATTCAATGCAGCCTTCAAACCGAATGCAACCTGCAAACAACGCAAATCCAGGCTTCACACCTCAAATGAACCATGGCGGACATGAAATGTTCGATATGCACGAAATTCTGTCAGGGGCCATCAACGTGCTGGATCAATACATGATTTTCAGAACGTTTGTACAGGACACTGAACTGCTTCAACTTCTTGATCGTCAGTACAATTTCATGCTGTCCCAGTACAATCTGACGGCAGAATGTTTCTCAACTGGACAGAAACCGCATGAGGAGACGGCAACCTACATGATTCCAAACATCGTTCCGCCCGTATATGGCCTCAAGCCATCTGCACCGAAAAAGCCGAATCAATCACTCGCCGACGTCAAAGATGCAGGCATCAGTGGTCATATGCTGGGATTGATCAAGTCACATGCCTCTCTGCTGGCCATGTCTGCTCCTGAAATTACGAATGGGACCGTACGCCGAGTTATCGCTTCTCAGGTACAACAATTTATCGAGATGGCTTACGAAATTTTCATGTATCAAAATCAACATGCTTATTATCAAGTGCCTCAACTGAATGCAAATGATACGACACAGATGCTTCAAGCATATGTCCCAGCAACCGGTGCACCTCAAATGCCAAATAACAACAAGCCACCTCTTCATTAATTTAAAATAAGTCGAACAACAAAGAACAGCAACTTCAACCCCCAAGGTTGTAAGATGCTGTTCTTTGTGCTGCTACGGCTTCGATCCAGAAGTGAAAAAAGCAGCACTCCTTTCTAAAGGATGTGCCGCTTTAGCATGCATTCAGCGCTTCTTGCTCCATTCCAAGAATGTATTTTATGTCGATACCGATGTAAGTTTGTCCGGATTCACAACGAGATAGAATCCCTCAATCCGCTCTCCTAGAGAGTCCAGCTTGAGACACAGAACTTCGGACAACTGACCGTTATCCAGTAATGCAAGGTGAGGCTCTCCATTGATGAATGTGGGCACCCAATCTCGTTCTCGCAATCGGGTAAGCACCCGGCGAGAGGTCAACAAGGCGAGTACGCCTTTACGAACTTTCATCGTTCTCATGACCGTATGCACACGTCCACCGCCATCTGCAGTAAATACAGGCTGCTCGGCCAGCAGCTCCAGCATCTCGGAAACATCATAATTTAGAAAAGCGGTTGTGAAACGAGCCAGCAATTTTTCTTTGGCAGCATAATCAGCAGAACGATGTTCCAGCGGGGAAAGACGATCGGGAAGCTTACGTCTGGCCCGGCTAAAAATTTGACGGCAATTGCTTTCCGATTTTCCCAGCCAATCTGCTATTTCCGCATACTCATACTGGAACGCCTCACGAAGTACAAAAACAGCACGCTCTATGGGGGTGAGTTGCTCCAGCATAACCAGATAAGCGTAGGAAATCATCTCCTTCTGCTCCATCGTTGCTTCCGGAACGTTCCCTATTCCACCGTCACTCATCGGCTCAGGGAGCCATTCTCCAACATAACTTTCCCTTTGATTACGGGCAGAGCTCAGCAGATTCAAACTACGGTTTACGACTAGTTTAGCAATATAGGACTTGGGATTACGGATATTATCAAGAGACTTGCTCTGAAGCTCCGCAAAGCAGTCCTGCACCATATCTTCAGCCTCCACAACACTACCGAGCATGCGGTAAGCAATGGAAAAGGCATAGGCTTTATAACGAATATACAATTCACCAACTTCCAGAGAAGACACTTCTGGCTCATTGATGAGGGAATCAAATTTCATGAGAATGGCCTCCTCTGGCAGATGGTCGTAACTTTAATTATTAAAGCAACCAGGATACATCCCTGTTGTAATTGCGATCCGGTTCCAGCTATTAATGGTGTTGATCGCCATGATCAGATCCACCAGTTCAGCATCACTGAAATGTTCCTTCACTTTTTCAAACAATTCAAGTGGTACGCCTTGTTCCGAAACAAGCGTTACGGCTTCAGCCAGCTCCAGCATAACACGTTCTTTTTCCGTAAACAAAGGGACCTCGCGCCACACGCTCAGCAGCAAAATGTGATCAGCATAATCTCCCAGCTTCATCAGATCTTTGGCATGCATATCGAGACAAAACGCACAGCCATTGATTTGCGACACACGGATTTTCAACAGCTCATATAACACTTTATTATCTTCAAACTGACCCGAAACATGCTGCTCCAATGCCATCATTGCTTTGAAAGCACCCGAATTAGCCACTCTATAATTCACTCTTAAATTCATCTCATTCGCCTCCGTATTTTGGTCTACAACCTTAAGACAAATAAAGACTCATATCTGTGACATTTTCTATAAAAAATCTTCAGCATATTTGAGAACAGCATAAAGCTCAACTATTTAAGATGAGTAACCTTAATGAATGAATTTTGCCGAACATGGATATAGTTTACGCAAACGTTATGTATAAGCAGATAATTCCGTATTTATGTTAGGTGTCCACTGTATTGTTTGTCATTTTAAACAAAAAACGATTACACCTATTGATACTCCAAACAAAAGAGTAGTAACATACGACTACAAAGTAAACTTTCCTAACATGAATAACGAACGATTCATTATCCCAGCAAGGAGTGACTTCCATGATAACTTCCAATTCCAATCCCCAACTTACATCCGAACTGCCCCGCGACTGCACGTTCTCCGCTGAAGACTGGCATGTCTTATCTCAATATTGGTATCCGATTGCTCAAGCAAGCGAAGTGACAGATAAACCACTGGCCGCTCAATTGCTCGATGTTCGATTGGTTCTGTATCGCAGCAACAACAACGTTGTAGTTGCCAAGGATCTTTGTTTTCACCGTGGTGCTCCGCTCAGTAAGGGCTGGGTAGAAAATGGGGAAATCGTCTGTCCCTATCATGGTTTCCGTTATAACTGTGAAGGGAAATGCACCGCCGTGCCTGCACACCCCAGCTCCAAAATTTCTCCCAAACTGAAACTTATCGTATATCCTGCGGTCGAACGTTATGGCCTGATCTGGACTTCACTCGCCGGAAACGACGAGCAAATTCCTTCATGCCCAGGATGGGATGATCCTGATTATATCAACATTTTGCCTCCGAACTTTGATATCACAGGTTCGGCAGGACGTCAGATGGAGGGATTTCTGGATGTATCCCATTTTGCGTACGTGCATACGGAGACGTTTGGCGATCGGAACAACACCGAAGTGCCCCAATACAAAGTAAAACGTGAAGGCAATCAACTGCTTGCCGAATACTGGAGTTCTGTCAGCAACTATGGTAAAGGTCAGGATAATGTAGCCCCCGAAGGTTTTCAATGGCTGCGTGAATTCCGCGTATTTCCGCCATTCTCCGCCTCCCTTACGGTTCACTTCCCGGATAACGACAAACTGAACATTCTGAACTGTGCCTCACCAATTTCTGCACGCTTTACACGGTTGTTCTGTCCGATTACGCGTAACTTTGACAAGGATGCTCCAATTGAAGAGACAATCAAGTTTAACTTGCAGGTATTCGAGGAGGACCGTGAAATGGTGGAATCACAGAAACCGGAGGAATTGCCGCTGGATCTGCATGCAGAAGCACATATTCCCGCAGACCGTACCTCGATTGCATATCGTCAGTTATTGACTGAGCTGGGCTTGGGAAGAAACTACACATCATAACTTGAACACAAACAGACAAAAAAGATGCGTTCATGCGAACGCATCTTTTTTGTCTAATTGCTACATTCTCGTTCGTGACGATGTACTGGGATTGACCTCACTTATAATATACTTATATCTGTCACTTACCTTTGATTATTCGTATTCATCGGAGGTTCTGTATAATACGGACAGCCTGGTTCGTGAATAATACGGGGATCTACCCATGTTCCCCAATACGGAAGGCGATTCACATAAGGCAGTTCGTTAGGCTGACTATTCGGATGTGGCATGTTGTTTGTGGCCGGCGATACTTGAGTTGCACAGTCCACAGGTGGCCCAACGATTACTGTTTTTTGAATGGGAGCAAGCGTGTCCTTCACCTTGTTTTCATCGAGACAGTACGTATGGGCCAGGACGCTTGCAGGTGTAAGACGCAAAATGTCCGAACCAAAAATGGCTTCAGGAACAGGGGCATCAAAAATAGCCAGCAGATGCGTCTGATCTACCGTTGCAATTTCATAGTGCCACCAGCCTTGCGGAACATTTGCTACTTGGCCTGGGGTAATCGTTAAGTTTAACAACTCATTGGTAAATGGATTGATGAGCGAAACGACAGCTGAACCACTGATGCAGTACACCAGCTCGGTTGCATTTTGATGAATATGAGGTTCAACCACATTGCCTGTGCTAAGAAAAATATCCAACAAGGATACATTTCCCAATGTGTTTAATTGATGAATGGAGAGAAAGTTAATATAGTTATTTCCGTCTTTTTTGAATAAAGGATTCTGGTTCACATCAAATGTAAATTGGGTGGTAGGTAAGGTGTAGTCCATATAGGAGGTTGCCAAAATAAAACGCCTGCCCTTCGCTCTCGGTTTAGGTGATAACCTATACGCCAGCTTATGCTCTGGGCTTCTATGCGTGAGCCCATTTATGCCTAATGCTCCTTCACCCGTACCACATACTATTAATCCTTCTGTGTCACTCCATTACATCGCAGCATAGGCTGATATCATCAATTCAATACTGGAGGCATGCATCATGGCTTACGGACCCGGTTCAGTACCTATCCCGCCAACTGCGGGTTATCCTTACCCTTATTATCCACCGCCACCCTATCCCTACCCTTATCCATATCCTTATCCATACCCCTATTCACCCATCGTTCCGTTTCCGCTGCCCCTTCCCATCGGAGGCCCAGGATGGCATGGCGGTTACCCGGGCGGTCCTCACGGCCCATTCCCTGGAGGAGGCTATCCGGGCGGACCACATGGTGGAGGGCACGGGGGTCCTGGGGGTCCTGGTGGACCTGGCGGAGGTTTTCACGGCCATCGTATTTTTTAATGATCAAAAGAGCAGGAAAGGAGCTGCTGCCAGCAGCTCCTTTCCTTATTCAACTTTTAACCCACGCATGATAAAGGCTTAACCCACCCCGCCATCAATACTCAATTTCATCCATAATCTTCAGGTTACGGTTGGACACTTCCAGCAAGTCTGTAAACGTCTCAGACACATAATAAACAAAGTCCGGATCATGCACATACATAATGACTTGCCCGTAGGTTCCTTTCTCTGTTGGATCAAAATCAAGCATCAAATAAAGGGAGCCTCCCGCCATCGTTGCAAACGGAATCCACTCTTTATGGAATAAGTAGGGCTTAATCTCCGGGTCCAGTTTGCTGATCTCATCTGGGGAATAGTACTCGTCCAACTTCTCATCCACTTCACAGAAATATTGTTTGGTTTCCCGAATTTCCTTCAATGACATCAGATAAAATGGATTACACTCCTCTATCTCCGCATCACCCGGATACAAAATATGAAATGCATAACCACTCCCGTCCTTACGCTGATAGAAGGCGCGGAAATCCTCAGGCAGTCGGACGCCATATTCCGTTTCCAATGCGCTTAGACTCTGTTCAGAAGCACCTTCCCGATGCTGGTATTCCTCGTATAACTGCCGTATTTCTTCATCCTGGATTTTTTCACTCAGGAGCTCATTCAGCGCATCGAACATTTCATTCCATTTTGCACTAGCCTCAGGTGTCATGAAGCATCCCTCCTATTCATCTAAGATCAAGTTATTGCGGGGTTTACCAGCGTGCAGGTTCTTCTCCGCGCCACAACACATAACGTTCAAGCTCACGGATAGTTCCTGTACCGATCCCATATTCGTCCATTTCTTGGGAGTGCAGGTCAAGGATATGCAGCATGCCCCCGAACGTTCCCACTGCAAGCTTCGACTGATCAGGAGAGCTCGCCAAGGAATAGATGGTGCTGCCTACAAAATGTCTCCACACTTCCTGCCCGTCACTATTCACACAATATAAATATCCGTATGCATCCCCAAGCACCATGCCTGCATCAATGGCCACAGCAGCGTAAACACGGGCATTCTCATCCATTACAGGCCAGTCTTCCTTACTCTCATTACCATCGATCGTTTCCAACTGAACTTGTATTGTAGCCCCGTTATAAAAGTGACATGCATTAAACCATACCTTCGAGCTATCGGTGGTGAATACCGCATAATGAGGATAGCTGGATTCAGGATAAAGCGAATACGTCTTATTCTGTTCGCGATCCAGGACCATATGATTACTCACCTGGCTGCCGTAGGCAATCCAGCGACCGTCGCGTGAGACCGCCGCATGCCCCATATCGATCTGCGTATCTTCCAACTCGTATTCTTCAATCTCTGCAAGATCCGGGTGCAGTAGGGATACCTGGCCTTGCTCTAGCAGATAGATTCCATAAGTGGAGAAGATAAGAACGGATTTCCCATCATTAAATGGAATGAGTCCTTCAAGTGTGCGCTCTGGATGCTCACAGTCAGCAAGGGATTCGATGCGGGGCAATGCCTCCTGAATACTGGATTGGATATCTTCCCAGCGATATGCCGCAATCTCTTGTCCTACCAGATGGTGATCAGGCTGTCTGATGATACGAATATCTTCCGATCCGGCCAACGCGTAGTCTGCATTGTCCGGTGAACAACCTGCGAAGGTATACTGAGAGAAAGCCAAACAACCATGCTGATCAGCGGTATATACACATCCCTTCTCCGTGAAGGTGCCGATTGTGAATACAATCGTTTCCGCGTTCAGATATCCTACCACCCTCACGGCCTGCATGGAAGATTGAAAATTTTCGTTCAATGGCCACGTTGCAGCAGGCAGTTCAAGCCGAAGCCGTTCCAAATCTCCTTGAAGATTGGCCTGCTTCACCATATTCCACACTTCAGTGCTAATCAGAGCTCGCGCGTCCGCCTCCAGCTCCGATTCGTCCACTTGCTCTCCTGCCATGCCTCTGCGCACAAATGCGTTAACATCCTTTGCGTATCGTTTGCCTTCACTCCGCCACGTTTCTGCAATGTCTTCTTTCAACCAACTCAATAATTATCCCTCCACTCCACCTCTATTGACGACTGTACAGTGATGTGCCAGCAAAAATTGATCCAGATCGTGATCCTTTGCACCTTCAGTCCCGTTCATCTCTTCATAGAAAAGGGCAATTTCCCTGCCATTCGCATAATTAAAGCGTAAATACCCACCCATAGAGACCATAAAAAGCTTACATGTGTACTCATTTTCCAGCACTGCATCCCACTTGAATTTGCTCTTACACAACTCAGCCAGTGCTTTCATGGAGTCTTCGCGCTCGACGTTAACCAAGTGGTAGAACGTGTGGTTTCGCAGCTCATTCCAAGGTTCAAAATACCCTGGGACCAGCGGTTTATCCTGATGGTAATATTCGCAATAGATCCGGTCGAGGGTCTCTCCAAAGTCAGCTTCTGAACACGTCCACAAGATTATAGACTCATCATGACGCGGGAGCCATAGCAGTCCCTTCACATCTGGATGAATTGCCAGGAAATCACCATCCACCGAACTGCCGATACTGGTACACTCCTTAAGCTGCTCCTGTGTGACTGGCGTATCCTCCGTGTGCATCCAAAAATCATATTCAGCAAAAGGTTTTAGTACCTCCTGATCCGGCCGCTGTACATTCATCCAGCCTGTGTATGTCCCTTCCCCGTATTGTTCCAGCCATTGGCGATACGACAGAGGCAGCGAGATGGAATGCTGCTCTTCAAAATGATCCAGTTCCTTAGCGGGTACGGGCTTTAACGCATGAGATACAATATACATTCACGACATCTCCCTACGATCGTTTCGTTCAATTCACGACAGTTCATTCAATTGATCAGCAATTCAATCAGGCTAAGCCAGTTCTTCCTGTACAATTTCGGTCACTACACCCTTGCGGTTTATAATGCTAATGGCAAATGCATCATAACCGTCACGTTTCACCTGCTCAAAATCCATACTCTCTCCCGTAATCAATTCGTAGGTTCCGTCTTCGTCCACATCTTCCCCGAACTCCTCATCCCACGGCACGTTATAAAAGGCCGTGAGCTGTACTTCAAAAATATCTTCTCCTTCAACGTCCAAATAGGGGCGTAGCTGCCTGTTGTTAAGGTCTTCCTCCGGATATGTCTCACACAACATCGCATCATAACCGTGTTTGGCTGAATCGATAAGTAAGTAGCGTTCTCCTGTTACGGTGTGCTCCGCATATACGATGAGTGGTGTCGAATCCTGCCAGGTTATCAGATCATCTTCGGTTAATTCACCATAATAAAAAATATGGAACTTGTCATGTCCATCCCGTGCTTTCAACTTGCCTTTCCATTCCACTTCATGCGTCTGAACATCCGGTATTCCCCGAACCAACCCTTCCAAATATGTAGGTCCTTTATGTACACCTAACAAATTCATCATCTCGCCCCCGCTTTATTCATTCGAATGGTTACGACTTTATGTTCTTCATCCACATCCAGCTTCACATCCATGTCTAACTTATCATGGAACAAAGCCGTAACGTTGATATAAGGATCACGAGCAGCTTCACTGCCCCCATTGCTGGAACGACTCATTCCCTGATGAATAATCGATTGTACCAGCTGTCCATCCCCTTTTCCGGTATTTGGATAAGTATAAATCACCTCTTTATCCTGATTATAAAAATTCAACACCGTTGTATAATCTTTGGCATTGGTATATTGCTTTTCGGTTTTTACATATTCGTTTTCCGTGGATTGATAGTTGATCGTCCCCGCCAGATAGGGATTGTCTTCACTGGGTTTAATATCAAACTCCTGATAGGCGATGTGAAAAAGGTATTGGATATGATTCATATCTACACGATAATATAACTGCCTGTTGTCTTCCTCCTTATCCATGGCAGCGAAACTGTTGATGAGCGGCCAGGCTTCATAGGATTTCCCATTCACATCGACAGCGAGAGCATAGTCAGAGAGTACCTTCTCTTTTTGAAACACACCATATGTCTGTAAAATGAAATAAGCCGGAATGAGTAACGTGCCTATAATTACTGCAAATATAGTAACCTTTATACGAAATTTCATGATCATCCTCCTTAGCGACCCCTGTTTTACCGGTTCATTCTGTCGTGTGCTGAAGTTTGGTCAACGTGCGGACAACCAACTCTCTGTTCTTGGCGTTCTTGATATACGCAGGGATGGTATGGGAAGGCGTCTTCAAAGGTATATTTCCAGGCTTTACGCGCAAATCAGCTGAGATATCTTTTTCTCATCCGTCACTTCAACGTTGAACCAACGCTCGCATCGGATGCAATTGTTCTTGGCATTGTACTGATATTCCGTCTCTTGCATTCCATGAGCGTAACATTGCGAACATTTCCATGCCAGAAGATCATCTTCTATGACAATAAAAGCGTGCCCGCCGCATAGTTTACATTTCACATCGATCTGCTCCCCCCGGCGAAGAACAGCGTAGAAGCTGTATTTATAAGCCCCTTCATCTTCGAAACGTTTCATTTTAATCCCTGCCTTTCCCCTGTATGCTGGCCGTCGCTGAAAGCAACCACTCAACATTTCCCAGTTGTTCTACCTAAAATTATATGTAACTCCAGTGCTTAGCACAAGGAAATGCAACGTAAAAAGGAGCACCTTACTCCAGATCATCATCTGGAAGGCACTCCTATTCACTATTCCAACCCACGCGATCAAATGTCAAGCAAAAGGGAGACAAGCAGTCCCATTGAAGCAATAAAACCTACGACAGGTCCTCCTTCTTCGAATGCTTCAGGCATCATTGTGGAGCAGATCATCGCAATGATGCCTCCTCCGGCAAATGCTCCGATAGCCGCGGCCATCTCATCGGGCAGCTGCTCCAGAAACAGATACCCTCCCAGGGCTGCAAGTGGAGAGATGATCAGTACACCCAACCACAAGAGAATAATCCTGGAGCGGGAGTATTTATTGCGTTGCAGTCCAACCGTACTGGACAGACCCTCAGGAATATTACTGACAAAAATAGAAACAACCAGTACTACACTGACACCATTTCCGGCGAGCAAACTGGCTCCCAGCATAATCGATTCAGGAATGGCATCCATGACCGTCCCTGCAAAAATGCCAAGTCCACTCTGATTGGAATCTCCCTTCCCGGCGTTTGCCGAACGCTTGCGACCTGCTCCCCCTTTACTGGAAATGAGCAAATCGAACAGGGTGTACACGACCGCCCCTGCAGTAAATCCAATCGCGGTCGGCACAATCCCCCCATCATTCAGAGCTTCTCCAATCAGTTCAAATGCGGCCGCACCAATCAGGGTGCCTGTACCAAAAGCCATAATCCAGCCTATCACTCGTTTGGGAATCTTCAGAAATAGCGCAGCAAGTGCTCCAATGACAACAGCCGAGGCGCAGATGCCGCCCCACATGAATGCAGTCCACATCCGGGATGACCCCTCTCATGTTCATATATGATCTATCACTCCATTAACCGGAGCATAGAGAACAAAAACAGGGTACATCACCAGGTGAATGGAAAACAACGAAAAACCTTTAACACTAAACCATCATTTTACGTAGTGAAGAAATATATCTTGAACGAATAATGAAGAAATAGAAGGTCTGTGCGAGCAGAAACGCACCAAACACGGTTAACACAGGCACCGTATATTCCGTAATACCGAATTCCTTCAAGAACGGTTTAACCACAACGAGGGTTTCAATGATCGAGATCAGAATCGGGAAGAAAAAGAGAATCGCAATCTGGATCGTCGATGATCGTTTCATCTCTTGAAAGCTAAGACCCATTTTCGAGAGAGAATGTACCATTTTCCCGTCTGCTTCAAGATCCGTATGCAGTCTGAAATACAGAAAGCTGGCTGAGGAGATCGAGAAGATCAATCCGATGAAAATGCCCAGAAAGGTAAAGAGCGCCGTCGTCTGTCTGAATTCTTCAAAGTCAGCATATCGCGTCGTGAAAAAGCCGGAAAAGTCTTTATCATTAGAGCTATTTCTAATGATCTCATCCATGCCCTCCAGCCGATCGCTTACCATTGCTTCAGATGATTGCCGATCGGGCACGGTTTCCCCCCAAGAAGGGATATGATAAAGGTATTTACCGGAAATTGCATCTTTGTCCATTTGTCCGGCAAGAGCATTAAACTCTTCATCATTTACAATAACTAGGGCTGATGCATATAAAAGTCCGTTGAATTCCGGTTCAATTTCAGTGTACTTAATATCGATCTTAGCAGTCTCTGAGTTCGTATCCAGCGTTAACTGATCGCCCTTGGCATAGGCATGGAACCGTTCCTGTTGACGAGGCTTCTCCATATTACGGGAATCGATGAATATGCCTGTATGGGGTGCAAGAGTATAAGTCGGTTTGTTCTGGATTGCGTTGAACTGGTTGAAATCACTCAAAGACATCATACTGATTCTATTGCCATCCGCACTTGTCCAAAAGTATTCCAGATAAACATCCTGGTATGGAAGACCGGCAGCATCAAGAACCTCGTTGACAGGAGCCATGTTCGGCTCTTCCGATGCGCTGTACACGTTATAACGAATTGGAAAATGATTGTCTCTAAACATTTGTCGATTCTGCTGATCCAGCGACAAAATGACAACTGCACTCATGGAAGCAATCGCAATGACCACCGTCACCATAAACAGCATACGTGCGTTATCTTTTATTTTGTAACTCATCTCCGAAATCCACAGCAAGCGTGTCCCATGCCATACCCGTTTCCGATTACGCTTCAACAGCCGTATGGTGAGCACGGAGAGCTGCGAGTAGAAGAAATATGTTCCCGCAATGCCTGTCACAGCAGCGATCAGAATGCTTTCACTCGACAAACTGCTGTATAGAGCGATGAATCCCGTAGCCAGGAAAGCCAGCCCAAGAATAGAGAACACCCAAGATGCTTTGGGTTCTTTTTTGGGTTTGCTCGTTCCCGTTAACAGCTCCAGTGCCCGCTTATTCCCGATAAAGAACAGTGTGAACAGGGAAATGCAGAAGAACAGTACTAAAAAGGCACCTACCGTTATCAACATCGCTTTTACAGGAAAATAAAAAGGCAAATCATCCATACCGATAAATCGGGTGGTTAACATCAGAAACAGCTTGGACAATAACATGCCCCCACCGATCCCGGCTATAATGGATAGAAATCCGATAAACATATTCTCCAAAATGACCAGTCTTCGAATCTGTCCCGGCTCCGCGCCCAAAATGGTCAGTATACCGAATTCCTTATTCCGTGATTTCAGAAATGCACTAATGGAATACATAACGAAGAAGATCGCGAACACATAGACGATGACCGAAGCGACCTGCATTCCCGCTGCCGTGGTTTTGCCAATCGGTAATTTCTCAACATACGGATGATAGATGAACATGGCATACGCGAAGAAGATCATGACCATGAATACACTGCTTAGAAAAAAGGCGATGTATGCTCGCCCGTTTCGGCGAATGTTGTTAAAGGCGAACTGAGGAAAGCTCATGCGAATTCCCTCCCCAGAACGATAATGTATCTATAATTCGTTGGAAGAACGTCTGACGGTTATCTCCACGATGCACTTCCGCTGCGAGCTTGCCATCCTTGATAAATACAATCCGATGGCAATAACTTGCGGCAAGCGGATCATGTGTGACCAGCATAATGGTTGTTTTCTCTTCTTGGTTGATCTGTTCAAGCGATTCCATGACCGCTTGGGATGCCGTGGAGTCCAGTGCACCTGTCGGTTCATCGGCAAGTACAATCGATGGCATATTAATCATGGCTCTGGCAATGGCTGTACGCTGCCGTTGTCCACCCGAGATTTCATAGACACGTTTATCCAGAATGTGATCGATTCCAAGCTGAGCCGTAATCCGATGGAGTCTGCTCTCCATCTCCTTCAGCTTGACCTTGTCCAGCGTTAATGGCAGTACTATATTTTCAGCGACGGTCAAGGTATCGAGCAGATTGAAATCCTGAAATACAAACCCAAGTTCCCGACGTCTGAACATGGCGAGTTCTTTCTTTTTCATATCAAACGGATTCATGCCATTAATTAGCACCTTGCCTGAACTTGGTTCATCAATGGTCGAAACCATATTGAGCAAAGTCGTTTTCCCACTGCCCGATGGTCCCATAATTCCTACAAATTCACCCTGCTTGATGGTCAGATGAATATCACTAAGGGCTTGAGTCTGCACTTTGCCCTGATACACTTTGTTAAGTGCCGAAACTTGCAACATTTCCATAGGTGTTTCCCCTCCAACTGAACGATCTGTGTTTTTTCATATCCTTATCCTAAACGACCTCCCACAACCCTGCTATCGATTTACCTTAAACTTTCCTTACAAAGCATTTAAGGTTATGTTCCCCTTCTATGAAAAAACTCCGTATCCATAAAAAAAGCACCTCGCCCATGGGCAAAGCGCCTCTATTTCCGATTCATCCAGCTGAATCTGACTAATGTTCCTTCGTCCGTTTTGGAGAACAGTTCAATCTGATTACCCAGACGTGAACTAATCTCACGGACCAGATACAGTCCCATGCCCGTAGATTCATGATACTGTCTTCCCCGCTCTCCTGTGAAGTAAGGATTGAACACGCGATGAATATCTTCAGCTGAGATGCCGATCCCCTGATCCTGAATATCCAATACGATTCGCTCTTCCTCCATATAGGCAGTAATTATGACTTTTTTACCCGCTTTGCTGGCTGAGTAGTTGACGGCATTGGTCAAAATCTGGGTAAACATGAACTGCAGCCACTTGGAGTCACTATAGACTTGAAGGTTGTTGTCCATTCGGATATCCGGCGTAATCCCCCGGCGAATAAACAGACGACGATTCTCAGCGATGCTGCTTCGAACCACCTCCGGTAGAGACAGAAGCTCCACACGGAAATCCCCCTCGAACTGTTCCAGACGTGAAGAATGAAGTACCATTTCCAACCCTTTGCGCATTTTATCCAGTTCATCCTGAATGCTGCCAGCAGTTGTATCCTCCACATCTTCCAGGGTCAACTGAATGATCGATAATGGGGTCTTCATTTGATGGACCCAACGGTTCATGAACACAACCTGCTGCTCATTGTGACTGCGCAATTGACCGATTTCATTCTGACGGTTACGCTCCAGTTCATGCATCAATTCCTGTAATGCTTCTGCCACAGGAGAGTTGCCAAGCGATTGGAAAGGCTCCTGTACCAGCCGTTGTGGATGCTGGAGCACACGATAATATGGGTGAAGCTGGAAATAACGTACGGTCAGATATACGATTAATACCACTGTACTGAGCAATATGCCATAAAGAACAATCCTCATGGGCCGCTCTTCACCTGAGAGCCAATATACACATGGGACCAGCAGCAATTGCAGCAAATAAAATCCGATGAGGGGCAGCTGATCCCTTAAGAACAGTTTCATTTTCTATCCTCCTGGGAAGCTGACTCCAGATCAAGCAACCGATAACCCGCTCCACGAACCGTTTCCAGAATCTCTTCAGCCCCCAGATCTTTCAGCTTGCGGCGAACACGTGTAATGTACACATTCAACGTATTATCATCAATAAAATGCTGATCTTCCCACATCAGTTCGAGCAAACGTTCCCGGCTAACTACTCGCCCTGCCTTGGCCATCAGTGCTTCAACCAACACGGATTCCTTCTGTGTCAGCTCCAGGGAACGCCCCCCGTACTCCAACACATATCTTTCGGGGTACAGTATCATAGGGCCGTTTTTCACTTTCATCTCTGGTTGTACAGCTGCATACATCCCGTACGCTCTACGCAGGTGACTACGAACTTTAGCAAGAACTACTTCATATTGAAAAGGTTTAGTAATATAATCATCCGCCCCATGCTCCAGCGCCATAACCTGATCCATGCCACTATCACGAGCCGAAATAAATAGAATGGGACATATGGAATGCGAGCGGATCTGTCTGCACCAGTAATAGCCGTCAAACTGAGGCAGATTTACATCCATTAACACCAAATCCGGACCGATCTGTACAAATTCATCCAGTACATGACGGAAATCAGTTACGATCTGCACTTGAAAACCATTCCGGATCAAATATGCCGCCAACAATCCTGCGAGCTTCGCATCATCTTCAACCAACAATATCGATTGCATCGTCAACCCTCTTTCCGTTCCCTGACATATCTTCTACATCTAGATTACCATTCTAGTCGGAAACGGTTTGGAAATAAAGGTCAGACGACCAGCTGTCCACGCTTCTCCGCCAAACCAATGGTGGCTTCCACCCCGGAATTAAATTCAAGAAAGTCCTGTTCTACCCCGTCACTAAAAATAACGCCATCCTCTGGCATCTGGGAGACCATGTGCAAAGGCTGTTTCGGATGAATCTGTCCAAACACCAGATTGGCCGCAGTCGTCCGGCTGGGGAAGGGCTCACGTACTGTAAAATACAGATAAGGCGCATCCCAAGCGAAGTGATTCAAGCCGCTCATGCTTCCCTGTGCAGATGCAGTCACAGGGCTACGTTCTTCTGAATAATCTTTCCCTTTAGGCCTCGAGCCTGGATGAAAGCTCCTGCTGTCTTTATCCGTGGTGAAAGCTTCATCCGATTGGATGTGCTGCCACGCTTCCGAGCCCACGACCCCGGCAGCACCTGCGAGTACACTTTTGAACCAGCCCGTCGATCCCATTCCGGTAGATACAATCACCCCGCTGGAAGATTGTTGTTCTACTGATGAACCGATACGAACTTCATAACGAGCAGATACATGCGTCTTTCGGCCAATGAACAGATCGTTGACGCCATACAGATACTGCCCATCATTCAACTCCACTTTGGCCAGAGTCACCTCTTTCAGAGAGCGACGTTTACGAATAACATCTGGAATAATGAAGCTCAGATCCTCCACCGTAAATGGCAGCAATACCCCATCCCAACGCATTGGATCAGGATTTACACCAATAAGCGGCTGCTCGGTTACATACTTGAGCGTATTGGCAACCAGACCGTCCTGTCCGACGACGACTACAATGTCCTGTGCTCCAAAAATAAAGTTGGGCACATGTTCCCGATCAATGATCTGAACCCGGCCCAGTTGGCTGAGCTGCTGCTGTGCCTGATGCACGGAATGATGATAACGTCTATCTTCCTCCAGGTAATCACTGAAGTCCGCCCCCAGACGTTCAATATAGAACTGGGCTTGTTGGACGGTATTATAACGAACCACTAATTCTTCCAACCTTGTTCTGCGTTTGACCAAAATCAGCTTGTATTCAGTCATGGGTTCACTTCCCGCAGTGTGTGCAGCTACAGTCTGGCTTGCCTTCCCAAGTCTCATCGTGCCCGACCTCCCTGCTCTCTTTTCGGTGGATTCATCAATCCTTGCAGCAGATCCGGCGAGATGTTAAGCTGCCCAATTTTCCCGGCATTCTCGGCTAGCTCCTGGAATGCAATAGCGATCAGTTTATCCGAGTTCATACCCATGTTGGCCATCGCTTGTAACACGCTAGGTTCCACATGCTGTAACGAATTCATCACGGCAGCAATTTCATAGGCTTTCGCATCCGCTTCGGCATTCTGATTGGCGATCGTCAATTCAATGAGCTGCTGCTTCCGTTCCTCCATCGCCGTATTGAATTGCAGCTGTTCCTGTTCTATCTCATTTTGTTTCTGTTTCACCGAACGTTCGGCATGCAATTGCGTTTCACGAATCTGCTGTTTCTTCGTCTCAACGGCAATTTCCGTGTTCAGTTCGTTTTCCTTCACTTTACGCTCCTGTTCAATGGATGCATTGCGACGTACATACAATGCTTCGTCGGCCTGACGCAAAATCTCTTCCCGTGCTTGTGCTTCCAGTGCACGCATGGTCTCTTTATTAGGCAAAATGGCGAGAATGGAAAGACTCATCAGCTCTACGCCCAATTTCTCCAGTTCCTCACTCTGTACCACTTCCCGTTTCATGCTGCTGGCCAGTCGTTCACTCGATTGAATGGCTTCCTTCAGAGGCATTTGCTCCAGATGTTTTTTGGTCAGCACCTTGGCGGTCGTAATCACACGTTGATCCAACTTGCCAGGATCATCGGAGATATACCTGTTCTTGCGCAAATTGTACGTGTAATTCAAGCTTTGGGTGATTTTCATATAATCAACAATACGATAGCTCAGCTGACCCTGAACCGTAACCGTCTGATAATCCGCCGTAATCTCTTCGAACATAAAGGGTACATCCACAGAAGATACAGGCAAAACCACAACCGACGTTGTCGGCTCATAGTAGTAAAAGGACAAACCCACACCTTGACGCTGCACCTGACCATTTTTCACTTTCATTACATATTCACTGGGTTGAAACTTCACGAATCGGAATCCAAACATCGCTCATTCCCCATTTCTTAATATTGTCATTATGATATTATCGAAATGATAACAAACAGATACGATATTGTCAATATGACATTAACATTTTTTTTGCTTTTGACATCAAAAAAGACCTCCCCCCGGCAGAAGCCTTAAGGCAGGTCGATTGTCACTGAATATAGTCTGTAATGATAACTCATAACTGGGATAAGTGGTTAGTTTAATAATAGAAGTAAGCAACTAAGCAACTTGTTAGTTATTTATTTATTTTGTTCAGCGCTCTTCGTGATCAGATCAACAAACAAATCAATCTGGGCTGTAATGGCGATCGGATCATATCGATAGAATGTGTCAAAATCATTCTCGAAGAATCGGTGATTCTTCACGGCATCCAGACCGTTCCATACTTTGGACTGTTTGAATTCCTTCAGCGCTTCACCTTTTTTTTCTGGATCATATACCGTCATGAACATGTAATCGGTAGCGTATTCGGGCAGAACTTCCAGCGAAAGCTGCACGGTCTGATTGTCTTTGCTCACCTTGCTCGGCATTTTCAGCTTCAAAGCATTATATACGACTTGTCCACCCCGGCCTGCGTTGTCGCCAAAGATCCATAGATCCCCTTTGTCCGTCAACTCGTATAACCCAACGGTTGTATTTTCGTCCACAATGCCTTTTAGCTTCTCTCGTCCTTCTGCCGCCTTTTTCTCATAATCGGCAATAAACGCCTCCGCCTGCTCCGGTTGACCAATCAAATCACCAAACAGCTCGACTGTTTTGTTGATATCTGTTGCTGTGCCGTAAGGGATATGCACGGTTGGTGCAATTTTGGACAGTTCCTCATAGTTGTCATCGTACATCACGACGATCAAGTCAGGCTGTAATTCCAGCGTCTTTTCAACGTTCACCGGATAACCCACATCTGTGGTGTCTTTGAGCTTGTCCTTAATGAACGGATTATCAAAAGCACTTGGCTCCACACCAATCAGGTTACCGCCTACAGACAGAATTTCGCCCCCGTAGTAGTCGGTCACGATGCGCTTCGGATGTGCAGGAATGGTAACCATCCCTTTATCCGTCTCATAATCACGTGTTTCACTTTCCGTTGATTCGTTCTGAGCTGTATCGGCTCCAGCGGATTCCTGCTTCTCAGTCGTCTGCCCTGATTCGCTCCCCGTTTCATTACTTGTTGTACCGGCATTTCCGCAGCCCGCAAGAACAAGCGTAAATACAATGAATAACGTGCAAATGGACAGAATCGATTTGGATTTAAAAATAAACATGACGGCCTCCTATAATTCAACGCTTATTATGATAATGGTAATCATTATCATTTGAATCATAGCAGAATAGGCTAAGAACTGTCTACCATTTTAATGGTATACATAAATATAGAGACCGAGCCAGAAAGACCCGATCCCTATATCATGTGCGCACTAGAATGAATAGATCTGCTCCATAATTCTGGTTACAGCGACTGCACCCTGTGCACGGTTCGCATGCTGTTTAGGCGCAAATGTACCATCTGCCATACCTTTAAGCACGCCTTGCTCCCGCATCGCCGCAACAGCTTGTTTTGCATTTGCAGCGATAGCTGCGTCGTCATGAAATCCTGCACTGCTGGACGACGAATCAACGACTGCACTGGCTTCCTGCTTCATGACCTGTATAGCACGGTTTAACATCACTGCCATGTCCTCACGCGAAATACGTTCATTCGCTCCAAACGATCCGTCCGCTCTGCCTTGTACAATTCCCATCTCCAGACCAAGGCGTACGGAATCCGAATACCACTGATTACTCTTCACATCCATTGGAAATGAAGTGGATGTATCCGGCAAGCGTGATTCGCCAATGCCCTTAATAATCATTTGCAAAAATTGTGCTCGTGTCAGTTCTGCTTGCGGACTGAATTGGGTATCTGTCATGCCTGAAATGATTCCTTTGCCATACAGATTCTGCACCTCTTTTATGGCCCAGGAGTAGGATTGCAGATCATTTAAAGGCACCTGTACTTCAGTAATCACAAAAGGGCCTGATTGAAGCGGCTTGAAAGCCAGACTGTTGGTCGTTTCATCATATTGGGTAAAAGTTACTGGTTTCATTTCACCATTTGGCAAAAGGGATTGGATAACCAGCACAACGTCTTCTGCATTTGAATATTGCACATTCGACATCGTCATTTCAATGGCTCGATCTGTCCACTGCAACGGCTGCCCGTTCAACAGTAGATCCACACTGACCACGTGGCGGTTACCGATAGCTTTCTTTTGCGCTTCAGACAGATTAGCGGTGGAGTCTTCTGCCAGAATGACATCCATTGTAGCCACATCTTCGCTACGGGTATCCTTCAGTGAACTTAGTGGGATGCGAACAGAAGTCTGTTTCATCGTCAGCTCCAGCGACTGTAATGCGTCAATACGTGCCCATTCTTGAAGTAGGTTGGCATTTAGCTGGAAGGTTACAGCTTTGGAATCCTTGGGAACATCTGCAATCAAGGTTAGCTTTTTGCTCCCTGCTGCCATTCCTTGGATCATTTGAGACAACTGTTTCATATCAGGTTGGATCACATATGTGCCCGATCCCGTACTTGTACCTTTAAAAGTAATGGAACCACTTTCTCCTGGATTGCCCGTTTCAACAGATGGCGTTACAGAAGAATTGCCAGGATTCTGATTCTGCGATGATCCAGGCGTGGAAGGCTGCGCAGGTTGACCGGGCTGTGACGGCTGACCCAGGGTCGACTCTTGCCGTACAAGCTGGCTAACTGTTTCTTTCAATGCGGTATCCGCGCCACTAATTTCCTGTGCACTGGCTTCTGCATCATTAATGAGCAAGCGGCCCAACGACAATGCCTGTGCAAACACATTCCAGCTTGCAGCTGTATATTCACTTTGACGCAGCTTCGCAGCGGAATTCACTGTTGTCTCCAGGGAAGATTTGTCCGCCGGGAACACCCCGTACGCTTCAAAATCCATAAAGCCTACCCACTCAGAACCTGCTGTTATAGTAAGACGAATATAACGCGCCTCCGTGCCTGCAGGCAGAATATGTCTTGGATTGGTCGATACAACTACATCACTTGTCGTATCTACGACTTTGACAAAGTTCTCATTGTCGTTGGATACTTCGATCTTGTATTTAATCCCACCGCTCCACATGGACATTTCCAGCTTGCGGATCACGGCTGTCGCTCCAAGATCCACTTGCCACCAACTTCCTACACTTTGATCGGTTCCCCATGAAGTATTCGGATTGCTGTCGATTGCACCTCCAGGTGAGTTGGCTTGTCCACCACCTGTACCTGCACTACTTGATGCAGTAGCTGTTTTACCTGTTGTTAATGCTTCCAGCAGAACAAGGTTGTTATTTGCTTTTTGAAGTGTAGCCAAAGCCTCCTGCACCTCGGTCTGATTGGCATCCTGCTTGTCTTTCACCGTGATTGCCGATAGCAATGCTGCTTTCAGGTTTGCCCAGCTTCGCTGTGTATAGGACGATTCGGTCAGTTGTTGTGTTTCACCAATGAATTGTGTCAACTCGGTTTTGTCCACATTGGATAAACCATGGATTGCTGCTTCCACTTGTTTTGCTGATGTATTCACCTCGGTCTGGGTAGATCTTGGATCTGCCATCACCTGTTCTGCCCGAGCAAGAGCCTTGGTCAATACAGCCCATGTTGCAGCAGACCAGTCTGTTTCCTTGTATGTTTTGGCTTCGCCAATGATCGCCTCAAGAGCGTTCCGGTTCGCAGGTATAACGTCGAGCTGCTGCATAACCGTATGAAGATTGGTCGCCGCAGCATCCGTATCCTGTTGTGTCACACCACCTGATGTATAAGCCAGCTTGTAAACATTCTCTGCTGCTGCAATGGCAGGAGCTAATGCGGGCCAGCTTTCAGGTGTGAAATCGCTGGATTCAAGTGCCTGTGCACGTGTAATGGCTGCCGACAGCTCTTTCCGATCTGCGGGCAGAATGTCGAGTCCACGTTTGTACACATCCAGCGATGGCAGGGCACGACCTTCATACGAGTAACCGCCATTCGCCGGGTATTCGTCATAATCGAACATGGCGTGATTCTCCCATGCGTCTCCCTCGGAAGCGATCCAGCCTACATCGGCCGCAATCCATGCAGGCTCCCAATAGAAGAAACCCGCGCCCTTCTGATTTGGAACTTGAGAAATCATGTCCATGATGCCTGCAATCGCATCATATTGTCCCTGTACGGTTGCCGGGAAGGTAGCACCTCCCACATTCAGCGTTTCCGGGTTGCCAATAATGTTGCCGTGCGCGTCCCCGTTTTTATACGAGAATGGATATGACGTCTCGGCAATAATGACTTCTTTTCCATATTTCGCGGATACCTCATTCATCGTTTTGCGCACATCTGCGAATGTTCCGTGCCAGAAGGGATAATAGGAAAGACCGATAATATCGTACTGCAGTCCCTTTTTCTCCAATTCACCGAAATACCAGTCAAATGTATCTGCTTTGCCCCCTTCAGCCAGATGGATCATAATTTGAACCTGATTTCCTCCAGGGACATCGCGCACGCCATTAACTCCACTCTGAAGCAATGCCACGTTTTCATCAAAATTGATTTTACTATTCAATCCGTTTAACACACCGCTGTTGATTTCATTACCAATCTGTACCATGTCGGGCATGGCGCCCGCATCCTTCATTTCACCTACCACTTCACGCGTGTATTCATACACCGCCGTCTTCAATTCATCGAACGAGAGGTTTTCCCAGGCCTTGGGACGAAGCTGTTGACCGGGATGTGCCCACTCATCGGAATAATGGAAATCCAGTAGGATCTTCATGCCTTTCTCTTTTACCCGCTGAGCCAGACGAATCACATCGTCCTTGTCGTTGTATCCATTTGATTTCTGTGGGTCATTCCACAGACGAAGCCGCACATAGTTCACGCCACGGTCTTTGAGAATATCGAGCAGATCGCGTTCTGCGCCATTACTGTCCAGATAATAACCACCATTATCCTCAATGGCGGTTAACGTGGAAATATCCACCCCTCTGACAAAATCACTGCGGTATCCTTCTACCGTAACGGTAGCTACAGGTTGAACCGATGCTCCGTAGACGGCTCCTGTTACTGTGAAGTTAACTGCTGAAGCATACTGTGATGGGTCAATTCCCTCCCATTCGACAGGGACAAGGCCCGATTTACCGTTCTGGTAATGTGCCGTGACTTCAGTAGGCAAAACAGGCGCGCTCCGGCTTACGGTAGACACGTTGACTGCATCATAACTTGTGATATCTGCCGGGTCACGTACCTCTTTCTCGCCCCAGATTTGCAGCTCGGAAATGCCAGGCCACCAGTCAGTACCCGCATAATAAGGAATCGTGACCTTTACGTACTGAACTGCGTCCGCCTGAAAATCCAGATTGGCTACACTCTGGGGCGTTTCGTTAGTCGTTTGATCCGCTACCGAAGTCCAGGTATTTCCATCCTCCGAAACTTCAACCAAAAACTTCACCACCTGGTTTGCATCCTTCCACGTTATTTCCGCGCCGGAAAGATGGTATGAAGCTCCCAGGTTTACCGTCAACCAGTGCGGTTGATCCACTGAAGTAGGACTGTCCGCACTCCATTTCGTATTGTCTTTGCCATCCACTGCGTTCTCTTTATTGCCCCCCCACTGCAGATCCTCCGAGCTGACTGTTACCGTCTTGCCCAGTGCAACGTCTACTTTCGCTGCTGCCGCTGGTCGAGCCATCAGACCCAGATCACAGAACAACAGCAGTAATACGAGACAGCCGCTTATGTATCTTTTGTGCATGCTTAATCTCCCCCTAATCGTGTTTGGTTCAACTTAAACAAAGAATGTTGTAAATCATTATCATTGTAAGCGCTTAACAATAAACGAGGACACGGTATTATCCCAAGGAAATAGCAGTTATTTTAACAGATTGATTGGTAATTCCTTGCTCAACGCGGATCGATTCCCATTCTTAACATAAAAAATCTGTCCCCTCCACCACACCGGCGGATTGGAACAGATTCGGGTCTTGTATGTTCAAATGCTTATTTGTTGAGCTTCAGTTCCAGTTGTACCTGAATGTCATTTTCAGTAGAAAGAACTACCGAATGTGGATTTTCCATACCAAAATCTTCAAAGGTAACCATCGTTGTGGCGGACAACAACACCTGGTCATTTTCATAAGCGGCTTTTACGTCAAATGTAGCCTCTTTCTCAATCCCTTTTACCGTAAGGGTTCCGTTCATTTTAAAGTCCACTGTCTGGCCTACCGGCCATTCCGTTGGCACACCTTCAAATGAGGTAGCGGTAAATGTAGCTTGTGGATACGTAGAAACATCGAAGAAATCAGCTTCTTTCACATGTCCATCCCGCTGGCTATTACCTGAATCAATGGCACTCATCTCAATCTGTCCATCCGCTTTCATCTGGGACGCATCGTCTACATTAAGGATTAAGTTACCGCTGACCTGTTCGTCCGCAAAATTAACCGTCTCCTGGGATGTCGTTACGGAGAAATATACTTTCGAACCTTCGCTGATGCTCCAGTCTCCATTCAATTGCCCTGCTGCGGCTGTTTCGTTGGATACGCTTGTGCCACTGTCCGATCCTGCTCCCGTTGTGGACGCGGCGGTGCTGGCAGGAAGCACCTGCTCAATCTCGACGTTGTTGCCCAGGTAACTGTTCGCGAAATAATAACCTCCGCCCCCAAGAATGACGATTGCTGCCGCACCTGAGATCATCCATGTTTTTGTCTTTTTGTTCATCACTATTCTCCTCCAATGGGTAACTGTATAAGTTGGTTATGTATCAGCATCTTAACAGCCCAATGTGTCAGGATGACGTCAAGAAATGACGTACAACGCATTTTTTCTGAAAATAATTGCCTCATTGGCATTGTGCTTCCGCTCATGTAAAATCAGTACACAAGCTTCTGAAATGAAAGGAGACGCCTTCTTGAAATCCATACTCATCGTCGAAGACGAGCAGGCGATTGCCCGAGTGCTGGCTGCCTATCTTCGAAAAGCGGGATTCGACGTTCGTCATGCAGCGGATGGGCCGACTGCTCTAACTCTATTTGATTCGGATGTTCCTTCCCTGGTCTTGCTGGATGTGATGCTGCCTGGAATGGACGGTTGGGATCTGCTGCGAATGATTCGTGAAAAAAGTGCTTGTCCCGTCATCATGCTAACCGCACTGGATGATATTCAGGACCGTCTGAACGGTCTGAATGCCGGTGCTGACGATTATATGAGCAAACCCTTTGTGCCTGAGGAGGTCGTAGCCCGCGTCAATGCTGTACTTCGCCGCAATCCACACTGGACAGCTGGTGGTGAAGGCAAACGTTATTTTGGCAATCTGGTTATTGATCTGGCTGCCAAACAGGTACTTTTGAACGGAGCAGAGGTTGCCCTGACACCACGAGATTTGTCACTGCTCCTGTTCCTGTCAGAATATCCTAACCGTACATTTACACGGGATCATCTCATTGAACAGGTATGGGGCATGGACTATGACGGAAGTGACCGGGCTGTGGACCTGTCGATCAAACGGCTGCGTCAGGCACTATCCCACTGGTTGCCGGAAACAGGAGAAATTCGGACTTTACGGGGAATGGGGTATCAATTTTGGATCGCCAACTAAAAGGAAATACGCCAAAACGTAAAACATCCATTCTGTCCTACTGGACGCTTCGATATTTTCTAATCCTATTCATCGGTTTCACCATTATTGTTGCAGGGGCACTCTACTGGATCCGAACCACCTCCATTGAGAAAGGTCTTAAAACGGCCCAACTGCTGGGACTGGAAATCGCCGAGAAGGTAGCTGGAGCCGAGAATAAAATTCATGTCCCTCCGGATCTCGACAGGCTGGTGGACAAGCGTACCAAACTTTTCAATACGGACAATTACTTTTGTATTATGGTGCTGGACAATAATAACCAATTAATTTATTCCAAACCGAAAATGACTCAGCAGGATGTGTATAACCGATTGTCAGACGATATGGGTGAACCCCGAAACAAAAAATTTGCCGGGGTGACGGTTAACGTCACGGATGACGATCAAACGCTCGGTAAAGTGTGGGTCATGCAATCCAAAAAGTCCATTGCATACAATCCGGAAACGATGCTGGTGGTGTGCATCCTGTTCGTTGCATTAATCCTGTGTGGTTGGTTTACGATCTACCTCCTGTCCCGCAAGCTCTCCAGGCCTATTCGCCAGGTCGCTCATGCCGCAGAGCAGATCCGAAACGGAAATTATGAAGTCAATTTGGATCTGAACACACGGGAACGGGAGATGAATGAACTTGTCGAATCCTTTCGCGAGATGTCCATTCGTTTGCAGCAGTTGGAGGAATGGCGTGCCCTGTCGCTTGCTGGGGTAACCCATGAATTGAAAACACCGGTAACTTCAATTAAAGGACTTGTAATGGCTGTTCGGGATGATATCGTCAGTCCCGAGGAAGCGAAGGAATTTCTGGACATTGCACTCAAAGAATCCGAACGTATGGAACGCATGGTCGCTGACCTGCTTGATTACAATGCGATGAGCGCTGGAAGTGTTGCTGTTCGTCGGGAACGTATAGATCTGAATTTACTGGTGGGTGAGATTATCTATCAGTGGAAAATCGCTTATGAGGACAAGTCTCCCGAGATTGAATTGCACACACCTCCGGGTACGCTCTATACCATCGGTGATGCACTTCGGATTCAGCAGATCATGGTCAACCTGCTCAATAACGGGCTCCAAGCCGCAGCTTCCGACCAAGCTGCTGTCTTTCATATCCGTTTGCGTGTGGAGGCGGACAAGCTGTTTGTTGATGTACAGGATAACGGTACGGGTATCTCCAAAGAAGATCAACCCAAGATCTTCGAACGTTTCTATCGTGGCGAGATTAAAAAACGCCGTACCCGCGGGCTAGGTTTGGGACTGACCTATAGCCGCCTGCTTGCTCGAGCCCAGGGAGGGGATTTAACCCTGATTTCCAGCAGTCATGAGGGCAGTCTGTTCACCTTAGCCTTGCCACGTTGGTCGGGTCCGGAAAAGCCAGAGATAGAACCACTTTACCGCGCAGCGGCAAATGCGTAGCACCACGATACACATGTCATAAGCGTGCTTTCTTCAGATGCCAAGAACCAAAGACAGATAGCTAAAGTAACACGCTGAAATATCAAATAGCCCGGCATTCCTTCATGGGGACCGGGCTATTTGATATGTGACGACAGTAAGGGATATTCATATAAGCATACTATGTGGTCAGTACACGCGGCATATATTCTGCATATGCGTCATCAATGAGTTGCTCATGCAACGGGCTACTCGCAATAATCGCTTTCCGTTTTGCTTTTAAGACAATCTGCTCTACATCCGCATAGCTGCATCCTGTGAGGCGTTCACACGTGTAATCTTCCATTCGGCTCTCCTGTTCAAACTGCCCGATCAGCTTGCTGATATATAATCTACGGCTCGACTCATCCGGCATCCCGTAGGTCATTTTGGTATCAAATCGCCGCCATATTGCCTGATCTAGCTGTGTCTCCAGGTTGGTCGCGGCAACAAGAATGCTATCTCCTTCGAATTCGTCCAGGCATTGCAGCAGTGTATTAACAACACGAGCCATCTCTTTAACCTCATCATTGCTTTCACGTGTACGCCCAACGGCATCAAATTCATCAAGGAACAGCACACAGGGGTTAGCCCGGGCATATTCAAACAATTTACGAACATTGCTTCCCGTTTCCCCAAGATGGCTGTGAATAATGGCATCGAGCCTTACAAGGACCAGCGGAAGCTGAAGTCGGTGTGCAAGATGGAAGGCAGTTAATGTTTTGCCTGTACCCGGAGGACCAAACATTACCATTTTGTTCGGCATCGGTACATCGTGATCTGCAAACTGCTCTTTCATACCGAGAATGGTAATAAACTCTTCAACCACTCGTTCATTATCTGCGGAGAATACAATATGCTTTGCCTTTCGTCCGCACTCTTTCGGTGAATAAAAAGCGGCCATATCGATGCCTTTTGCACGTGGAATCCGGTTTATATGGTTAGTTTTGCTCATCGTTGATCGTTCTCCTTCTTCTATGTTTCAGGGGGTCATCCCAAATTAAACCCCATCAATTCATTCTCATTCCTACTTAACACTTATTTTAATCGTAATTTTTACTATTAAATCATAACATATGGCGACCAATTTGCAAAGTTATCATGGCTCGTCCATCATTGTTTGGCAAGGTCGTCCAATTTGTTGCTTACAGCAGAAAAATTTGCTATTCTAAATATGCATCGTTGTGTATAACGCAAAAAAGCCCTCCATTTACGTGAGAGAGCATAAATTTTTCCAGATTTACAAGCGGCAACTTGTCATTTCCGGATGTTCTTTATACCAACGAATGTAATCCAATCGAAGTGAGGTTAACAATCATGGCAAAAGACGTATTATGTGAGGTTAATTCCTGTCGTCACTGGGCTCAAGAAAACAAATGCAATGCTTCTTCAATCTACATCGTGAGTCACAGTTCCAAAAAAGTAAGCGAATCCGCTGAAACGGATTGCAAAACATTTGAAGTAAAATAAGAAGAAATTCATATTGTACAAGTTAAAGGAGCCTTCGCGGTTCCTTTTTCTTTTGCTATTGTAACAAGAATGATAATTATTATCAAGCTCTTTTCTGCAAAATCTGAACTCCCCTCTCTTCATGCACATTGGACTGCCTATTGACGTACACTACGAGAGCAGTCAAACTGCCCATGAACGAATAGATCATAGAGGTGAGTAACGATGCCCGTAAAAAGTGGCAAACAGTATATTGAACGTATCGATGCCCAGACTGTCCCCTGCTGGTACAAAGGGGAGCTTGTTACCGGAAAACGTTCTGAACATTTTGCGTTTGCAGGTTTGATGGATACACAAGCCAAACTGTATGATCTTCAGTCCGATCCAAATTTTATCGACACGATGACTTATGCGTCCCCAGCTGATGGAAAACCCGTAGGCATATCCTTTTTGCCACCAACCAGCGTGGATGATCTGCGCAGACGTCGAGAAGCAATGAGCATCTGGTCAGGAACACATCATGGGTTTCTGGGACGATCACCCGACTATATGAACACAGCGATCATGGCCTTTTATACCGGAGCAGCTATTCTTGAAGAAGTATCACCACAATACGCCGAAAATTTGAAAAACTACTATGCCTACTGCCGGGATAATGACATTACGCTCTCCCATGCTTTCATTCAGCCTCATGCCAGTAAAATTTCGGGACAGTTGGATGCGACCGAAGATTCCATTGCCGCAAAAGTGGTGGATCGCACTGAAGAAGGTCTGATCATCAATGGTGCATTCATGATGGCGACTCAGGCCGCCACGTCAGACGAAATACTGGTGTATCCTTCCCCTTCACCAGCACCGTTCGACGATGAAAATCCGTTCTCATTTGCCTTTGCTGTACCGAATGACCTGCCCGGCATCAGTCTCATCTGTCGGGATACCTACGCAGCCGAATCCAATTTCAACTATCCACTCAGCTCCAGATATGAAGAGATGGACAACATCGTCATTTTTGATCATGTGCTTGTTCCTCATGAGCGAATATTTTTCGCTGGTAATGAAGAAGTTTCCGGTCGGCTTTTTAGCGGTAGCAATTTTCACATTCACGCGGGACATCAGGTCATATGCCGATATATTGCCAAAACGGAATTTGTTCTGGGTACCATTCAGTTACTCACGGATACGCTTGACCAGGTAGCCGAAACTCATGTGATAGAGAAAACAGCCAGAGTACTCACCGGCCTTGAAACGTTAAAAGCACTGGCTCTGGCAGCAGAAGCCGGTGCTATAACAGATGGACGGGGATTTATTGTACCTGCCCCCAAACCATTAATGGCAGCAAACCTTTTGTTCCCCAAGCTGTATCCTGAGATGATTGAAATCCTGCAGCTCTTAGGTTCCAGCGGCGTAATTATGGTGCCTCAGGAAGAAGAATTCCGCTCTGATATCGCGCCGCACCTGGATATCTACCTAAGGGGAACCGATATGGTATCCCAGGAACGCACCGCATTGTTCCGCCTGATCTGGGAGCTTGGAGCAGGATCATTTGGAGGCAGACAGACCCAGTTCGAACGATTCTTTTTTGGCAACACGATCACCGTGTCGAACCGGATTTATTCAGCATACTCTGCAGATCAATCGTATCGTCAGCTCGTTCGTAATTTTATTTCCAAGACCGGCAAATAAGAATGAGGGAGGATTCCCTCATTCAAACCAGATGGTCGTAGACCGTCATCAGTTCAGAGGCTGGTCTGCCTGCATCAGTATCCCGAAGTGCAGACTGGTCTCCGTAACCGATGTGGAATACTCCCAATACCTTTTCCTCACTCGTTAAACCCATCAAATTCATAAACACGGGATGCTGTTGATAGTCATTGATCTTCCAGACAGCATTCAAGCCTTGCTCCGCTGCCAGGATGCAAAAACGTTTGCTCCAGGCTTTTGCAGGCATTAAATGGTCTTCCCTCGCACTTGAAGGGGCGACGACAACCAGATGTGCCGGGATAGCCTCGGTATATTGATATGTAGCCCAGTCCCCGTAACGGTCTGCCAAATGTGGTGGATAACTCTGTCTCACCGCCTCCAGATACAGTTGACGTCCTTCACTGGCGAACAACATAAACCGCCAAGGCTCTGAACTCGTCACATATAAAGATGGATCTGCTTCATCCAGCAACTGTCTTATAACCGACTGTGGCACGGGCAACGGGCTGAATTCACAAGTTCCTGTACGTTTCTTGCCGCTTGCTGCATCATGTCTCAAACCGGTAGACATGGCTTATCCCTCCCTTGAACTGCACCATATATCACAACATCCTTGTCTTTCTTCACATCAACCAGTTTTTTTTCGGTTCAGTCTCACTTCTCCAACGATCGACCTCTTCATGCACTCTGACTTTGTCCCGAACCGTAAATTGGTCAGATTCCAACTTCTCTGCGCTCGGAATGCTATCCCGAATCAATCGAATATAATCCATTGAACGGACAAGCGATTGACGTCCAGGGATGTATCGAATCTTACGGCCTTCGAGTAAACAATAGATTTCGATCATGCCTGGCAGCTTGCCAAAGGCTTCCCAACAGAACGCGCTCACCATGTGCTGGAATGCCTCAACGACGTTTGGATCATGGACAACCATATATTTTTGAATGAGCAGTGAATCCCAGCCCTCTGGCTGCCAAGCTGCCTGAAAGATCATGGACAGATGCATCGACAAGGAAGGAAGCTCTGTTCGCCATTGTTCAAACAACATGGTTGGATGCTTCAGATCATCGTTCATGGCAATGGCGAGGGATAATTCATCCGTAATTTTGTTTTTTACATCCCAATAATGAAGTACCGATTCGAAACCGGTTGCCTTTCTGGGCCACCACTTTTCGAGCAAATACTGTACAGGCACCTCTTTGCGCACTTCCGGGTCCAAACTGTAAAAAGCATTAACTGCATGGCTGACTGCATATTGTACACGGTGTCTCCATTGCAGCGGAGAGCGCTGCTCAGCCTCCGGTTCCGGGCGGATGAACCGATGCGGGCTGCGCAGCATCTCTTCCAATCTGTAATCTTCGAGCAGCCGTACCGGGGTGTCTGGCATTCCCGGCTGCAAAGCTGCCTTAACATTATGTCTTAACATAAGTTATTAGGACACCTGTAATCCGGCAGCAGCAAACCGTTTACCGAAATCACGGCACGTATCCTTCTCCTGCTCCATCGGACTGTATTCAATCTTCAGCATGTCTGGAGATACCTCCGCCCCACGTTCCACCAGCTTCGCAGCCGCGAGATCAACGGCGCCGCAGTACTGCTCATAAGAAGTATCTCCGCTTCCGAACACCGCAGCTCGTTTGCCACTCAGATCGAGCTCATCCAGATCTTCGTAAAAATCGAGGAATTCATCCGGCAGTTCACCGTCTCCCCACGTGTATACCCCAATGAGAAACCCATCATAATCAAGCACATCAGATGCATTGCAATCCGTGACGGACTTGAGATCCACTTCATGCCCACCTTGTTTAATTCCTTCTACAATCAGTTCCGCAATCTCTTCCGTATTTCCAGTCATACTTGCATAAGCCACTAACAATTTAGCCATCTATTTTCCCTCACTTTTTATTGATCATGTCATATTGTCCCTGAAGAAGTAACATTTGAATGTATCAAAATCATATGTGATAATGATTATCATTGTCAAATTAAATTTTCACTCGCATTCCATTTCAGTATATGGTGATGAACCCTAATCAACACCATGAAAAGCACTTTGACTTCGTTAGGCCAAGCGTTTTTGATCAACTATTATAAAAAATCATTTTATGAACAGATTTATTATATTCCAGTTATGAAAGTGCAGCATGAGGTGATCATCTTTCCACAATGGGTTTCCGCCCACCGTAACTGGCGTACAGGCCCTTTTTTGTTGTACAATAGTATCCAAATGACTTTTGAAGGATGGATAAATACTTATGTACGTAGCAAAGAACTGGAAGGACTATGAAGTAATCGATACAGGAGGCGGCGAAAAGCTGGAGCGTTGGGGTGATGTGATTTTGCGCAGACCTGATCCACAGATCATTTGGCCCCTTGAAAAAGAAACCAATGAATGGCGCCAGGTGCACGGCCATTATCACCGCAGTTCTTCAGGAGGCGGCAGCTGGGATATGAAAAAACCGATCCCGGAACGCTGGACCATCGGATACGAGAACCTGAAATTTCACATTAAACCAACCAGCTTCAAGCATACCGGTCTGTTCCCTGAGCAAGCGGCCAACTGGAGCTGGATGATGGATAAAATCGCCGGAGCAGGCCGTCCCATCTCTGTACTCAACCTGTTTGCATATACAGGCGGTGCTACAGTTGCAGCTGCTTATGCTGGAGCTTCAGTAGTACACGTAGATGCAGCCAAAGGCATGGTGCAGTGGGCGAAAGAAAATGTTCAATTATCCGGACTTGCAGATCGCCCTGTTCGTTTCATCACAGATGATGTATTCAAATTCGTGCAGCGCGAACAACGCCGTGGCAATCGGTACGACGCGATTATTATGGACCCGCCTTCCTATGGCCGAGGCCCTAACGGGGAAACATGGAAGCTGGAAGAAAACCTCTATCCTTTCCTGAAATCGTGTATGGAAATTTTGTCGGATAACCCATTATTCATGCTGGTCAACTCCTATACAACCGGTATCTCCTCCACCGTTCTGCGCAACATGCTGACAATGACGATGTCTGCCCAGTACGGCGGTCAAATTACCGCAGGCGAGATTGGTCTTCCAATTACCCGTAGTGGTCTGGATCTGCCTTGTGGCATCTTGGGCCGCTGGGAGTCCTGATCATGTCCGAACATTTGCAAGGAACCGGTGATATTCCGATTCTGTTTGAGGACAATCACCTGTTAGGCATTACGAAGCCGGTCAATGTTCCTACCCAGGAAGATGCATCAGGTGATCCGGATTTGCTTACACTGCTGAAACAGGATTTGAAAGAACGGTATAACAAACCTGGCAACGTTTATCTCGGACTGGTGCATCGTCTTGACCGCCCCGTTGGTGGTGCGATGATTTTTGCCAAAACATCGAAGGCAGCTTCAAGATTATCCGAGACGGTTCGCGGACGTCATTTCCGCAAAATATATGCGACTGTTGTACATGGCAAACTGCCTGCACAGCAAGGGACGTTAAAACACACCCTGCTAAAAGATGCGCGTACGAATACCGTCACCGTTGTACCTCAGGGTACAGCCGGCGGTAAAGACGCCGTTTTGGATTACCGAGTCATTGGCGAAACCGATCGCTATAGTCTGGTTCATATCGAACTGCACACTGGCAGATCCCATCAGATTCGGGTTCAAATGAAAGAAATCGGCTGCCCGCTATTCGGAGATCAGAAGTACGGTGCAAGTGTGAATAAGCCCGGACAACAAATCGCTCTCTGGTCTGCCATTGCAGCTTTTCCTCACCCCGTAACGAAGGAAGAAATTGTCCTACAGTCCCTGCCTCCCCGTGAATTCCCATGGGCAGAGTGGCCGGCTGCTGTGTATGATAAAGCATTTAAAGCGGAACATTAATTTTTAAATTAATAATAATCGTCCACAGGATCAGGTCAACTTCTAACCGTAAACCGTGTCATCCAGATTCATATCTGAGTGACACGGTTTTTTTACTCAAATGGAAAGGATGACCCATTATAATGACACCGTTTACGAAACAGGTCGTTGCCATCATCTCAGCAATTCCTGAGGGAAAAGTCATGACCTATGGGCAGATTGCCGCTCATGCAGGCAGCCCAAGAGCTGCCAGACAGGTTGTACGCATTCTGCACTCCATGAGCCGGAAAGAGCGTCTTCCCTGGCACCGCGTCGTCAACGCCAAAGGTCTAATCTCCATTCCAGACGAGCATTCGAGGCTGATGCAGGAGACGGAGCTCGTTAGTGAGGGCGTTGAATTTCAGATGGATGGGAGCATCGATCTCAGACTCTTCGGGCATGATCCTGGTCCTGCCTTCCTGCTTGATCCATCGACTGATGAAAAATAAAGTCAAAACAAGGCATAACAAAAAAGAGAGTTCAAGCAGTATGATCTGCCTGAACTCTCTTTTGGTATATTTAAAGTCTTTATGGAATGAATAATAACAGTCATCTACGTAGATTTAAGCTGTAGCATTCACTTTTTGCTGCTCCGTTGTGACTGGTTCAGTAGCCGGTTTGGTTTTACGGATAAAGAACGCCAGCAGCAGAGCTACGACAGTCATCGCAGTCGCTACGACAAACGCATAGTTTACACCGTAGATTGTTGCATCTGCGGTAGCACGCATCATTGCAGCCTTATCATCTGCAGCAATTTGGCCCGTAGCCAGAGTATCTGCCAGATGAGATTTCAGCTTGCTGCTCATAATTGTAACGAGAATCGCTGTACCAATGGCACCCGCAACTGTACGCAGTGTGTTGGACATCGCTGTACCATGCGCGTTCAGTCGCTGTGGCAGCTGATTCAGGCCCGCCGTTTGAATTGGCATCATCAACATCGACATACCGAACATACGAGCTGTGTAGATAAACATCATATAACCATACGTTGTATCGATCGACAAACGGCTAAGTCCCCAAGTGGTGATGGCCGTAATCGCAAGACCGGCAACGGACAACCACCGTGCTCCGACTTTATCGAAGATGCGGCCTGTGATTGGAGACATAATCCCCATCAGGATCGCGCCCGGCATCATCAGCAAACCAGATTCAATCGGTGAGAATCCACGAATATTTTGCAGGAAAATCGGAAGCAGAATCATACCTGCAAACATCGCCATCGTTACGAGCATATTAATGATCGTTGTTAATGTGTACATGTTGTATTTGAAAATGCGGAACTCCAAAAGCGGATGATCGGTCGTCATCTGTCTAATAACGAACAGGATCAGAGATACAGCCCCGACAATCAGACAAGCAATAACGATGGCACTGCCCCATCCGTCTGTACCTGCATCACTGAAGCCGTACAATAAGCTACCAAAACCGAGTGTAGAAAGGATAACGCCTGGATAATCCAGTTTAGGTTTGGATTGACGTGTTACGTTTTTGACAAAAGCAATACCGATTCCCGTCGCAATGATAGAGAATGGCAAAATGATATAGAACAACAGTCTCCAAGAATAATGCTCAACCACATAACCCGACAGTGTCGGTCCAATGGCTGGGGCCAGAATCATCGCGATCCCCATCGTACCCATGGCCTGACCACGCTTCTCAATTGGGAAAATCGTCAAGAATACAACGGTCATCAGAGGCATCAGGATACCTGCACCCGCCGCTTGAATAACACGACCTACCATCAGGATACCAAAGGTCGGACTTAAACCACAGACCAAGGTTCCTAATGTAAATAGCGTCATGGCTGTAATAAAAATTTGACGTGTCGAGAATTTGGCGATCAGATACGCCGTAACCGGAATCAACACACCATTGACGAGCATATAGCCTGTTGTCAGCCATTGGGCTTTGTTCGCTCCGATGCCGAGGTCTTCCATGATCTTAGGAAGAGCTACGTTCATCAACGTTTGATTCAGGAAGGCGACGAATGCACCGATTAACAATGCGGCCACAATCGGGCCTTTCTTAATGTTGTCCATCGCGGAGGATGGCGCTGCTGCTGCAGTAGTACTCATTGGTTGTTCATCTCTCTTCCTTCTAACTTTTCAATCATTTGATTATGAATTCTTAGCAGGTGCTCAAGGTCTTCCTTCGGGATATCCAGAATGGGTGACACTCGCTCCATCCACAAACGGTGTGTTTCCTGCTGGGCCTGCTCCCCTTTATCCGTAATCTGTAGCTTTACGGATCGGCGGTCCGAGTCCGAACGTGTTCGAACTATGTACTCACCCTTAACCAGACGTTCCACCACAGCGCTCATGGAGCTGCTGCCCATATGACAGAGATCAGCCACTTCATTGATACCGATTGAAGGACGCTCCTTCAATATGGATAACACCATAAATTGAATCGAAGTGAGCTCGATTTCCTTGTTTTCATTCCAGAATGCCCGGAAGAGCATTTGATTGACCTGCCGAAACGAATTAATAATGTAGAATACTTCGTATGTGTCAGACATTAATTCACCCTTTTTACTTATGGAATATAATATTTCGTACACGAAATATCAGGGGAACAATTACTTATTATAACAAAAAAAATTACATAGTCAACTCTTTACATATAAAATTCTATAAATTATTCTTAGTCATTCAAAGTAGGCAAAACTCTTAATATACACATCAATAAAAAATAACCATAGCGCTCCTGCATTTTCAGCAAGAGTTCCATGGTTACTATTATTGGTCCATCGTCATTATGATGTGGACAAGGCATGCTCTTTTGTTTTTGGTGTTGTCATTTTGCCTAATAGATAAACCAGCAACTGCTGGTTATGCATTGAAATATTGCTGAGAACCGAATTCATAAATTCATTACGGATCGTGATCCCCCGTTCGGTCTCCATGCGTCCCTTATCGGACAGGGATACCCATACGATTCTTCGATCCTGATTATCGCGTTCCCTGCGAATCAGACCGTTTTTCTCCATACGATCCAACAACATTGTTACTGCTGCGGGTGTTGTAGCCAGAAAAGGAATGAGATCGGATGGTTTCATCTTCTCGTGATCCTCAAGAACCTCCAGTACGGCCAGCTGCGCCTCTGTTAAAGACGGTGCCAGCTCATGATCCATATGCAGCTTGTAGTCCTTGGTCAGCCTCGACCAGCACTTGGCAAAATCGGAATTATACATCTTGCATCGCTCCTCTCTGCAACCGGTTATCACTTCACCTGCTTAAGTTTTCGCCCTTCAAAGCCGCATTCCTGCTGCCTTTTTTCAATTTCCCAGCGATCGACCGTAATCGACGAAGGTTGTTAAACTTCGCATGGAGGTTCTCTTTTAATCCGCGTCCGAACAACAAAATAAGACTCTTCGCATGACAGGTTTCCCTGCTCTGCAAAGAGTCTTATTTGAATCCTTATTAGGAGGAAGAAGCTGCCTGATTCTCTGCGAGATCCAGGATAAGCTCCACAATTTCATCCTGTTTGTCCACATGTACAAGCAATTTACCGATATGCTTCCGTTCAGTAATAGGTACAGATTCCGAAGAAATGTGATGAGATTGACCTTCCTTGGTCATCACCGTTACATTCCGTTGTTCCCTGCAATAGAACGCTCCGGCAATTCGGCTACCGTTCGGTTTCACCCGTTTGCCTTCCTTGAACTCAAAGGTTGCCAGTCCCTTGCCGCCACGGCTTTGCAGAGCATAATCCAGCAGCAATGAGCGTTTGCCGTAACCCAAGTCAGACAATATAGCAACTTCGCCTTCATCACCTTCCACCCACAGAACAGATACGATTTCATCCGTTTCTTTTAACTGAATACCACGTACGCCCCCAGACACACGCCCCATCGGATTCACTTCATCCTCACGGAAACGGATGGCCATGGCTTCTTTGGTGATCAGCATGATGTCCTTGCCACCTGTGCTTAGATGAACGGATAGTACCTCATCATCCTTGCCGACTTTGCATGCGGCTACAGCGCCGGAACGCTTGGTGACGTAATCCTTCAGCTCGGTACGCTTCACCTGTCCTTTGCGAGTGACAAAGACCAGACTGTGATCCGGTTCTTCGAAGGATTTAACAGCAAGCACACTTGAGATCCGATCATCCTTCGCCAGAGGAATGACGTTGACGATCGCCGTCCCCGGATCTTTCCATTTGAATTCCGGCACCTGATGCACAGGTAACAGGAAATACTGGCCTTTCTTCGTAAATACCAGCAGATTCTCAAGGGTGTTGACTTCAAGGACCTGGGCGATATAATCGCCTTCTTTCACACCACTTGCGTTACGCTCCCCACCGGATCGTGTGAATGACTGCATGCCTGTACGCTTGATGTATCCTTCTTTGGACAATGTGACAAATACATCTTCCGCGTTCACCAGCACTTCCAGATTAACCTTGAGTTCTTCCACTTCGCCCTGAATGGCTGAGCGACGGTCAATTCCGTACTTCTCACGAATCTCCATCAGCTCTTTGCGGATGACTCCGATCAGTTTGCGGTCACTATCCAGAATGGAGCGTAACTGCGCGATCTTTTTCATCAGTTCGCCGAGTTCCTTTTCCAGAGAAGTTATCTCGAGATTGGTCAATCGGTATAATTGCAAAGTCAGAATGGAATCCGCCTGACGTTCCGAGAAACCAAACATCCACATCAGGTTATTTTGAGCATCCTGACGGTTCTTTGACGCTTTGATAGCCGCAATGACCTCGTCGAGGATGTTAAGAGCTTTTACCAGACCTTCCAGCACATGTGCACGGTCTTCCGCCTTCTCCAGCTCAAAGCGGGTACGGAACGTCACTACTTCACGCTGGTGAGCAATATAAGCCTCGAGAATGGATTTCAGCCCCAATTGCTGAGGCGCTTTATTCACAATCGCAACCATGTTGAAGTTGTAAGTGACTTGAAGATCGGTTTTCTTCAGCAAATAAGCCAAAATACCTTGTGCATCTGCTTCTTTTTTCAGCTCAACTACGATTCGCAGGCCTTCACGCCCACTCTCATCCCGCACTTCGGCAATCCCTTCAACCTTTTTCTCCAGTCGGATGTTTTCCATCGCTGTAACCAGACGGGATTTTACGACCTGATAAGGAATCTCGGTAATCACGATTTGCTGTTTGCCGCCACGCATATTCTCGATATCGGTTTTGGACCGGAGATAGATCCGTCCTTTACCTGTGCGATAAGCATCCAGAATTCCATCGCCGCCCATGATTAATCCACCAGTCGGAAAATCCGGACCTTTCATGAACATCATGATCTCATCCAGTTCAATCGATGGCTTCTCCATCACGGCAATACAAGCATCAATAGTTTCACGTAAATTATGTGGAGGGATCTCCGTTGCAAAACCAGACGATATCCCACTTACACCATTGACCAGCAGGTTCGGATAACGGGACGGTAATACAACCGGTTCTTTGGCCGTATTATCAAAATTATCCTTAAACAGAACAGTCCGTTTCTCGATATCGCGAAGCATTTCCATCGCAATGGGCGACAAACGGGCCTCCGTATATCGCATGGCCGCTGCCGGGTCATCATCCTGGGACCCCCAGTTTCCATGACCGTCTACGAGCATATGCCCCATTTTCCACGGCTGTGCCATCCGCACCATACCATCATAGATGGAGGAATCCCCGTGAGGATGGTAGTTACCCATAACATCCCCAACCGTTTTTGCGGATTTCCGATATGGTTTCTCCGGTGTATTACCTGAATCGTACATAGCGTAAAGAATACGCCGCTGCACCGGCTTCAATCCATCCCGAACATCGGGAATAGCCCGGTCCTGAATAATGTATTTGGAGTAGCGACCGAAACGGTCACCTACGACCTCTTCGAGAAAGGCCGGCATAAATTGTTCTGATAGACTCATTCCAAGCACCTTCTATTCTTCGTACTCTGTAAAGTCGACGTTCTCTACAATCCAGCGTTTGCGCGGATCAACCTTATCACCCATGAGTGTAGATACACGACGTTCTGCTTTGGCTGCATCGACAATTTCTACCTTGAGCAATGCACGCGTTTCCGGGTTCATCGTTGTCTCCCACAGTTGATCCGGGTTCATCTCACCAAGTCCTTTATAACGTTGAAGCTCCACATTGTTTCCGAATTCTTTCATGTAATTTGCCAGCTCTTCATCGGTCCAGGCGTAACGCACACTGGCCATTTTGCCGGATTTGCGCGTCAGCTTGTACAGTGGCGGCTGAGCGATATATATTTTCCCTGCATCAATTAGCGGTTTCATATAACGATAGAAGAAAGTCAGCAACAGTACCTGAATATGTGCGCCATCCGTGTCGGCATCCGTCATAATTATGATTTTGGAATAATTGCTGTCTTCAACTGCGAATTCCGTTCCAATACCGGCACCGATCGCTGATGTAATAGCACGGTATTCTTCATTTTTAAGGATATCGGCCAATTTCGCTTTTTCCGGATTGAGCGGTTTACCCTTAAGCGGGAGTATCGCCTGAATCTTGGAGTCACGTCCTTGTTTCGCTGAACCACCTGCGGAATCCCCTTCGACGATAAACAGTTCATTCCGGGTAAAATCCTTGGATTGTGCAGGAGTCAGTTTACCGTTCAGGTTGGAGCTTTCGCTGCGTTTTTTGCCGGTTCGCATCTCATCCCGGGCTTTTCGTGCAGCTTCTCTGGCTCTGGAGGCCTGAACTGCTTTGCGAATCAACGTTTGCGCAACCTGCGGATTTTCTTCCAAAAACCGCTGGATATTTTCAGACACGACAGAATCCACTGCACTTCGCGCGGAAGCGCTACCGAGTTGATCCTTCGTTTGTCCTACGAATTCAACCTCGGACATTTTGACACTAATGACCGCCATCATACCTTCACGCAGATCATTACCTTCGAGGTTTTTATCTTTTTCCTTAATCATGCTGGTACGCCGTGCGTAGTCATTCATCACACGTGTATAAGCTGCTCTGAATCCGGTCTCATGTGTACCGCCGCCCCTGGTGGGAATCGAGTTCACGAATGACGCCAGCGTTTCCGTATAACCCGCGTTATACTGGATCGCCACTTCGACCTCAATGTCATCCTTCTCCGCATAGAAGTGAATGACATCATGCAGCACATCTTTATTTTCGTTAAGAAAAGCAACAAACTGGCTTGCTCCGCCTTCGTACATGTACTCATCCTGATTGCCTGAACGTTCGTCCTTGAGCACAATTCTCAGACCTGAATTCAGAAAAGCAATCTCCTGAAGACGTTCTGCCAGTGTATCATAATTCAATTGAATGCCGTTCTGAAACACCCGAATATCCGGTTTAAACGTAACTTTAGTTCCCGTCCGATTGGTATTGCCCAATACTTCGAGACCAGACACCGGTTCTCCGACATGCTCAACGCCTTTTTTGTCCTGCCAATACTCGAATCGTTGACGATGAATCTTGCCATCACGGAAAATCTCGACTTCAAGCCATTCGGACAATGCGTTCGTAACTGACGCACCTACACCGTGCAAACCGCCTGATTTTTTGTATCCTGATCCACCGAACTTTCCGCCTGCGTGCAAAATCGTAAACACGACCTGGGGAGTAGGAATCCCTGTTTTATGTATACCTGTCGGAATTCCCCTTCCGTTATCCTGAACCGTAATAGAACCGTCCTTATGCAGCGTGATATCGATTTTGGAGCAGAATTTGGCGAGATGTTCGTCGACAGCGTTGTCCACGATTTCCCATACCAAATGATGTAGACCCGAAGCACTGGTGCTGCCGATGTACATTCCCGGCCGTTTCCGTACCGCTACCAGTCCTTCAAGTACTTGAATGTCGTCCGCGTCGTAGCCTGAAGACCCTTGTCCTCCGCCTGTCGAACCTGCCGACATATCGATTTGCTCGACCATTCATGCTCCCCCTTCTTAACTTGCAACTAAAAAAATGCCTAAAATGCAAACAGATGTTTTCTTATCCTTGTCCATTTTAATTCAAGATATCCCGTTTCGTAAAGACAATGAATGACACAAAGAGTGAAGCAATGCCCCAAACACTAAGCACAATAAGGGAAAAACCCAAATTCATCCCTTCAATTGGTGGCAAACCGCCCGACAAATAATTCGGAAGTTCGAGGTTAACCATGAACAAATATTTGGCTGACTGCCAGGAAGCGGCCATACTGGTGAGAATCGTTCCTGCGATGAGTGCTGCCATCATAATGACAATACTTGCAGCTGTACTTCGCACTAATACAGAGACCATGAATGCAAGCATCGCCACAATTATACTGACGAACCAGATCAATCCGGCCTGCATCAGCATATATAGCCACTGGTCCACAGCATGGACTGCTGACATATCGACATCTGTACCCACAACCTTGAATCCGGTAAAGATCGGCATGCCGAAGCCTTTGTATCCGAACACTGCTCCCGAGATGACATAACAGATAATATACGCCGACACCACAATAATCGACACGAACATGATCAGCGTTATGAGTTTGCTCAGTAACACTTTCCAACGTTTGACCGGACGGGTCAGAAGCATTTTGATTGTACCTGTGGTTCGCTCACCGGATACCAGATCCGAAGCAATTGCCATTATGAGCAGCGGGATAAACAGTCCGACAGCGTTATTCATGAATTCCCGTGTAAACGTTACACCACCAGGCTCCTTCGGATTGATGTCATTCTCCAGATAGTATTGCATTTGCTGGATGTACACCGTCCTGTACTTTTTGTATTCTTCAGGTACCCGGTCACTGCCAAGCGAGTTCTGATTATCTGTAATGGCCTGCTGCAGCTCAAGCCGCCAGTCGCCGCCAAACTTGTCACGATTATTTTCCGCAGATTTCATCTGGGCATACGTAAACATCGGGACCAACACCGCGAGAACGATAAAAATAATATAAAGACGTTTTTTCTTCACCATCTTGATCGTTTCGTTTCGGATCAGCGGCATGATATTACTCAATGGATTCACCTTCTGTCATTTTTAAGAATAGCTGTTCCAGTGTTGGCTGAATCCGCTGTACGCCTTCAACCTGAATTCCGGCTTGTACCATCTGCTGTACCAAGGCCGGAATTCGATCCTCATGCATTTCCGCAACGACAGCGTTCGAACCAAGTCCTGCAACAATGGTATCATCCATGACGTCTGCAGGACGATCCACCAGCGAAATGCCTGCCTCCAGCAGCATTTTTTTGCCTGCCTCCAACGGAGTAATATGCCATATTGCCAATTTGGAGTGATCTTCAATCAGTTCATTAACGCCACCAACAGTGAGTACCCGCCCTGCACTAATAATCGCCACTCTGTCACAGAGAAGCTGAATTTCGCTGAGCAAATGACTGCTGACGAATACAGCCATGCCTTCACTTGCAAGCTGTTTGATAAAGATACGAAGTTCCTTAATTCCTTTCGGATCAAGTCCGTTCGTCGGTTCATCCAGAATCAGCAGCCGCGGGCGCCCAAGCAATGCCTGTGCAATGCCAAGCCGTTGACGCATCCCCAGAGAGTAGGTCCTTACTTTATCATGAATCCGCTGATCGAGGCGTACAATATCCACTACTTCCTGAATACGGTCATTATCCACCCCGGGCTGCATACGGGCAAAATGCTCAAGATTCTCCCATCCAGTCAAATAGGTGTACACTTCCGGGTTTTCAACAATGGAACCGACGTATTTCAAGGCTCGTTCAGGATCACGATTGACATCATAACCACAGACTTGAATTTTGCCTTCCGTTGGTTTAATCAGATCGACTAACATTCGAATGGTTGTTGTTTTCCCGGCCCCATTGGGACCCAGAAAACCGAAAATTTCGCCTGGTTTAACGTCAAACGTAACATCCTTAATGATCCACTTGCGTCCAATTTTTTTCTTCAGATGCTGCACGGACAATACGGGATCAGCCTGTTCTTGTGCCATTTATTTTCCGCTCCCTTCTGCTGGAGTCTCTGCCTGATATTCCTGTGCAATCCGAACCGCAATTTGCTCGTAGCCTTCTCCATTGGGATGAAAATGATCTGATGACAGATACTGTCCCAGATGATTTTCAAACAGATCAAATGTAGGTACGAGTGTCATCTTGTCCTCGTTGTTCAGAACCTGCATTGCAGCATCGTTCCATGCAGCTACAACTGCATTTCCCGGCTCTTTGAGTTCTTTCACATCACTAAACGGATTGTATAGCCCTATGTAGGCAATCTGTGCATCAGGATTAATTTCTTTTACTTTCTTCAGAATCTCCTGCAAACGCTTTGACGTCTCGGGTAATGCCGCTACAAGTGTTTCTGCCGTTGGCACGTCTTCTCCCTGTAGAACTTGTCCTCCCTGGAATAGATCATTGGCTCCAATCGACAACAGAATAAAGTTGGATTGTTGTAAGACATAACGTACGCCCTGTTCATCCAGCTTGTTCAACAATGCGTCTGTTCTCAAACCGTTCACACCCAAATTGTTCAACACCTGTACATCGTATCCCTGATCCTTGAGCAAATTTCCTGCCCTTCTTACAAAACCAAGCCCCTCATCATCCCCCGTACCTCGTGCCAGGGAATCGCCGATCACAGCCATTCGAATTTTACCGTCATTCACCGCAGGCGTTGATTCCCCGCTTTCCTTGGCAGGAGTTGTCGTCTGCTGTCCTGTACCTAACTGCGCATCTCCCTTAGGGAAAATGACATCTTTTATGGCGTAGCCAAATCCGAATAACAGAAGCAATGTAGTCAGTATGGACACTGTACTGATTGTTCTCCAGATCCATGGCGCCGAATCAAGATTTCTTTTTTTCATTCATCACATCTCCGCTCATGTACACCTGGCCGGGTACTTAAAATTGATTATGATTTCACATTAAGATGACGCGTTTTCTAAATAACATAAATGTTCTGTCGCTAATTTGCAAATTTTGCCGATATATAAGCAGATTTCGTTATCAAATAAGCTTTTACAAAAAAAAAGCTATGTCACGCACAGCTTCAAGCTGCGGTGACATAACCTTTTAGAATTAAAGCAGATTAATCTTCAATATAATTCATTAGTTGCCGGTAAATTCTTGAGCCCAATATCCGTTATAGTATCCAACACCGATTTTCGTAAAGTTTTTGCTCAGGATATTCGCACGGTGACCTTCACTATTCATCCAGGCTGTTACAACCTCTTGAGGTGTTTTTTGCCCTTTTGCAATATTCTCACCAGCATAGCTGTAAGTTACTCCGAATTGTTTCATCATGTCAAACGGAGAACCATAGGTCGGTGATTGGTGATCAAAATAATTGTTGTTACTCATATCTTTAGCTTTGGCTAAAGCCACTTTGTCCAAAAGAGCATCGGAAGCCAATGCGCTTAAGCCTGCTTTGGAACGTTCAGCGTTCACTAGTTTTACGACCTGAGCTGCAAAATCCGATTTTGTGCTCTCACTGCCACTGTTGCCTGTATTACCTGTAGTTGTCCCAGTGCCAGTATTCGAAGGATCTTTGGCTGGTGTAGTTGCCGGTTTCTCTTCTTGCGTTGGTTTTGCTGGCGTTACCGGTTTTGCAGGTGTTGTCGGTTGAGCAGGTTTAGTTGTTTGATCAGGCTGTGTTGCAGGCTTCTCTACTGTTGTTTGCCCTTCGCCATTGGATACAGTGTAACCATTATCTTTGAGCCATTGTTCAATGTACGCTTTTAAGCTTTCCGCACTCGTAATTTTATACGTTGTCGTTTTAGTAGTAGTTTTATATGATGCATCTGCAGCAGAAGCGGAAGCAGGGAGCATAACCCCTACGGCAAGTACGGCTGTCAGACTGCTAGTTACGACGGTTTTCATCCATTTCTTCTTCAAATTCATTCATCTCCTTAGGAATTAGTTATGACAACTTTGTAATTAATACTCTTGGAGTATATCAATTCACAAGTAGATTGGGAACCCATAAATTATGGAAAAGTAACTTTTTTGTCATTTTTGCAATCTGTTTCAAGTGAGGGTGGACGGTTTAAAGTTCATTGCGCCATATTCTGCAATCTGCTCTTAAAACGCTGGCACATCAGCAAAAATTCCAACCCTAAGTCTTAAAATGCGGCATAAAAAAATGGCATCCGGACAAAAAAAGCTCGCCGAATGCCACTTATCTTCTATTTATCATTCACCACAATTTATCATTCACCACACCAAAAACGTGAAGATCGGGATATAATAAAACTCTTTTTCTATAGAAGGACTTTACTGAAACGATAGCCTCTCTTCTGGAAACCAATATGCTCGTAGAAAGAATAGGTTGTTGAAGTCACTTCACGGTTCGCTCCGGTGACAAACAATTGTTTCCCACCTTGCTGTCTGCCCCAATCCTCGGCACGAGCCATCAGACGACGGCCAATTCCGCCCCCACGATATTCCTGCCCTACAATCAAGGACGTAATTTGGGCGGCAGGTTCCGGATAGGCATGACTTTGCACACATTGCAAGCCAATCACACCAATAATTTGTTCATCCACTTCGGCAACAAGCATGCACGCGTTTGGATTGCTTTCCAAACATTCAATGCGCTCTTTCATGACATTGGCTGTTGTGGGATAGCTGACCTCTCGCATCAGTCCCGTTACCGCTTCAGCATCTCGCAGCTCACACTCTCGGATCATCAGTACAGGGGCCTCAACATTATTGGACATGATTTACCTCCACTTTCAGCATATTAGCGGCTTGTACCGCTGTTTTACGAGCTTCTTCCACATCTTGGCCGGCACTTAATGCTACGGCCATTCGGCGTCCCACTTTGGTCTCAGGTTTGCCAAATACACGAACCTGAGTACGAGGAAGCGCCAGTGCTTCTTCAATCCCGCCTACAGTAAAGTCAGATATTTCATCATTAGCCTTCAGCGTTGCTGAAGCTCCCGGTGTCAGTAAATGTACACCTGTAACCGGAAAACCAAGAATTGCACGCACATGCAGCGCAAACTCGGAACTATCTTGCGTTACCATAGTAACCATGCCTGTATCATGCGGACGAGGCGATACCTCGCTGAACACGACCCCATCTGATGTCAGGAATAATTCAACCCCAAACAGTCCATAACCACCGAGTTCATCCGTAACAGACTTGGCAATATGACAAGCTTGCTCCCATTGCTCCGGTGTCATCGCATGAGGCTGCCACGATTCGACATAATCCCCATCTTTCTGAATGTGACCGATCGGAGGACAAAATACAGTCCCTGAGACAGATCTAACAGTGAGCAGCGTAATTTCGCTGTCAAACTTCACAAAGCTTTCCACAATGACACGTACGGATTTGCCGCGTGCTCCCGAAAGAGCAATGTTCCAGCATTCCTCTACGTCATCCGATGTGCGGCATACACTCTGCCCTTTACCGGAAGAACTCATTAGCGGTTTGATGACGCATGGTGTACCCAATTCACGAACAGCTTCCTGAAGTTGTTCCAGGTTGTCTGCAAAAAGATAGGCCGCTGTCGGAAGGTTCAATTGTTCGGCTGCCAGACGGCGGATGCCTTCGCGATCCATCGTTAAACGGGCAGCACGGGCCGTAGGAACGACACAAAATCCTTCTTCCTCAAGCTCGAGTAAAGCTTCTGTTGCGATTGCTTCAATCTCAGGTACGATGTAATGAGGTTGTTCCTTTCGGATCAATTGTTTCAGAGCTTCGGCATTTAACATGTCGATGCAGTAAGACCGATGCGCAACCTGCATGGCAGGTGCGTTTTCGTAACGATCAACAGCGATCGTCTCTACTCCCAGTCGTTGGGCCTCAATAACGACCTCTTTTCCCAATTCTCCGCTGCCCAGTAGCAGCATTTTTTTGGCTTGAGCCGAAAATGGAGCACCCCACATGTTCTTTCCAATCCTCCCAAAGAGAAATCTTCTATATCTATCTCTCTATTTTCGGGGTTTTGGTTAAAGAATGCAAGAGTGCTCCCTATTTTTCTTGTGAATTTTACAAGATTTTTTGTGTTTTTTCGATCAATTTTTACAAAAATCTGTATTGAGCTTCTATTAATCCATTATAAACTCCTTGTTTCTGGATAAGTTGCTCATGGTTTCCTTCTTCCTTGATTTCACCATGATCCAGCACGATAATGTTATCCGCATTTCGAATCGTGGACAGACGGTGGGCTACCATAAAGGAAGTTCTTCCTTTCAGCAGCACCTTCAAAGCCTCCTGAATTTTGAGCTCCGTCTCGGTATCGATACTGGCAGTCGCTTCATCCAAAATCAAGATTCGAGGGTCAGCCAGCAAAGCACGGGCAAAGGATAACAACTGCCGTTGTCCCATGGATAATACATTCCCCCGCTCTTCGACTTCCGTATCGTATCCAGCCGGCAGCTTCATAATAAATTCATGGGCATTAACAGCCTTCGCAGCTTCTTCCACTTCTTCATTGGTTGCATCCAGACGTCCAAAACGAATATTATCGCGAATTGTGCCAGAGAAGATAAACGTATCCTGCAACACAATACTGATCTGACTGCGCAGACTTTCAACCGTTACATCCCTTACATCCTGACCATCAATGGTAAGACGTCCGCCAGAGATGTCATAGAATCGGCTGATGAGATTGATAATGGTACTTTTACCGGAACCCGTATGACCTACAAGTGCAATCGATTGTCCGGCACCTGCAGCGAAACTGATTCCCTTCAGCGCCTGTCTGCCCTTCTCATATTCAAACACGACATTGTCGAATACAATATCCCCTTTAATAGAAGCAAGCGGTTTGGCTCCAGGTTTATCTGCAATACTCGGCTCCTCATCCATAAATTCGAAAATCCGTTCAGAGGAAGCCATGGCAACGAGCAACTGATTGTACATCTGTCCCAGACGGTTAATCGGGTCCCAGAAGTTGCCGACATAGTTGGCAAAAGCTACGAGCAAACCGATCGTCAGCTGCCCTTCTTGAATCAGGTAAGCACCGAACCAGAACAGGATTAACGTTCCGAAGCCGCCCGTAATTTCAATCAGAGGGCCGAAGCCTTGGTTCATGGCCGATGCTCTATCCCATGATTTTTTGCTCGACAGATTCATGTTGTCAAAATACTTCATGTTTTCTTTTTCCTGCGTATAAGCCTGAGTCACGCGAATCCCCTGAATGGATTCATTCAAATGGGAATTAATGCGTGAGTTCTTCATACGTACATCCTGCCAGGCACGGCGGATCAGCACACGCAGTTTGGTCGAAATGATAAACATGAGCGGAACGGTAATGATGACCGCCAGACCCAGTTTCCAGTTGATCAGCAGCAAAATGACGATAATCCCCAACAGCTGCACACAGTCAATCATGACGTTGACCGCACCGTTGGTGAACAGATCCTGCAGGGAGTTGATATCATTAGTGACACGCACCAGCACTGAACCCGCAGGTCTTTTGTCAAAGAAGTTAAAGGACAGCTTCTGGATATGTTTGAACAAATCTGAACGAAGATCATAAATGACCCGTTGCCCGATAATGTTCGTAAATTTGATTCGGTACGTATTGGCTGCCCACTGGATCAGGTATAACACAAGCACTGAACCAGCAATAATATAGAGCATCGTCAAGCTTGGCAGCCCCGTTGCAGGTGCAATTGCTCTGTCTATCGCCAAACTGATCAAAAATGGAACGGATAATTTCGTGAGGGTACCCAATATCATCATTAGAATAATAAGTGGCAAGAGTTGTCTTGCATAAGGTTTCATGTACGAGAACAAACGTCCGAACTCACGCCAGTTAAACGGTTTTTCAATTATTTCGTCGTCCTGATATACAAAACGTTCATTCATTTTCTTGTCAGAGGTCTCTTGGACCTCACGCCTATCGGCTACCGTTTCGGCACTCATGAATTCACCTGCTCCCCAGCCTCCCGCTTACCGCGGGCAATATAATCTGCGTATTGAATCTCATAGACGTCCCGGTAAGGTCCCGGCTCTTCAATGAGACGTTTGTGTGTGCCACGTTGAACGACCCGTCCTTCATCCAGTACCAGAATCTCATCTGCGTGACGCAGGGAAGAGATCCGATGCGCAATAATAAACGTCGTTCTTCCACGCATGACTTCCTGGAATCCGGATTGAATCTCATGCTCGGTCTCCATGTCGACTGCACTAGTTGCATCGTCCAGAACGAGGATTTTCGGATTCTTGAGCAATGCCCTTGCAATAGCAATCCGCTGTTTCTGTCCTCCCGACAAGCCCATTCCACGCTCCCCTACAACCGTATCGTATCCTTCAGGGAATTCCATGATAAACTCATGGGCTTTAGCCAGTTTAGCAGCACGGATAATTTCGTCCATGGATACATTTTTGAGGCCGTATGAAATGTTGTTGCGAATGCTGGAAGAGAACAGGAACGTTTCCTGGAACACAGAAGCAATCTGACTCCGCAGGCTTCGAATTCCAATGTCCTTAATATTTTTGCCGTCCAGCTTGATGGTGCCCGAGTTCACGTTGTATGCACGCATCAGGAGTTGAATAATAGTTGATTTACCCGAGCCTGTTCCTCCGAGGAAGCCGATGACCGAGCCTGGTGGCGCATCAAAGTTAATATCGGTTACTGCCGGCATTTTATTGCCGTAAGCAAAGGTAACGGATTCAAAGGTTACATGCCCATTGACTTGATCAGCCTCCACAATGACTGGATCTTCTGTCTCTTGTACATCTACCGGCGTATTCAACAGTTCCAACACCCGTTCACCCGATGCTTTGGATTGCGTATAGTTGTTGATGTGGAAACCAAGGTTCCACATTGGACCGATTATGTACCAGATCAAACTGAAAAAGGCAACGAGTTCACCGAGTGTTAACGTTTTCTGAATAACCATGTTCCCACCAATGAGGAGCAGAAGAACTACGCTGACAGAAGCGAGAATCTCCATGATCGGAAAATATTGACTCCATAATGTTGCTGCATGAATCTGGTTCGTTTTGTAACGCTCGTTGCGGACGGAAAACTTCTCCACTTCGTGAGGCTCACGTGCAAATGACTTTACAGTACGCACACCTGTAATATTCTCCTGTACCGCTGTCGTCAGTGAACTGAGTGCCAGCCGCATTTCTTGGAATGCAGGGTGAATTCGGGATTCGAATCTCAGCGCAACGAAGGCAAGCAGAGGAATACATATGAGCGTTAGCAAGGTAAGCTTCCAACTCATGGTCATCATCATGATTGCGCCGAATACGACCATCAGAACCATGTTGAGAATTTGAGCGAAGCCAAATCCGATAAAGTTCCGGATCGCTTCGAGATCTCCCGTGAGGCGGGACATCAAGTCTCCCGTTTTGGCCGTATCATAATACCGGAAGGATAAAAATTGAAGCTTTTCGTAACACGCGTTACGAAGTCGGTACGCCAGGAAATTCCCGAGACGACCTCCAAAAAGACCGTGTAAAAATTGCATTCCCGCTTTCAAAATAACGACACCTAATACCGTTAAAGCAAGTTTGGGAACGTCTTCAAAATTACGCGGAGTGATGACGTCATCAATCAGTATCCTTAGCAGGTTCGGATACACCAGACCAAGCGCGGTCGCTATGGTGAGGCATAAGATCGATAAAAATAAATACGTGCGCTTCTCCCAGAAAAAGATCTGCAATTGCCTGAGAACATCCATGTCTCTCCTCCTCTTATGTCGTTCAAAAACAGTATGAACATTTATGAAGTTTATCACCGTCCCCCATTCGCGGCAAAGCGAATAAGCGACCATATTCAGGCTACTTTCACCTTAATGCGTCATTAAGGGAGGTAGATACCCTCCTATCAATCAAATGTTTGAATATTCTCTTCCTTTCAGGTTGTTCGTACCAAAAAAGGCTCCCTGTATGCCTTTAGAGGCAGGGGCCTTTTTTGGTACGGCGACAACATTTCAAAATATCGCTGTATAACTCATTTTGTTTTACAACCGTTTCCATACAGACATGGATCTGACTCCCTTTTATTCACGTTCGATCTGCCCCAGTTGTATAGACAGGCTCTCCCATTCTCCGGCAGGAATTCCACTGGTCAGTGTCTCATGAAGGGCACCTACGGCTTCCTCAAGTCTCTCTTCCAATTGACGGGATTGATGCTGCAAAGACTGCTCAAGCTGGGTGTCATAGAATTGAACCAGCTTATTCTCTGCAGCAGGCAGAACATCAATCACCATCTGTTTAATAACAGGATCAAGTGCCTCTTGCAGCCGCTGGCGTCCCTCCCCTTCGAAGAACTGTTTCGGATTACGGAAATAACTCAGATACGCTTTCCAACCCGAAGGTTCTTCCAAACGCACCTCTTCCAGCACAGGCGTGCTCCAGCGTTCGTTCAGAGGCAACGACAGATCCATCCCTCCGGATAATCGTTTGAGTTCATCTACACATTCGGTCACTTGTTTGTGCAACCAATTCTGGCCAGCCTGCTCGAGTCTGAGTGTAGTCGCAAGCAGTTCCTGTTCCAGTTCGATGGCAATCATGCGCAGCAGTTCGCGACCGCAGGCAGCGAAGGCTGCTTTCAGATTTCCCCGATCCTCTCGAAGAACTGATGGGTGGAATGCCTCTGCCATGAACAGACCAAAACGGTAACCCAGGCGCTGCCGCACATGGAAGAGCAGTTCAGCCGTTTCCTGAGCCAATTCCGCCTTCATGGACCGTTCCGCGAGCAAATGTATCCTCTGAAGTGACTGTTCCTGGATTGAGCCAAGCTCATCCCGACGTCGCTGTAGAACCTCTTCCCCCTGAGTTGCATCCTCAGCACGTGTCTTCAGTCGTTTGATCACCCGTGCGATCTCTTCAGAAGCCCCACCGACCGCCAGATCCGCAAGTTCTCTTCCTGCGAATCGGTTAAATTCTTCCTCGAACTGAATAAAGCCGGATTGCTCCAGTAACGTCGCATCGTTGGCCGTCTTGCCTTCCATCGCCAGCATGCTGGATACCGGAAAGAGACGTGGTGCCCGAATGCCATTACTGCGCAGTTGTGTGCTCACATGGTCAAGTACCTGCTCCAACTCCTCTTCAGAGGAAGACAAATCACTAGCATTAACTACAAAGAACATCTGATCCATTGCCGAGCTGTCTTTCACTCGTCCCAATTGATTCAGGAACTGGCGGTCTCCCTGAGAGAAGGCATGGTTGTAGTACGTTACGAAAATGAGTGCATCCGCATTCTTCATATAATTGAATGTCACGCCCGTATGACGGGCATTCACGGAGTCAGCCCCCGGCGTATCCACAAGTACAATGCCTTGTTCTGTCACATCACAACTGTAGTACAGGTCAATACTATCTACAAAGCAAGACTTCCTCTCATTGGCAACAAAGTTTCGATATCCGTTCAGATCTACCAGCACATCCTGGCCAAGTTGATCTGCAGTATCCTCCCAGCCTGCTGCGGCTGCCTGCAAAAAGCTGTAATGCGGACGCCCCGCCGGATGCACATCCTGTGGTGAAAGGGCTTTGACCCGTTTTTGCCAGTCTGCCCCAGGCTCGCCCAGTCCGAGCAAACGGAAGGAATACGCGAGATCTTCCTGGAAGGCGTCCGGGGTCTTCATCCGGACCCGGGCTGTTCCATGCTCCGCACCACCGGACGGAGCCATGATCCGGTTAATTGCCGCTGTCGTTGGATGCGGCGAGACCGGTAACACGGCTTCGCCCAGCAGCGCGTTGGCGAAGGAGGACTTCCCGGCGCTGAACGCTCCGAACAGCGCCAGCGTAAACGTGCCGCCCGCAAGCGAAGCCGCGCGTGCACGCAAATCCCGTACCGCCGACCCCATGGCGGGGTACGGCTCTACCAGCGCAGCGGCGGCTTCCAGCCGTGCCGCCGCTGCGTCCAGGCGCCGGCGGCGCTGTGCGCCAGCCGCCGGCTGCCCATGCACCGCCGCTTTGCGCGGCGGCGGTGCCCCTGGAGTCTGTGGCTGCGCAGCCACAGACTCTGCCGTGCCCGTGTGCGGGCCGGGAGCTTCGCCCGGCTCGTGCGCGGGCACGAATGGGCCCTGCACCTCCGGCAATAGCCCGGAGGTGAGGGGGCCCGCAGCAGGCAGCAGGCTGCGCAGCCCTGCTGCCTCGGCGTCGGCGGCGCGCTGCAGCGCCGTATAGCGCGCCGCCGACGCGGATTGCGCCAGCAGCGCTGCGCGGCTGGCGTCCAGCGCCTGGAGCGCAACTTCGCCCTGCGCGCCCAGCGCTTCAAGCAAGCGGTCGGCCAGCATCATGGCCGCCCTGCGGTAACGGGTCTCAATTTCGCCCCGTATATCTTTACTGAATTGAAGCACATACTCGGGAGACACCTCTGCACTGGCGCTTCGTTTCATCTCCAAAAGTGCTTCATCTACCGCAGGCAGCTCCGCGTTCAGCGCCTGCTCCCATTCAGCGCCCCACAGCTGATGGGCTTCACCCAGCTGTCTGAGCATGGTACGGATATGCACCTCCACTTGTCCTGAGGCCTGATCCTGCAAAAGTCGCACAAGCTCAGCAGCACGACGCTGTTTCTCCTGCTCGGTCTTGCCACCAGAGAACAATAAGCCTACCCGGAAGCCGGGTTTACGGCTCTCCAAATAAGCCGCGGCAGAGGTGCGAATATCGGCCGGGGTCAGGTTCGCATTCGCCAGAAGAGGTTCCAACTCCGCCCGAAACTTCTCCCGTTCACGCGATGGTTTGGAACGAAGCTCTGCTTCCTTTTGATCCAGAAGAGCCAGCTCCCGTTCTAAGCGTTCAATGCCTTCCTTGCCCCCAACTTCCTCCAGGAGCGCAGTCTCTTCCTCTTCGCGTTCTTCCGCCTGTCTTGTCAGATGCTGCTCCGTCACATGACTCGCCGAGCTTGCAAGGCTATGCCTGATTAACCCTTCCTTCTCCTTCATCATATGTTCAATCAGTTGAGGAAGCTGCTCCCACTGGTTGTAACGATGCTCTCTGTCCCGAAGTGAAGTAAACAACAGACCATCATACCGGACTTCCCAGGCTGCAAAAATAGCTTCTACACCTTCAACATATTGGTCAAACGAAAGCTCCCGTTCCCGATGTTTGTCAATCTGATTTACGATAAGAAACAACGGTTTGCCCCAATCCGATAGACTTTTAGCAAAAGAAAGGTTGCTTTCCGATTGTACATGGTTATAATCCATCACATAGAACACCACATCGGCAAGATGTAGTGCTGAATGTGTTGCTAGGCTGTGCCCCTGATCGGTCGAATCCACGCCTGGTGTATCAAGTAATACCACATCATCTTTCAGTAGGGGGATATCATCCCATACTTCAATGGAGGTGTATGCCCCGCCATTCTTGCAATACTCTTCCAATTGTTCCGGAGAAACCTCAAGAACCCCTCCTGAATTGTCAGCGCTTACGTTTGATGACGTATAAATAAGTGCTCTCGGCTCACCGTTACGGATGGATACAACATTCGCACTTGTAGGTACAGGACTCGAAGGCAAAACCCGCTTGCCACATAAACTATTAATTAGACTCGATTTGCCTGCCGAGAAGTGTCCACAAAACGCAATTGTTAACTGTTTCATTTCCGCCTTACTGATCAAATCCGTTAAAGCCTGTACAGCTGTATGGTCCCCTGTCTGCTCCATTGCTTCTCGCAGTGGAAGCAGAGGTTTGGCCATCTCTACTGGGTAATCTGTTCTGGACATGACTGGCCTTCCCCCTGGCTCCTCTAATTTGACATCTGGTCCGATGTCTTTATCTTATAATCCATTTATTTTACCATTATCAAGTTTGAAATTGAACGGTGTCAATCGCAAGATCGCTGACAAAAGAATAGTTTCTCGGCCATTCTCCACATAAAAAAATAAAACCGATCCTGTCGGTTTTATCTGCAAAACGATTGTATTCCATAAGCCTGCTGCGTCCATGCCCATGGGGATCACATTCAATAGGATCACCTATGGACATCGAAGCAGCACAGCTCCTTATTTCAAATCTCTTAAGAAACAGCGTTCTCCATCGAAGGCAGCAAAATTTCAAATACTTGTCCATGCTGCAAAATCGTAATGTCACGACCTTTGTCTCTCATGACAACTACTTCTGGTTTCGTGGACATACGCTCCAGATAATGTTCAGGCACATCGCCAGAATGACTTACAGTGATACCTTCTACTTCTTTTTCTTCGTTTTCAGCCATTTCCTGTTCAACGATTTGTTCGAAAATATCGGAGAAGGCCTCAAAATTGTCAGTGTACACGGAAATGCATTTCATGATTACTCATCCTCTTCTGCTCATTAATTTATTTTTCGTTTTGGGGTTGTGGCACGTTCCTTATCTTTCCTGATTTGGGACGTTTTCATACGCTTTTTCCCTTCCCTGCATATGTCCAGCAACGGACAGATATGACATTGAGGGTTTTGTGCCTTGCAATGGTAGCGTCCAAAAAATATGATCCGATGATGAGTTAAAGTCCACTCATCCCGGGGTACGCGCTTCATCAGTTTTTTCTCGACTTCAAGTACGGAGTCATCCCAACCTGCCAGTGCCAGCCTTTTGGATACACGTTCAACATGCGTATCCACCGCAATTGCCGGAACTCCAAATGCATTGGATACCACAACATTTGCAGTTTTCCGCCCAACACCAGGGAGCGTCACAAGCTGATCATGTTCCTGCGGTACATCACCGCCATACTGCTCTATTAAAATTCGGCACATGTTCTGAATATGCTTGGCCTTGTTTCGGTACAAGCCGATACGCCGGATATCCTGTTCCAACTCTTCAAGAGGGACAGCCAGATAATCGGCAGGGCTGGTGTACTTTTGGAACAAGTCTGCGGTTACCTTGTTTACCGTTTCGTCGGTGCACTGGGCAGACAACAGGACGGCTACAGTCAGTTCAAACGCATTGCTGTGATTTAATTCGCAATGTGCATCAGGAAACATCGCTTCCATTGTATCGAGTATATGCCTAACAGTGGCTGCATTCATGAAGAGCTACCTCCCACAAAATGACCCCACGCGGTGGAGCCTTACTTCGAAGCTTCTTTCGAGTACTTTGCAGGGACCCCAAAAATCTTGCAAAAAAAACGTCCTGATACGGGAAAGATCCCGCATCAAGACGGTCATTCTTTTGATCCTCGAAAAGAAACGATTACTGTTTTTGGATCTCCAAAACAACGTTGTTCAGGAGATACAATACAATATTATCATTATCTTTGAGAGATTGCACGCTTAAAGTGTTGTCACCCTGGTGAACAAATGCACCTGTACCCAGTGCAAAACGATAATTCGTGTCCGAAGTAGACTCGCGTTTAACCAAAATCTGATTACCGACTCCATCGTAAGACCAGAACTGCTTGCCCATAACCGTTAACACTCTGAAACGAGTCGAATTGTCCGTATCTTTCGTCATTTCAACACGATCACCTACGGTAAGGCTGCCCAGCGTGGTTAACGTAGATCCCGATTTGACCACTTTTACAGCCCCGCTAACAGGAACCGTCTCACTCTGACCGTTAAACAGCTTCAGTGTGACTGACGAAGCATCGACAGATGTCACCTCTGCAAGCGTGCGTTTAACCACCTGAACTACTTTAGGTGTAGTTCCCTCAAATGTTACGTTAATCAAGTTGCCCACTGTCAACTGTGATGCCGTAATAGTCTGACCGCTCTCTCCTGTCAGCACCGCTTGATCAACATAAAACTGACTTGTCAGCGAATCCGATTTTACACGAACGCGACCATTCGTCTCTACAGAGACTACTTCAAATTGAGCAACGGTGTTCAAAGCCACTTTTTGCACATAGTCCTGATTCGAACCCAGCGTAACTGTGACACTATCACCGATCTTCAAGTCACTCAGACTTGCTCCAGATTTGTTGTAGATCTCAATCGTTGGAACCGTAGAGTACGGCACAGTGATCGTTTGGCTTCCAGACAACAAACTGATTTTTTTGCCCGAAGTATCGATACTACTGATTGTACCTTCGTATTTGTAGATCACTTTAACAGATAGCGCACGAGTTCCCACATACGTCAGATCCAATTTGCGACCATCATTCAACAAAGACTCCAATCCAGCAAGTGTTGGCTTCGATGTGTTGTAGTCCAGCTTCGTTTTGTCATCCAGCGTGAACACAAACGGTTTTTTATTGCTGTCGAGAACCGTCAATACTTTTGTTTTGCTGTTGTAGGATACAACAGAAACCCCGTTCATAGGCTCCATCTGACGTCCGATCACTTGAATGCGTGTCACACGATCTTCAGAATTTAACGTAAGCTCAACCTGATCTCCATTGGTTGCGTCTGTAATCAGATCATTCAGCGTTGCATCCTGAATTCCGTTAATGACCACTTCCGGCTTTTCTGCCAGCAGCTTCGCTTCCAGCGATCCACCTTCACGTTTAAACGTCAGTGTGGATTGGTTACCACCGATCTCCACCAGTGTACCGCGTAAAGACTGCTCTACACCTTGCGACAATTCCATCGTTTGCAGGATGCTGTCTTTCACCGTATATTTCACGGCACTTCCCGCTTTGAGATCAGCCAGGGAAAGGATTCGGTCCTGATAACGAATGATCAGATTATCGTTATAGGTGTATTGCTCAGTGGTTCCGGCTGCATTGGTAAGCTTAATGGTTTTGGCAGAAGTTGTTATTTCAGCAACGACACCACTATCACTTTTGTTGACAATACCGGACTTCACACGAATAACGACTGTCTTTTTGTCAGCCGAGAACGTCTCACGCTGTACTTCAATGGTGCTGTCTGTTGTAATATCAGACAGTTTAATTGTATTTCCGTTTTGATCGATAAATGCCGTTGCCTCATCGTAGCCGTATGTTTCGTAATTCTCGCCTACAAACAAGCCAATTTTATTACCTGACAATGAACGAGCAAACGTACCTTCAACGCTTTCCACCTGCGGTGTAGCATCAACCACTTCCACATAAGAAGCCGTACCGGTAGTGCCTACAACCTGAACTTTTGTATACAGCTTCACATCCGCAGACGACGCACGGGATTCACTGTCTTTTGTAAAGTAAGGCGTACTGCTGTTCACTGCAAAGTTGACGGCTTTTCCGTCTACCACCAACGTGATCTGCCCATCTTTTAACCCAGTAACATAACCTGTGGATGTGTTCGGATACTTCGTATCCGTTAACGTTTCGCCACGGCTGAAGAATGTTGCGAGTTGAGCACGAGTTACAGAGCCGGTTGGATTAAATTTGTTGCCATCTACACCTTTGGCAAGGTCCAGGCTTACAGCCAGATTGATGTACCCTTTGCCACTTTCGGAAATGCTATCATTATCCGCAAATCCGGTAGATTGATTGTTTTGCGCCTTCGCTTCAGCATCTTTGTTCAGCGAACGGATCAGCAATTTCGTAATCCATTCACGTGATGCCGGTTTTTGTCCCCAGGATGTTTTGGACACATCCACTGTAGATTCTTCGGTTTTATCAATTAGTCCCAGTTGAAGCGCCAAAGCGACATATGGCTTGAAATAGTTTCCCACTTCCATATTTGTCGGTAATGCCGTAGCCGTGCTGTCGTTCAACTGGTTCTCCTTATTCATAAAACGGATCGCCATCGTCACAGCTTCCTGCTGCGTTACCGCGTCTCCCGGACGGAACAGGCCGTTGTTACCGAGAAGAATGCCTTGATAGGCCAGCTTGTACACATGTTTCTCAGCCCAGTATCCAACCTTGATATCACTGAACAAACCGGTTGGTGCAGCTGTATTGCTTGCAGTTGCAGTCTGACCCTGCCCCGTATCTGTTGATTCTGCTGCCATGGCTGCTCCGCCGGCGCTAAGGGCCATCATGCCTGCAAGCACGGCTGAAACTACTTTTTTAGAGTGTGATGGATTATTATATTTAAAAGTCACCTATGATTCCCCTCTCTCATGTAAAACGGCCGATATTCCGCAGATTCACGGTAAAACAACATGCTGTACAACCTATTCGGATCGTGTCATTGGATGCTCAAGATCCACATGGCCCATCAAACTCTCCGATTGCTTGCCGTCTACCAGCAAATCCAGTGATTTGACTTCATCAAACTGGAAGAACGTTTGCTTCAAAGCATCGATGGCAAACACTTCGCCACCTGCGCCAAGACGTGCTGTGTCCGGCATATGGATATCCAGAGTAAGCGCACCGTCTTTGAACTGAACCGATTTCAATTCAATTTCTTTCGCCCAAAGGGGAACGAGTTTGTCGTCCTTGCTTTGTTGCAGCGCTGCAAATGCAGCCTTGTACTTGGCTTCATCCGAAGCGTAAGAAAGTTCTGCCGATGCTTTATGCAATTCCAACTCTTCCAGATCTGTGTAGTACACATCAATGGTCTTCTTCTCATTGCTTTCGGAAGTTCCAGGTTTCTCTGAAGTAGTTCCACCCGATGGAGTCGTTGTGCCCTCCGTACTACCTTCTGTAGTATCCGGTGTCGTTGTCGTTGTATCCTCCGGTGCCACTGTCACGGGATCAGTAACATCCGTCTTATTCTGATCGTCAGACGCATTATTCTCTGCCCCCGCACCTTGAGTCTGATTTGGAGCTGGAGCTGCTGTTGGCTTGCTTCCACATCCAGCAGCAACTGTCATCACCGTTACCAGCAGCGCTGCAATCCATAATTTTTTGTTCATTCTAACTCCGCCTCCTGATCATAAGGGTTGAACCCTTATTTAATTCCCAGATACTCCTTGATCCCTGCAACAATCCCTTTGGCTACACTGTTCTGGAAACTTTCAGTGAACAATGCCGCTTCATCACTTTTGTTGCTCAGGAAACCGGCTTCCAGCAAAACTGCCGGCATCGTTGTTTCACGGGTTACGTGGAGACTTGCCGTTTTTACTCCGCGGTCCTTCAGGCCAGATGATTGCAGAAGGTACTTGTGCATCACCGTAGCCAATGCCTTGCTATTTGAACGGGTGTAATACGTCTCCACACCGTTTGCCGCTGCAGACCCGCTGTTCGCATGAATGGAAATAAAGATATCCGCCTTCAATTTTTCTGCAATCTTTACTCGTTCACTCAAAGCCAAAAATGTATCATCGCTGCGCGTCAGCACAACGTCAATGTTGGATTCTTTTTTCAGCAATGCTTCCACTTTCAGAGCCATTGCCAGATTGAAGTCTTTTTCCTTCTTGCCGGTTACACCGATGGCTCCTGGATCCTGATCACCGTGTCCAGCGTCTACAACAACAACTTTTTTGCCGTTGTTTCCAACAGGAGGCTGCGGCGTTGTAGTGCCTTCTTTGTTCAGATCAATCATAACCAGACCAGAGTCACTTTGCACGTCATAACCTTTGGCATTACTCAGATCAATGACAAAACGAAGGGTCGAAGGACTATTGCTGTACAGGGAATAACGAATCTTCGACACATCCGGATATCCACTCACTACAAGCTGTCCATTCTGGTTGCTGTCCAAAGCTTGTCCTTCACTAAAAGAATCAGCGAATGCGGTATTTGGCAAGTCTATAACGATTCGATCCGGTCCTGTCATCGTGAAGACGTTCGGCTTCGTATTTCCGCTTGTTGCAATCAAAAAGCGGTTGTCACTGAAGCTGATGCCGTTCACCAGTACAAGACCATCCTGATCCGATCCTCCACCATCATTACCAGAGTTCGGAGGAGTAGTTGTCCCGTTTCCGGAACCTGAATTCTGGGTAACTAATGTTACCGTCTTCGTTGTATTGTTCCAACCCACCTTAAGACCCATTTGCTCACCAATGAACCTTAAAGGCACAAGTGTGGTTCCATTTTTCACGAGTGGCGGGGCATCCAGGTTCACGTTACTGCCGTTCACCGTTGCCGTCTTCTGTCCAACAATCATCTGCATGGCAGTGTGGTCTTTGCTAATAGTCACGGTGCTTGTTGCCTGTTTCCAGTCCACACCATATCCCAGGCTCTCCGAAATAACCCGAATCGGAACCATCACTTTGCTATTGATGATTTCCGCCTTGGCATCCGAAGGCTGCACAATTTCTTTCCCATCTAGGATAATGTGCGTATCTGCTGCTGCATGACTATAGCCCGGGAAAACGAGCCCAAAGACAAATAACAGTACCAAAAAACCGAACTTCTTCATCCTTCACCCCTACCATTCTCATATTTTTTTGCCGCATGTTGTGCACCTTCAGCTCCGACTGACCACTGAGGCATTACCAGACACCTATTAGACGCCCTGTACTCTCAAAAGTTGCGAATATATTCCAACATAACAGAAAAAAAACGTTGTCAAATCAAGCTTTTTCTACATTTTATTGTCTGTATTTTTCCTTATTTATCAATTATGCATCTCGAAACAACGGACTACCCTGACCTTCATATTTGCGCACAACCTTTATTAAAGACCCAAATATTCAACAATTCCGTCTACGATGGCCTGTGCACATTTGTTCTGATACTCTTCGGTCAGCATCAATGCTTCATCCGCAGGATTACTCAGAAATCCGAGTTCAAGCAGAACCGCCGGCATCGTTGTTTCACGGGTTACATGCAGACTTGCCGTTTTGACTCCCCGATCCTTAAATCCCGTAATCGGCAACACATGCTTGTGCAAAATGTCGGCCAAATCCTTACTCTCTTTACGACTGTACAACGTTTCAATTCCATTGGGAACAGGGGTTGTAAACTTGTTTCCATGGATCGACACAAAAATATCCGCCTGATTCAGTTGAGCGATATCCACACGTTGCTGCAGGGATAATTCCGTGTCATCCTGCCTTGTAATTACCGTCTGAATCTCCGCATGCTGTTGTAGAAGTGCCTGAACTTTGAGTCCCACAGCCAAATTAAAGTCCTTCTCATAGGCGCCTGTCACACTGACGGCCCCCGACTGTCGTCCACCATGTCCCGGATCAATAATCACGACCTTTTTGCCATCATTGGTTGGCAAAGCAGGCTGACTGGTTAATTCTCCATTACTCAGTGCAAGATCAACAAGCAACACGTTGTTCTCGCCCAGTGACCATTTGGCGGTCGCCACCTGACTCAGATCGAGGACCACACGTACCGTTGAAGGCGTTTGACTAAACACTGCATATCGCACCTTGGAAACCAGTGATGAATCCGTAACCAAAAGAGTTCCGCTGCCATCCGGATTGGTAGCCTGTCCCTGGATGAACTCCTTGGCAAATGTGGTGTCAGGCAGATCTACGATGATCCGATCGGGTCCGCTTAGACTGGAAATCTTCGGTGTGATTCTCCCATTCGTCGCCAGGATCAAACGATCTCCGCCGAAGCTGATGCTTTGAAGCTCAGACAGACCATCCGGCTCAGGAGCTTCCACGGGATCAATTTCACTTTCCGTATCTGCTACAGGAGGGATGCTGGCTAGGCTTACGGTCTTGGTTCCATTGTCCCATCCCACACGCAGACCCATGCCCTCACCGACAAATCGTAACGGAACCAGTGTAGTTCCCTGTTTAATAAGAGGCGGTGAATCGAGAGTTACCCGATTTCCATTTACCGTGGCAGCATCTTCACCTGCAGTCATCTGGATATTGCTGTTGCCTTTGAGAATACGAACGGTCTGGGTGGCTTTCTCCCATTTCACCTGATAACCGAGGTTTTCAGAGACGATTCGGATGGGCACCATCACGGTTTTGCCAATATTCTCGGCCGGAGCTCCTGACTGTTGATTAATGGTCACACCGTCCAGCACAATCGAGGGAGACGAATCGGCATTTGCCATGACAGGAAATAAACACAGGAACAGAAAAACAAAGACTGCTGCCGACCATTTCTTCATACATCAACCACCATTCTGTTTGTCTTTTGAACCTTCGATCTGATTCGCTGTGATGCAGCACTCGACTCTATCTACCCTTCCATAATCTACTAATCAGTTTATCAGATATTGTCACTCCATCCGGTTACAACGTTGTCATATTTAGTCGGAATACCCTGCAATTCGAAGACAGAATTGCATCGTTGTAAATGCAAAAAAACCTCCAATTCGAGCCAAGGAACGGTGAAGTTCCCTGCACGATTGGAGGTTTGATATACGAAGTACAGATGAAAGATTAGACTGAGGCCGTTTGTCCAAACAATTTAGCCGCATGGCGTTGTTCGTAAGCTGCTATTTCGTCATCATGTTGAAGTGTGAGACCAATATCGTCCAGTCCTTGCAACAGGAATTGACGACGATGCTCATCCAGATCAAAATCAATATGCAGCCCGTAAGCATCTGTAATCGTTTTGTTTTCCAGATTCACATTCATCTCATAGCCTTCATGAGTCGCTGTACGCTGGAACAGATCTTCTACCTGCTCTTCGGACAGCTTGATCGGCAAGATCCCGTTCTTGAAGCAGTTATTATAGAAGATATCGGCATAGGAAGGTGCAATTACGCAACGGAATCCGTAATCCATAATCGCCCATGGAGCATGCTCACGGGAAGATCCACAGCCAAAGTTAGCGCGTGAGATCAGAATAGATGCACCTTCGTAGCGAGGTTTATTCATTTCGAAGGAAGGGTTGTTGTTGCCCTCTTCGTCAAAACGCCATTCGTAGAACAAAAATTGTCCAAATCCGGTCCGTTCGATCCGTTTCAAAAATTGTTTCGGAATGATTGCATCTGTATCTACATTGACCCGGTCTACCGGTGCAACGATGCCTTGCAGTGTTTTGAATTCATCCATATCATTCGTTCTCCCTTCAATCCGTTCCTTTGTTAGATAGCTGCTTCCGTTTTGAAATTCCAGTCACGTACGTCTACGAAGTGTCCCTTAACCGCTGCTGCTGCCGCCATTGCAGGAGATACGAGGTGAGTCCGTCCTCCGCGTCCCTGACGTCCTTCGAAGTTACGGTTGGAAGTCGAAGCACAACGTTGTCCTGGTTTCAATACATCCGGGTTCATTGCCAGACACATACTGCACCCTGCATCACGCCATTCAAATCCAGCCTCTGTGAAGATTTTATCCAGACCTTCTTTTTCGGCCTGAATTTTAACACGTCCCGAGCCTGGAACAACGATCGCTGTAACGTTACTGGATACGGTGTGGCCTTTAGCTACCTGTGCAGCAGCACGCAGATCTTCAATCCGTCCATTGGTGCATGAACCGATAAATACATAATCAACCGGAATTTCGGAGATCGGTGTTCCAGGTTCCAAGCCCATATATTCAAGCGCTTTTTCAGCTGCTTTACGTTCGTTTTCTGTTGGCAGTTCAGCCGGGACAGGAACTTTCGAAGAAATGTCGGTTCCCATTCCTGGGCTAGTACCCCAAGTTACTTGCGGAATTAATGATTCCACATCGATTTCAACGATACGGTCGAATTCAGCACCTTCGTCAGTTACAAGCTCTTTCCAGGCAGCAACCGCTTCATCGAATTTGCCATCGGCAGGTACGTATTCACGTCCACGCAGATATTCAAATGTGGTTTCATCCGGAGCAATCATACCCGCTCTTGCTCCACCTTCAATGGACATGTTGCAGACGGTCATACGCTCTTCCATGCTCAGTTCACGGATCGATTCACCCGTATATTCAATAACATATCCAGTAGCAAAGTCTGTACCGTATTTGGCGATGACTGCGAGAATCATATCCTTCGCGGTTACACCCGGGTTACGTTTGCCGACAAAACGAACTTCCATTGTTTTGGCTTTGGCTTGCTGTAAACATTGGGTTGCCATAACATGCTCTACTTCACTCGTACCGATACCGAATGCGAGTGCACCAAATGCACCATGTGTAGATGTGTGGCTGTCACCACATACAATTGTTTTACCTGGATGAGTCAGGCCCAGTTCAGGTCCCATAACGTGTACAACACCTTGATCGATGGTATCCAGATCATACAGTTTTACGCCGAAGTCACGGCAGTTTTGTGAAAGTGTGTCGATTTGTTGTTTGGAGATTGGATCCGTAATGTTGAAGCGATCCTTCGTTGGAACGTTGTGATCCATTGTTGCAAACGTAAGTTCAGGGCGACGGACTTTACGACCGCTCAGACGCAGACCTTCAAACGCCTGTGGCGATGTTACTTCATGCACCAGATGCAGATCGATGTACAAAATGCTTGGTTTGCCTTCTTCCTGATGAATCACGTGATTTTCCCAAATTTTCTCAAACATCGTTTTTTTACTCATCATTTTCACCTCATCATAAGTTCGGTCCTTGGAAGAGCCTACGTTGTTCCTCTAAAAGTGAAGCTCTTGAATGACATAAATATATCACCCTGTCCTTCATTGTTCCAAGATATAATATCTATAGATGTAATAGGTTTAACCTATAATGAGGCAAAAGCAAATAAACCATAGCTATACGCAGAGGTTTCAATTGATAACAATTATCATTATCATATAAGTCTTATACTACGGTCCAGCTTCGTCGCTGTCAACGCTTTTTATGCAAAATAGAAAAAAGCAGCCCTGTTACCAGGGCTACCATGACTACATCTCGCCTGTTCCATACGTGCGTATTCCCCATATCTATCCATTCATTGCATTCCTGCCTCTGCTGGAAGCGAATTACTTCTTGTCCCCACTGCTTTGATAACGAAATTGTAGGCTTTGGAAGAATCGATGCCGTTTAATGTATAGCTGTAACTCGTCTGACCGCTTACAGCCGGTACATACACGCTCCAATTCGTGCTGACTTTATCATTCTTCTCGTAAATCCGGTAACCTCGTACCGGCTCAGAACTATTTGCCGGCGCTTTCCACGAAAGAACTGCACGGTTCGCTGACTGTTTTACTGCGCTTGCATTTTGAACTGTGCCAGGTTTGACGTCAGTCCGTTTAATACTGTAAGCATCATATACGGCAAGGGGTTTATCTTTAACTGCTGTGTAGGATGTAAATTTCAGCACATCGCTTGTAATGGAAACATCCACAAACATTTTCTTGTTGGGCTGATCGTTTTTTGCTGCAAAAAACGTGTCTGCGTCTGGATTAAGAGCATAGAATTTCGAAGCGGCCGAGTTACCCATTAGATATACAGTGCCTTTGGGATTCAGCACATTTCCCTGCTCATCGGTAATGACATTCTTAATTGGAACGTTGTTCAGCATTTGAAAAGACCTCATATACATATGGTCATGTCCCTCAAACACCATATCCACACCCAGCTCATCAAATACAGGAATCAGATATTTTCGGTAAAATTCTACCCGTTCACTTTCTGCTGAAGCATTATCCCCTGAAGAATAAGCTCCCTTATGCATAGAGACGAATTTCCACTTCTTGTCGGTCTTTGCCACCTGATTCCGCATCCATTCCAATTGCTTCGTGAATTGAATATCCGCTTTGTAAGGCTTGACCTCCCCTTCGTACTGGGAATTGATTTGCATGAACAAGGCATCGCCGTATTCGAAAGCATACACCGACCCGTCATGCGCACCCGTTCCGACATCTTTTGGAAGATTAAAATGGTTATAGAAGTTATTGTTCGGATAATCCTCTATCTCATGATTGCCGATGATCGGCGCAAATGGCACATTGGCAAATTCTTTTTTCGGCACACCCAAGAACCACTGCCACAGCTGCTCCAGATCACCGTCATCCGTTAGATCCCCTGTAAGAAGAACAAACTTGGGATCTACTGTTTTCTCAATAGCTCTCTTAAAAGTATCCTGCCACAGATCGAAATTCGACTTGCTGGAGCCTTGGGTGTCGGTTACATAGAGGAAATGGAAATCCTGATTATTCGCATTGTCCGTAGTAAAAGAACCTGTCTCGCTCCAGCCGTCCGCATCACCGTTACCAGCCCGGTACATATACTTGGTTCCAGGCTTGAGACGGCTTGCGATAACCTTATGACTGGCGAACTTTTTATACTTCTTGGAACTTCTGTCTCCTGACGTCATTAAGGTTTCAATAACTGTTGAGCTTCCCTCATAGGAAGTCGCCAGTTGTTCCGGGAACTCGCTTCCTCCCGCATTGGAAGCCTCTACCACTTGCACTACTGTACCTCTAACGGTTTCGGCTGTATACCAGTCAAAGGCGATACTTGTCTTTGGATCCCCATTAAAAGTCATGTTCAGCAGCGTTGGTGTTTTGTTGCCGGTGTCCTGAGACTTTGTCTTAAAGCTCCAGGTAATATCGTTGTCGGGTGTCCGGCCGTCCATTGTCCCCTTAAGAAGCTCTTTAGGGATGGTCACCTTGTAAGTTTTGCCGGCAGTAAAATTAGGGTGGCTGACTTTAATCGTATCTTGATCGAGGAGCGAGGCTGAGATGTTGTTAAGAGGCGCACTGTTTTCCGTGATTACAACTTGATAACCACTGTTGAGACTGATCGCTTTATTAAACTTTATTGTGATCTCTGCGTTAAGAGAAACATCTGAAGCTCCTGAAGCGGGAGTTTTGCTTACCTCAAGTGTGGGAGTGTCCCCAGGTTCGCCACTGCTGCGTGTTCCTTTAATGACTACATCCTTGATTCTGCTTGAGCCTGAGCTGGATACCGTTCCTCCGCTTACGCTTTTCACAGGGTCTACCACCCAGCGGATATAGAGTACATCTTGATTGTTTGTTCCCGCAGGCAAAGCGAGGTTCGTTAATTTGCAGGAATTATTGGCACAATTAAAATTGTTCTGGGCAAGAACCAGTTTACCGCCCATAACATCTGTCCATTCCTGCTGATTCGTGCTGTATTGTACATTAAAATCCCTGGGTCCCGTACTTGAAGAAGTTTGCTGTGAAGAGAGGAAGATACCTTCGAAGCCTTTGGTTGAGAGCGTGGCAAGCCAGTATTTAACGCCCGTTCCTTCATGCCAGCCCTGGTTGCGTACACTGTTCTCACCTGACTCATAGGTGTATGCATCTGTATTTGTTCCTACATCACGAATGGATGAAGCTGTCTGATATACCCCGCCGGTAGCCGGAAATATTCCGTTCTCACCTTTGTCTTTAAAAATCCACTGGGCAATCGTTTCCTGAACTGCAGCTGCTTCGCTTGCAAGATTTTCCTCATTTCCTTCCCTTCCTGCTGAGACAAAACCGGTCAACTCCATCGCAAGCAGCATACCTATAACCATTAGACTGATCACCTTGGAAAATCTGTTTTTGAGATAAGATTGGTTTTTATCCATTCGGCCCATCTCCCTCTTCATTAAACTCACTTTCATCGAACCGCCGCTACCGAGAAGAACGGCGGTTCTGCTACCCTTGCATTCCTGTTACTTGAGTTCCCAGTCGGTAACTTGACGTACTGCCGAATCTGCGTTCTTCAGGTCTGTCTCACCCATATTCAGCAAATTGCTCCACTGCTTTACACGATTCTTCCCGTTAGGAGGAGAGTTGTAGTCATTCGTATCCACAATCTTGGTCCGTTCCTTATAGAATTTGGTCATGAAAGTCTTCTCATCCGTGCTGCCTCCTGATTTACCCAAAAGCCCTTGTAGGGTCTCGGAGCCGCCTGTCGCTCCATGGTTCAGCGCTGCGTCCACAAAGGAACCAATCGTTAATGCCGAGTTAAAGCCTCGTTTGCGGGCCTGATCGACACTGTACTTAATATAGACATTGTAGAACGTTTTCCACATAGCCTCTCTCCACTCGGGATCATTTTGCAAATTGCCGATCTTTTTGCAGAAACTCTTTTCGCTTTCATTGATTTCGAGTATTTTCCCTTTCATCGAACCCTTGACACCGATCCGGGCCAGGGCGCCATTAACCGAAGGATTACTCGCGCCTTTGGCAGCGTCATATTCCTTGAACAGATCTGGACCGTCAGGACCGGTGTCATTTGAGCCGCCTGTAGTCGCACCAAATATTCCAATCGTATAACCGCGGTCATCATCAATATCTTCACAATATCCGTAAAACTTGGTCCAGTTCAGATCGTCCTGCTCCGGTTTATTGACAAGCATCATAATATTGTTCCACTGCTCACCATCCAGCCCTGTGTTGACACGCAAGAATTGAAGTGTTGACGGTGAGAAATTAGAATCAGGGTTCCCTGCCGCATAACTTATCTGTTGAGAGGCATTGGACAGAGAGCTATAAGAAAAAATAATTGAAAAGCTGAGCAGGATCAACAATGAAAATTTCATCTTCTTATAAACCTTATTATTCGTTGAATTAAGCACCGCAATCTCTCCCTTATTTTAATAGTATAAGCGCTTTAACTTTTGGCAGCAGGGAACCTTATGAACCTTATCCTCAAACATCTGAGTATGACACCCCTCCTTTTTCCAACACATGGTAAATTCTTTTCAAGCTTATCTCAAAAAGTTTGTCTGAACAGCACGTATTCTCTTGTAATTATTAAATTTTTATACATATATTGCTACATGCTGTTATTCAAGTCTACAATCCTCTTAGGAGGTGTTAAATGAAGCCGATATTTTATGAATCTACTCTTTTTGACATCAGCCGTAAGAAACAGATATATACCAGCATGCCTTCAAGCCACTATCATGATGCTTATGAGATTCTGTATTTAATATCAGGAGATTTTTATTACTTTATAGGGGACAGAACATACCAGGTTGCGGGTGGGACACTGCTATTTATGGATATTCACGAAAGGCACAAGCTGGTTAATTCCGGCTGCAATATGTATGAACGGGTTACACTGCTATTCAAGAAAGAATTCCTGCAGTATTTGTGCACCGAAGGTCAATGTGAGGAACTGCTCGAATTGTTCAAAAGTGATTACCGCGCTTTGAAGATGACCGGGAAGGATCAGTATTTCATTGAACAGCTTTTTCAGAAGATGATCCAGGAGGAGCAGAAGCAAGCCCGCGGCTATGAACAGTACCAACAAATTTTATTGGTGGAGTTGCTCATCAATCTTAATCGTAAACTGTTTGACAGCCTTACAGCTCCATTGGTGGAATCCAATCGTGCACACAAGAAAGTCCTGGACATCGTTAATTATGTAAATCAACATTATATGGAACCGCTTAAGCTCTGTGAGATTTCACGGCAATTCGATATAAGCTCTTCCTACCTTTGCCGAACCTTTAAAGAATCCACCGGGTTCAGCTTCATTGAATATATTAATAACATCCGTATTAAAGAAGCGCGTGATTTGCTGGTTGGCTCTTCTTTTAATGTAACTGAAATTGCGGGAATGGTTGGGTTTGATAACACCTCCCATTTCGGACGAACCTTCAAATTAATGATGGGCATCTCGCCGCTTTGCTTCCGCAAACAATTTAAGTCTTAATAGCAAAATCACTGGAATACCAATCATTAGAGAAAATAAAATGCCCAATCTCTCCCCGTCTATAGTATCGTACCCTGCCGACATAGTATAACGATAAAATATTAACATTCCGGTTAGTAAGATTACCTCATATACTCATTCGCCATTATGGATACCTTTTGAAAAATACCCATAATCGAGTAGGAGGGGGCGTCAAGCCCCCTACCTCTCACACCACCGTACGTACCGTTCGGTATATGACGGTGCATTATTGGTAGCCATTCTTCTCCTTATTACGTGCTTCATTCTTTTGATTCAAGGCAGTTATACACGGCTTTCGCTGTGGAATCGCAAATAATAGTGATTTATAGAATTTGACCACCCACCATCGTCCAGAGAACCTGAAATTCATCATCCAATAGGACCAGGTCAGCATCGAAACCAGAGGAAATTTCCCCCTTTTGTTGAAATCCAAGAATATTGGCCGGCGTAGTTGAAGCCATCTGTACGGCATCTATCAAGGGAATTCCGGTTTCGACAGTATAACGTAAGGCTTCATTCATGGTAACTGTACTGGAGGCCAGTGTTCCATCCTCCAGTCTTGCAATGCCACCCGATACCGTGACATGATGGCCTCCAAATAGATAATTCCCATCGCCCATACCCATTGCTTGTAAAGCATCTGTGATCAAGACCATTCCTTCCGGTCCTTTCAGGTTATGCATCAGTCGAATAATAGCAGGATGCAGATGGACATTATCCACAATAGCTTGAAGACTTACATGTTTCTCTTCAAAAGCAGCCACGATCAGACCCGGATCTCGATGATGGATCGGCCGCATGCCATTAAAACAATGCGTGACATGACTCGCACCTGATGTAAAGGCTTGTTTGGCTTCCTCATATGTGGCATCCGAATGAGCGATCGCTATAACTACTCCCTGTTCTTTCAAAAAGGAAATCAAGTCCATTCCTCCCGGCAGCTCGGGAGCAATAGTAACCATCTTAATGAGTGACCCTGCTTCCTGGAAAATGATCTTCATTTCTTCTATGTTGGGATGCCGCAAATACTTTTCATTCTGCATTCCTTTTCGCTTCGGGTTCAGATACGGTCCCTCTAAGTGAATCCCTGCGATCCTTGCTCCCACTTCTTGTCCTATTACACGCTTGACACTACGAATCATTTCCAGAAGATCCTCCATCGTAGAACTAACAGATGTAGCCAGAAATGAGGTACACCCCGTTGAAGCACATTGGCGTGAAACTTCTTGAATACTCTCTTCAGTACCGTCCATCATATCAAAGCCATTGGCACCGTGGATATGAACATCTATCATTCCAGGTACTAGCAAATGTCCTCTCCCATCAATCCGTTCATACTCTCCTTCTAGCGTAGGAAGATCACCTGTGTCTATCCTCATGATTTTCCCTTCAGAAATCCACACATTGGCTGATGGAACGATACGGTTGCGAAGTGCCATTTGTACATTATGCAAAATATAATACATAAAAACCCTCCTCTTCCCTATGGTTATCAGTCTTGCTTTTGAACCTCTTCATTTTCTTCCTGACACTCAATAACAGTGATGTTCTTCTGATCCAGAACTTCTCTGATCTCACTCGGGAGTTCCAGATTTGTGACTAAAATGTCAACGAAATCAAAGTCCAGCCGATGAATAGATTTGCCAATAAATTTTGTGTGATCGGCTACTACGATAACCTGATCAGATCTTCTGGCCATTTCTTTCTTTACCCGGGCATCTTCTTCATATGGATAATAGAGTCCATCAGACCGGATCGCCGATGCTCCAATGAAGGCTTTATCAGCACGAATTTCACTTAGTTTATCGATAATGGAAGAGCCATATAAAAAGCGGTGCTTTACATTCAAGTAACCACCGAGAATATAGATTTGAAGATCCTCTCGATTGGACAAGATCCCTACGTTATCAATCGAGTGCGTGACCACCGTGCAATTTTTTGCGCTAATTTGTTCCGCTACAAATTGCACCGTGGTTGATACGTCTAAAATCACAGTCTCATGATCTTGGATAAGTTTTGCCCCAAACTTCCCTATTTTTTTCTTACTCTCGGATTCATCAATCAAACGATCCTGATAAGACAGCATTTCTTTCTGTAACTCAGGTAACGATAGCCCCCCATGAGTTCGAATCACAACACCTTCTTGTACTAATCTAACAATATCCCTTCGTGCAGTATCCCTTGATACTTCAAACAGCGTACATATATCTGTAACACTCATCGATTGGTGTTGTTTCAAGTATTCGAGTATTTTTAACAATCTTTCCTCTTGATACACAATACTTGCACCTCCTTTTAAGTAATTATAAGTGTGATTTTTAGTTTTTGCAAGTAATTATAAGTAAATCTTAAGTTAGTTCAAGTATTTATTCCTAACCGTTCAATAAAAAAAGACGTTAGCCAGATGAATTTACATCCGTTAACGTCTTCATAAGTTAAGATTTACTGCTAAGAAAATTTTTTTGATTTTTCAATACAAAAACCCAGCCTTTTGATACAAATGAATTGCACCTTTATTCTTGTCTGACACATGTAAAGTCAATTGCTCAAACTCCGGATGATTATAAATGAAATCTTGAGCCCAACTAAGAACAAGCTGGCCAGTGCCTTGGTTTCGGCATGTCATATAAATAATGTAGATCCGATTCAAATAAGTTGGGTAGTTGAACCCTTTTTTCATAAAGATTTCTTGCATTTATTTGTTCTTCTTCTTTGAATTCAGTCCACTTCTTCATATGTCGAGTATCCAAAGTTTTAATTTGATAATTTGAGCCTGCATTACTTTGCATTTCATTGTGTTCCTTAAGCGTTTTCTGAATAAAGTGTTTAAGAACAATGAATTGCTCGATTTCAGATTCAATATCTTGTAAGGATTTTTCTAAAAGTTGATGATAATCAACGGGAGAGTAAGACATCATAGAGTCTTTGATTTGCTGGACAGGTATATTAATTTACGCAGAAGCAGAATTTGAGATAGCCGATAGTCTGCTTCGAAGATGGGTTCCATCACCATCTTGGCAGCCATTTGTATCACCCGGTCTGCGATGACAGGGATGCCGAGCGGACGCTTCTTGCCATCCGGTTTCGGAATCTCTTTCCGTCTCGCAGGCTGGGAACGATAGGTTCCGCTTCTCAGCTTGTTCCCCAGTTCTTCCACGAAGCGCTCGGCTCCGTATTCCTGAACGATGGTGTCCAGCGTCACTCCATCGACGCCACCACTGCCACCACTCGCCTTGACCTGTTTCCATGCTTCCCAAAGAATATCTTCTCGGTAAACCTTGTCATAAAGCGCATGAAACCGACGTCTCGGATATTCCTTGGCCGCCAGGTATAGTACGTTTTGAAGTTGTTGAGCTTTGACTTTGGTGTAGTTAGCCTTTTGGGCATTCACTGACTCTTACCTCCTTCGGTACGTGAACAAAAGCAGGGGTCCTTCCCTCCATGAGGTTGTGTTGTCCTCATTTCCACGGTACTATGTCCCCCTCCGACTCCCTTCCCGCAGCTCTCCACTTCACCTTTCGGGCTTATAGGTTCACTCTTTACGAAAAAAAACATCGTGCGGGGGAGGGTCTCCCTAGTTCCAGACCCAACTTTCTCCACATGCCGTTCCCCATACACCGGAGAGTTTTTTTGCGCTGCACTTCCAAGGGCTTCACGCGTTCCATGGCCTTCGCCCATATTTCCGAGAATCGGCTCTCTCTTGTCCTAAAAAAAGGTTCTTTTTGACGATGCGGCAGGATTCACTTCATGGTATTGCCTGTAGATTTGCTCGCACTTCCGTGGAAGTTACTTTGTCACGGGGCTTCAACCTTAGAATTTCTCCACCAGTTGCCCGTCAGCTACGAGGCGACTTGGCTCTTACCTCGACCAGACTTTCACCGGTTAGTTGTGTCTAGCTTGGCTAGACGCGCAAAATAGAAAAAAGCAGCCCTGAAACCTGAGCTGCCATATCTTCATTATGGGTTAAACAATCACGTCTTCTATCCTGCTCAGTCTTACAATCATTTTTGACTACACATATTCTACAGACCGTTATTTGTAATTACCTCTTTGTACCAGTAGAAGCTCTTCTTGCGTTTTCTCTCCAACGTTCCGTTACCGTCATTGTCCTGATCGACGTAGATAAAGCCATATCTTTTTTCCATCTCGGAGGAGGAATAACTAATCAGATCAATAATGCCCCAACTGGTGTAACCCATCAATTCGACCCCATCGAGAATAGCTTCATGCATCTGCTCCATATGGGAACGGAAATAATCGATCCGGTAATCATCCTGAATGCTGCCGTCTTCTTCAATCGTATCGACGGCTCCGATCCCATTTTCAACAATAAATAATGGCACTCCATAGCGACTATACAGCTCGTTCAGGGAAATACGCAGGCCTACCGGATCAATCTGCCAGCCCCAGTCATTGGTGTTCAGATAAGGGTTCTTTACACCCCCCGTGGTGTTACCGCTCACCTGCTCCAGTCTGTCCCCGTCGACACTCGATACAAGCGACATATAATAACTGAATGAAATAAAGTCCACCGTGTGCACTTTCAGAATCTCCTCGTCACCTTCCAGCATATCCAGTACGATCCCTTTTTCGGCAAACAATCTCTTCGTAAAGTATGGATACGCCCCACGGACTTGAACATCCGTGAACATGAGATTGAACTGATTGTCCCTGGAAGCCACCAATACATCTTCGGGATTACACGTATGGGCATATGTCGTCAACTTGGTAAGCATGCATCCGATCTGAGAACCGGGAATGATCTCATGACAATATTTCACCGCCAGGCTACTGGCCACAAATTGATGATGCAGCGCCTGATATACAGCTTGTTCCACGTTGTCAATACGATTTGGAACAATACCACCACTCGTAAACGGATGACGAACGATGCTGTCAATCTCATTAAAGGTAATCCAATATTTCACTTTATCTTTATATCGTTTGAACACCGTTTGGCAAAAGTGAACAAAATAATCGACCACTTTGCGATCCGTCCATCCCCCATGATGATTGACCAGATACATCGGCATCTCATAATGAGACAACGTAATCAGCGGTTCAATGCCCTGCTTTAACATGCCATCAATGACACGATCATAAAACTGTAAACCCGCCTCGTTGGGCTGCGTTTCATTCCCATTCGGGAAGATTCGTGTCCATGCAATGGACAAACGCAATGTTTTCAGTCCCATTTCCCCAAACAGCGCCAAATCTTCCTCATAACGATGGTAGAAATCAATGCCTCTGCGTTTCGGATATTCGCTGTCCGACGTCGATTCCATCGCTTCCTGAATCTGCTTTTCTGTAATCGCATTATGCTTTTTGTACTCACTCTTTGCCACACCTTTTCGATACATGGCGATATCCGCTGTAGACAGACCCTTGCCATCGACATTCCAGGCGCCTTCCGCCTGATTGGCTGCAATGGCTCCTCCCCATAAAAAACCTTCCGGGAACGTTCTCGTTGTATTTGTCATTGTGTATTCCTCCTTACTGGTTCTTACTTAATTGCGACTCATCACCCGATTGATATGAATGATAAGATACATCATCTCTTCGCTAGAGATGGTATGTTCGAATCGGGCTTCAATGTAATCCTTGATCAGCAGCACACATGCTTCTTCCTGCGGGTACTTGTTTGCAATCTGATCAAACAGCTCATGATCTTGCGTATTTAACGTTTTATGTTCAAACAGCCGCTGGATAAAGAACTGCAAATGGGTTAAAAAGCGTGAATAGTTAATGCTGTGTGTATCCAGCTCCACCTGATAATGAATTTTAATAATATTGAGTACATCCTTAACCGTACCCGTCATCAGCATGACCTGATTCATATTGTCATCATTCTGCTGGGCGTTGACGAGATGAAAGGCGATATTCGCCGCTTCCTCTTCAGGCAAGGAGAGACCAAGTTGAGTGTGAATGAGAGACAGGCCCTGCATGCCAATGCTGAATTCCTGTGGATAGAACTTCTTTACTTCCCACAGCATGCGATTCTGGATGGTCATACTTTCCTTGAACCGTTTAGTCGCCATATACAAGTGATCCGTTAACGAGACGTAGAGATGGTCGCTCAGATGTCGGGACAACGTATGTTTGGCGTAGGATATGATTTCGTCAGCCAGAATCAGATATTCTTTTGGCGTTTCCTTCATCAGCGCAGTGAGATCCGAAGAGATGGTTTCATTTTCAAGTACATACACCTTCTCAATCTCGTTTTCATTCACGACATCTCCAGATTTGCTCTTGAAGCCGATGCCCTTGCCCATCACAATAATTTCCTTATCGTCCTCGCCACGTTTGGCGAGAACAACGCTCGAGTTCAGTATTTTTACGACTTCCATATCGGGCTGCCTGCCTCTCATTCATATTTCAGCGGTTATAACACCGTAATTAATGGTTTTTCCGGTCCCGTTATTGGTGATGATTCATTACCCAGTACCTCCAGATAATCCGAGGAGTTGGTCACAATTACGGGAGTCGTGGTGTCATAACCTGCGGCTTGTATTGCTGCAAGATCAAACTCCATCAGGAGTTGACCATGGGAGATTGGTTCTCTTTCGTTTACTTTCACATCAAAATGCTGACCTTTCAATTTAACAGTATCCAGTCCTACATGAATCAGAAGCTCCACCCCATCCACAGACTTTAACCCAATGGAATGTTTGGTGCGGAATACCGTCTCAACAGTTCCGTCAAACGGGGCAAACACTTTGCCTATGCTTGGCTGAATCGCCATACCTTGTCCCATTGCCTCTTGGGAAAAAGCCTCATCCTTCACTTCTCTTAAGGGAAGAATTGTACCTTCCAGTGGAGAAAACACCATTTTTTTCGATTTGATTCCGTTGGAAGGCTTGATCTCATGCTTTTTTTCCCCTGAAGCTATTGAAGACTCTGTTGCGAGAACTGCTGCGGGAACAACATCCTGAAATCCGATAACATACACAGCTATAAACGCAATACTAGCGGAAATCAGCATGGTAATAATCGCATAGATAATGTTCATGTTGTCTTCACTGATAAACATGGGCATGGATGCAATCCCCGGCCCCACAGCGGCATACGCCTTGAGACTCACGATACCTGCGAACAAGCCCCCGATACCTGCACCGATCATACACGCAAAAAGTGTTTTCTTGAGTCTTAAATGTACTCCGTACAAAGCTGGTTCCGTGATTCCAAATACCCCGGAGATGCCCGCAGACAGTGCGACTTGTTTAAGCTTCACATCCTTGGTTTTGAACGATACCGCCAGCGCTCCAGCTCCCTGCGCCATATTAGATGCCAGCATGGCGACCAGGACCAGTGTCTCGTAACCAGGTGAAGCAAGTGCTGCAAAAATAATCGGATAAAACACTTTGTGCATACCGAACATCACAATCAGCGGCATCAATATAGCCATAATCACGACAGTTAACCAGCCAATCTTGTCCTGAATCCAGTAAATGAGGTTGGACATGCCTGTACCAAGGTACATGCCAAGTGGACCAAGTGCAATTAAGGCGACTGGAGCCACGATAAGAATGACGATCAATGGTTTAAGGAAAATCTTAACGGGTCCCGGGGAGATCTTGTCCGCGAAACGCTCAATATAGGACATAAACCAGACGGTTAAAATAATTGGCACAACTGACGTTGCATATTGAACCGAAGCCACAGGTAATCCGATAAAGGACACCGGGTCTTCACCGCCAAGCAATCCGATCATGTTAGGGTGTAACATTATGCCTGCGAAAAGGACAGCTACAAAAGGGTTGGTCTTAAATTTATTGGCACTGGAATAAGCCAGCAGGACCGGAAGAAAATAAAAGGCTGCATCCGACATGACACTCAAGACGGTGTACATCTGGCTTTCTTTGGACATCAGCCCGGTCACCGTTGCCAACAATAACAAGGCTTTCAGCATTCCTGAAGCTGCAATGGCCGGGATAATCGGCTGGAAAATGCCTGCAATCACACTGGCAAAGGTATTAAACAGACCTTTCGGACTGTAATCTGCTTTTTTCTTTTCCTGAACCTCACCGGATTGCTGAGTATCCACCATCTTGGCAAGTTCGTTGTATACGTATCCGACATCATTGCCGATGATTACCTGGTATTGCCCGCCACTGTTCACTGCGCCGATGACGCCATCCAGGTTTTTGATTTCGGCCGTTTTCGCTACATCGGGATTCTTCAAAGTAAGTCTGAGCCTGGTGGAGCAATGAATTGCCGTGTTGATATTATCATTGCCACCAACCAGCTCCATAATCGATTGGGCTAATTGCTTGTGATTCATGGTGCACCTCCGCCTTTTTTCTGCTGGGAACAAAAAAAGACCTAAATAGGGTAGGAAAAGGACTCTTCCCACCCAATCTAGGTCTTGCCTGCCGAACAGTAACACGCCATCGTTGGATGAACATTATTCAATTATATATACGAAAAGAATATGAATAGTTGAACTTCATCGTACTGAAAAAGAATACATCTGAAAACGATTTTCTTGTTATACCCGGGTAAGTTTAAACCATTAAGCGTTTTCAGACACAGTATATCAGCTCTTTTTATGCAGTGCAAGCGTTTCAGCAAAAATAATGATTTCTTCATCTCTAGTGATATAATGATGGCATAACGAAAGGAATGACGTGTGGATATGGAATTCAGACAACTTCAATATACGCTGCAAATCGCGGCAGAGCGAAACTTCTCCCGGGCAGCCGAGAAGCTGCACATCGCCCAGCCTTCTTTAAGTCAGCAGCTATCCAAACTTGAAAAGGAACTGGGCGTACTGCTATTCCAGCGTAATACCAGCAGCGTGGAGCTGACCCATGCAGGGGTGACTTTTGTAGAGCAGGCACAAAAAATCATTGATGCAGTCGAGCTGCTTAGACAGGAAATGTCGGACATTTCCCAGCTGCGTAAAGGTAAAGTCGTTGTAGGTAGCATGCCGATCACTGGCTCCCACCTACTTCCGCATGTGCTTCCCGCATTCCAGCAAGCCTACCCCGAGATTGAAGTAACCTTGCTGGAAGACTCCGGGCTTACACTTGAAAAGTTGACGGCTAGTGGCAAGGCTGACTTAAGCCTGCTCTCTCTCCCATTGCAGGAGCCAAGCCTATCTTATGTAACGATTGGTGAAGAGCGAATTGATCTGGCTGTTCCCCCAAATCACCCTTTGGCACGCAGAGGAGATCCGAAACATCCGCTCCCAGTAAGGATGGAAGAGCTTCGCGATGAACCATTTGTTGTACTGAAGAAAGGACAGGGCTTCCGCAAACTTACATTTGATCTGTGTGAGGAAGCCGGATTTGATCCCAATGTGGTGTTTGAGAGTACGAACATCGAAACGCTACAGTCACTAGTCGCTACAGGTATGGGTATTACGCTGGTTCCGCGCTTTATTGCCCGTGCTCCCCGCAGTGAATTCGTGCCTGTATATGTCCCGCTGGCCGAGCCAACTCCCAGCCGTACCCTTGTAGTTGCATACCGCCAAGGACGGATTCTCTCCAAAGCCGCGGAAGCATTCATTCATACCTTTCAACAAACTGTTGCTGAACTCTCTCAAGGAGAATAATTTGGAACGATCACCGTATTGGCTGCCACCCATGCACTAAAATAAACAAAGGCTTGACCCATAAGGGCCAAGCCTTTGTTCTATACTCGTCTCCCGCATCCGCAGGATAAAGTTCTTACATGAGATTAGCAATACATCGTTACAGTACCATGTTACTGATATCATTATTGAAATGTTAACGTAAAAACGTACATATGAGAATTTCAAGTTTGTCGGTTTATTTTCGCAAATTACGTTCACTCGTCAGCCTGTTCTGTTGATTCACAAGGCGGCCTTCATCCTGAACAGATTGTTCAGGGGGTGATAGCCCTCCTGCCCCATTCTCTAAGAATGGCCTCAAGTGATCTACCCTAGTGTTTTCCTGTTCCAGTCTCCTGAGCGTATCTTTCACATGGTTGTCCATTGATTGATCATCCTCCTTGGTGACGGGATAGTTATCATTACCCGCCTCCCGGATCACGAAACACTTTACTGGAAAATTACAGATTTTATTTGCTGCCAAAATAAATGCCAGGTCTGCGGTCTTCAAACACCGGAATGCGGCCGCGAACCTCATCCACCAGCGAAGGGCGGATAAATCCAGTCACGATCTCTTCTCCTTCTCCACCTTCAGCCACAATTTCACCCCACGGATCAATAATGAGGGAATGTCCGAAAAATTCGGTTTCTCCGCCTTTTCCTACACGGTTGCACGCAATGACGTACATCTGATTCTCGATCGCCCTTGCTGTTAATAATGTCCGCCAGTGGTTCAAACGAGGATTCGGCCATTCAGCGGGTACGATTAATGCTTTGGCCCCGTTCAAGGCAAGCGTGCGGGCCAGCTCAGGAAAACGAATATCGTAACAGATTGAAGCTCCTGCGGTAAGACCATTCTCCAGCTCGAATATTTCCGGTTCTGCACCAGGCTGCAAATACTTCTCTTCATCCATCAGGCGGAACAAATGTAATTTATCATAACGTGTTACCTGTTTGCCTTCGCTATTATAGGCATACATTGTATTGTAAATTTGGCCATCACGTTTCTCCGCAATAGATCCGCCGACGATAGAAATTCGATGTTTTTGGGCAAAAGCCGCAAGCCATTCCCTTGATTTCTGTCCTTCCGGGTCAGCAAGCTCATGAATTTGTTCTAATGCATAGCCCGTATTCCACATTTCGGGCAGTACAGCCAGCCCCAGATCGGGATACTGTTCTACCGCTCCTTCAAGTAAAAACTGCATATGCTTATGGTTGGCCTCAGGATCTCCGAGCTGAATATCGCCCTGAATCAGGACCACACGCATTTCCCCTTGTTGTTGCTCTGTCATGATAAGCACTCCTCTGAACCGTAATATTTGTAATCATAGCTTGATCATCCAAACGTCTGCAACCTGTTTTCAAGATGAACTCCTACGTAACAATTTGGGCAACAAAGTCAACAATCGGTTGTTGGTCATAGCATCGCCCAAGTTCCATGTGAGTTCTTCCACTCCGTACACCTGCCCCTTCTTTACAGCCGGAAGAGCTCTCCAGCTTGAACTTTGCATCAACTTCTCTGTGGCCTGCCTTGCAACGCTCTCTTCAGGAAGCAATACAAATATATGGTCGCCCGCATACTGGCGAACCGCTTCAGATGATATCTGCTTATAGGCTCTGCCCGCGGCGAGCGCTTCCTTCACTTTCGTAACCGGTCTGAACCCCATCGGATGGTATAACAGCGAAGCCAGTCCGATATTGCCCACTGAAATACCTCATTTCACTTTTGTACAAAAACTCAACTATTGGCTCCATCCAAGTATTCATGAAGTGTTTTCCCCCTATACAGCTCGGGATTGACGTGATAAATTAATGAGTACTATATTGCCATCTTTAATAACCGGAGTGATGTATAGCATGACTAATCAGCCTAACCTATCGGGTCGTTCAGCCTTTACCATACCTACATCCGATGTAATGACACAGCTTCCAACGCAATTTTTTGCTACCCTTGTTCAAAATGTAAACCGCGAAATTGCAAGTGGTCACGACGTAATCAATTTGGGTCAGGGGAACCCGGATACACCTACACAGCCCCACATTGTTAAAGCACTGCAAGCGTCAGCAGAGAACCCGCTCTATCACAAATATTCACCTTTTAGCGGGCATGCTTTCCTCAAGGAAGCTGTTGCAAAACGTTACAAGGAAGATTACAACGTGGACCTGGACCCGGAAACGGAAGTTGCGATTTTGTTTGGAGGAAAAACAGGTTTAGTCCAGTTGCCTCAGGTATTGCTCAATCCAGGTGATGTATGTCTCGTGCCTGATCCAGGTTACCCGGATTATTGGTCCGGTGTCGCACTGGCGAAAGCGCACATGTCTTTTATGCCCCTACTGGAGTCCAATGCATTCCTGCCTGATTATGAAGCAATCTCTATCGAAGAACGGGAAAAGGCCAAGCTGATGTTCCTGAACTATCCCAACAATCCAACATCGGCCACCGCCCCGCTTTCCTTCTATGAAGATACGGTAGAGTTCGCTATTCAAAATAAAATCGTCGTAGCCAGTGACTTCGCCTATGGTGCGATCGGATTTGATGGACATCGGCCAGTGAGCTTTTTGCAGGCACCAGGTGCCAAAGAAGTGGGCATTGAGTTCTATACGTTATCCAAAACGTACAACATGGCGGGTTGGCGTGTCGGTTTCGCCCTGGGCAACGCGGATATTATCTCCAAAATTAATCTGCTGCAGGATCATATCTACGTGAGTCTCTTCGGAGGCATCCAGGCCGCTGCTGCGGTAGCACTGACCTCTTCCCAGGAATGTGTCACTTCGCTGGTTGCACGCTATGAATCACGTCGCGACGCTTTCTATGACGCACTCTCATCCATCGGCTGGCAGGCCACCAAATCAGGTGGTTCCTTCTTCAGTTGGCTGCCTGTACCCGCTGGCTTTACTTCGACGTCCTTTGCAGATGTGTTACTGCGTGAAGCAAAGGTCGCGGTCGCACCGGGTATTGGTTTCGGTTCACATGGTGAGGGCTATGTGCGTGCAGGACTGCTAAGTGATGAAGATCGATTAAGGGAAGCTGCGCAGCGGATTGGCAAGCTGAATTTATTCAAGTAATTTACAGGTGTATAACCCCTTTGCATCTGCCAAGTTTCCATGGTATGTTATAAGGAAATATTGAACGAAACGTGATGACGGGACCAGTACGAGAGGATCAGCCGCGCCCAGAGAGTAAATTCCATCGGGCTGCAAGAATTTACCGCGGCTTCTCTCCGAACCCTACCCCTGAGCGGCCTGTGATGCACAGGACAGTGCCTTCTGTTACAGGGCATGAAGCCGGATGATCCAATCATCAATAAAGGTGGTACCGCGGAAGTAACGAACTTTCGTCCTTTTTAACTAAAAGGGCGGGAGTTTTTTTTGTACCCAACGGTCTGCTCCAGGGTCAATCATTAATATTGTTTAAGGAAGTGAAAACATGACCTCACGTATTGTAGTTAAGATCGGAAGCAGTTCGCTTACTACGGAAGAAGGCGGGCTCGATCGCAGTGCCATTACATTTTTTGCTGGAGAAATTGCTGCCTTGGCTGAACAAGGCCATGAGGTTCTTCTGGTCACTTCGGGAGCGGTAGCTGCCGGATTCCGGGAGATCGGTTACCCCCAGCGTCCCAAGCAGCTGCATGAAAAACAAGCCGCAGCGGCTGTTGGTCAAGCTTTGCTGATGCAGGCATATCAACAGGCTTTTGCAGCGCACCGCGTTACTACAGCGCAAATTCTGCTCACCCGTACTGACTTTCATAGCCGAAAACGTATGGGTAACGCGGGGATGACCGTGGAAGAGCTGCTCAAGCAGCGGGTCATTCCAATCTTTAACGAGAATGATACCGTATCTGTTGATGAATTGAAGTTTGGAGATAACGATCTGCTGTCTGCTTTGGTGGCAAATCTGGTCAAGGCACAGCACCTGGTCATTCTAACAGATACCAACGGCCTCTACACGGCTGATCCACGCAAAGATCCAGCTGCCGTACGTTATGACCGTATCCCGGAAATTACAGCAGAAATCTATGCCTATGCCGGCGGTTCAGGATCATCTGTAGGCACGGGTGGGATGCGATCCAAGGTCGATGCAGCCAAAGTGGCAACGCGTGGAGGTGTGCCTGTCTTTGTGGGCAGTGTGAAGGAACCTGGAGATATGCAAAAAGCAGTTGATGGGACCGGAAAAGGAACGTATTTCGAGACTCGTCTTGCCGCTCTCTCTCGTAAAAAGCAATGGCTTGGTTTCATGTCTACACCGCTCGGTACCGTGGTTGTGGATAATGGTGCCGAAGAAGCACTGGTCCATGGTGGTCATAGTCTCCTGCCTGTAGGCGTCAAGCGCGTACTGGGCACCTTCCACGCCGGAGACGTTGTAGAGGTACTGGGTATGGACGATACCCTGCTCGGTCGTGGCATTGTCAATTATGACGATGACCAGTTGCGGCTCATTGCAGGACTGCCAAGTGGCGAAGTGATGAAGCAGTTGAACAGCATCCATCGACTTGAGGTTATTCACCGGGACGAGTGGATTACGTTAAAATAGACACTTTTATATACGGGAGGAATTTATGATGAGTGAAGTCAGAGAAAAAGCGAGCAAGGCCCAAGCCGTGGTTCCGCAGTTGAATCGACTAAGCACAGAACAAAAAAATAGCGCGCTGCTGGTCATGGCAGACGCATTGATTGCCCAAGCGGATTCCATTATTGCAGCAAACGCGGATGATCTGGAACGTGGCAGACAGCAAGGCACCCCAGAATCGATGCTGGATCGCCTCGCTCTGAACAAAGATCGTATCGCCGGCATCGCTGAAGGGCTGCGTCAGATTGTAGACCTGCAGGACCCTGTTGGTGAAGTGCTGGAGACATTCACTCGTCCAAACGGATTGCATGTTGAAAAATTAAGAGTGCCTATCGGTCTGATTGGCATCATCTATGAGGCCCGTCCAAATGTTACAGTAGATGCAGCCGGACTCTGCCTCAAAACAGGCAATGCTGTACTTCTACGAGGCGGCTCCTCTGCCCTCTCCTCTAATCGCAAAATTGTGGAGGTATTGCATCAGGCACTGGCAACAACAGACATGCCCGCTGACGCCTTGCAGCTTGTTGAGGATGCAGACCGCTCCTCCGTGGACGAAATGCTCAAGTTGAACGGACTGCTGGACGTCATCATCCCGCGCGGCGGGGCTTCACTGATCCGCAATGTGGTCGCCAATGCAACAGTGCCTGTGATCGAAACCGGCGCAGGTATCTGTCATACCTATGTGGATGAATCTGCTGATCCAGTCATGGCAGCAGAGATTGCTATTAATGCCAAGGCACAGCGTCCATCCGTGTGCAACTCCATGGAAACCTTGTTGCTGCACGATGCTTACGCGGAGGAGCATCTACCGGCTCTGGCCGAACAACTTCGTGAGGCAAATGTCTTGTTGAAGGGTTGTGACACGGTGCGCCGTCTGGTTCCCTCTGCCCTTCCTGTGACGGAAGAAGATTATGCGACAGAATATAATGATTATATTTTAAATATCCGTGTGGTTCAGAATCTGGATGAAGCGATGCAGCATATCGCACGTTATGGCACGAAGCATTCAGAGTGTATTGTCACCCGGGATACCACCCGTGCAGAACGTTTTTTACATGATGTAGATGCAGCCGCTGTATACCATAATGCTTCCACACGTTTCACAGACGGATTTGAATTCGGCTATGGAGCTGAAATTGGGATCAGTACCCAGAAGCTGCATGCTCGTGGACCTATGGGTCTGCCTGCACTGACGTCAACCAAATATCGTATTACTGGCAATGGACAAATCCGGCAATAATTTCGCAGCTACAGTTATATAGGAGGAACGATAAATATGAGTCAAGAACAACAGACGTTATTACAACAGAAGATTACTTTTCACGGAGCAGGTGCGATGGCTGAAGCTATCGTGCGGGGATTGATCTCCCGCTTTGTCGTACGTCCTCAGGATATTACGATGCTGAACCGGAGCAACCAGAAACGTCAGGAGGAGCTCAGTACCCGTTATGCCGTACATACCGGAACGGCTGCACAATCGCTGGATCATCTCGCCGCTTCTCCAGTTATTGTACTCTGTATGAAACCGAAGGATGCTGCCGCAGCGCTGCGTGAACTTGGGCCGCTCCTGTCACCGGATCAATTAATCGTCTCCGTTATTGCAGGATTATCGATCCGTACGATGCAGACGCTCCTGGGGCGCAAGCAACCGATCGCACGCACCATGCCGAATACATCCAGTACAATTGGGCTTGGCGCAACCGGACTTGCCTTTTCTGAAGAGATTACGGATGAACAACGCAGTACAGTCATGACGATGTTTGAAGCTGTTGGAATTGTGACTATCGTGCCTGAAGATAAACTCGAAGTGCTCACAGGTATTTCCGGAAGTGGTCCGGCTTATGTATACTATTTGATGGAGGCCATGATTGCCGCAGGTATTCGTGGCGGCTTGTCCAGCCAGCAATCACGTGACCTGACAGTTCAGACTGTGCTGGGTGCATCACGTATGGTACAGCAAACCGGCATGGAGCCGATGAAACTTCGTAGTGATGTAACCTCCCCGGGAGGCGCAACCCAGGCAGCACTAAAAACGCTGGACGAGGGAGATTTCTTTGAAAATGTAATCGCAGCCGTCAACCGCTGTGCAGAGCGCTCACGGGAGATGGGAGCTGCTTTGGAAGGGGATTTAAAATGAATAACATGTGCACAGCCACATATCGTCTGCATGATGATCGTGCAGACTTCCGCAAGAAGGCTGAGTCCATTGCTGTCGGCATGACCGTTGGCAGTTGGACCGAATTGCCTCAGGCTAAGCGTGAGGCGATGCAGAAACATTTGGGCGAAGTCATCAGTGTAGAGATACATGAGGCTGAGGGCATTGCCCCCGGCGAACGTTACGCCGATATTACCATTGGTTATCCTGATGTGAATTTCAGCCGTGATATTCCTGCCCTGCTCGTGACGGTCTTTGGCAAAATTTCAATGGATGGACGCATCAAATTGACAAGACTTGGATTCTCGGACGGCTTCCTCAGCGCATTCCCCGGTCCCAAGTTTGGACTGAATGGTGTTCGTGATCTGTTGGGCGTACACGATCGTCCACTGTTGATGAGTATTTTTAAATCAGTCATTGGTTTGGATGCAGAGGAGCTGCGGGAACAGTTTATACGCCAAGCTCTTGGTGGAGTAGATTTGATTAAAGACGATGAAATTCTGTTTGAGAACAAGCTGACTCCGATCGAAAAAAGAGTCGAGGTTTGCATGAAAGCTGCCGAACAGGCACGCAAGGAGACGGGCAAAAAACTGCTCTATGCGGCGAATTTGACCGGACCTACATCACGCCTGAAACAACAGGCTGAACGTGCGATAGGTGCAGGAGCCAATGCATTGTTGTTCAATGTCTTGTCTTACGGATATGACGTGCTGCACGAACTTAGCAGTGATCCGGACATCAACGTACCAATTATGGCTCATCCTGCTCTTGCAGGTGCACTGTATCCTTCACCACATTACGGTATCTCGGCATCCGTCCTATTGGGACAACTGATGCGACTTGCCGGAGCGGATCTGGTGCTCTTCCCTTCCCCTTACGGATCGGTAACGATGCCGAAAGAAGAGAATATGGCCATTACAGAACAATTGCTGTCACCTGAACTTCCGGTCAGAACCAGCATGCCTGTGCCTTCAGCAGGTATACACCCTGGGCTTGTACCGCTTATTCTGCGAGACTTCGGCACCGATGTCATCGTTAATGCAGGCGGAGGCATTCATGGGCATCCTATGGGTACGGAGGCAGGCGGACGGGCATTCTTACAGGCTATTGAAGCAGCCCAGCGCTCCATTCCACTGGCACAGTATGCTGCCGAACATCCAGAACTGAAAAGTGCACTGGATCTGTGGGGTGGCGAACGATGAGAAGTGATAAAAAAACGGTCATTTTCTGTGATTTTGATGGCACCATCACCCTCTCGGACAATATCGTAGCGATTATGAAGCATTTTAAGCCTGAAGGTATTGAAGCGATTATGAAAGATACAATTGAACAGCGAATTTCCCTCCGTGAAGGTGTTGGAGCGATGTTCGCACTGTTGCCTTCTTCACAGAAAGACGAGATTGTGGAATTTGTACTTGGACAGGCTGGCATCCGAGAAGGGTTCAGCGAATTTCTTGCATATGTTCAAGACGAAGGCATTGAATTCAATGTCACCAGCGGCGGAATGGACTTTTTTATCGCGCCTTTGCTTGCTCCATTCGATATTCCAAAGGATCACATTTATTGTAACGGGGCGGATTTCACAGATGAATTCATCCGTATTGAATGGCCTAATCCATGTCAGCCTCCTTGTGAGAACGGCTGCGGCATGTGTAAAACGACGGTAATTCGTACATTCCCTGAAGAACAATATAATCGTATCCTTATTGGCGACAGTTTGACTGATTTTGAAGGTGCCAAAATCGCCGATCTCGTCTATTCCCGTTCCATCCTGACGGATAAGTGTATCGAACTCGGTGTAGATCATGTCCCATTCACGACCTTTTACGATATTATGGAAGATATGAAACAGAAGCAAACACAAGGAGTGCTGTAAAGATGGGTTTTGAAAAGATTACATTGGAACACAAACGTCAGGTGCTTGACGAGTTGGCTGATATCAAAGCGTTGTTTGCCAGCCGTAACTGGTTCCCAGGTACAAGTGGCAACCTATCGATGCGTGTGGGCGACTTCGATCCGGAGCAATTTTACTTTGCGGTTACAGCTTCGGGCAAAGACAAATCTCTCCGCACACCGGAAGATTTTCTGTTTGTGGACAAGCATGGCAAAGCCATTGAGACCACAACCCTGAAGCCGAGCGCTGAAACGTTGATTCACTGCGAAATCTATCGTTTAACCGGCTGTGGCGCCGTGTTCCATGTGCATACCGTATTTAACAACCTGATCAGTGAGTTCTTTGGAGCAGATGGACACGTACCGAGTCAAGGAATCGAATTGATCAAAGCTTTTAACATCTGGGAAGAAAATGCGGAGATTCGTGTACCGATACTGCCTAACTTCGCGGATATTCCATCCATCGCTGAATTGGTACCAGGTGTACTTGACGCTAACGTACCGGGAATTTTGCTGCGTAATCACGGTATTTATGCGTGGGGTAAAGATGCTTTTGAAGCGAAACGTCATCTGGAAGCGTTCGAGTTCCTGTTCGAAGTGATGTACCGTCAACTTCTACTAAAGGGTGCTACAAAATAGCAATCATTCCATTCAAAATTAAGACTGCATAAAAAACACGCCAAGGCTGGTTTACATAGCCCCTGGCGTGTTTTTGGTTTATAGAAAATTCCCGTTTTCCAATACCGTTTGTGTACAGCTGCGAATGAATCCTACAGTCGATCATCCTGATCCTTGAATAAAAAGAGGCTGTCTGCTCCCTCATCATTCCGATGAATCGCACTATTCGCACTCGCCCCACGCTGCTTGCCGAACAACAGCTTCAAACCACCAAAAATAAGCAGTAAGGAAACAATGACCGTATTCACATACGAACGAATCTCGTACGTCATAAATACATTGGGGAACATCTCATTCAGCTGTGGAATGACCAACCGGATGACCAGATAATACAGACCCAACGCTGCAATACCGAATCCAATCAGTCGCTGGTGACGAGCCCAATCCTTAAAAATGGGTTGATCGGTCAGCGGTTCACGGCCGTAACGACTCGAGCACTGGAGTCCGTCAAAGAAACTATAGAACCAGATCAACGGGATCATAAACAAAAATACCGATAAGCGAAGCAGGTCCAGAATATAAATGCTGCCGAGAAACAGGAACATCAATTGCATGCCTCTTTTTTGCAGTCCCAGATACAGATGACCCGCACCCGGAAAAGCCGATAACAGCGTTGCAAGCACTTTACTGCGTCGTCCCGATGCCCTGCCCATCTCCAGTTCCTCGAACAAGGTCCGATCCTGCAACACCTCACCTGCCTGCTTGCGATGGACGTGCTGTACTGCATCAAACATGCAGTATACCCAAATGACAGGCAGAATGAGCAAGAACATCAGAAATACGGATTCATTCGTAATGGAAGCTACAAAAACCATCATGGCAAATGAACCGAAGAACGCGATCAGGAACGATAAACCGCGATGTAACAATCCGAGATGGAGATGTCCCAGACCTGGAACAAACGAAAGCAAAATCGTAAAAAAGCGTTCGCTATCACTACCTTTTCGATAGAGCGGTTGACCATACTGCCCTTGGGGGCTGCCATACTCACCGCTTTGATGCTGATGTATTCCTTCTTGGTCCATCTCCATCTGTCCCAGGTGGCCTTCCTGATCAGCGTATTCCTGATATGCCGCCCCCTGATGTGGTCCACTGTAATGTGCGCCATATCCATGGTAGCGGGCATCACTTGGAGATGGCGCACGGAGCAGAACGATAATCATATCCAGCATGCTGACACACCAGAAGAATATGGCACCCAAGGCCCCGAGAATCATTAATTCCCTTTCTCTCACCAGCATGGCCAGCATAAACGAACCAACAGCTGTCCCAAAAAAGAGTAATGGATAGATTACAGCTCTGGCAGGCCGACCCCAATAGAGAAAGCCCAGACCCGGAATCAGGTTTAATAGGAATGCAAGTAATTTGTTACGATCTGATTGCACAGTCGTCATCCTTTCTTTTCAGGCAATGCGAAACAATTTATGGTCTAGGCTTGAAGTGATCCAGCCAGGAAGTGGCTGCTTCCGTCCATTTTTCCGTAAATGACCCCCTGTGATCACCGTCCTGGAACTTATGATAAGGCGCTACCTTGTCAAACAGTCCCGAGGAGAGGAAGATTAACGTCAGACAAGCCGCTACCGCATAATGAAATACCTTGTGATCCATCCAGAGCCGGCTTCGTCCTGAACGCGATTTGCGCTTTGGCTTGGAGGGTTGCATATCCTTAATTTGATTCATGACCGAATCGGCGAAGCCTGCCGGGTCCTTCAGTTGTGGCAACTCCCGATGAATGCCGAGTGCTTCGAGATAGTTGTCCATCGCTTCTGGAACGTCCATAAGCACTTGTTCCATCATAGTTGCCTCGTTTGCTGTCATTCGGCCTTCAATATAATCAGTCCATTCCTGGACGGTATACATCCTTTTATTCCTCACGCCACTCATCCTCCTTCCAATGATTTCGAATCCACTGCCGGGCACGATACAGACGGGACTCCACGGTTTTCACTGCCACTTGTGCATCACGGGCAATCTGCTCATAATTTTTTTCGCTTAAGTAATACGCCGTAATAATGTCCCTGTGCTGGGCAGGCAGCTGGTTGATTCGCTCGCGCAACTTCTCCTGACGCTCTTCACGCACGAGGCGGGCAAGAACATCTTCTTCGCGACCGGGCATGTTCATTATTTTTTCTTCTCCGCCCAGATCCTCAGCGCTTCGTCTGCCCAGCTTGCGTTTGGCATCAATTGCTTTGTGAAAAGCAATTCGGGTTAACCACGTTTTGAAACCTTCGGATCGGTAATCGGGGAGAGATTTAACCATTTGAATGAACGCCTCCTGCGCTGCATCCTGTGCTTCCTGATCGTTCCGCAATACGGAATAGGCCACATGGTACACATGCTGGCTGTACTTTTCGATCAACAAGCGCATCTGGGATGTATCGCCTTGACGGATTTGTTCGATTAAGCGCGCTTCATCAATGACTCTCCCCTCCTCTCCACTACAATAGACGACAACTTGTTTGTTGACCCCTGCGTATTCATTCAATTTTTTATAAAAAGGTTGTGCATTGCCTGAAAAGGTCAGTTTCTTCGGGAATTTAACATGTCTAAATTAACATCTCTATAATCTAAAAAAACAGGCTCAGAATATCTTCTGGCCTGTTTTTGGTTATGCTGAATGAAATTATTGATTAATTTACTAACATGGATATTAACGTCCGCCGTTACGAAACCGCTGCGTATATGCCTTGGCATCCTGCACATTTTTCACGCGGTTACGACTCCATTCAAGCAGAATTCGGTCTATATAGCGGAAATGGACTTTACCAGCAAACACCGCTTCCTTCAATGCCATGAGAATAAGTTCCTCCTGATAGCGATCCTGATCCAGCCAGCTGGATATGGTCTCGCATTCCATCGGGGACAGCGGGCGACCAAACTCTTTTTCAAAAATAGAGAACATGTTTCGTTCTTCCTCTTCTTTTTGAACACTGTTCGAATCCGGTCGCAATGCATTACTGTCCAGCTGCTGCTTACGGGCAACGGCCATATCCTCTGCTGTGCATCCAGCCAGTTTGGCATATAATCCGTGCAGATCATAACGTTCATACTGAATGTCACGCTCTTCATCCCGATGCTCGTCAATGTGAATGTACCCGTCTCGCATGAGACGTTGCAGCATTCTTGCGATGCCTTCAGGGGCAAGCCCCATACGGGTAGCAAGCTCTTCAAGCGTTGGGAACTCATTAAATTCGACTTGCCGGAATCCAAACAATTGAATCAGCAGAAGAACCTCTGCGTCACTTAACCCGAGCTGATGATAGTAGCGCAATAAAGCATACGGGAGCTGCGCTGTCCCTGATGCCATACCGTAAGCCGCCCCATTCAACCAGGCTTTGGAGCCGATTTCTTCCATGGACTCGCGGTTAAGCATTAAGGATACAGACGGTAGAGCATACGTGGGAATGCAATCGTTTCACGTACATGATCCAATCCACAGATCCATGCTACCGTCCGCTCCAATCCCAGACCGAAGCCGGAGTGAGGAACCGATCCGTATTTACGAAGGTCCAGATACCACTGATAAGCCTCTTCCGACAATTGATGCTCATCAAAGCGCTGCTGCATCAGTTCCGGATCATCAATCCGCTGGGAACCCCCAATAATCTCTCCGTATCCTTCTGGTGCGATCATGTCTGCACAGAGGACCACTTCAGGACGATTTGGATCAGGTTTCATGTAAAACGCCTTGATTCCAGCCGGATAATGTGTGATAAAGACCGGTGTATCATATTTCTCGGCAATTGCCGTTTCATGCGGAGCACCGAAGTCTTCTCCCCAAGGAATATCGAAGCCTTGTCCATTCAGGAACTCAATCGCTTCATCATACGTAATGCGCGGGAATGGAGCAACAATGTTCTCAAGCTTGGATACATCACGTCCGATGGACTCCAGTTCAGCACGGCAGTTTTTCAGAACCGTTTGAACCACGTGAGCAATAAACTTCTCTTGCACCCGCAGGCTCTCCTCGTGATCTACAAAAGCCATCTCCGGCTCAATCATCCAGAACTCGATCAGGTGACGACGTGTTTTGGATTTCTCAGCACGGAATGTAGGTCCGAAGGAATACACTTTACCCAGTGCCATCGCTGCAGCTTCCATATAGAGCTGTCCACTTTGTGTCAGGTAAGCATCTTCATCAAAGTATTTGATGTGGAACAGGTTCGTTGTTCCTTCAGCAGATGAAGGGGTAAGAATCGGAGGATCAACCTGTGTGAATCCGTTACCATCAAAGAACTGCTGAACAGCGCGGATAATCTCAGCACGAATAACCATAATCGCACGTTGTTTCGTCGAACGCAGCCACAGATGGCGATGATCCATCAGGAAGTCTACCCCATGCTCTTTCGGAGTAATTGGATAATTTTCAGTCAGATGGATAATTTCCACGCCAGTAACCGTCATCTCATAACCAGATGCACTGCGGGGCTCTTCGCGGATAATACCTGTTACATACAATGAACTTTCTTGAGTCAGGCTCTTGGCAGCATTCCAGATATCTTCACTGACTTCGCTCTTAACCACTACCCCTTGAATATATCCGGTTCCATCACGCAGTTGCAAAAATTGAATTTTGCCGCTGGAACGTTTGTTGTTAATCCAGGCGCCGATCCTAACCGTCTCGCCCACATGCTCACTCACATTACGAATTACACAATCCGTACTCATGCACATATCTCTCCTTGGAATCCTGAATTTGAAAATGCAGCGGGCAGGCATATGCCTGTCCCCTGCACTTCCTTGTCATGCTATATTCACTTTACAATTAGATTACAGAGAATTCAATACGATTCGGTGTGTATCTCTTGCAATTACCAATTCTTCGTTCGTAGGAACGACGAGAACGTCCACTTTGGAATTTGCGGTTGTGATACGACGTGGTTCTCCCGAGCGAATCGCATTTAGCGCTTCATCCAGTTCAACGCCCAGGTACGTGAGCTGCTCACATACTTTTTGGCGAAGAATAACGGAGTTTTCACCTACACCAGCCGTAAATACAATCACGTCTACACCGTTCATTGCTGCTGCATAAGAACCGATGTATTTACGCAGACGGTATTCATACATCTCGAATGCAAGCGTGGAGTTGGCATCGCCAGCCTCCATACCCTCCGTAATTTCACGCATGTCGCTGCTGATGCCGGAGATTGCAAGAAGTCCGCTATGTTTGTTCAACATGGAGTTTACTTCGCTCACGCTTAGTTCTTCCTTGTTCATTACATAAGGTACAATTGCCGGATCAAGGTCACCACTACGTGTTCCCATCATCAATCCTTCGAGTGGAGTCATCCCCATGGAAGTATCTACGGATACGCCGCCCTGCACAGCAGTTACGCTACCACCATTACCGACGTGGCATGTGATGATCTTCAGATCTTCCAATGGACGATCCAGGTATTCAGCTGCTGCCTTGCTTACGTAATCATGGGAAGTACCATGTGCGCCATAGCGACGAACCTTATACTTTTTGTAGAGCACACGTGGAATGGCATACAGATATGCTTTTTCCGGCATCGTTTGATGGAAAGCCGTATCAAAGACCATGACCTGTGGTACGCCCGGCATATTCGCTTCAGCCGCACGAATACCCATCATTGCTGCAGGGTTATGCAGTGGAGCCAGATCGAACAGGCGGCGGATTTCTGCTTTGGAAGCAGTATCGACCAAGGCCGATTCCTTAAATGCTTCACCACCATGAACCACACGATGTCCAACAGCCTGGATTTCATCCACAGAACCGAGCACACCGTTTTCTTTGTCTGTCAGGATGTCAATAACTTTACGAATCGCTGTTGTATGTTCCAAAATTTCGCTAACTTCGGTAACATCCTCACGGCCCGTTGGTTTGTGCGTCAGAATGGAAGAATCCATCCCGATCCGTTCTACCAGACCTTTTGCCAATACGGATTCATCCGTCATGTTATACAATTGATATTTGAGCGAGGAACTCCCCGCATTAATTACGAGTACTTTCACAGCCGATCACCATCCTTGTCGTACTTGAAGAATCCTTCGCCTGTTTTGACACCCAGGTGTCCTGCACGCACCATTTTTTTCAGGACCGTGGAAGGACGATATTTCAACTCACCGAATTCACGGAACATTCTTTCGAGTGCAGCTTCTACCGAATCCAGTCCGAAACGGTCTGCCATCTCAAGCGGTCCGTGCTGGAAGTTATATCCGATACGCATGGCGTCATCAATATCTTCAGCGGAAGCGACACCTTCCTGCAATACATGCAGTGCTTCGTTAATCAAAAGACAGATCAGTCTGGACGTAACAAATCCAGGCGATTCATAGATCATAACGCCTTTTTTGTCTGCTACTTCTTCCACAAAACGTCTAGTTTCTTCAAATGTGGAATCTGAGGTTTTCAGACCACGAATAATCTCTACAAGATCAACCCGGGAAACCGGGTGAATAAAGTGCATACCAATAACACGCTCTGGGAATTTGGTCGAGCTTGCAAGCTCAGTCAAACTCAGCGTGGATGTATTACTTGCAAGAATAACGTTGCTTGGGCAAACTTGGTCGAGTTGACTAAATACCGCTTTTTTCGCGTCCAGATCTTCGGAAATGGTCTCAATAACCATATCGCAAGATCCGAGTTCAGCCAAATGAGCAACTTTGGTAATACGGGAGAGAATCAATTTCTTCTCCGCTTTCGTAATAGCCCATTTCTCCAGTTGTTTGTCAAGATTGGTCTCAATCATGTTATATGCATGATCCAGCTTCTCCGTCGTATGCTCCACCAGAAGCACATCAAGTCCTTTGGCTGCAAGCATCTGGGAAATACCTTGTCCCATCGTGCCGCCGCCGACAACTCCTATCTTTTTGAAAAACATGGTTCTGCTCCATCCTTTCGGTTCTCTATTTCTCTATTGTACCCTGTTCGCCGAAAATTACAAATTTCGACCCAACATATAATAATATCTTAGCACGAGTGAAATGTAAAAAAAAATAACCGACATAAATAAATTATGCCGGTAGAAGGGCGCTGTCACGAAATTGACAACGAAATTGATCGCCAGACAACACTTCTTCCCTGAGCAGCGTGTCGAGGGAATTGTCGAATATTGTCCGCTGTTCTTCAAGCAATTGTTTGGTCTGTTCCATCAGGTCTTGCAGGATCAATTTGTTCTCCCGCATCAATTCTTCCGTCGTTACCATATCCATATTAACAATACCCAACGAAGTAAGTCCTGAAGCCATCATCGTCTGTACCACATTCGTTGCTTGTTCAAAGTCATTACGTGATCCTGTACTGCGTCCACCGTAATACATTTCCTCTGCTGCCGCACCACCGAGGGCAATCATGATCTGCTCTTCCAGGAAACGCTTTGTGTACAGAAATTGTTCTTGCTGCGGGTTATGACGTACATATCCCAGTGCCTGTCCACGCGGACTGAGTGCCACCTGACTCACACTGCCAGGACGAACCAGTTCAGCCATAATGGCATGTCCCAATTCATGAATAGCCACTCTTTTTTTCTCTTCCACGCTGGATTCGCGGTCCGTCTTCTCACCCATCATTACTTTATCAATCGCAAGGGACAGATGACGCTGTTCAATGTTGAGCAGCCCGTCTCTCATCGCATAAATTGCAGCTTCGTTCATCACACTTTCCAGCTGTGCTCCAGAAAAGCCATAGGATTCTTCGGCTGTCTTCTCAAGATTTACCCCTTCCAAAAGAGGCTTATTGACTGCATGCAGCTCCAATATGTGTTTTCTGCCTTTTTTATCCGGCAAGTCCACCTGAATATGACGGTCAAAACGTCCTGGACGCGTCAGCGCGCTATCCAGCATTTCTTTTCGGTTTGTAGCAGCGATCACGAGTATTCGCGGTGTTTCGGAAGAGTAGATGCCATCCATTTCCGTCAACAGCTGATTCAGCGTCTGATCATATTCACGCTGTTGTCCACCTTCCCGTTTTCCACCGATCACATCAATTTCATCGATAAATATAATGGCATTTTCTTTATTTTCTTTTGCAGCACGAGTTCTCGCATCCCGAAACAAATCCCGTATTCTGCCGGCACCCACACCGACATACATTTCAACAAACTCACTGCCTGAAGCAGCTACAAAAACAGAGTCGGTATAATGAGCAGCAGCTTTGGCCATCAAGGTTTTGCCTGTTCCAGGAGGACCTGTGAGCAGGATCCCTTTCAAAGGACGAATACCAAACTTCTGAATTTCCTCATGTCGAATGAGAAAATCAAGCGCTTCCCTCAGCTCCTGCTTCGCACTCTCCTGACCGCCAATTTCTTCAAAAGTCAGCTTGGACGGTCCTTTTTTCTTGCGTTTGCGTTCCTGACCCGCACCCACCGTAATTCCACCACGCATTTGCATCATGAGCAGCAAAGCTCCCACAATCATTGCAGCGATCAGAATGGGAATCATGTTTACACCGATAAAAGCGAGAAAGATAATTAATACGGGTACAAATCCAATGGCAATTTCTTTCGTCCATTTAGGCATTTGGCCACACTCCTATCTGACCGGGCACACGCGGCAGAATAATAAACTTGCTGGCATCTCCATCTCTGAGGCTGACATATACATTATTGTCATCCATGGCTGTGTTTACCTTGATCCCATTCGTAGCCATTTTAGACAAGGTCGGTGTAATCTCGGTGTATTCTTTGCTCTCCATAGCCTGAGCTACGGTAAACATGGCGCTACCCCACCAGCTTTCCAGCGCTTCGTTGGAATGATCCACGACATCCAGCTTCAACGAACGAGTGCCAATCAGGGTTTGTCCTTCTTTGTGAATATATTGTACCAACCTGCCCAAATCAACATCCGGCTGCAGATCGAGTTTCAACTGTACATCATTGCGGTTAATAGTTAATTGTACATCATTGACTCCATCGTACTGGGTAACCATCTTTTCAATTGGGCTTTGCACAGCCACATGACGATACACAAACCAACCTCCAAACAACACAACGGCTGAAATGACGGCAGTCAGAGCAATAGGCAATACTTTTATCTTCAAGTGAGTTACCCCTCCTATAATTTGGCCCATTCTATAGCTTGTAGGCAAGAATATGAATATGTGTACGTAAAGTCCTGTGATGTGTCTAAAAGGATTTATTTGTGTATGATGTATCCTTGAATACATATTTGAGTATATCACATCGTATATACAATATCTAAGGCGAAAATATGAATAAATTATTAATTTTAACTATTCAAATCCAAAATGATCAAGAAAACACGTCAAAGAACCGGTCCAGTCGGGTTTCCGTCTGCCGGTTCTTTACTGTATTCTTTTTAGAAAATAGTACGTCTGCTGATTCTAGCTATTCGGAATCGTATAGACCAGGTCAACCTGTTCCCCGTTACTAAAGCGGTAAAAGCGGTAATAATTGTGAGTAGCATCGTTATAATACACTTGCCATACATAGATTCCATTCACAACACCTGGCATGATTCGTTTGATCTCCCCGCCTGGAACTTCAGAGCTGAACCGATTTCGAATCTGTGCTTCAGACATGCCGTTCTTCAGCAGTTCACTGTGCACCGCATTGGTCCCCGTCACAGGCTTGTTATTCTCATCAAACTTGATCCACACCAAGACATCCTGGTTATCATTATTTTTACCGATCAGGGTCCAGTATATGTTGTCTCCGCCGTCTTTTTGCCCCCAGACATACTTACGCAGGTCTTCGTGTGACGTAATCCCGACCTGTTCCTGGGCCGCCTGTATGGCCAACGCCTCTTCCTTGCGCTGATCCTGAGTAACATAGACATAATAACGCTGAAGTCCAAACAGAATCAGAACCAGGAGCAGCAGCGAAATCCATATCCACTTCTTTTTTTTCTTCAAAAGCCGAACTTCCTTTCCCTATGACGATGCTGTCCTTGGAATTAACGGGCAAGCAGACCGTCAAATGCCAGTTGAGACTCACGCAAAATACGCTCTTCATCCATCGTAAGACATTCGCCATGTTTAACCACTTGTTTACCATCCACCCACACATGCTCTACATCTTTGGCTGATGCCGAGTAAATGGTATGGGAAATCAGATCCGTATGCGGATAGAAATGGGCCTGTTCAATATTCAAGGCGATGAAGTCAGCCTTCATGCCTGTTTGCAGTGCTCCTGTATTGTTCAGGAATATGGATTTGGCACCATACGAAGTTCCAAGCAGAAGTGCTTCACCTGCTGGCACTGCGGTAGGGTCACCGGACACACCTTTGTGAATCAAAGCAGCAAGTCTCATCTCTTCAAACATATCGAGGTTATTGTTACTTGCTGGTCCATCTGTTCCGAGGGACACGGTTACCCCTGCTTTCAGCAGATCAGGTACTCGTGCAACACCCGAAGCCAATTTCAGATTACTGCCTGGATTGTGGGAGACTGCTACATCATGTGATGCAAGAATTTCGATCTCCTCATCATTCAGATGTACCGCATGTGCAACCAGAGATGGACGGGAGAAAAATCCTAGCTTCTCCAGATGTGCAACCGGACGCAGTCCGTAATCAGCCACGTTCTGTTCCACTTCACGAAGCGTTTCAGACATATGCGTATGCAAAGGCAGATTCAAGTCATGAGCAACCTGTACCAGCTTCTCTATGTAATCCGGAGGGCAAGTGTAAGGTGCGTGTGGAGAAATTACGGTTGTAATTCTTCCGTCTGCTTGTCCATTCCATTGACGGGCAAATGCTGCGGATTCTTCCAGCTTGCGCTGTTGTTCTTCCGCTGAGCAAAGTCCGATTACCCCTCGTGCCAGAGCAGCCCGAACGCCGGATTGTTCCACCACTTTTGCAACCTGATCCATATGATCATACATATCCAGAAACGCTGTTGTTCCACCTTTCAACATTTCAAGTACGGAAAGTGATGTGCCCCAATATACGTCTTCAGACGTCATTTTGGCTTCCATTGGCCACATTTTCTCCTGCAACCATACTTGTAATGCCAAATCATCTCCATGACCTCTCAGAAGCGACATGGCTGCGTGACCATGCGTATTGATCAGACCCGGCAAGAAGAGCAGTCCTTTTCCGTCCACCTTTGTCAGACTTTCGTCTCCTTCCGGCAAAGTCTCACCAATATGCACAATCTTGTCATTCTCGACAACCATATAACCTTGAACCACTTTCCAATTCGTGCCCTCACTCACTGCAAATTTGCCGTTGTGAATTACCCATCTATTTGTCGTTATCATCCTCGTCGTCCTTTCCGTTCTCCAAATAATAAGCAAGGCTAAGCAAATCCGTCGTAAAATCGGCATGATGAATGCGAATATGCGGCGGGGTCTTCAGGATGGTTGGCGCAAAATTCAGAATCGCTTCAATTCCTGACTCAATCAACTGATCGGCAACATTTTGGGCTTCCGTATCCGGAACCGTGATAATCCCTATACGAATGTTATCTTTTTTGACCGAATCCGTTAATTCATTCATCGGTTGCACCGTCAGACTGTTAATTTGACTTCCAATCTTCGGACCGAAGGCATCAAATACAGCGACAATCTTCATGTTGTCTTTGAGGTAGGCATTGTAATTGGACAAGGCGTGTCCTAAATTACCTGCTCCGACAAGAGCTACATTGATCTGCTGGTCTATTTTCAGAATATGGCGGATCTTCTCGATGAGATATGAAACGTCATATCCGATCCCTTTACGACCAAAGTCACCGAAGTAAGCCAGGTCTTTACGAATCTGAGCCGGATTCAAATCCAGTCTCAATCCAAGTTCTTGTGAAGAAACCGTATTGACTTCGCGCTGATGCAGTTCATTCAAATAACGCAAGTAAACAGGCAATCTACGCACCACGGCTTCCGAAATTTTATCTGATTTCATTCATTGCTCCCCCTTACCAAGGCCACGATAGATAGATGAAAAGAATGAGCACCCTGTCTAAAACGATGCAAAAAGATGACTGAATTAAACAGGATGCTCCTTGTTATATAATGGATAATTGCTTAAATTACTTCTTTAATCGCTTTACTCACTATTCATGAAATGAATGAATGATATTGCTCAATTTTACCGCCAAATAGTGGCTTCATGCAATCATATAAGCTACAGAGCATAGCTGTTATTGCTGTTCATCGGTTGGTCTCTCAAGCCATTCCGAAATGCGAGGAACCATCTGCTCTGTGAGCATGTGTTCCATTTTGGGACCTGGTAATGAATATAAAAAGTACTTACCATAATATGCTTCAATGACACGTGTATCGTATACAATCACAATACCTCTGTCTTTACCCGTACGAACCAGTCTGCCGAATCCCTGTTTGAAGCGGATAACGGCTTGCGGCACGGACAGCTTCATAAACGGATTTTTCTTCTGTTGTTGCAAAAGCTCACTCTTTGCTTCAACTAATGGGTGATTTGGTGGCTGGAACGGCAGTCTGACAATTGCAAGACAGGTCAGAGCCTCTCCAGGAATGTCCACGCCTTCCCAGAAGCTGCTTGTGCCAAGAAGTACAGTTGCTTTCGCATCTTGGAAGCGACGTGTAAGCTTGGAACGGCTGCCGCTGTCCACCCCTTGCCCGAGCAAAGAGATGTCATTACCTGACAAGGCCTCCTTAAGCGGGTCATAGACCTGGCGCAGCATGCGGTAGGAGGTGAATAACACCATCATGCGTCCACGAGTCGCGATAGCCGTTTCCGCGAGCGAATGCACGAGCATATCCACAAAGTGGGCATCACCTACACTGCCCTTCACACTTGGGAAATCACGCGGGATGACGAGCAGGGCCTGTTCGCGATAGTTGAATGGTGACGGCAGCATGGATGTCAACAAGCGGTTATTCTCGGCAGCTTCCTGCAAGCCCAGCTGTTCGATCATGAATTGAAATGACTTGTCAACGGAGAGCGTAGCCGATGTAAGCACAACGCTTTTCTTTTTATCAAAGAACATATCCTTCAATTGCGCACTGACATCGACAGGAACGGCATAGAGCTGCAGTGATTTACTGCGGAACTGGCCGCTAGCCTCCATCCAGTACACGGTATTGGCATCATCCATGCGCATGAAGAAACGCAGATTATCTTTGATCGTTGCCAAATCCTTGAGCAGTCCTGAGATATCCGTAATCAGACTATCGGACTGATAATCATCCTGATCTTCTTTCACTTCAAGCAGCAGCTTGTCGCCTTTACGAATCAAATCGCCTAGAGTTACATAGATTTGGTTTTCTACATCTTGCAATTCCTGCCATTTGGCAGGTTTTTGCGAAGGCTTCAGTCTAAGTGAAAATTGTCCAGTCTCGCCTGGAGAAGCATCGCTACGTTCAGGCAGCAGGCCGAACAGTGTATCGCTTAGTCGATCCCATATCTCCTTAACTTCAACGGCAAGCGGGAACATCTGATCAATCATGGAGCCCCACTGTACCGAATTTTCATGTCCCGACAATTGAGAACGAAGCATCGGCAGTTGGCCATTACGGCTATCTTTAAACAGTCGGGTCAATGTATGAACCAACGTAAAATATTTCATGTGAAGACCAAGATGCTTACCTGCTACATCCTCCAGATGATGTGCTTCATCAATGACGAGACTTTCGTAGGCTGGCAGCAGCTGATGTGCTGCTTTGACATCCGTAAACAATTTCGAATGATTCGTAATGACGATATCAGACAGCCCGGCTTCGTGTTTCGCCCGATGATAGAAACATTTGCGGAACCAAGGACAGGAGCGTCCAAGACAGGATTCAGACTCACTCTGTACCGTCTCCCAGAAGTCTCCTCCGCGCCCGCTTAGATTAAGCTCCTCGTCGTCTCCAGTCTCCGTCTGGGTAAGCCAGACAATCATCTGAGCTGCTGTAAAATAATCCTCTTTCGGTGTAGCGAATTCACGTTTATTGATTTTATGCTCAAACTTACGCAGACACAGATAGTGCCCACGACCTTTGAACACCGCTGCCTTGAACGGGAACGGAACCACTTGGGTCAGCATAGGAATATCCCGCTCTCTCAATTGCTCCTGCAGGTTGATGGTATGTGTGCTGACCATGACTTTCTGTTCCTGTTTCACACTTTCATAGATGGCAGGCAACAAATAACCAAGCGATTTGCCTGTACCCGTTCCAGCTTCAATCAATAGATGCTTCTCTTCATCCAAAGCTTGTCGTACACTGCTGAACATCTGAGTTTGCGCCTCACGCTCCTCATAATGGTCCAGCGTCTCCTTCAGGTTATCTCTAACCTGATCCATAAACTGCTCGAAACTTACGTTTTCCAGCGGGTTACCCTCCCGCTCATCACGTGGTGAACCTATATCAGTCCAGTCACTCACGTTCAGGGCGAGCTGGCGATAATACGTATGACCATCCAGGTCCTGAATCGGCTCTGATTCCTTCTCAGTACGCATTCCGTCGAAGAACCAACCCAAGTCACTATCTTCTGGCGCAAACAGATCACTGAGGCGCTGGATCGTGATCAGAGGCAATGCACGCAGCTCATCGAGACACTTCAGTAATACAAAAGCTGTCGCAAGAGCATCACTGTCTGCCTGATGAGGGCGGTCATGCTGAAATCCGAATTCTGAAGACACATATCCGAGTTGATAAGAGCCCAGTGACGGGAACGTGATCTTCAGGAAATCAATCGTATCCAGGATACGTCCGGTGAACGGCAGGTAACCGCAGCGATCGAGTGCATTTTGAAGAAAGTGAAAATCAAAAGCAACGTTGTGCCCAACAAGAACAACATCGTCGAGTAGCGGAACCATCTCCATCATCATCTCTTCCAATGAGGGAGCATCCGCTACATCTTCATCAGTAATACCGGTTAACCCCGTAATAAACGGAGGAATCGGTACACCTGGGTTCACATAAGAACTATATATTTGAGTTATGCTGTAGTCATGATCTATGATGGCAAGTCCGGCTTGTATAATCTCACCGTCGGACTGCGTGCCGGTTGTTTCGAAATCCAATACGGCAAATTTCATTGCAATGTACGGTCCCTTCCATTCCAGTCTATGTTACAGCATAGCAAAAAAAAGGGCATTTGAAAATTAACTGACAAAAAAGGCGGTGTCCCCTCCGCTATGCCAGAGGAGGGAACACCGTCTTTATGCCGCCGAATGGCCTTTAATTTAAGGCAGTCAGCTGATTTGCATATTGCAATTTTCCGCTGTTTAATCGACAGGCTTCCATGTTATACAGCGGTTCGGTCAACGTCGGGTCATACTGAAGCGCCTGCGCAAATAGTGAACATGCACCTTCAGGGTTCGCGAGTTTAGCCTCAATACAGCCCAGGACGTTACATACCAGTCCCTTCAATCTCGGCGAACCGTTCAGATGCATAATCCGCTGCAAGTGTATTCCAGCTTCCTCGGTTTGTTCCAGGTTAAGATGAGCAAGCGCCAGGTAAAATCGAGTCAATGCACTTTCCGGATAGTCGGTCACAACCCTGGAAAATTGCATAATAGCCTGCGGGTACATTTGCAGTTTGAAATAACCCTGACCGCGACTGAAACACTCCAGATGCAGTTCTGGCAGTGCGGTAACAGCTTCCTGTTCAGGCTCAAGGGAAGCGGGCTTATCTTTATCCAATTCCCGTTCCCTTACCTGGCTCATTTTTTCTTCAAACATCAGCCACTCATCAATCATCCCGTCACTCATCCGCTTTAGCAAATTCCACTTTTGCAGCAATTCCTGTTTGTTTAGGCCTTCAGCAGAAGGGTAGCGCTTGATAATTTCATCTAACATGTCGTTCATTTCTGCGAAAACATGCTGGAACATCGATGCATCCCCACCCTTGAAAAAATGGATTAGTGCAGTGACCTGTACTCATTTTTTGTAGAATGGGTCGATTTCATTCCCCTTACCAGTCGATTACATAATCGTTGCATGAACTTCGTGCTTCATCGTTTGCACTGGTTTATTCTGTCCATCCACAAATACAACTGTAGGTTTGTGATTATTTGCCTCTTCTTGAGACATCATTGCATATGAAATGATAATGACGGTATCGCCAGGCTGTACCAGACGGGCTGCTGCTCCATTCAAACAGATGACACCACTTCCACGTGGCCCTGGAATGACATAGGTTTCCAGACGGGCACCATTGTTGTTATTCACAATTTGTACTTTCTCATTTTCCATTAGATCAGAAGTTTCCATCAGATCTTCATCAATGGTAATGCTACCCACATAGTTCAGGTTTGCTTCTGTAACGGTTGCCCGGTGAATTTTGGATTTCATTAGTGTTCTAAACATGGGACAGCACCTCCGATTTTTGCAGTCTTATATTGTCAATCAATCTCGTTTTGCCGAATTTTACTGCAAGTGCGATCAGCAGATCGTCCCGGCCATGAACTTTTTCCTGATCCGCAAGTGGCTCCAAACTTGGAAAAGCCTGAATTTCAGCATAATCAATCACGGCCATTGGTGAACGTTCAATGTTCTGGCGCAATATGCCGCGGATATCCGCTGCTGTCATCGCCGTCCCTGCATCTACAGCTTCCTGTGCCACACGCAGTGCCTTGGACAGAACAAGAGCTTCCTGACGTTGTTCGGTGCTGAGGTACACGTTGCGAGAACTAAGCGCCAAACCATCACTTTCACGGACAATAGGACATGGTACAATCTCTACTGCCATGTTCAAATCGTTAACCATCTGTTGGATCACAGCAACCTGCTGTGCGTCCTTCATGCCGAAAAATGCACGCTGCGGTTGTACAATATTAAACAGCTTCGAGACGACCGTAGTTACTCCGTCAAAATGACCCGGACGGGAAGCACCGCATAAGCGATCCGTTAAACGGGAAACCGATACGGTCGTTTGTGTAGGCTGTGGATACATCTCTTCAACAGAGGGAATAAATACGATATCCACTCCTTTTGCACGTGCTGTTTCCACATCTCTTGCTTCATCCCTAGGGTAACTGTCAAAGTCTTCATTGGGACCGAATTGAATCGGATTTACAAATATGCTCAAAACCACGATATCACTTTGTTGTTTGGCCGCATGCATCAAACTTGCATGGCCTTCATGAAGAAATCCCATCGTAGGCACAAGTCCTACAACCGACTCTCTGGACTGAATCGACTGACGTTGCAAGCTAAGTTCTTGTCTTAATTCTGCGATTGTCCGTATCACTTTCATACGTTGGTCTCCACCTTTTCTTTACGTTGTCCGTACAGTTGATCTAGAACGCCGTCAGCAGCGGTAAATACATGCTCTTCGGCCGGGAACGAACGGTCCTTAACTTCTTTCACATAGGATTCAATGCTATTGCGAATCAATGTACCTACGTCTCCATACGTTTTGACAAAGCGTTTTGGCGTGTATGGGGAAGCATACTGAACCACATCATGGAATACCAGTACCTGACCATCACATCCTCTGCCTGCGCCTATACCAATCGTAGGAATAGTCAATTCTTCCGAGATCGCTCTTGCCACTTCTTCAGTGACCAATTCCAGTACAATGCCGAAAGCTCCGGCCGCTTCAAGCGCCTTGGCCTCGTCCATGAGACGTCTGGCATCTGCAGCATCCTTGCCCTGAATGCGATAACCACCAATTTGATTCACGGATTGAGGAGTCAGTCCAATATGTCCAAGAACAGGCACACCAGCTTGAACAATCGCTTTTACCGTATCTGCGATTTCGAGACCGCCCTCCATCTTGACCGCATGTGCATGTCCTTCCTGCATCAGGCGACGGACACCTTTGAGTGTCTCGTCCACGCTGCCATGGTACGTCATAAAGGGCATATCCGCAACGATAAACGTATTTCCCGCACCACGCACAACAGAGCGTGTATGGTACACCATATCGTCAATCGTAACAGGTAAGGTAGAGTTATAACCCAGCACCACGTTGCCCAGTGAATCACCCACCAGAATTAGATCGATACCTGCTTCCTCAGCCAATTGAGCTGTCGGATAATCGTAAGCTGTAATCATACTAAGCGGCACGCCGTCCTGCTTATATTTTTTCATTTTCACAATATTCAATGGTTGTTTGTTTGCCATTTTCATCATGGCTCCTCTCATCTTTTCAATTTAAACGCAACAAAAAAACCTTTTAGTTTCCACTAAAAAGTCCCGAAAAGTCAAAAAAGAGTCACTTGCGATCGTCCCTTCTGTCTCGGTCCTCTTCGGCTCAGAGCAGAATCCAACAACTCACTTTGTTCATTTATTACCATTCCTGCCTTGTCACTGCAACAAATATGAAGCAGAACAAAGCATACTATTGCCGGAGTGCAATTCGGTCTGTAATAGCCGATATCGCCTCACGAACACAGTATACCAAAGTTCTGCCCAAAGTTCACGTCTTATGTTCATTTTGACGGTGTAAATTCGACAAATTGTTTAATTTACCAATGAAACTTCACCAGAGTAAACCGAGACACGCTCACCGTTTGGCTTCTCCACAATCAATGCTCCAGAAGGATCAAGGCCCATTGCTATACCTTCGATGATGCCCTGTGGATTAGCCACCTTAATTTCACGATTCATGGATATGGACAAAGCTTCCCAGAGTGAAGAGATCACACCGAAGCCTTCTTTTTGATACAAAAAATACAAACGCTCCAATTCCGAGAGAATGGCCGCTGCAAGTCTAGTCCGGTCTATGGTTTGTCCTGTCTCCATTTTGAGTGAAGTTGCAATGGGTATCAAATCTTCAGGGTAATCCTTCGAATCGAAGTTAACATCAACGCCTATGCCCGCTACACAATAACGCACTTCGTGATCTTCAACAGTTGATTCAAGCAGAATCCCACATACCTTCCGACCAGCTATCAAAAGATCATTTGGCCATTTGATTCCAGCATCTGCACCTGTATATGACCGAATAGCACGACACACGGCCACACCCGTTAATAAGGTCAGCTGTGGTGTATTTTGCAGAGCAAGTTCAGGGCGCATAAGAACGCTCATCCAGATACCTCTCCCGGGTGGGGAGAACCATTTACGGCCAAAGCGGCCTCGCCCTCCCGTCTGTTCTTCCGCCAGAACAACTGCTCCTTCGCCTTGCCCTTGCTCAGCCATCTGCTGAACATCCCCTTGCGTGGACAAAGTGGAATTCAGGATTATGGCTTTCCGACCAAACACCGTGGTTTCCAGTGCCAGCTGAAGCGCAGTGGCATCAATGCTGTCCGGTTGCGTGACCAAGCGGTACCCTTTGCGTGATACGGCTTCAAACTCATAACCCATGTCACGCAGTTTGTTTACGTGCTTCCACACGGCTGTTCGGCTAATGGACAGGTTGCGACTGATCTCTTCACCAGACACAAACTCTCCCTCTGCATTCAGCAACATATGTAACAGATCCTCATGCTTTGTCATCTGCAGCCACCCGCTTTACTTCGTTGGTCAGCATATCATGCTGATTCGCTATATTTCCGATCGCAGTCTCTCTTAGGAGATGTTTCATCAATTGTCCCAGCCATGGTCCGCCCTTGCGTCCAAGTTGCTGCAAAACGTTCTCACCCGTAATATGCAGATCTTTCAGTTCATACACCTTCATGGATTGACTCCACGCAGCACCTCGGGACTGTATTACAGCAATCTGTTCTTCGTGCAGAACCTCATGTTCTCGCCAGCCTGTTGGAAGCAGTCGTTGAATCATGAGCCAGTCCTCTGTCGCCTGACGTCCGCTAGACAGCACAGTTACAATCCATTCTGAACGCAGTGCCTCTTCGTCCTTCTGCTCTTGTACGACAGCCTTGATTAACTGTTCGACCTGGAGAACTCCACTGATGCGGGAACGATCATCATTAGAAAATGTCCATTTTCGAAGTAAAGCTTCTGCTTCATCCCTGGTATAATGGCCGGCAATCAGCAGCAGGGACCAGCGTAATAATACGTTTTCTTCTATCAATTGTTCCATATTGGACAGGAGGTCTTTATTGAATCGTTCCATGTGGATTGGTGCCTTCACATGCTCCAGCGCCTGGCTGCGAAACAGCAATTCCAGACCGTGCAGCGGATGTGGGCCTGCCATCATTTTCACCATTTCGGTACGTACTCTTTCCATGGCGATATGTTGTAGCAGATCCTTTTGTCGAATTAGCCCCTTCCAGGTGTTGTGGGCAATTTTAAAATCAAATACCGAAGCAAAACGAACACATCGAAGCATGCGCAACGCATCTTCACCGAAGCGCTCAGTCGCCAATCCCACACATCTGACCCGTCCATCCTGAATATCCAACTGTCCACCAAAAGGATCAACGATATTTCCGTCCCGATCCACAGCGAGAGCATTCATCGTGAAGTCACGCCGCTGCAAATCCTCTTTGACATCCTGCACAAAATGAACGGCAGCAGGTCTTCGATTATCCTTATATTCGGATTCGGTGCGGAATGTCGTAACCTCAAAGTAAAAGCCTCCTGAACGAACAGTAACCGTTCCATGCTGGAGGCCCGTAGGAATACAATTTGCGAATAATTCCATGACTTGCTCAGGGGAAGCTGACGTGGTGATATCCATATCATCCACGCGACGTCCCAGCAATTCATCACGCACACAACCACCTACCCAGTAGGCGTTGTACCCTTTATCATTTAATGTCCGCAGCACCTGTTCACTTTGTCTTGCCATTTCAGGATCTACCTGTGTCCATTGAACCACTTATTATCACCTCATAACTACGTGTTGCTTGGTGTGGCTTACACAGATATATTTCCGCGATGGAACTATCCGATCTAATAATCAGCCACAAATCGGCTTCAGATTCGGAACTTCACGTCCCAGCACGCGGTAGTATATTTGTTCATATTCATGCCGAATGGCATCATTGCAGAAATCATGGTGTGCCCGTTTCAAGCACGCTTCTCTGAAATCCGCTATTAAACGGTCGTCCGTCAACAAACGAATTGTGTTCTCTGCCATTGATTGTGTGTCGCCGATTGGAGACAAAAATCCGGTCTTGCCGTGCAGTACCAGTTCAGGGATACCCCCTGCCTGTGATCCAATGGTAGGGACACCACAAGCCATGGCTTCGAGTGCCACCAGTCCAAAACTTTCTTTCTCCGACGGCAGCATCAACACATCAGCCATTGAAATGACTTGCGCAATATCATCCTGCTTACCCAGAAAATGAACTTTGTCATTCAGTCCAAGCTCATTAATCTTCCATTGAATCTTCGGTAAATCTGGTCCTTCTCCAACAAATAACAGTTTGGAAGGTACCTGTTCCTGTACCTGACGGAACACCTCCACCACATCCTGTGTTCTCTTCACAGGGCGGAAGTTGGAGATATGCATCAGTATTTTTTCATGAGGAGCTGCGAAGTCTCTACGCAGACTTGCTGCATCACGTGGATAATAGATTCTTTTATCAATAAAGTTATAGGTCAGGTCAATGGGACGTCTAATATCGAGCAAATCGATTGTTTCACGAATCAAATCTTGTGATACTGCCGTAACAGCATCGCTCTCGTTAATGGCAAGTCGAATCAAATCCTTCAACGACTCATCCTGTGCCAGTACGGTAATGTCTGTTCCGTGTAACGTTGTTACCACCTTTAAATCCTCACCAACCATTTGCTTTGCCAAAAAGGCACATACCGCATGTGGCACCGCATAATGGACATGTAGCAGATCCAACTTCTGTGCTTTGGCTACTTGCGCCATCTTCGTGGCCAATGAGAGATCATATGGCGGATAACGGAAGACGTAATAATCATTGACCTCAACTTCATGATAAAAAATATTTTTCTGGAATGTACCCAGTCTGAACGGGATACTATTAGCAATAAAATGAACCTGGTGACCCTGTTCGGCAAGCAATTTGCCCAGCTCCGTTGCGACAACGCCAGACCCTCCGAGGGACGGATAACAGGTAATACCGATTTTTAGCTTTTGATCCATCCGGTGGACGCTCCTTTAATCTCCCGCTTGTGCAGGTTGATGTAATGCAACGGAAATGCAATTGATAACTGATGTATACGAGCAAGTTCGATCGTTTTATGACTTGGCTGCTTGGCCAAATTGATGAACTACATAAGGTGTAATACTAGCGAATCCTTCTGCATAAGGAATAAGGCTCCGCTGTCCCAACAAAGAATCCCTAGCTCTCACACGTTCAATATACCCTTGAGTCAATGGAGTGGCAACTGCCCCTTCTCCCAATTCGAACTGAGAACGATAACTAAGCAATGAATTTTCCTTTTGCTCATAGTGTTCCGTAATATCCACAATCAAATCCGTTGGTCCGATATCGTTAATGAAGTAAAAATACAATTCTTTCACCTGAACTGCGGGCATGTCTGGCTTATAGTTTCTAAGCTTGGCATTGAATACAGCCTCCTGCACCAACTTGCTGCACATTACATGATCCGGATGGCGATCCTCCCAATATGGCGCAAACACGATTCGAGGCGCCTGACGGCGTATCTCCGCCGTCACAGCCTCTATGTGTTCAGGAGTAATATACAGCCCGCGATCAGGCAAACCGAGATTGCTTCGACACGAAAGACCGAGGACGCGGGAGGCTTGCTCCGCTTCCTCGGCTCTGCGCTCTACTGTCCCGTTGGAAGACATCTCTGCCCGGGTCAGATCACACACGCCTACTTTCAGTCCCGCTGCAGTATGTTTGGCAATCGTTCCTGCCATCCCAATCTCTGCATCATCCGCGTGTGCACCGAATATGAGAATGTCCAAACTCATTGAGCATCACCCGAATTCAATCCACCTTCAGGCTTGTATTTATGTACAAGCTCTCTCCAGCCAAAATCACCGCGATCCAGTGCTTTAACAAGAATCTCTGCAGTTGCAATATTCGTGGCAAGCGGAATCCCCTGTACATCGCACAGACGCAGCAAAGCGTTAATATCTGGTTCATGCGGCTGTGCCATCAATGGATCACGCAGAAAAATAATCAGATCCATCTCATTTTGCGCAACCAAGGCTCCGATCTGTTGATCCCCGCCCAGTGGACCGGATTCAAACCGATGGATCTGTAATGAGGTTCCTTCCATAATACGAAGACCTGTTGTACCAGTCGAGTATAGTTGATGGTCTGTAAAAACATTTTCGTAGGCTGTCACGAAGTTAACCATTTCTTCTTTTTTGCGATCATGGGCAATAAATGCAATTTTCAACATGACAATCTCCTTTAGTCGATAAAGTGATCAAATCCGTAGATGAGTCCTGTATATTCCATAACCTTCTGTACACCAATTTTAACACCTGGCATATAACCTGCACGTTCATAGGAATCATGGCGAATTTTGAGGGATTGGCCAAAGTCTCCAAATACGACTTCCTGCTGTGCAAATACCCCCGGCAGCCGTACACTATGAATACGGAATCCATTATAATATCCGCCTCGTGCTCCTTCGATCGTCTCTTCTTCGTTCGGATTGCCCTGACGAAGTTCCTCGCGGTTTGCTGCAATTAACTCGGCTGTTTTAATTGCTGTACCTGAAGGAGCATCCAGCTTCTGATCGCCGTGATATTCGATAATTTCCACATTCGGCATATGTTTGGCAGCCTGCGCAGCAAACCTCATCATCAGAATAGCACCGATCGAGAAGTTCGGGGCAATTAACCCTCCGATGCCTTTGTCCTGACACTGCTTGTCCAGCTGTTCAATCTGCTCCGGCGTAAAGCCGGTAACCCCCATAACAGGTCTGACTCCATGACGAATGGCAATCTCTGTATGGGCGAAGGCGTATTGTGGAACTGTGAAGTCTACCATAACCTGTGGTTTAGTCTCTGCAAAAGCCATCTCGATATCATCGGTCAAAAGCACCCCACATTCAGGCAGACCAACAAGCGTTCCGGCATCCGTGCCTGCTCCGGAGCGGTTGACCGCTGCTGCGAGCTCCAGATCAGGATCTTGAAGCACCAGTTTCACTACTTCACGGCCCATCCGGCCAGCCGCTCCGATTACGGCCACTCTTATTACTTCACTCATCTTGGCTGCATCTCCTCACTATGTTAGTTCGTTTGGTTGAATCCATTTCAAACGATCCCCATCTGAAATGGGTTCTTATTGAATGGATTTCATACGCTGCTTAATTTCCTGTAATAATAGATGCAGTTGATCATTCTGCGGGTCTAGCAACAATGCGTTACGAACGGACCGGGTTGCAAGATCGAACTCATTTAGATCACTGTAAGCAAGAGCAAGCATAATATGCGCTTCCACGTATAACGGGTCAAGTTTAACTGCTTGTTTCAGCAGATCCGCCGCCTTCACATATTGTTCATGCGTTTCGTTCCCGGCCTGTTCAAGCAATGCCTTGGCCTGAGTACTTAACTGTTTGGCTTCCAGGGTCTGCAGATGCAATACGTATTCCTCAAGCCCCTGAGACAGTTCAACAGCCTTGCGCGCATATTCGAGCGCTGGACCCAGGTGCTGACTGCGGGCATGTGTAATGGAACAACGATAATAGAGCTCAGCATGTTCAGGGTGAGCATCAATGGCAGATTCAAACCAACGAATCGCCTGCTCAAAATCATTTTGCAAAATACAGCGGTAAGCATGCTGCAAGTACTCTTCCGGTTTCATCATCCAAGCTGTCCTCCCCCATTGAGGTGATGGTACAGCATATGTAATCTACGCCTAATCGGTGTTTTTTGGCGTCCACCGATTTGCATCGCGTGTGTTAAATTTATGCATGACTTTGTCGTGCGCCTCTGCCAGGTCGATCCCGAGAGAATTCGCAAAACAAATCGTGATAAATAAAATGTCCCCGAGCTCAAGCTCAATGGAATTGTCTGCTTCGGAAGATTTTTTCGGTTTCTCACCGAACTCGTGATTCACTTCCCTTGCAAGCTCTCCCACCTCTTCAGACATACGGGCGAGCATGGCCAGCGGGCTGAAGTATCCTTCTTTGAACTGGGAAATATACAAATCAACCTCACGCTGCATTTCTGCAATGCTTTTCTCCATGAGAACGGATTCTCCTTTTGAAATTGTGTCGTATTTGTTCCTAATATATCAGTTATTTAGATTCACTTCCACCATCAGAAACGACAAATCATTTTTAAAGAATCGATAAACAGGTATACTAAGATGGGAATGATTTCTTTCTCATTCTAATTTGTAAAATGGAGAGGGAACTTATGAGCACTTCCAAAACCTGGGTTCAATTTAAATTGATTCTCCCCATCCTATTGGGTACGGCATTATATGCCTTTGGACTTCTGTACTTCATCATCCCCAACCAGCTCATGGAAGGCGGCGTAACCGGGATTACGGTCCTGCTGAAGTACGCGTTCAACATCTCTCCTTCACTTACAACCTTGGTTGTTAACATTCCGCTCTTTCTGGTTGGACTTAAGATTTTGGGCGGCAGACAGATGATTTATACAGGCGTGGGTATTGGAGCGCTTACGTTGTTCCTCTGGTTATTTGAAAAAATGATTCATCTCGGCTGGATCGAACCGCTACATACAGAGAATGACCTTTTACTTGCGGCGCTTTACGCCGGTGTTACACTCGGTGCAGGCCTTGGCATCGTATTCCGCTGGGGCGGAACAACAGGTGGCTCTGACATCATTGCCCGCATTCTTAATCGAAAGTATGGCTGGAGTATGGGACGTGTGCTGCTAGGTATCGATTTCATCATTATTGGCATCTCTCTCGTCTACATTCCCAAAGAAAAAATACTGTATACCCTTGTAACTGTATTTATTGCCTCTAAAGTAATCGACTTTATTCAGGAAGGAGCGTACTCGGCCCGCGCATTTATGATCATCAGTGACCACGCACCCGAGATTGCGGATTTGATTACCCGTGATATGGATCGCGGCGTCACGCTAATTCCCGCCATTGGCGCATATTCTAAACAAGCCAAGCATGTTGCATACTGTGTCATTTCCAGGCAGGAATTCAGACGTTTGCAAACGATTGTGCGTTCCGTCGATCCCAGAGCTTTTGTTATTATTAGCGATGTCCATGATGTGCATGGAGAAGGGTTTAAGGAAAGCTGACCGTGTATCTCTACAAAAAGAAAACCTCTCTCCTCAAGACAAGAGCCATCAGATGGCCTTTCTTGTAGATAGAGGTCTTTTTTTATATCGTGATGGTAGAAAAGGAGCTACCGCCGGAAAGGAAAAATCCCTTGCTGCTGCGCTCGATACTTACGATACCCCGCATAACTGAGCACGGCTATAATTGCGGAACTAATGAGCAATCCGGCTGCCCTCCGGTCTGGCCCCTGAACAAACGGCACAAAGGCGCTCTCATCCTTTTCACGACCAAACAGCTTGTTTACCAACTCTTCACCATGGGCTACCATACTCTTTAATTGTGCGATGTCAGTCTGCTTGGCCGCAGTCAGCCCCTTTGTATGAGACAACCAGGCGTCCAACTGGGCGATCTCGTAAGGTTCTCGGCGAATCATTGCCGCAGGCCGGATCGTCTCGTAGTGCTCCTCCAGCAAGGCGTAGCGGCTTGCTATGATCGCGGTGCTTAACTGCTGATCTGCTGCAGTTGATAGCGCATCAATATCATTTTTTACGATTTTATAATACTGGAGCCATAAGGGTTTGGCTGGGTTGGCAAGACTGTCCGCCGCAAGTCGAAGTTTGGCAGAGGCCTGCTGGAGAGAATTATCATCACTTTTCACCCTAACGGCAGCTTCTTTCACTTCAACAATGGTCTCGGATAGGGCATGAATGCCTTCTACTGTCGTCTGGCCCTCAAAGGATATATGCTCCAGACCTTTACTGATTCGCAAAATACTGCCTCTAACCTCTTCAATATCATTATCCAAGGCATGTCGATACAGCAGGGCCGCTTCTTCATTTAATTGTTTTATTGAATTTTTGGCTGATACTTGCTGATCTGTATTTCCGTTCGCACTTGTACTTTCCGCCGATACGCTGTATGACAAGTTCGTCCAGAACAGTAGAGTCATGAACGACACCACCATAAATCCAGTTTTGATCCTGAACGTTCTCTTCATGGACATCCCTCCCACCATCAATGTATGGCAGGGGAGAGTTCCTTAGAACAAGCTTGCGTTATGAATTCAGGCCCGTTTGGCCTGTCTCAGTGCAAGCCACGCGCATAGAATACTCACTAGTGTCAATCCGACGGTGAAATTGCGTACACCATCCAGATGGTCCATCAGCGATGCGGGCAGCCAAGGGAAAATGTCATAGGTATAATCTATCGTATCGTTTAGCAGCGTCCACAAGGCAGCAATCACCAAAGCCCCCCAACGGAACCCAAAGAATCGGACATACAAGAGCGCTTCAATAGCCATAGCACTATGAGATGCAATCAACATCCAATCCTGCCAATGTTGTGCCCCCCCCTGCATCCAGCCTGCAAAAATGATAGATACCGCCCATACACCGTACTTTACCGAAGTGACAACAGCAAGTGCCTGGAAGACATGTCCAATTCGATTCAGGACCATCGATTTTGGCTTGTACAATACCCACAATAAAGATAACGTGAAGAACAAACTCGCTGTGGGACTGTCCGGCACAAACACAATCTGCCACAGTGGTTGCTGTGCCAGCGTATACTCCATTTGATCCCCGTACCATATGTATCCGTATACAGTTCCTAATGCATTACACCAAAACAAGAGCCACAGGAAATAACGATTTGTTAGAAATTCCCGACTCCAAAAGTACGATAAAGCCACGTTCTCTGCCCCTTCCATCCTATGTGTTCTGCGTTCCAAAGAAAGGTGTTGCGAAAAACTCCTCAAAAAAACCTGACCGCATAAACGATCAGGTTTCACTGCTTAATTCGATTTTACTGTTCTGCCTTCTGTTTCGCAAGCCATTCTGCCAGGTGATTGATTTCATCATCTGTCAAACCTTGAGCTATGGCTTGATCATACATCGCGGGCATTGTGTTATACCCTTCTTTGATAATCGTCAGGATTTCTTCCTGGCTGTGTTTGTCGCCCACACCACGTAGAGAAGGTCCACCTGCTCCCTTCATATCAGCGGCATGACATCCGATACACCCGGCCTTTTTGAAGGTATCCATTGCAGGGTCATCCTTCTCGACGATCGCCACTTCTTCTTTTTGACCTGGCGCATTGGAGGTAGGCAGACCCTGCAGATGTTTCTCCAGCGCTTCTTCCTCACGCTGAATATGTTCCGGCTTCTTACCGCTTGCTTCCAACTCATGCTCGTAGTGTGTCCACGCAACATTGGTCAGGTAGAATACGGCCATCACCGACAAAATCATCAGCGATGATGCAATTGGACGTTTGTAGAACCGTCTCTCCTTGCCTGTATCCAGAAACGGGGCGAGCAGCAGAGCGCCGAAAGCGACTCCACTGACTCCAAGTACCCCCAACAGGACATAATCCCCTGAGGCATACGGGTATTTCAAATACTGATACAGAAACAAGAAATACCAGTCCGGCATCGGAATAACCGATGCACTTGGATTGGCCGGATAGCCCAATGGTGCAGGTTCCGAAATCGTTAGTACCAAAATACCAACCAGTACAACGACACCAACCATCCATTCTTTCAGCAAGAAGTTAGGAATAAAAGCCTCTGATTTGCCGGGATACGCCGTGTAATCCGGTGGAGTTATAAACCCCGCTCCTTTACGGACGCGTGAGTCCCCGACGAAGATAATCTTTTCCTGGTCATCTGACTTGTGTCCGTGAGCCATGTCGATTCCTCCCTTCTCAGATTATAGTGGTCCCGAAATGCCCTGTCTGCGGATCATAATAAAGTGACCGACCAGAAGCACCAGAAGCACAGCCGGAAGGAAGAAGACGTGCAGGGCAAAGAACCGTGTTAACGTCTGTGCACCTACAATGGTTCCGCCTTGCAGGAATTCCTTAATGATCGGCCCCAGCCAAGGAACCGTATTCGCAATCTCCAGCGTAACCTTGGTTGCAAAGTAAGCCTTGTTATCCCATGGCAACAGGTACCCTGTAAGCCCGAGACCCAGCATGACAAAAAAGATCAGCATGCCGACAACCCAGTTCATCTCGCGCGGTGCTTTGTAAGAGCCGGTAAAGAACACACGCATCGTATGTAAGAACATCATAACGATAACCAGACTGGCTCCCCAATGGTGCATTCCGCGTACAATTTGGCCAAAGGCTACTTTGGTCTGCAAATACTCGACACTGGCGTAAGCATTAATAATATCAGGCACATAATACATGGTCAGGAACATCCCTGACAAAATCTGAATAACAGTGATAAAGAACGTCAATCCACCAAAGCAGTACACGAATGCGGAAAAGTGATGAGCCGGGTTTACGTGCTCTGGAACTTCATGATCCGCAACGTCCCTCCAGATTGGCGTGATATCGAGACGCTCGTCAATCCAGTCATAGACATTTTTAAACATCTGCGTTCACGCCTCCTATTTGACTCGGGTGTTCGGAATAATGTCGCCCAGATAAACCCAACCCTGATCTTCCTTAACCACATACTCATCCAGCGGCTTCGGGGCTACGGCAAGATTCTTGCCCTCTTTGTTATAATGCGCACCATGACATGGACAATGATATTCGTCGGGAAATTGCTTATCACTATTCCAGCCTACGGTGCAGCCCAAATGTTTACAAATGGGTGAAAGCGCATAGATTTTGCCCTGTTCATCTTTCCTGATCCAAGCGATTAACGAAGCATTGCTCAAATACCAACCATCTTGCTGTTTCAGTTCAAACGTAAATTCTTGAGGTTCACTCGTAATTTTGCTGATTTCCGCTACTTTGACAGAGGTGCCTTCTCCCTTGTGCTGCAAAATCGGGTCCACCGCAAAACGGACCATGGGGAGTATTGCACCGGCGGCCATGTAGGCTGTAGCTCCACCAAGCGTGTACGTCAAAAACTGCCTGCGTGACATTTCCATGCGGCTTGGCAATTTCATCGAAGCTTCGTGCTGGTCATGCTCACTGCTCATACTGTCTCCAACCCCCTTTTTCAGCCAACTCTCTCAATCGTTTTCATTATCAGAAATTCCACGACTTACTAGAACATACATAATCATATAGTAGCCCTAGAACACCGTCAAGAATTTGTCACACATTTTTAAGGTTCATTTGTAAGCGTTATTAAAAAAATGTTGGTAAATTGTCACATTTGTCACATGGAGGTCATCTTTTCCATAACTCACGGATTTTCTCCCCGACAAAACGCGCAATTCCTTCTTCTCCTACCTCTTGGGATAAAATGGAACGGCTTAATACCAGATCTGCTGAAGATATTTGGCTCTGTTCCAACACACCATCAGATGACATTATAACCACATATTTGAAACCTGAAGATTTGAGTTGTTCGGATAAGGTATTTAATGCCATTGACATATCCGGACCAGCATAATGGAATGCAGGGTAAGTCATAATACGTCCTTTAAAAGGAATCTCCACCAGATCCAAAAAATCTCTAAGCCGCTCCAACGCCTCGGTTGCTTCAACCGGAGACTGCTTTCCCGTCAGGGCTGTGTATGGAATAAGGCATGTATCCAGATAGAGTTGCAGTTCCGCCCAGCTGTCTTGAGTCATCTCACTGAATTTCAATTCCCTAATTCCCCTCTCTATCCATTTTATTCCCATATTATATATGAGCTTATATTATAAATCCAGAGATTCATCCTTTACCCGTGTATAAATTATAGTGAACACAAAAAAGAAATGCGTTTTTCACGCATTTCCTGTGTTAAATTTTATTTGGATATGCTCATCAGTTTATGGCCTTCAGTTCATCCGTCAGATTCCGGAAAGCTACTTCGTCTCCGGTAGCTAATGCCTTATCGATTTCCATATACAGCTTCTCGCTGCGCTGTTTACGAAGCGCGTCGTCCCACACCATCTCAGCAGCCAGCCCCAACATGACTTCATACGTAACTTTCATTTTATCCAATAGGATGCACCTCCAAAACGGATTTAAGAGCTCCTATACTCCTTTCCTTTGGCAACATAACCTAGTGTAGTCCTCGACATCCGCTCAAGATCTGCATCAGTCAACTCACGTATCACTTTGGCAGGTGTGCCCAAAGCAAGGGTATAGGGCGGAATTTTGGTATTTTCAGTAACAACAGAACCGGCCCCGATCAGCGTATATTCACCAATTTCGGCTCCATTGAGAAGGATAGCGCCCATACCAATCAGCGAACCTGTTCCAATACGACATCCATGGATAATCGCAGAATGACCTACAGACACTTCGTCGTCCAAAATCAAAGGCTGATTCATGTTGACATGTCCAACAGCATTATCCTGTATATTACATCGCCGTCCAATCACGATGGGTGCCAGATCAGCTCGCAGTACAGCATTGAACCAGATCGTAGATTCTTCACCCAGTGTCAGATCACCAATAAGTTTGGCTCCTTCAGCCATATATACCGAAGGGTGTAACCGTGGTTGCATACCTTTGTATGGAATTATCATAAGTATCACTCCTTAATTTGGGAGTGATTTTAGCAACTTGTCCTTCACTTGTCAAACATAACGGGTGTAATATCCCCGGACAACGAACGACAGGATGACGCGAGGCGTGAACCCCAAGCTGTCATTTGTACTGTTCGCCCCTCTGCATGTTCCCCAATGCGAAGCATGCCTAGATGCAGCATCATTTTGAGTATCCTGTTGTCATAAATCGTCTCTGCAGTGTCGTAATAGAACGGCTGAATGTAAGGACCAATCTGGCGGAACAAAGACTCTGCTGTGGACCAGCCGGCTGCACATTCCCCTGTCCAGTACACAATGGAGGACAGATTTGGAATAGCACCTTTATAAAGTCTTAACCAAAACCGAAATAGCTGTATCATCTCGGCTGTTTTCTCCGCCCCCAGCTTGTCTTCACCGGAAGCTGACAATTTCAGCATTCCCTGCTCCTCGCGGACCAGACGATGATGAAAGGCGTAGTCATAGATGAACGCAAATCGGTCGGGGTAGTCTTTGAACGAACGCCCATAACCGAATCTCCATCCGGCTTTACCCACCAGCGCCTCACTCACATGCAAATGCTCCATAATCTGCTGCTGAGAACGACGGTACATCATACCTTCTGCGTTTAATGCTATTTCATGCTGCTGGACGAATTGCAGGAACAGTTTGAGATCATCAGCAAGCAAATGGTATTCATCCCTGTAAACGGGAGGTTCGCTCGTTTGTGCAATGCCTGCCTTCAGGTGTGTGGCTAACACATCCCTAAATCTCATTTGCAGATCCTTGGGCACCTGATACAGGTATCTGGTCTGTTGGGTTGTACCATTGAACAACCATCCACTCTTCGTGAAGCGTACGATAAGATCACGTGGGCTGGCTCCAGCCTCGCTATCTTTTTTATCCATCGACTGACGAGCAATGGCGACAAGTTCCTCCATACCGAAGTATTGGCGGGCGTCAAACAGCAAGTTGTTCAAAAATCGCAGATCTACCTGATTTAGTTCGCGAACCTGCTGCTCAAAAAAAGGTCTGCTGCCCAATGTAGTGAGAATACTCTGGATGAGTTCATGTTTGGAATTGGGCTTACACTCGCACTGGTAATAATCTGCTATTCGGTTAAGCTGGCCGATATCGGCAAAAGTAAGCATATCTGCTAGATTCATGGGTCCATCGCCTCGCCCTTGACTACTTTTTGGCTGATGCTTCGGGGCCTGGAGTAGTTTGGTTTTGTAAACATCGTTGACGGAATTCCTATGATCTAAACCTCTTTTTTGCAAATCTTTTATGTTTTAACCATACTATGCCCGAAGTTGCCTGCTCAGAAGAAGAATGAGAGGTTCAAAATCATATAGAAATTGAACTAAAGAATATGTACACTTGCCACTCCAATGACAGAACAACCTTCTGATCGCTGTTATCCCCAGATTTTTGGGATTCCCTTTTTTCAGAGGGTAAACTCCGGGGATAAAGGCGAAGCGTATGCTTACGATGCAGCTTTCTTTCAGAAAGCTTTTAGCTCCGCTTCCTCAGGTTATTTCTGTCCTCTCCGTTCTCGTGTAAATGTTTATTTCGATCTCTATAGAATGACAGTTACACATTGCTATAACGCAAAAAAACAACCTGAGTTAATTACTCAGGTTGTTTTGCCAGATCCAATGAAAGGTGTCGTGTACAGTTATAAAGCAACGGACTCCAATCTTCACGTTCCTTTTCCAGAATCGTAAGCGACAAGTTTCCAATTCGTTCCGTATAGCGGTCTTTAAACAAAGCTGACAGCAGATTCGCAAGGAAGGCGCCATGAGAGACAATCAGCACATTTTTGTTCTGATACGTCTCCCACAAATCCTCCAGAAAGCCCAAAGCACGTGTCTGAATATCAGCAATCTGTTCCTGGCCTAAATCCAGCGTCTCCCAGGAAGCGCCCCAGCGAGCAACACGCTCCTCGGATGTCAGACCTTCAATTTGACCAAACGCCCGCTCCTTCAAGCGTGCATCTGGCTCCAGCAGTGGAACATTCAATAGCCCGGAGATAATCTCTCCCGTCTCCTGAGCCCTGGAAAGCCCGCTTGTAATAATGTGGTCCCAGCGGTACTCTTCGGCAAGCAAACGTCTACCCAGACGCTCAGCTTGCTCACGACCTTCCGTATTCAGAGGTATGTCTGTTTGTCCCTGAATACGTCCCGCCGCATTCCAGTCTGTTAGACCGTGACGAATAAGCCCAATACGCATCTCATCCCTCATTTCTCTATACGGTGAACGAAAGCTTTACCTAAGCACGTGCACCTTGTTTGCGTTTGTTCGTGGTACGATGCATACGTCCAAGAGAGAACAAAGCCATACCTATTGCAAGCAACGACAACCCCATCCAGTATTGAGGATATGCTGGGCCCATGCTCACAACGAAGGGCTCAATAATACTCCCTCTGTCCGCTCCCGTCATGTTGTACTTGTACAATCCGGAGGATGAGGGCTCACTGCCCGCTACCCCTGTCTCCAATATACCCGTAGAGACCACGCTGGTCTGCTCAGCTTCTGTTACGTCTGGCTTAAACATCGCCATGTACAAAAAGCTGCATAAGAAAATTGCCAGGAACGCAGCAATCCACAAAGACATATGCTTGCGGATCACAGCAGAGAAACGATTAACCTTTGCCTCTTCCGGCAATAGCCATGGAGACTCCGCATAGATCCGTTCCATAACATTACGGTTCACTTTCTCTGCCTGTTGTTCTGTCACTGGGACCGGTATGCTGTGCAGCAGAATTTGAGCTTCTTCCCAAACCTCAAATTGCTGCGAGCAATCTTCACAACCAGCGAGATGAGCATGAAATGCAATCCGCTGAGGATGAGCTGCCGGCAAGTCCCAGACCAGTGCAAACAGTTCCTGGGCTTCATTGCAATTCATCGGTTCTTCATCCCTTCATATGGCTCGTAGACCGGTTCGAAGAAATAAGGTTCCAATTGAGTTTTTACGCTTGACCTTGCTCTGAACAATAACGATTTCACAGAACTGACGCTCTGCCCAAGAATATTTGCAATCTCCTGGTAGTCTAGTTGATCATACTCACGGAGTATAATGGCAGAACGCTGCTTCTCCGGTAAATTGTTAATGGCATCCCTAACCAGCATCACCCGCTCACTGCGCAATACAGCATACTCTGGCGCATTCTCAGAAGGAGCAACAGGTACAATACCGCTCTCTTCAAGTGGAACACTCCCACTACGCTGTTTGCGAAGCTCACTCAGTACCGTATTTCTCGCAATGGTATATAACCAGGTTGAGAACGAGGCATCCACCTCTCGGAATGAGTGCAGACTGCGGAACGCCTTATAGAAAGTCTCAGAACAGAGATCTTCCGCAAGCAGCTCCATATTAGAACTTTTCAACATATGATATACGAAAGCCAGTATTTTACGCTGATAACGACTCATCAGCTCGGAATATAACTCCAGGTTACCTTCCTTGATCTCTCGAATCAACTGGGAATCCGTCATTTGAGTGCGACCCCTCCTCGCCCATCCATGTGCTTCTCCCCGTTCGACTCTATCCATGTATTACCGAACAGGCACAAAAAAGTTGCGGTTTTCACCGCATAAAACAGCGTTCAGCGCCATAACAGGCCTTCCCGCCAAATTCCCCTATGTAATGGCAATTTCCCCAACGTTTCTACATTAACAGTATTTATTGTACAACGGTCTGCATCATCCTGGCAAATCCATGGCATCCATTGAAGCCCGACCAGTCATTATTATGCAGCCATTTTCTCGTCCATGACTTCAATTTGATCCCTTTTGTGAAGCCACTCTTATATTGGACGAACGAAGACCCAAAAAAGTTTAGGTGAAAACGAAATAAATATAAAATTTCAGAAGAATTTCGTTATAACATATTTTCAAAAAATGCACCAATCAACTTCACTTCACCAAGCATTCTCTAAGTTTTATACCCCTTTATGCAAGGATTATATTTCCTTAATTTACGAATGTTATAATTACTTTAAACAATTTTACTCAAAGTGTTGACAAAATGAAAACGTATACATATAATAAAAGTACAGTATGGTTTCTCTCCACTCCTATCCAATAACTGTATTGCTCCACGTGAGCAATGGCCGCTTATGTAAGCGGTCTTTTTTTTGTCCTTTTTTAGGATATTTACGGTAACAGTTAGTTTTCAACATAAAAAAAGAGGGCTTTCGCCCCCTTCCAAAAGCCTAAACCCACACTTGATATCCTAGGGAATCGAGCAACGTTTTAGCACGTTCCATTTCTTCTTCCTGCCTGAACGACAAACGCATAATACCTGGCACATCGACTCGGTTCTCAATAATCTCCATGTTGCTTAAGTTAATATCATTCGCCCCAAGCTCGGTGGCAATCTTGCCGATCATCCCCGGCGCATCCTGCACATCCGTATAAAGATCAAACAACGACGAGATCATGCCTTTCCGTCGTTCTGGCAGCACACTACGGAACTCGCGTGCCTGACGGAATGCATCCTCAATGCCCTCACCATTCTGTTGCTCCAGCATTTCGGTGAAAGCCGTCATCTGGCTATTCCAGTCCTTAAGCAAGCCCAGCAGCACCTCACGGTTGCTCAGCAGGATATCTCTCCAGACAATGGCGTCACTGGAGGCAATCCGAGTGATATCCCGGAAACCGCCTGCAGCCAGCATTTTGTACAAAGGGTTCGATTCATTATATTCACGCACCTGGTTCACCAGCGCAACTGCAATAACATGTGGCAAATGACTAATCGCTCCCACAATGTCATCATGAAGCAGCGGCTCTACACGGACGATTTGGGCACGGGTATACGCAAGTAGGTCAGATAACCTGTCGTATGCTTCCTCAGGTACATGTTCTGAAGGGGTCAAGACATAGTATGCATTCTCGAATAACACAGCCGAGGCTGCATCCACCCCTGCACGCTCAGATCCGGCCATTGGATGACCGCCGATAAAGTATGCATCACGCATGCGGACATGCTCAGCACAGGCTGCAATGGACGCTTTGGTGCTTCCCACATCCGTAATAATACATCCTTGTTTCAGAGGAAGCTTAACCAATTGTTCAAAATAGGATTCAAGCAGCCCAACAGGTACGCACAAAAAAATAAAGTCGGCGTCCTGTACCGCTTCCTCCAGAGAGAGCGTAGCGTCATCCACTACCCCACTCGCTATGTACTTGTCCTTCAGTTCAGGCAGGTGAGCGTAGCCCATCACCGTAACACCAGGCTTGTCTTTGAAGCAAAGCGCCAGTGATCCGCCGATGAGCCCTACACCGATCATTGCAATTTTTAATTTCATGGGTCCTCACTCTTTTCATCGCCAGATTTAAGGGCGTGCTACCGCCTTCTCAGCCAGCGTGTTCTCCAGTGCCGTGACAAAAGCACGGTTCTGTTCTGTTGTACCAACGGACACACGAATGTATGTTGGATATACATGGAATCCAGGACGAACAATGATGCCTTGTTTCAACAGCGACTGGAACGCCGTTGCAGAAGGCATGTCCAGATCAACCATGATGAAGTTCCCCTGCGAAGTGAAAAACGGCAGCTCTAGACGCGTGAATTCTTTCTGCAGGTAATCACGCTCTATCGCATTTTTTTCCGCGCACGCTTGGACAAAAGCCTGATCCTCAAGCGCAGCCTTCGCCGCAGCCTGACCGAAACGTGATGTGTTGAACGGTTCACGCACACGGTTGATCAGATCGATCACTTCCGGGCGTGCAATACCGTATCCAATACGCAATGAAGCCAGGCCATAGATTTTGGAGAATGTCCGCAAAATGACCAGGTTAGGATAACGCTCAATCATAGGAACACTTTGTGGGTACGCCTCATCCGTTACAAACTCATAATAAGCTTCATCCAGCACAACCATAACATGGGATGGTACACGGTCCATAAATGCAGTCAATTCCTGCTCAGAGATGATAGTACCCGTTGGATTATTGGGGTTACAAACCCAGACCGCTTTGGTCTTGTCATTGATTTCTGCCAGCATGGAAGTCAGGTCATGAGTTCCATCTTTAAGGGGTACTTCAATGCTCACAGCACCCTCGATATCAGCATTGCTTTTGTATACAGAGAACGTCTGGTCAGCCATAATGTTCTCATCTCCCGGGAGGAAAAATGCACGAGTGATCAGCGCAATGATTTCATCCGATCCACAACCAAAAATCAGATTACTCGGCTCCACACCGAGATGATTTGCCAGCACTTCAGTCAGTTCGGTTGAACTGCCATCCGGATATATGCTTACATTGACCAATTCTCTGGTGATTGCTTCAAGTGCAGCAGGAGAGCTTCCATATGGATTTTCGTTGGAGGCCAGCTTGATCACTTGCTCCAAACCCAGTTCACGTTTCACTTCTTCAATCGGTTTGCCCGGTTTATATACAGGCAGATTGACAATCTGGGACTTCGGTTTCAACCCGACCGCCTCCTGTTTTTAAAATAGTTATGGACATGCATCAGTATGAACTGAGCATGCCCCGGGGATGTAACATCATTTAATCCCTATCCTTTTAATTGTGCCACAAAGTTGCGAATTTGCAACAGTCCTGCCTGACGAGTATCCGGGTTTCCAAGAAGAGGGATGGCTTCCTCCACCTGACGAACGATAGCACTGCCTACAACAACGCCGTCACAAATCCGGGAGAAACGCGCTACCTGCTCGTGACTGGAAATGCCGAAGCCAACAGCGACCGGAAGATCTGTCAGACTCTTTACAGTTTCAATGAAGCTCTCTACCCCATCGAAAAAGGAAGCTCTCTCTCCCGTAACACCCAGAGAAGAGACACAATAGATAAAACCACGTGCTCCCGTGACAATACGCTCGATTCTTGCGTTGGACGTAGGGGCTACGAGCGGAACCAGATGCACACCTGCAGCATCCGCACGGCGTCGCATATCCTCTGCTTCCTCAATCGGAAGATCCGGGATGATCATGCCGCTGATCTCATGTTTGACCAACTCGTCAAAAAACACATCCAGTCCCGTCTGTAACACCGGATTATAGTAGGTAAACAGCACAAAAGGAAGTTTCACACCCGCGGCACGAGCTCTTGCTGCGGTTTCCATACAAGTCCGAATCGTGATCTGACTTTTCAATGCACGCTCGGAAGCACGCTGGATTACCGGTCCATCCGCGAGCGGATCAGAATAGGGGACTCCGAGTTCCAAAATGTCCGCCCCGGCCTGTTCCAATTCCTTAATGATTTCCACCGTCGTATCCACATCCGGATCTCCAACCGTAAGGAATGGAATAAGTGCTGTACGGTTCTGTTCTTTCAGTTGCCGGAAGGTCTGGTCCATCAGGTTCATGCCAAGTCCCCTCCTGTATATTTCATAATCGATTCAACGTCTTTGTCACCACGACCGGAAAGACAGATCACAACGATATCATCAGCGCTGAGTTCAGGCGCAAGCTTGACGACCTGCGCAACAGCATGGGCTGACTCCAAGGCGGGGATAATGCCTTCTGTTCGGCTTAGCAACTGCAGAGCATCCAATGCCTCCTGATCCGTAATCGGGACATATTTTGCCCGTTCGATATCCTTGAGATAGGAATGCTCAGGACCAACACCCGGATAATCAAGTCCCGCCGAAATGGAATGGGCTGGCTGAACCTGTCCATATTCATCTTGCAGCAGATAACTCATTGAACCCTGAAATACACCATGTGTCCCTTTACTCATCGTAGCCGCATGGAACTCGGTGTCCACCCCTTTACCTGCTGCTTCAACCCCAATAAGCTTCACATCCTGGTCGCCAATAAACGGATAGAACATGCCGATGGCATTACTTCCGCCGCCTACAGCTGCAACAATCACATCCGGCAGACGTCCTTCAATCTCCTGAATCTGACGACGCGTCTCATCACCAATCACTCGCTGGAAGTTACGCACCATCATTGGATACGGATGAGGGCCTACTACCGATCCAAGCACGTAAAAGGTATCCTCCACATGACTAACCCAGTAGCGAAGCGCCTCGTTACCTGCATCTTTCAATGTCCGTGTTCCAGATGTCACCGGAATGACTTCTGCCCCAAGCAGCTTCATGCGAAATACGTTCAATTGTTGTCGCTGTGTATCTTCTTCGCCCATAAACACTTTGCATTCAAGACCCAGCAAAGCAGCAACTGTTGCCGTGGCAACGCCATGCTGTCCTGCACCGGTTTCGGCAATGACTTTCTTTTTCCCCATCCGTTTAGCCAGCAATCCCTGTCCAATAGCGTTATTGATCTTGTGCGCTCCTGTATGGTTCAGGTCTTCACGTTTCAGATAAATTTTGGGTCCACCCAAGCGGCGGGACAGTTGCTCTGCATGGTATAGAGGCGTTTCCCGTCCAGAATACTCGCTTAGCAGATAATTCAGTTCCTTATTGAATTCCTCGTCTTTGGAGAAGTGGCTGTATGCTTCCTCCAGTTCGATCAGAGCGTTCATTAGTGTCTCAGGTACAAAGCGGCCTCCGAAGGGACCGAAACGCCCGTGTTGATCCGGCAATTGATGTGTCATGCCTGCTTCACCCTTTCTACAAATGCTGTTATTTTCGCAATGTCTTTCACACCTTCGGACTCTACGCCGCTGGATACATCGACGCCTTCCGGTGCATATGTCTGTATCAGTTGTTGCACATTATCCGGCTGTAACCCTCCTGCCACGAACAACGCAATTCCATGTTTTCTTGCCCATTCGGCATAGAAAGGAATTCGTTCCCATGCAAAGGTTTTACCGGAGCCCCCACCGTAGAGAGGATCAAACGTATCGAGCAATATGGCGTCCACCACATTTTTATATGGATCAAGTGCCATCAAGGCAGTATCGTCAGCTAATGAACCTGTTTCATCCTTGGGAAAAGAGAAGGCCTTGAACACTTCGGTCCCGAAGCGTTTCTTCACCTGTTCACAAAATTCCGGCGATTCCTGTCCATGCAGCTGAATGACATCCAGGAGTGAAATCTTCATGATGCTCTCCAGCTCTTCGAGCGTGGGATTCACGAAAACACCTGCCAGCTTCGGCCGATCGAACTTCGTCCAGCCCAAGAGAACCGTTCTCAGCTCGGCACCCTGTTCAGGCGTAATACGACGACGGGATGGGGCAAAGACAACACCAATGTAATCCACAGGCAAGTTTATCATCGATTTTAGCACTTCAACGTCCTGAAGTCCACATATTTTTACAGCCGCTGCCGGCCGGTTTCGCAGATCCACCTCTCTGCTGCTTGAGCCGTCATGATTGAATGCATTCATGCTTTTGGTCCCATCAATTCGTATACCGCAGCCTCAACATCGTCCTTACGCATCAGATGCTCCCCAACAAGAATACCGTGCACACCTGCCTCAATAAGAGATTCCAATGGCTGAGGGCCGTCGATTCCACTTTCGCTGATTAATGTCACACCATCCGGTATCAGGTCCATCAAATCCAGCGTAGTGTTCAGACTGGTTTCGAATGTTTTCAGATTGCGGTTGTTAATGCCCACAAGTGTTGCCTGCGGAATATCGAGTACTTGCTCCAGTTCTGCACGGTCATGAACTTCAATTAAGGCATCAAGCCCCAAACTTTTGGCAAACGTCAGATATTGACGCATCTGTTCCGGTGTCAGAATGCTTGCAATTAGCAAAACCGCGTCCGCGCCAAGCAGCCTTGCCTCGGCAATCTGTCGTTCATCTATAATAAAATCCTTACGCAGTAGCGGGATGTTCACAGTCTGATGAATGGCCTGCAAGTATTCGCTATTTCCCTGGAAATAAGAAACGTCAGTCAATACCGATATACAATCCGCTCCAGCCCGTTCATATGCGGAAGCAATCTCTACCGGATGGAAATCAGGACGAATCAGTCCTTTGGACGGAGATGCCTTCTTCACTTCGGCAATCAACCCCAGCTTACGGTTACGTCTCTCGGATAAGGCACGCTCGAATCCACGCGTTTGAGATAATGCCTCTATCTTTTTCAGCGCATCGTCCATCTGAAATGTTTGTGCGAGAACTTCAACTTCTTTATGTTTGGTTGCTACGATTCGATCAAGATACATGACTGTACGCCTCCGTTGTATGAATTAACTGTTCCAACTTCTTGGCAGCCTTGCCAGAGTCTACAGCTTCTGTCGCCATCAACACACCTTCTGCAATGGTATTCGCTAGACCGGATACATAGATGCATGCCCCGGCATTTAACAGCACGACATCGCGGTATGCGCTTCGTTCTCCCTGGAAGATCCTTTTAATAATTTCGGCATTCTGAGCCGCATCTCCTCCAAGAACCGATTCCAGTGGATGTAACGATAATCCCATATCACGTGGATCAATGTCATACGTATGCACTTCACCATTACGCAGCTCGGATACCTGGGTCGGTGCGGAGATGCTGATTTCATCCAAACCATCATGGCTGGCTACGACCAAAGCTCTTTTCAGCCCCAGACGATTCAGCACTTCTGCAATCATCGGTGTCCGGCTGCGGTCATATAAACCAAGCAATTGTCGATCCGCACCGGCAGGGTTAGTTAACGGTCCAAGCATATTAAAGATTGTACGTACACCCAGCTCTTTTCTTGGTGCAGCTGCATGTTTCATGGAAGGGTGATACACCTGAGCAAAACAGAAACAGATTCCGATCTCATCGAGACATTGTCTCGCCTGCTCTCCGTCCAGATGAATATTCACGCCCAATGCTTCAAGTACATCCGCACTGCCCGCCTTACCTGAGGCAGAGCGATTGCCATGCTTCGCGACCCGGACAGAAACGGCTGAAGCAATAATAGCAGATGCCGTTGAAATGTTGAATTTATGAATACCCGAACCCCCTGTTCCACAGGTGTCCAGCAGTCCATTGCCGTCAGTCAGAATCCTTCCGCCCTGCCCACGCATGGCTTCGGCAAACCCCGTGATTTCATCCACCGTTTCCCCCTTCATCCGCAAGCCCATAAGCAAACCTCCGATTTGAGCCGGAGTGGCTTCACCTCTCATGATGGAGTACATCAAATCGCGTGCTTCCGCTTGCTCCAGATGGCTGCCCTCCAAAATTTTGGCAAGGCCATTCTTCATGCCTTCCGCATGACTAACTTCAGTTGCGAATCGCTCGGATTCTTCATTCATGACTGGGTTCATATTCATTTCCGGTCTCTCCTCTCTCAGTTTTGTGCAGCCGTGGCTGGGGTAACAAAATAATCGGCGTTGGCAAGTTTCAAAGTGTGATCCTTCTCTTTGGCAGGAAACATCGCTTCTGCCGTACGAATCGCCTTCAGCAACGCTTTGGCTTTATTTACGGTTTCTTCATATTCATTCTCAGGCACCGAATCCCATACGATTCCGGCTCCGGCCTGCACATACGCCTTTCCTTTTTTGAAAATAATCGTTCGGATCGTAATACAAGAGTCCATGTTTCCCGAGAAACCAAGATAACCGATAGCACCTGCGTAAGCACCCCGTGCTTCTTTTTCCAGTTCTGCGATGATCTCCATCGCACGCAGCTTCGGCGCACCGGATACCGTCCCCGCTGGCAAGCATGAAAGAAATGCATCAAAGAAATCCTTGTCATCTCTAAGCTCACCTGTAACGTTAGACACCATGTGCATGACGTGAGAATATCGTTCAATTTCCATGAACATGTCACATTTCACACTTCCGAAGGTAGATACACGTCCCAGATCATTACGTCCCAAATCGACAAGCATCAGATGTTCTGCACGTTCCTTCTCATCCTGCAATAGATCTGCGGCCAAGGCACGATCTTCTGCTTCCGTAGCTCCTCTTGGGCGAGTCCCCGCAATTGGTCGTGTCTCTACGCGGTTTCCATCCACTTTTACCAACGCTTCCGGTGATGTCCCAACAATAATCTCATCGTCCATTTTCAGATAATACATGTAGGGAGATGGATTCAACGTCCGAAGCACGCGATATACGTGCAGCGGAGAAACTTCGGTATCAATATGGAAACGCTGGGATAATACCACTTGAAAAATATCTCCTGCCCGAATGTACTCTTTGGCCTGCTCTACATTCCCAATAAACTGTTCCTTCGTCAGATTGGATCGAATATCCCCCAGCTCCACGTCTCCTGGAATGGAACGCGGGTTCAGGTTCTCCCCAGGTCCTTGCTGCTGCAAGCGTTCAGCGGCTTGTTCCAGCTTCTCAGAAGTTAAAGCATACGCTTGGCGGATATCATCATCCGTTGCACCGTCTTTCACGTGCACATTTCCCACGAGCAGCATCTGCTGCTTCACATGGTCAAACACGATAATCTGGTCACAGAACATGAAGCGAATATCATCCATTTTCAGATCATCCAGCACGTGGGCCGGGAGCTTTTCATAATATTGCAGCAGATCGTATCCAAAGAAACCAATCGCCCCACCTGTAAATGGCGGCAGTTCATCATCCTTCGGACTGCGATACTTACGCAGCAGCGCTTTGAGTTCTTCAATCGGTTTGCCTGGAAGCTCTCGAATCTGTCCCGCTTCTTCTACCACAATCCGGCCTTTTTTGGCCGAGATCATCAGGAACGGATCTGTACCAATGAAGGAATATCTCGCCCATTGAATACCACCCTCCACACTTTCCAGCAGAAATGCCCGGTCGTTGTCAGCATAACGGCGAAAAATCCGAATCGGGGTCTCCATGTCTGCCAGAATCCGTTTGACTACCGGAATCAGATTATATTCATTCGACATTTTCAGTACTTGATTAACGTTTGGCGTTATCATTAGATCACGTCCTTTCAGATTAGGTAGAAGAAAAAGTAATATATACAACAAAAAAACCTCTACCATCAGGTAGAGGTTTGGTTATAAGCTGTTTCAACAAGTTGTTGCTTCATAAATAACAAGTCCCTATACATTCATCCTTACCGAATTATCACACAGGTTGTTGTATAGATGCATCATACTTCCATCAAATACAAAGGAAATGTATCGGCATACACGAATCTCATCCATGGCATTCATTCTTTCATAAAACCATGAGGATATCGGTCGTGTTATACCAAAACAAAACGATGTCGCTAGACACGCTTGCTTTCCTTCATCCTGTATCAAATAATCCCGTAGCACGACGTACCGCGAATCAGTTGACCGGCTTCTGTTGCTCCGGTTACCACCCGCTGGACTCTGCTATATACTCCACTCAGCTCAGCTGCTCTCAGCTCAATCTCTTCTCTACTCAACTGGTTCTCACTATACAACATTCCGAATGGTTTGACAACCACTCTAATCTTACGAATTGGAAGGTGCCGCCAAATCAGGCCGTAGAGACTGTGCACCGTTAAGATACACATGGTTGATTTCATTCTGACCTTTTGCTGTATTAACGTGTACCATAAAACGAATGCACTGTGGCAAGGCACCTTCAACTGGAACTTCCAGCGCACACATCAAGGGAACAAGCTCCCAGCCATCCAACTGTCGAATGGCCTTTGCTGGGAAAGCTGCATCCAGATCTCCAGTCATCGTAATCCACACACTGCAAATATCTTCGGGTGTGATCTCGTTACGATCCACGATTTCCTGCAATAGTACAGCCGTTTCTTTCAAAATATGCTCTTCGTTGTTATGCGTGACCGTTGTGGCCCCGCGAATTCCCCGAGTAACCATGCTTTTAATCTCCCTTCTTAAGTAATTCAATGACGTCACGCACTGCCGTTACCGGTACATCCTTCACAATTCTGGCAGCGCCGATCCGGTCAGGAATAATGAAGACCATATGACCCTCACGAAACTTTTTGTCGTGCATCATCGCATCCATTAATGCATCCGTATCCAAATGTTCAGGCATCGTCACCGGCAGACGCAATGAACGCAGCATACGAACCGTATCCTCATAGAGTCCTGCTGGGGCTCCCAGCTTCTCGCCAAGCAAAGCGGAGCCCGCCATACCAATCGAGATGGCTTCACCATGCAGAAATTCGCCGTAACCGGCAATCGCTTCAATAGCATGACCAATGGTATGACCCAGGTTTAACAATGCACGTTCACCATTCTCACGTTCGTCTCGAGATACAATCTCTGCCTTGATGCTACATCCTCGTTCTAAACCATATTCCAGAGCTTCAGGATCAAGAGCAAGCAGATCCTCCGCATGCTCCTCACACCAATATGCAAAAGCTCCGTCCCGAATCAGTCCATGCTTCAGCATCTCTGACAAACCAGCCGAGACATCGCGGGGCGGCAAAGATTGGAGCGTATCCACATCATAGAGCACCAGCTCTGGCTGATGGAATGCGCCGATCATATTTTTAGCCAGAGGATGATTGACAGCCACCTTGCCGCCAACACTGCTGTCATGCGCGAGGATCGTCGTAGGCACTTGTACAAACTTGATTCCACGCATATATGTAGCTGCGACAAAGCCAGCCAGATCCCCCACTACACCGCCGCCTAGAGCAACAATAGCCGAGCTGCGATCCAGTTTGCCTTCAATGGCGATAGTCATCATGTCCTGATATACCGAAAGGGATTTCGATGTTTCACCAGATGGAACAACTGCGGAGACGACTGTAAAACCAGCCGTACGCAGCGTTTGTTCCAGATCGGACAAGTATTTGGGGGCTACATGCTCATCAGTAATAATGAGTAGCGGGCTTTTTTTGGTTAAGCCATATTGCTCAAAATATTGAGGCGCTTGAGCCAACAGGCCGCTGCCAATCAGAATTGGATAAGAGCGCTCCTCCAACTGCACTGTCAGCTGGCGCATCTTAGTAATTCTCCAGTTGATTATTGTAGTTGGCAAAGTTCGCGCGGATTTCCTCCATGGAGTCTCCGCCAAATTTCTCAAGGAAAGCTTTTGCAATTTCCCAGGCTACTACATGCTCCATAACGACACTAGCTGCCGGAACAGCACATGCATCAGAACGCTCAACCTGAGCTGTAAATGCTTCTTTGGTATCGATATCCACACTTTGAAGCGGTTTGTACAACGTAGGAATAGGTTTCATAACCCCACGCACTACGACTGGCATGCCGTTCGTCATTCCACCCTCGAATCCGCCCAGACGGTTGGTAGCCCGGTGGTAACCATTCTCTTCACTATGAACGATCTCATCATGCACCTGAGAACCACGAATCGTTCCGGCTTCGAAGCCGATACCAATTTCCACACCCTTGAATGCGTTAATGGACATTACACCCTGTGCGATTCGTGCATCCAGTTTGCGGTCATACTGTACGTGGCTACCAAGACCCACAGGCACACCTTCAACAATGCATTCCACGATTCCACCGATGGAGTCGCCTTCCTGCTTGATTTGGTCGATGTAGGCTTCCATCTTCTTCTCGGTTTCTGCATCGGTCACACGTACGGAGGAGGCTTCTGTCACTTCGATCAGTTCATCGATCGGCAGATCTTGATAAGGAGCTTCAATTTCCCCGATACGCAACACACGTCCAGCGACTTTGATTCCGAATTCAGCCAGGAATTGACGTGCAATAGCACCACAAGCTACACGCACCGTAGTCTCACGGGCACTGGAACGTTCAAGTACATTACGCAAATCTTTCAGGTTATATTTGAGTCCGCCATTCAGATCGGCATGTCCTGGACGCGGACGATGAACGCGGCGTTTCTCTTCGTCACTGCCTTCAATCGGCTCAATATTCATAATATTCTGCCAGTGTTTCCAGTCATTATTTTGCACAACCAGTGCTACGGGAGCACCCGTTGTATATCCGTGACGGATACCACCAACGAAATTGGCTTGATCCTTCTCAATTTGCATGCGACGTCCACGGCCATAGCCCTTCTGGCGGCGGTGAAGCTGAAAATTCAGCTCTTCAAAGTCAATATTCAGATTGCTTGGTAAGCCTTCAATAATTGCGGTTAATTGGGGTCCGTGCGTCTCCCCTGCGGTTAAATAGCGTAAACTCATAATACGTTCCCCCTTTAAACTGTTAAACTTCACATTGCTAAAATCCCATAATTTCTTTGCTTATTATAGTATAGCTGACCGGCTTTGACAAGAAAGCCGGTCGTTTGTTGTCCTAAAATGGATTGGACTCGATTGGGGATTGATTGAGATTCCGACGTGTCAGAGAAATATCCATTCATCCATTATGAAAATAACCGCCTGGACACATATACATGTGCGCACCAGACGGTTATGGAATGAACTGAAATTATTTTTTGCGATAAAAGAATGTTTCCGCTGTCTCTAGACCATATTGTCCCGGGGAAAAAATCTGTTCCGTACTGCCTACGAACAAAATACCACCAGGACGCAAACTGGTTGCAAACTTATGATACAACAGGTTTTTGGCTTCCTCGGTAAAATAGATCATGACATTTCGGCACACAATCAGATCATACCCCTCGTCAAACCGATCCAACAACAGATTTTGCTTCATGAATTTGACCGAGCTTTTCAATTGTTCATCAATACGATACACCAAGCCATCCTGCTTGAAGTAACGGTTAGCCGTATCCTTCGGTACATCTTTGAGCGAGCGTTCCATATAACGCCCTTCCTTGGCTTTGGCGAGAGCACCTTCATCCAGGTCACTTGCCGTAATGGAGCTGCCCTTGAGAATGCCCATCGTATCCAGGATCATCGCCAAAGTGTATGGTTCTTCGCCTGTGGAACAAGCGGCACTCCACACTTTAACGCCGCGTTTCGAACCCAGCAACTCGGGCAGGATTTCATCACGCAGCACCTCCCAGCGATTCGGGTTACGCCAAAATTCCGAGACGTTAATGGTCATCCGATCCAGAAACTCAAAGAACAGGGACTTGTCCTTCTGCATGGCATCAAAAAAGTTAGAAAACGTATGAAATCCGTTTTTGTTACGAAGTGTGGTCAGCCTTCTTTTCATCTGGCCTTCCTTGTATTGAGCAAGATCAATGCCTGTGCTCTCTTTAATTTTCCGAATAAATCCGGAATAATCCGGGTCTAGTATTTGTTCCTGCTCCAGCATCGTATCACCCTTCTGGCTAAAAAATTACAACCAGGCTGCGATGCTCTTGTCGTACGTTACCAGCTCATCCGGAGCAAAGAAGTTTGCTGCTTCACGAGAGGCACTTTCCGGTGAATCTGCCCCATGAATCAGATTATGCGGTGTGTGGCTGGCGAAATCTCCGCGAATCGTACCCGGAGCCGCTTCCTTCACATTGGTTTTCCCGATGACGATGCGCGCAAGCGCCACGATGTCGTCGCCTTCCCACACCATAGCAAATACAGGTCCAGATGTGATAAAACGAACCAAATCATCGAAGAACGGTTTCCCCTCATGTTCAGCATAATGGCGTTTGGCCTGATCTTCAGACATCTGCACCAGCTTGCCTGCCACCAACTTAAACCCTTTGTCTTCCAGACGGCTAACGATACGCCCTATCAAACCACGCTGCACACCATCCGGCTTCACCATCAAAAATGTACGATCCATCGGCTCACTCCTCACTCACGGTTCAAAGTTATTTCATTATGTAAACGTAATCTCTTTGATTGTAACATACATGTCCAAATCCTCCCAATGAGGAATATCACACGAACGTTAATTTTTTAGTGAGAACATATACACAAGGACCTTCTTCATTCATAAAAGATGCCCCGTTCATATTAGAGTGTGATCAAACATATTAATGCGTACGTTTGACCACAAAATGAGCGATATCCCGCAGGTTTTTGGTGGTCTTGATGTTAGGCAGTTGATCCAGAGCATCGAGCGCTTTCTTCATATATCGGTCAGCCAGGGCTTCTGCTTTAGCAATTCCTTGACTTTGGCGAATCATTCCTATGGCATCCGATGCACTCGCCCGTCCCTCCTCGTGTTGGATGCGGGTTATCTCCTCCAACAAAGGTTCACGCAAATTGGTCTCCTGCAATGCATACAGGACAGGCAGCGTAATATTCCCCTGCTTCATATCACTGCCTGGAGGCTTGCCCAGTTGTTTCTCGGTACCAACCAGATCAAGTACATCGTCCTGAATCTGGAACGCCATACCCACATTGTAACCGTAGGTGTACAGCAACGAAGATTCATGTTCCGGTGCACGCGTAGCCAAAGCCCCCAACTGGCAACTCACTGCAATTAGAAGTGCCGTTTTGCGACGAATTCGCAAAAGATAGTTACGTACACTTTGTCCTGTATTGAAAAAGTCACGAATTTGTTCCATCTCTCCGATGGACATCTGCACCATCGCTTTGGCCAGAATACGGTGTATCGCCGGATCGGACAGACCTGCAGTCATTTCAAGTGCCTTGCCGTAAATATAATCTCCGGTGTACATGGCAATCCGATTATCCCATTTGGACTTCACGGTTGGTTTACCTCGCCGTGTCGCGGCATTGTCAATAACATCATCGTGAACCAGAGAAGCCGAATGAATCAGTTCCAACGGAACCGCTACAAGCTTCAGACGTTCAATGTCGTATGTACCGAATTTCCCACCGAGTAACACAAATACCGGCCGCAATCGCTTACCTCCTGCCTTGAGCAGGTGAAGTGACGTTTCGCTCAGCAGCTTCTGTTCTCCCTGAACACTGCGATAGAGCTCTTTTTCAATGTAGTCCATGTCTTTTTTTAACAACCCGAAAATATCCAATAGTTTCATTCGTTCACCCGTGTCAGCGTATTGTCAGTCCATAAATCCATGCTTACCTTCCCCTCCAGCAAGTCGGGCCTGCAGGCATAACGAAAAACCAGGGCTTGCCTTTCCTGCTTGTATTCTACTAAGACGTGCTGCTCTTCTTCGAATGTCAAGGCCGACATCCGGGAATTAAACTCTGCGACTTGTTCTGAAACATAATTACAGAAGCTGCCGGAGCATGGGTCAAGGCTGTGGTCACATCCAAACATCACCATCAGCGCTCACCAATACCCCGGGATTCAGGGATGGTCAAGAAAACCCTACACTTCATCAGCAGATCAATGTGTAAGGAACTCCACCTATCCCCGTTCATCCGGTTCTCCCCACCTTGTAAACAGTTGATGTGGGATGCGCAGGCTATCGAGCACTTTACCCACCAGGAATAGAATCAACTCGTCCATCGTCTGGGGTTTGTAATAAAAAGCGGGCATGGCCGGTATCATTCGGACACCGAGCCTGGAAAGCTTCAGCATATTCTCCAGATGGATCGCATGCAGCGGCGTCTCGCGCGGCACCAGAATCAGTGTTCTTCCCTCTTTCATCATGACATCGGCAGCCCGGGACATCAGATTGTCCGACGCCCCTTGTGCGATGGATGAAAGAGTACCCATGGAGCATGGCATGATAATCATGCCTTCGGCCAGGAAAGAACCACTTGCGATGGAGGCACCAATATCACTAACGGGATGATAGATCAGGGAACCCGCACGACCGCCGAATTTTTCTTCCAGCACACGGTCCCGGTTCGTAACATCCCAGTCCATTTCTTCTTTCAATACACGCCAGCCAGCATTGGATATCACCAAATGCACGGTGTATTCCAGGTCAAGCAGCGTTTCTATTAATCTGATGCCATATATACTTCCACTGGCCCCGGTAATTCCGACAACAAGTCGTTTATTGTCCGGTTGCTGCATGTTTATTTCACCGCCAGATCAATTAAAGTAAACGTAAATACAACTAGGCTCAGCACACTGTTCATCGTGAAGAACGCAGTTTGTACTCGGCTCATGTCATTTGGTGATACGATATAGTGCTCATAGAAAAGAATACCATAAGTAATCAGCATCCCTGCACCATACCACCAGCTCAGATCTGTCATCAATAACAATGCTAGAAAGCCAACCGCCGTAATCACATGAAAAACCTTGGCAATCTGCAATGATTTGTTAAGACCGAAACGAGAAGGTATAGAATGAAGGCCCTCTCCCTGATCGAACTCCAGATCCTGACATGCATAGATGATATCGAAGCCTGCAGTCCAGAACACAATCGTAACGTACAGCACAACTGCTGTCCAATCCATCGTACCCGTTACAGCTACCCAACCGCCCAGCGGAGCCAGACCGATAGTCATCCCAAGAACGATGTGGCATAGCCAAGTGAAACGTTTGGTATATGAATATAATACCAGCATAAATACAGCTATTGGCAACAGCTGCATGGATAACACATTAAGGTTGGATGAGGCCCAGAACAAGAGTACAAATGACAATACGATAAAGATAACAACCTCACCGTTTTTCAACAAACCAGCAGGAATTGCTCTCATCGCGGTACGAGGATTTTTCTTGTCTATCGCCTGGTCAATCATACGGTTCAACCCAAAAGCTGCGCTCCGTGCACCAATCATGGCCAGTAGTACCCATACAATCTGCATCCAGGTCGGGAATGTATCATTTACTACCATGGAACCGAGGATGGCTCCCATAAATGCAAAAGGTAAAGCAAAAAGCGTATGTTCAATCTTGATCATTTCTAAAAAGATGCGAATTTTCCTAAACATGCTGATTCTCCTTGGTTCCAATATGCAGTGCCGCGATGCCTCCGGTTAGAGGATAGGCCTGCACTTGCTGCAATCCGGTTTCTGCGAAAATGTCGGCCAGTTCCTTCCTTCCTGGAAAAAGTGCCAGTGAGTCAGGCAGCCATTTATACTGCTCGTAACGTTTGGCAAACAATTTGGCAAGGTTCGGTAACACTTGTTCAAAATAAAAATAATAAATGCCTTTAAACGGTTGCCATGTTGGTTTGGACAATTCCAGACACACCACCATGCCGCCCGGTTTCACTACACGCTTCATCTCCGACAGAACCTGTCTTAGATCCGGCACATTACGCAGTCCAAATCCAATGGTGACATAATCAAATGAATTGTCTTCAAAAGGAAGTGACATCGCATTGCCCTGTACCAGCGTGATTTGTTTTTGTCTATTTACAGCGTTAACCTTGGTTTGTCCAACCTCCAGCATATTGCTGCTGAAATCGAGTCCGTGCATGTGACCCGTTTCACTTGCTTCTGCCATCGCGAGCGTCCAGTCACAAGTGCCGCAGCACAAATCGAGCCCGGTATCGCCTTTAGACATATTCATCTTCTTCATGGTGAATTTACGCCAAGCTTTGTGCCTGCGGAAACTCAGAATGTCATTCATGACATCATATTTCCCGGCTATACTCTGAAAAACCGAATGGACAAATTCTTCTTTCGGTTTGGTCTCTCCGCTCCCCATTCGTCTGTCTCCCCCTCAATCTTCCCTAACTGCCGCATGTGAAGGCTGCAAATACGTCAGGTAAGGCTCCAGGATTGCATCGAACTCATCCAGGCCCAGTTGATCTTCCTCGTCTTGCAGCAACAGTTGTATACAGCGTGTACATTCACGAAGCTTGTCCAGCAACAAATCGCCAATCCGATACTTCAGCACCATGCCGCTCCATGCTCTTGCATCCGGCTCGGGCTGGCGCAGCAAATTCCGCTCGTCATCATTGCCGTACTCGTATATATGCCAGAAGGCATAACTGTGATAAAAGTTCTGTTCGTCATTCATCCGCCGCAGCTCTTCCATGATTGCTTCGCAGCAGCTGAATTCGGCCAGCAGATTGTTCCATAACGACGCTTCGTTATCGCGGATCATGCCTGTAAAAGAAAGAAACAGCTGCATCTTCAGCTGTATTGTTTCACGCAAGTATTCTTCAGCCGAAACGAGAAGCTTTTTCATCCGTTCATACAGCGTCATTTTGCGTGCATTCACTTCGGATACAGCACCACTAAGTTTGCCGATCATTTCAATTTTGCCTGCATGGGCAAGCAACTGATAGAAACGGCTACTGAAATAATCTCCGGCAAGCACGTTCAGCTGGCGTGAACGCATCTCCAGTTCTCTACGCTCTCCAGAGATCGTATCGATTCGATCATGCGTATCCATGGCCAACTGAACGAGCGAGGTTGCGAGAGCGTATAGCTCATCATGCACCTTTTCGTCTGTGCGGCCCACAAATACCTGCAGCAGACGAGCCCGGCTATCCGGAAATGATGGGATTTCCGTATGTTGTCGAATCATGTCGTAATCCGTATATTTCTTTGCTAGTTGGGGTACGCGATATGAATTCATTCTCAGCCTCCGAGCATTTGCATTGTTAAACCTTTTCTGCACTACAATCTTATATATTATAGCATATGTTTATCGGGCACGCACTGAATCCTGCTATTCTATTACCCCTGACTTGACATTTCGAATTGCTTCTTCCAAAGTTCGGTCTCCATCATGTGAAACCAGTCCTTCAATTCATCGGAGAGGATCGGGCTTTTCCAGTCTCGAAGCGTTTCGATCGCATACATCGGCCACTCCCCACGCCGAATATCGGCAGCGAGCAGCAAATGCCTTTTATGAAGCCATTCATCCTCAGCCATTACACGCAGCATCACCTGGTCCACGTTATCCAGGCTTCGAAAGCCAAGATCAGCCACAGCAGCCATATTACCATAGATTTCGGTGTAACTTGTGTCGGTTCCGGTAACCTTTAGGTCAAGCGTCAAAATGGATCGTTTCCATTCCACTCTGGCAATCGGTGTGGAAAGTTTTAAGGTACTCAGCACGTCCACCAGATTGTCTTCCGTTAGCTGGAATGGATGCCTCGCGGCAGAAACGGGTTGTACGTTTTCACCGCCCAAGGTACGCATATGTAAGGTTTGTATGGCAACAAGCAGAAGGACCGCCGCAACCGTTGCCAGCAGTGAAGCAGTCACGATCATCCGCGGTTTCATAAATGCCTCCCTGCCCTTACCTGTTAGTGTAGTCTGTCCGGTAAAGGCTCATACCTCATTGTACAATGAAAAAAAGCAGGCTATGCCTGCAATTTTCATTATTCCGACTGAATCTGTCCATGCTTGGTGATCAGCGTGGCTTTTCCACGGATTTTAATGGCGGAAGTATGATTGGTAAATTGGGCAAACATGACTTCTCCCTTATCCAGCTTCTCCGTATGGTGGAAACGGGTATCCTGACCTCGGGTTAAGCCAATGACCTGGACACCATTTTCTTCCGCCTTAATGACGATATAATCACTGCCGGTTGGATGATCCATCACGCACATCCCCTCTCCTTGTTCAATAGCGTTAATGATGATAAAGATTGTTTCATTTGTCAACCAGCCCTTATATGAATAGAGCGCAATAATCTGTTACCGCCGGGTCATACTACAAGTTATCCAGCTACAGAAAGGAGAGTCACGTTGAAGTACACCCCCGCAGACCTGACAGACGAGCATATTCACCAGTTAAAGGAAATTGAACAGCATCTGTCTTCAGCTGCCGGAGAAGAACTCATTCTGATTGCCTATGCACAGCAGCCGGATGAGCCAGAGCCTTTGGACAGCAGGAAGAAAGATGATTAAAAGACAAAAGAAAAGGCCGTGAACAAGTCACGGTCTTTTTGTCGACATATGGAATATGTAGAAATCTTATTTAATTCCGTCTTTGAGCGCTTTACCTGGTTTGAATGCAGGAATTTTGCTCGCAGGAATTTCGATTTCTTCACCTGTTTGCGGGTTGCGTCCTTTACGTGCAGAGCGCTCGCGAACTTCGAAGTTCCCAAAACCAACCAATTGTACTTTGTCTCCGCTTTGAAGAGCCTCAGAGATTGCTTCGAATACGGCATCAACCGCTTTCGTTACATCCTTTTTGGACAATTCAGTCGCTTCGGACACGTGTGTAATCAAGTCTGATTTGTTCATTTGTTTTTCACCTCCTGAATCAATGTCCTGAATGTTATACTGTGTTTCCGTTTTATAGCGAAATATACGTTCATACACAAAAAATCTACGTACATCTTGAGCGTGATGAACACAAATCTCGGCCTGCGGTCAACAGTCATTTTCGGCAGAATGTCGCCTGAAACCAAGGGTGTTCCAGACGCCGAACAAATTTTATACTAATACAGACAGCACACAATTTCAAGTGCGGTTGCGGTTTAACACGTAAAATGTAACCGCCAGGGCAAGCACGAGCACCCCACCTTTTACAATATCATGCGTGAAATATTGAACATTCATCATCGTTAAACCGTTCACCAGTACACCAATTAGAACGGAGCCAATGAATGTTCCAATGACGTTCGGCTTGCCTGCACCAAATACAGAGAAACCGACAAACACAGCAGCTACGGATTCCATTAACAACGGAGAACCTGCATCAATTTGTCCTGAGCCTACTTTGGAGGCATAGATAATACCACCGATTGCAGCAAACACTCCAGCAGCTACATAGGCGAGTGTACGCACCTTTTTTACCTTGATGCCGGATAGACGTGCAGCTTCCTCATTACCTCCAGTAACGTACATCTGGCGCCCATACTTCGTATAGGTCAAAAAGATATGCACACCGATCACCGCAATGAGCAGCAGAATAACCGAAATCGGCATTCCCAGCCATTTTCCCTGCCCAAGCTGCAGGAATGTGGGGTCCATCTCTCCGGCTGCCTTGCTTCCGTCAGGGAATTGCATATGGTTATAGATCGTGTAGCCTTGAGCATACGTTTTGTGAATTCCACCAATGATGTACATCGTGGCAAGTGTAGCCAGCAGATCCGGGATACGGAGTTTCACGATCAGCAAAGCATTAAGCCAACCAATTACAGCCCCAATGATTAGAGGGACAATAATGACAACGGCCAGCGGCTGCTGGTACCAAATCATTAACGAAGCAGTAACGACAGTGGTTAGCGAGACAGTTGCCCCCACCGAGAGGTCAAATCCATCTACAATGAGAGATAAGGTAACACCGATAGCCACAAATGTCACAATGGAGATAGAACCCAAAATATCAGTCAAGTTACTGTACGTAAAGAAATAAGGCAATTTAATACCGAAAAATGCAATAACACCAATAATAACGATAATCGCACCATAACGGAACGCAAAATCTAATGATTTATCCTTCATGCTTCCACCTCTTGTCCACCGCTTGCGTAGTATAGCAGCTGTTCTTGGTTAGTCTCGCCTCGTTTAAATTCTTTTACGATGGTCCCTTCACACATAACTGCGATCCGGTCACCGATACCCAATCCTTCATCCAATTCACATGTAAAATAGATCACGGCTTTGCCAGCCAAAGCCAGTTCGTTAATGATGCGAAAAATGTCACTTTTGGCGCCGATATCGACACCTTTTGTCGGCTCATCAAAGATAAAGACGTCTGCGTCCGCATTCAACCATTTACCGATGGCCACCTTTTGCTGGTTGCCGCCGCTTAAATACTTCACTTCCTGCCGCACTGACGATGTTTTAATACCGAGCTGCTGTACCAAAGATTCCGCATTCTCACGCTCGCGCTTTCGGCTTACAAAGCCTAATTTGCTGAGACGTCCAAGCAAGGGAAGGCTCAAATTCCGTTCAACGTTTTCCTCAATCAGAATCCCCTGTTTCCGTCGTTCCTCAGGCACTGAGACAATGCCCAGAGCCGCGGCGTCAGCAGGTTGGGAAAGGTGAAGTTCACGATGGTTAAGTCGAATCTCTCCACTCTCTAGCCGATCTGCACCAATCAACAAGCGGGAGCATTCCGTTTTCCCCGCACCTACAAGCCCTACCACAGCAAGCACTTCGCCACGACGAACAGACAGATCCACACCCTTGACCCGGACTCCCCGCTGAAGTCCCCGTGCTTCCAGCAGCACTTCACCGAGCGGTGCTTCTGTCTTGGGGAACTCTTCCTCAAACGCTTTTCCGAGCATCTGCGTCACCAGATCATTGATCGTAAGCTCCTGTGCCTCACCCGTAAACACATGTTGTCCATCTCTCATAACGGTAACGCGATCACAGTGACTTGTAACTTCCGGAAGACGGTGAGTAATGAAAATACATGCCACTCCGCGTTCTTTCAACAAATGTACGATTCGGAAAAAAGCATCCGTTTCTTCCTGGCTCAGCGGCGCAGTCGGTTCGTCAAAAATAATGACCTTGGCATCCTGAATCAGAATACGTGCAAGTAGTATCATCTGCTTCTCCGCGAGGGTCAGGTCAGCTACTTTTTTGTGCACGGATATGCTCGCTCCCAACTGCTGCAGAGCTTCAGCTGCACGCTGTTGCAGTTTCCGCGGACTTTTCCACCAACCTCCGGCAGGGGATGCCAATTGATCCAGCATAATATTCTCGGCAGCTGTCAATTGGGGTACCAGTGCAGCATCCACCTCCTGGTACACACAGTGAATACCACTCGCTTTGGCATCTCCTGGTGAATTCAGATGAAGAGTTTGCCCACTTAACCGGATGGTGCCCTGATCCAATTGATAGGCACCTGAAAGAATTTTCATCAAAGTGCTCTTACCGGCACCATTCGCACCAAGCAGCGCATGAATTTCCCCACCTTTGACGGAGAACTCTACATCTTTCAGTGCCGGAATGCCTGCGAACTGCTTGTGGACATGTTCCATTTGAAGCAGAATCGGTGCAGTACTCATGACACAAACCTCCAATCGCTCCCCTCTGGGAGTATCACTATTCTCAAGTCGTTTTATTTTCATCTTGGTTAGAAAAAACGCGCCTTGCGGCGCGCCTCGTTACGCTGCTTTATTTAGCAGTAACTCCGTATTCTGACATCCAATCCTTGATTCCCTGTGTACTTCCTCCCCAGCCCTCAACGTACTCGGACAGCTCTGAAGTGGAGATTTGTTTGTCAGGCAGCGCATCACGCTGTACATACACCGGATTAAGAACCACTTGATCCTCTGTCTCATCCCCATTCAGCTTCTGGTACGCATAACGAACCTGAACACGCCCAATGTCTGTAGGATCAACGGCGGCAGAAGCCACCCAAGGGTTTTTCGGATCCTGGATCATCTGCAAATCTTCATCACTCATGTCAATACCGTATACCTTGATCTCGTCACGTCCTGCTTGCTGAATAGCACGCGCTGCACCTTTGGCGAACTCATCCCATGCAGTCCATACCGCTGTAATTTCACCTTTTGGATATTGTTTCAGAATCGCTTCCATTTTGGCTTGTGTATCCAGCGCCGGATTCTGTGCTGAACCAAACGTTGCAATCTCCTTGATGTCCGGGTTCTCTTTCAAGAACTTGCCATAAGCAACCTGACGACGTTCCATTGGCGCAAAGCCAGCAACCCATACTTTTACGATGTTGCCTTGTCCATTAATATCTTTTTTCATTTGCTCCAGCGTAAGCTCAGCCATCTTCTGATCATCTTGGGACAAGACTGTTGCTCCCGGAACACTAATGTCTGCATCGAACACAACAACCGGAATGTTTTGTTCTACTGCTTTTTTCACGCCAGGCTCCAGCAAGGAATCCCCGTGATCCGTCAGAATAGCATCGAACTTCTGGTTAATTGCGCTATCGAGCAACGATACCATTTTGGCTTTATCATTATCGGCGACAAACGTAGTCAGTTCTCCACCGAATTTTTCGATTTCTTCTTTAACCCCTTGCACATATTGCTGCGAGAACGTACCTGTGTTAAATTCCATAATCAATGCAATGCGTTTTCCACTGAGTGGACCTGTTACTGCTTCAGTTTGAGGCTTGTCCTCTGTCGTGCCAGAAGCTGTAGTTGAAGCAGGCTCTTTTTTAATTCCGCAAGCGGACAGCGCCAATGTAAATACAAGCAGCACACTCAACCATACCCATTTTGTATCTTTCCTTCTCATCTCTTTCTCCCCCTGTTCACACTCTCTGTGATCTCGATCACAATCGTTGAATATTAATATAACGGCTAATCCCTAGTATGTAAATGGGTTTTAGTAATTTAAAGCTAAAACTCGCTAAGTTTTTTTAGAAACCAAATCATCTTATCCAGTTCATCCAGAATCATGAAAATAACACAAGAAAAAGACCGTAAAGGGGGGCCTTTACGGTCTTTTGGCCTTACAGAATAATGGCGATCAATCCACCTGAACCTTCGTTAATGATACGTCCCAGTGTCTCTTGCAGCTTGTATCGTGCGTTATCTGGCATCATCGCAATTTTACCCTGAATGCCTTCTCTCACGATGGAATGCAGCGAACGACCGAACATATCTGAATCCCATACCTTGATTGGATCGTTCTCGAAGTCCTGCATCAAGTACCTCACCAGTTCCTCACTCTGTTTCTCCGTTCCGATAATCGGTGCAAACTCCGATTCCACATCGACCCGGATCATGTGAATGGATGGTGCGGTTGCTTTCAGGCGGACGCCGAACTTCGTACCCTGCCGGATGAGCTCTGGTTCATCCAGTGCCATCTCGGCGAGGGATGGAGCTGCGATACCGTAGCCGGTCGTTTTGACCATCTCCAGCGCTTCAGCGAAGCGATCGTACTCCCTCTTGGCATGGGAGAATTCCTGCATCAACTGCAGCAGATGGTCCTTGCCTCGAATTTCAATACCAACGACTTCCACGAGGATCTGATCGTATAATTCATCCGGTGCATACAGATCAATTTCTGCCACACCCTGCCCCATGTTCATGCCGCTCAGACCGGCACGGTCGATGAATTCATATTCCATGAACTGAGCAACAACCCGATCCACATCACGCAGCCTGCGAATATCCTTAACGGTATCGCGCACGGAGTTTTCGTAGTTGCTGCGCAGCCAGTGATTTTCGTTCAGGACCATTACCCAGCTCGGCAGATTCACATTCACTTCATGTACAGGGAACTCATACAGCACTTCGCGAAGCACACCTGTCACATCGTCTTCTGTCATTGTAGCTGCACTGAGAGTCATGACCGGAATGTCATACTTGGCAGCAAGCTCGCTGCGCAATTGCAGCGCTTCTTCACTGCGAGGGCGAGTCGAGTTGATCACCAACACGAATGGTTTTCCCACTTCCTTCAGTTCAGCAATGACACGTTCCTCAGATTCCACATAGGAGCTCCGGGCAATCTCCGCAATCGTGCCATCTGTTGTGACCACGACACCCAGTGTTGAATGCTCCTGAATGACCTTGCGTGTGCCAATTTCGGCAGCTTCCTGGAACGGAATCGGTTCTTCAAACCAAGGCGTGGAGATCATGCGTGGTCCATTCTCGTCCTCGTATCCCTTGGCACCTTCCACTGCGTAACCTACACAATCCACAAGGCGCACATTGACATCAAGTCCCTCTGCGACCTTGATTTGAACCGCGTTATTCGGTACGAATTTTGGCTCTGTAGTCATGATGGTTTTGCCAGCTGCGCTCTGGGGCAGTTCATCTACTGCCCTGGCACGGTCTGCCTCGTTTGTGATGTTTGGCAGCACAATCGTTTCCATGAAACGTTTGATAAATGTTGATTTACCTGTCCGGACTGCGCCGACAACCCCGAGATAAATATCCCCTCCGGTCCGCTCGGCAATGTCCTTAAAAATGTCCACTTTCTCCAATGAAATCCCCTCCCTAAATTACTCCGAAGGAAAAATGCTAAAGAGCATCCGCTTCGTTTTTTCAATCAGAAGACTGAAATCCCTGCAACGGTAGAGCCGCCTTTGTGAGTGCCCGGAAGTCGTCCGCCGCCGAACGTTGCATTCTGATGAAACCGGCGAAAGCGGCGTTAACTCGTACATGCAATTGGACTAGTATCATCTTATGTATCCGTATGCAGCATTATGACGCGTATTTTTTGTTTTTTTCTCAAGGTAGTGACCTTAAGAGAATCGCCCCGCTCTCGGACTGCGCGTCTTTATTTCAATCTACTTTATGAGCGTACCAAAGCTTTTATGCCGGTTCCTTGCTGAGAACAAGAAGTTTCATCGTTATTTTCCCATGAACACAGCGGATTTTCTTTTTCCCGCCGATCGATCAAATGGATATACCATAATTGAAATCAGCATGTTCGAAGGCCGAACAAATCAAGTCAAAAAAGAGCTTATTCAGCAATTATTCACTCGAATAAATGAACAGTTAAAGCTGTCACCCAATGATGTGGAAATTACCATATTTGAAACACCACGCAGTCATTGGGGTATTCGAGGATTGCCTGGCGATGAACTTAACTTGAGTTATAAAGTGGAGGTCTGAACAAATTATCTGAGTATAGCTTACGGACCATATGATGTGACTTTAAACCAACATACAAGAAAGAGATATCCCGTAATGCGGAATATCTCTTTTTTTAGGGCCAATCATTGGATTGCATGCATTCGAATCGAATAAATGCCTCATGATTATTTTTTTGCAATCGGAGTGTTGTTCTGCCACGTGTAGGCGACCGATTTTACAGGGACAAAATAAGAATGCTCCAGCAAAAATTCACGCATATCTTCCACGTTCGTTGGAGTCTTCTCTGACTTCTCTACAGCCTGCATAATGTCAAAGGCATAATCCACATAGACATTGCCCTCGTCATCCATCATGAAAGGCAGTTCCTGACCTGAATATACACTATTCAACGTAACCGCTGGGGCACCAGCCTGTGCAGCTTGTTCCATATCTACAGCGTATAGATCCGGATACAGTTCTTCCCCGCGTGGCAGTTGATTGTTATGTACGGACTTATACTGATTAACCATTCGTTGAACATCATTTACTTTCTGCACGGTTTGAAGATCCATGACTTTAATTGTTGGCTTCACTTCTTCATCCTGAATGAGAAAGTAAGCGCTACCACCACTTTCAAACGCCGTTCCGGGTATTTCATCCAGATATCCCTGCTGTTTCAGCTTGGACAGATCGACTCTGAATTTTTCATATTTAGGTGTTTCCATATCTGCATTGATCATCGGCAAAATCCCCTGATCCTGTTGGAACGCTTCTACCGCAGTTTGAATACGGCTTACACTTTCCTTATAAGCTACTTTGGGATCGGGATTACTCTGAGATTGATACATACACCCCGTTGCTGTCATAGCAAACAACAGGAATACGAGTAGACAGGACATCTTCTGCATCTGACGCCTCTGCCCACGTGGCTTCACGTTCTTCGTCATATTCACGTTCATCCGTATCCTCCTTGAATCGTTCCACTCCGTATTCTCAGAACCAATCGTCCTCTTCCTGCTGCTGACGCTCTAGTTGTTTACGAATCGCCGCCTTCAAGGGATCCTCCGGAACATGAACCGTTACGGATCCCCGCACTTTCGCCTGACAAGATAGCCGGATGCCTGCATCCAGCAGCGAACCCAGCTTATGCTTCTCCGCATCTGTTGGTGGATGCAGCGCAGCAAAATATTCCGCATCTACTTTCACCTTACACATCAGGCAGGCTGCCTTTCCATCACAACGAGTTGCTATCTTTACCCCTGCACGGCGTGCAGCATTTAGCAGCGTTACCCCTTGCTTTAGCCGAATCGTCTTATTTTGTGGTAAAAAAGTAATATTGTAATCCATAACTCTTCCTCCCTCAACCTACTGAGGCCATTCGAAGCCAACAAGCTCTTCCACTTCTGCTCTGAATCGACTTGTCCATATATTTTGCTGCCCCAATAAAGTCATTAGAGGTTGATGTAATTCGGGTATCTTCCGAATCTCTCTTGCAATGGGTTCATACCGATCGGCTCGGCCTCTCATCAGATTGAACAACAGCTCATGCGCAAGCGGCATTAGTCGCAATGTGTACGAACCCACTTTCGCCTCAGGTGCATACTCGGCCAATACATGTTCAATTTCAATACGGTACCAACTTTTACGTGCCCACACTTCAAAACCACCAACCAGCTCCAACGCACATGTCCCTACCTGATAATGACTAAGCAGCGAGGCATAAGGTCCAGTCTTATCTACCACAGGCTCGTCCATCACCAATCCAGGCGCAGATTTATGCAGCACCTTCGCCGCGGTGATATCAGCGTAAATGTCAATATCTCTGGGAGCCTGCTGTAACTCCACCTGTTGGAGCAATAATCCACAGCTGCCCCCAAGCAACCATGTATGAGGCTCTGTATCCCAGGCTTTCGCCGTCTCCAGCAAAGCCGCGTGTAATTCCGGATAGCGCCCTGTCCGATCCTCCGTTTCATGCGGCCTCATCGGCTCACCTTCCTTCATCCGTTTTCGTTGTGTCAGTTCTTATGATGTGTTTATGCGGATGTTATCTCTCAGGCGAGAAAGATCAGGTTAGAGAAGCTATTCCGCCGAAAAAGCCAATCAGCATAATGAGAAAAGCAATTAACGAAAGAATTCCCCGTACAATTCCTTTCGTTTTGGCACGAGCAAACGTAATCAGGAATACAGATAGTCCCATAATGAGGATTGCGACCAATGACAGCCACATCTTGTCCATTGCGTTCATATTCCAGAGTTCTCCCCTTCAGTCCGTTATTCATCACTGACACTGTGACAATTGCAACTATTATAACACGAAACATAGCTCCACTTTCCAAAAAAAAGACAAAAAGCAAGCCGGCAGATGCCGACTCGTCTTTTTGTCTTACTCGATCGCCTGCAGAACAGGCGCGATCTATTATTTTTTCATCATCATTTTCATTAATGATTCCATACTGTTTGGGTTTAATCCGCTTTTTTTGACGGCACTCACGATATCCTGAACTGTATCCTCAGATACCGGCACTTTTGCCATGGCGGATACTTGCTTGATCAGTTGGCGCAACTGAGCTTCATTCTGCATGGTGGACGGTTTTACTGTACTCGCCAATTTTTTGACGGCACCTTCCGTAATCGATTTCCCTGTTTTTTTGTTGATCGCTTTCAGCGCTTCCTTGGAAATGTTGTTAGCCATTCGTCTCCCCTCCTCCGGCAATACTCATGTGTATAGTATGAGTGTACCGCAAAAAAGGTGAATAAGCTTTCTCATTTCGGGAAAGCCGCCTACGCGACCATCAGGAATGCCACTGCTCCCAGGTTTCAAGCGTCATGACTTCCATTTCGGTCTTCGGATCACGTCCCATCAATGCTTCAACCGCATCCCGCGGCTGTCTCTCTTGAAAAAGAACGTGATAAAGCTGATCTGCAATCGGCATTTGCACACCATATTTCTGAGAAATAAAGTGGGCGGCCTGCGTGGTCCGAATGCCTTCCACAACCATGCCCATGGAACTCAAAACATCGTCCAGCTTCTGGCCTTTACCGAGCAAGGAACCTGCTCTCCAGTTACGGCTATGCTGACTCGTCGCGGTCACGACCAAATCGCCGATTCCTGCAAGTCCGGAGAACGTGAGCGGATTCGCTCCCATCTCCACACCTATGCGTGTGATCTCGGCCAGCCCACGTGTTAGCAGCGCAGCTTTGGCATTGTCACCAAAGTTAAGGCCATCTGACATACCTGCTCCCAGCGCGATAATATTTTTGAACGCTCCCGCCAGCTCTACACCGATCATATCTCGATTTGTGTACACACGGAAATAAGCATTCATAAATAAACCTTGGGCTGCCTCGGCAGAAGCTTTATCCAGTGATGCCACAACAACCGTTGTTGGGCAACGCTTAACCACTTCTTCCGCATGGCTTGGACCAGAAAGTACAACGACACGTCCCTCTTCACATTCAAGTTCTTCCGATATGACCGTGGACATGCGTTTCAGGCTTTCTGTCTCGAAACCCTTGGTTGCATGAATGATTAACATTTCCGGTTTGTAATGGGCCTTAAGCTGATGAGCAACCGAACGCATCGCCGATGAAGGAGCAACAATTAACACAGCTGAAGCCCCTTCAACTGCCTTTGCCATATCCGTTGTTGCCTGAATACGGGGCGACAGCTCTGCATCGGGAAGGAAGCGTTGGTTGGTATGTTTAGTATTGATCTCTGTGGCCTGGTCTTCACCACGTGTCCACATGATCACATCCAGCTGATTGGCAGCCAATACACTGGCGAGTGCAGTACCCCAACTGCCCGCAACCAGAACAGCAACTTTTTTAGACAACGCGTTTTCCCCCTCCAGGGTTTTTCGATCCCAATTTATTTTCCTGTCCTTTGGCGAGCTTCGCAATATTGGTACGATGTCTCCAGAACGCAAACAGACAAATAATCAGACTTCCCCAGAAGATACTCATTGAATATCCGGGTAACACAAGGATGAAGAGCGGTGTCAAAGCTACAAAAATAAGGGAACCCAGTGAAACATATCGTGTCAATACGATGGACAGGATGGCAAATACCCCGGCGCACAGCGCAGGAATAAGTGCAAGAGTCACGAGCACACCGATTGCTGTCGCGATTCCTTTTCCTCCACGGAAACGGAAGTACAGCGGCCAGTTATGTCCTGCAATAGCAGCTATACCACTAAGTGCAGGACTCCAATTGGAACCGTCGCTGAACCAAACCCCAATCCAAACGGCCGCAATACCTTTGAGTACATCCAGCAGCAGTACCAGAATTGCCGGCCCTTTTCCCAATATCCGCAAAGTATTGGTGGCTCCTGCATTTCCGCTTCCGTGCTGACGGATATCGATCCCCCGTAGTGCTTTTGCAAGGAGGACACTAAAGCTGATTGAACCGAGCAGATAACTCAGGACAATCGCTGCGATTTGTAAAATCACAAACTTCTCCCCTAACCTTCGTCGGACTTCCTCCGAGTAAATATACGAATTGGTGTCCCTTCAAAATCAAACGCTGCACGAATTTTATTCTCCAGGTAACGTTCATAAGAAAAGTGCATCAATTCCGGATCGTTTACAAAGATAACCATGGTCGGAGGTTTAACGGCAACCTGCGTCACATAGTTAATTCTCATTCTGCGTCCTTTATCTGTTGGCGGCGGATTAATCGCCACTGCATCAGACACGACATCGTTAAGCAGATGCGTCTGAACACGCATAGAATGCTGCTGTGCTACACGCTGCACAACAGGCAACAATTTTTGTAAGCGTTGTTTTGTCTTGGCTGACAAAAATACAACCGGAGCGTAAGTCATAAACAGGAAATGATCCCGAATTTTTTTCTCAAACTCATTCATTGTTTTATCAGACTTCTCGACAACGTCCCATTTGTTCACAACAAACATAGAAGCTTTACCTGCTTCGAATGCGTAACCCGCAATGTGCTTGTCCTGCTCAATAATGCCTTCTTCGCCATTAATAACAATCAGAACAACATCTGCACGCTCAATGGCACGCATCGCACGCATTACGCTGTATTTCTCCGTGGTTTCATAGACTTTACCACGTTTACGCATACCTGCTGTGTCGATCAGCACATAACGCTGGCCGTCTTTTTCAAACGGTGTATCAATAGCGTCCCGCGTTGTTCCAGCAACATCACTGACAATAACACGTTCTTCGCCCAAAATGGCGTTCACCAATGAAGATTTACCCACGTTAGGACGTCCGATCAGAGCTACACGAATGACATCGTCATCGTAAGTCTCTTCCTCAAGTTCAGGTAATTTCTCTACGATGGCGTCGAGCAAATCTCCTACACCTGTACCATGACTTCCTGATACTCCGATTGGATCACCAAATCCAAATCCATAAAACTCATAAATGAGCTCACTACGCCCGATATTATCCACTTTGTTAACGGCTACAACGATAGGCTTACCTGAGCGGTACAACATCTCTGCGACTTCTTCATCAGATTGCGTAATCCCTGCTTTTGCATCACACATGAATACAATAACATCCGCTTCTTCAATGGCGAGCTCTGCCTGCATCCGGATTGATTTTAAAATGACGTCCTCGCCGTCGATTTCGATACCACCTGTATCGATAATGCTAAATGGTTTACCGTTCCATTCGCCGATTCCGTAGATACGGTCACGGGTAATGCCCGGCTTGTCTTCCACAATGGCTAATCTGTCGCCGATGATCCGATTAAAAATGGTGGATTTGCCCACATTCGGTCGCCCGACAATTGCCACAACGGGTCTTGCCATACATTCCACTCCTCCTGTCCATACTTACGATACTCATCATAGCAAAAAACACCTGTCTTGGCTAACGTTTCATGCCGTTATACTCGCAATAACAACAATCGGCGAACCCGCTGGGGCTCGCCGATCTTGCTTTTATTGTTCAGCAAAATATGCAGTATATAACTAAGAACCATGCATGTATAACTTATTTGAATTTGCTGAGTTTGTCACCGAAGCGCTCGCCGAGCGTGATGCTCAGACCTTGATTGCTCATGGAAACGTTCGGGTTGTTGATTTCTTCACGTGGAGCATTGTTTCTTGCTGGTCTTTCTGATTTTTGTGCTTGAGCAGGAGCTTCTTCAGTTTCCTTGATGCTCAGGCTTACACGTTGCTCAGAAGGGTTCATGTCCAAGATTTTAACTTGAACTTCTTGTCCTTCTTTCAACACTTCGTGCGGAGTGCCAATATGTTTGTGGGAGATTTGCGAGATATGCACAAGTCCCTCAACACCAGGAGCGATTTCAACAAAAGCACCGAAGTCAACCAGACGTTTTACAACACCTGTTACGATATCGCTAGAGTTGAATTTGTCGCCAGCTGTTTCCCAAGGACCTGGTTGAACAGCTTTCATGCTCAGGCTGATTTTACCTTTTTCAGGATCAACTTTCAGCACTTTTACGTTTACTTTATCGCCTTCAGACAGAACGTCCGATGGTTTGTCAACGTGTGTCCAAGCCAGCTCGGATACGTGAACCAATCCGTCTACTCCGCCTACATCAACGAAAGCACCGAATTGAGTCAAGCGTTGTACCGTACCTTCGATCACTTGGCCTTCTTGCAAACCAGCCATAACGTTAACTTTGTTTGCTTCGAATTCTTGCTCAAGTACGTCTTTTTGGGAAAGGATCACTTTGTTGTTCTCACGGTCGATCTCTTTCACTTTAACACGCAATGTGCGTCCTTTGTAATCGCTGAAATCTTCAACGAAATGGCGCTCTACCATGGAAGCCGGGATAAATCCGCGTACGCCCACGTCTGCTACCAGACCGCCTTTAACAACGTCAGCTACAACAACTTCGAATACGTCTTGGTCTTCAAAGTGCTTTTGCAATTGATCCCAAGCGTTTTCGCTGTCGATTGCACGTTTGGACAGAACGAGTTTTTCTTTCTCGTCGTCGATGCTAAGTACTTTAGCTTCAACTTCTTGTCCAACTTCAACTGCATCAGACGCGCTGTCTACGTGCAGAGAAGACAGTTCACGAATTGGAATTACACCGTCATATTTATATCCAATGCTCACATAGGCTTGGTTATCTTCCAATTTGACGATGGTTCCTTTTACGGTATCTCCTTTTTTCAAGGAAACGAATTGATCCAACTCATCTTGGGTTGCTTCTTGATTTTTCATTTCTTCCGACATGTCAAATACCCTCCTCAATTCAAAAACCCCATTATATTCAAACCTGCCTGTAGCAGAGTTCAAAACACTTTCATCACTGAATGAACATCTTTAGCTTCCCTCAAAAATATGGAAACATGCACTCAGCTGTCTGACGACGACGCCATTATTTGCTTGGCACGCCTGTCTGCACCATTTCATTAATCTTGGACATAATCTTCTCCGTCGCTCTCTCCAGCGCATCGCCGGATGGATCTTCCTTGAACTCGTCCAAATTCACTGGTGCTCCATAGACCACTTTCATCTTACGAAAAACCTTGTAGTTACCGATAATAGCAGCAGGAATAACTGTAGCACCACTTCGGAGAGCGAAGCTCGCTGCCCCTTTTTTGCCGATGCCTCCATCATTGTGTCGACTTCCCGAAGGGAAAATGCCAAGCACTTCACCATCACGCAAAATGTTGAGTGAGGTCTTGATGGATTCCTTGCTGACGCCTCCACGTTTAACTGGGAAAGCGCCTACGGCTTTGATAATTCGGCCGAAAACCGGAACATCAAACAATTCACTTTTAGCCATGAAGCGCACCTGACGGCTAATCTTGATACCTACCGTTGGAGGATCAAAGTTACTGATATGATTGGAACATAAAAGTACGCCGCCTTCTTTCGGGATGTTCTCCCGTCCAACTGCCTCCAGGCGGAAAAGAATGGTGTAAATGATCCGCAGTAATGTGCTGCAAAATGTGTAAATCATAGACCGATCTCTCCTCTGACCATTGTGCAATAAGACACGATTTTGTCAACCACTTCATGGATGCTCATCTCAGTTGTATCGAGCACGGTAGCGTCCTCAGCACAACGAAGCGGGGATACTTCCCGACTTTCATCCAATTTGTCACGGGTGGCAATGTCTCGCTCAAGTTGCTGCAACGTCAGTCCTTCTGAGGGGTCCAGTTCTTTGAAGCGGCGAAGTGCACGCTCTTCCACACTGGCAGTCATGAAGATTTTCACTTCCGCGTCGGGCAATACTGTCGTTCCGATATCGCGTCCATCCATGACGACGCCCTTGCGCAAAGCCATTTGCCGCTGTGTATCCACCAATTGCGTACGCAGCCCCTCGATTTGCGCATATCGGGACACGATTCCCGTCACTTCACGGGAGCGGATTTCCGAGGTTACATCTTCCCCATTACAGAACACTTTCTGTCCGTCGGGATCCGGTTGTAAATCAATGACCAGCTTTTGGGTTTCCTGAAGCACCTCTGGCACATCTTCCGGTGAAATACCTTTCCGAAGCATATGCAGGGTTACCGCACGGTACATTGCGCCAGTATCAACGTATATATACGCGAGCGCCTCTGCAACCAATCGGGCCACCGTGCTTTTCCCGGCACCGGCAGGTCCGTCAATTGCAACGTTCATCTTCCCGTTCTCTGATGTGTTCTGGCTTGCCAACGGGGCATTCCTCCTCAAACGATAAGCCTCAATAAAAAAACAGGCATTGCCTGCATCGTCAAAATTATACCACACTATACACATGGATGCAAAAACAGACAAATCAGTGATGCTATTATTCGTGCACCTTTTGTATCTGTATTGGTGTTCCTTCCAGACGATCAATGGAGGTCATATTTTTTTTCATATCAGGCACAAGAAGTATTAACTGGTAGATCACAAGCAGAATGAGAAGAGCTGTAATCAGTTTCAGAGCCCTTCTCTCCATTCGCTTGGACAATACATAATATAGGCGCTCGTATCTGCGGGACGCATGGCGAAGATTGTTCACAACCCGAACCTCCGTTTTTCCATTACAGTGCCCGCCACTGTCTCTTTTTATCCAGACAATCACGATTCTTATTTCGTTCGATAATCCAATTGGCGTTCAAAACAAAACTTGATGATCTTCTGCCGCTCCGAATCCGAAATCTGCACAAACTTTAACATACACAACTGTCTGCCCGTTTCCAGTGTTTTGATCCGTACCACTTCGGCTTCAAAATTCGCATGTTCAATCACTGCATTACGATAAGGAATAAGCAGCCAGCATTTCAGCTTTTGCCCTTCCGCAATAGGAAAACTGGGTTCACCGTAAATGGACAACCCACCGCCGCCAATATCTTCAGTCAAGCCCACGGCTCGGGTCAGATCTTCACCCTGTATAGCCATTTCAAGGTTTGCATGAACACGCAGAAAACTGCGACGTTGAATTTTGGTAATGTCATCCGGCAAAGGTTTGCGAATTCGTACAAGACGAACCACATCTTCTTCAAATCCGGTAACGTACGTGTTGAAATAATGACGAACCCCGTCTTCCGTAATATAAGAAATGGACAATTCCTCACCAATAAACAACCTTTTCAACCGACTGCTTCCCTGCTGCATCGGAACTTCGATCAGGAAACTATGCTCATCCACATCCGCTATGCGTGATTTATATTCTTTGCTTTCCTCTTTTTCATCTGCAGAGGCAATCTGGATGTATAAAACTTCATTTATTTTGGGAAACAAGCTGTTCACCGCCACCTTAGCTTTTTATCTTGGCATCATATGTACAAGGACTATTATACCATGACCTTTCTCATAGTGGACAACAAAAAACAGACCAACTAGTGGTCTGTTTCGTAATCTAATTGCCTTTTAACAAGCTGCTGACTTCAGGAGGTTATGTGGTCTCATTCACCGGTTTGATTTCCTCAACAGCTTCTTCCATACCTGTATCGGCGTTGATGTAAATTCTATATTTCGTGCCATTAATGCGTCCGCCGAATTCGTAACAAAGAACTTCTTTGCTGTAATCATTCTTAATGAGTGACTTACGAACGTAGCTCTCCTCGAATTCCGGATTCAGCTTTTTGCGGGCTTGTTCAACTGTGAGTGTAGCTTTTGGAATCTCCCGTTTCTTCTGATGCTCATACACGAAGTCACTTGCCTGGAAGCCGGTAACATCCCCGTTATCGAGACCTACTCGAACAGACATTTTTTCCGGATAAATCAATGTATCGCCTTGTTTGCGCACATAGGTCAGGTTACCGAGATTGCCAAACTCATCGTAATTGACCGCCTTCATATCTTTGTAACCCTTATTGGAAAGGAATTGATCCGCTTTTGACATGGCATCTTTACGTGTTACTTTCTTTGTCCCGATCGGACGAGTGTCACTGTATGAGATGAGCAGACCACCATTACGTGTAAAGTCCATCATCAATTTACTGTCTTTGGACTGATTAATCGTGGCTGTGTACGATTCCCAATCTGTGCCTTTCCCATTTTCCTGTACTTGAATCTTACTGTGCTCGGCGTCAGAAAACTTGGCAGCTTTCGTTTGGATCTGCTCTTTGGTCATCGGTAAGCCATCCAGCTTTTTCACCGAACGTTTGGCATAAATGCTGGAGACTGAAGGACCCCAGTCAAGTTCAGGGTACTCCTGTACCTTTTTGTTGACCGTCCGGAATCCATCCACGATGGTATTATCCATTGTTTGCTGTTCCGTCGCCATAGCCGACTCCGCATCCATCCAGCGCAAACGGTCCGAAATAACTTTCTGCTGAACATTTTGCAGATTTTTGGTAATCTCGGATGAATTCGCATACAGCTTTTTCAGGTTACCCATTTCCTTTTCACTTAAAGGTTCATTGGTCAGATCACGCATGGACGCTTGGTAAGCAAAGTTGGAGATGCGGGAGAGAAACTCCTCCGTTTCACTGAATGGCAGCATCGTGAGTGGCAATTGGTTAATTTCATTTTGCGCTTCACTGGTAAGTCGCCATACGTTCATCAGACCTTTACGATGCATCCCTTGGGACGTGGCATGAACCGCCAGTGTATTCCCAATCTCCGAGTGCAATTTGTCCATATGAAATGATAAATCGTGAAAAGCACGCTGGTATTGATTCTCTGCCTTGATCAGAATTGCATTTTTCTCCTGGTTCTCTTGGTATCCCCATACGAGAGCACCGATTAGCAGAACTGCAAATATCGGAAACATAACTGAACTTAAACGTTTATACATCGATAGAGTCTCCTTTCTTCTAAGCCACTACCTCTATTGTGGATCGAAGAAAGACCTCTTATGCATGCGATTTCCAGTCTGTCCAATGACGGGCTTATTACGAATGGTTCCAAGCCGTTAGTTTAATTCAATTGAACCCAGGTTGTACCGCCATCTTCCTCAATTTCGAACTGATCCCGATTGTCACACAAACACTGTTTAAAACCGGTCTCGATTCTTCCGCGTTCCTTCTTGCCTCGCAGTGTAAAACGTTCTCCACATTGTTTGCATCTGATTTTAATTTTGATTCTCATCACGCTTATCCCCGTTTCTATTTGTCTTTCCCCGGGAATTTTTATTGTTGCAGCAAAAAAAACACACCAGGGCATCAGGCGCAGGTTGCGCTCCATGTCCACCAGTGTGTCCGTATTTTTATAATTTAATCTCTTCCTCACGCTTCACAAAACGAAAAGGAGAACGATTATTGGCCCTCGTAATCTTGCCGATTGCTCCGTACCATAATCCCGCCATCAATGGCGCAATGAACCACAACCAATGATTCACCATGGTATTCATAATGACATCGTAAAGTGCATGCCAGAAGAACGGCAAAACGAGTGAAAGCATAAGAAACCAACGTTTTTTCTTGCCATCCGTGAATTTGGCCCGCCCCATGTAATAACCCATAATTACTGCAAACATGGCGTGACCCGATACAGGAAGCAAAGCACGAATAAACATGGCAGAGACGGAAGCATTCCCCGCAAAGGCATACAACACATTCTCAACCGTAGCAAACCCGAGTGAAACAGCAACGGAGTAAAGAATCCCATCATAAGGCTCGTCAAATTCAGTATGGTTATAGATAATATGGTATATCACAAACCATTTGACGAACTCTTCAACCCAACCTGAAATGAGGATGGCTTCAACATAAGGATTATCTCCAAGCCAGATCATCATGCCACGCTGAATAATCATCACAGGTAATACCATCAGAATTCCCATGAGAAAGACTCGAAATACCATGTGAAGAGGTTCAGAGTCATAACGGTCTTTCAGATAAAAGTATGTTAACAAGGCGAGACCCGGAGCTACTGCTGCCGCTAAAACCGAAAACAAAAGCACCGAAATTCCCTCCTCTGACTAAGAACGCAATTACAACTAGAGCTTAATCCTGACGTTTGAAGTGGGTGCAAATAACCTCAATCGCTTGCTCAGGCATAACAACCTTTCCATACTCTTCCATGACTGCTGGAGTAACTGAAGACCCTTCACCAAATTCAGCAAGCAGTGCAATCAGCGCTGCGTGTTTGGTGGAATCCACGTCATCCGGTTCCAAATGCAAAAACCACTTGTCTTTATAGGAATAGAGTCTTCCAGCATCCGTTACGTGCTGACGCAACATATGTGCAGCCTCAATTAGCACTTCAAAATCTTTGAATGCATAGACGATGGAATCGCTTTGCTCCAGTGTAACTTCCATCTCATATACTTCTTCAGGCAGATCATCCTCATTACCTGAACCATATTGTTGCGGATCATATTTCCCCCGGGTAACAATGACAACCATCCCTTGAGCGGGAAGTGCGAATACTTCGACAGCAAGCGGACCTGTAGCATCAAATCCAAGTTCGGAATAAGCCTGGTCCATCATTTCAGTGAACAGTTCATGAACTCTAGGTATTTCCTGCCACATATCTTCCTTTTGTATTCCGCGCTCGCTCAGATCGTCAAAGGTCAGGAAAATCCGTATCTTATCGTGACTTAATCGTTCTATTTTCATACAGGATCTCCCCTTTATAAGCAAGTCTTATAACAGATTATGAAGCACAAAACAATATGTGCTGAAAATAAATCTATGTAGTTATGTTATCATTTTATACCTCCAAATGCACGAAGTAAAATCGACAAAAAAAGAATCATTCCACATCAAAACAAGACTGTGGATGATTCTAATGGGAAGTTTTTGTTTATAAACCCGGTACTGTTGTGTTTGTTTGAGTTAAGATTTGCTCAACTTCATGTTTAACATCCGGATTGGTGCGAATAAAATCTTTAAGCATGTTCATGTTCTCTTCTTTTTCCTGCGGAGTAATCGGTTTTGCCGTTTTTTTATGCGTACTTTTGTGGGAATCTCCGCTTTGTTCGTTTGACTTGGAGCTGAACCCGTCCATACCAGGGAACGTCATCTCCATCATTTTGTGTTTGGCCTGATTCATCATGTTGCGGGATGAACCGGAAGACAGCATAGACATTTTACCTTTGGACAGCCAAGAAGTGGCTGCTACACCAATTACAACACCCCAGAAAAAGGATGACGCCTTCATTACACCAACCTCCTTTTAATGTTAAAATCACAACTAGTGTTTGCGGGAGCGCGTCATCTCATTCCGCATAAATACAGGAAAGCGAGTTGAACTCATGATTAGACACACCACCGCCTTAATTATGATCGTTTGCATGCTCTTGTCAGCGTGTGGAGCCAAGGACGAAACAACGCCTGAAACCACGATGTCCAGCAATGGATCGGTTAATTCGATGCAGGAGCAATCTAACGAGCCAACTGCCACTGGCACAAAAGAAACACAAACCACTGATTCCCAGTCCACAACGGACTCAACATCTGATCAAGAATCACCTAGGCGTGACGAAACGTCCACTACAGAAAAGGAAGGAAATGACAACACTTCCGGACAAACAACCGAAGATAATATTGAAAAAACGTATCACATGAACGCCAATTATTACATCAAACCCAACGCCAAAACGAGCGAAAGCAAGGTTGTATTGTTGACATTTGATGATGGACCTAAAGAAGAAAAAATGATTACCGGATTAATCGACACATTGGATAAACATGGCGCGAAAGCAATATTTTTTGTTAACGGATACCGAGTGAAAAGTCATCCCGAGTTGCTGGAGATCATTCATAAACGTGGTCAGGTTGTAGGAAATCATGCCTGGGATCATGAAGATCTGAAAAAAATGTCCACTACGGCAGCCGCCAAACAGGTAACCGATGTGCAAAAAATTGTAAAAGAAACGATTGGCGTGGAGCCTCAGTTCTTCCGCCCGCCGTTCGGATCCGGAAATGATGCACTGAAGGCTACAGTCAAAAATAACGGCATGTTATATATGACATGGTCCAATGGCTCACTGGATTGGGATAAGAGCACCAAAGACAAACCGGAGAAAGTCATTCAGAATGTGCTGGATCAATTAAATCCCGGGAGTAATATTTTGATGCATGAGTTGCCCTGGACGGTTGAAGCATTGGATGAGTTGTTAACCAAACTCGAACAGAAAGGCTACACATTCGTCGACCCTCGCTCCATTGAACTGGAAGCACGCTGAATTTCAATTACAATCGGTGTAGTCTCAGTGGCCAATCTGGAATTGACCCGAAGCAACATACAAAGTTAACTCAAACAGCCTTGATCCTGTGCGGATCAAGGCTGTTTATTTGAGAGCATTCTCAATGTAATGATATGCATCTCTGCTGGACAACAAAGTCTGAGTGGCAAATGATTTGTTCCATATCCTTTGCTAACCAGCATTTTACCTTCTTGCTCATTATCCTTATCATCACGTTTCAAAGAGAACCACCCGCTAGACACGGAGCGGTACGCTTTGTTTAGAAACACGGGGCCGACGCCCGGAATTACCAATTGTCCACCGTGGGTGTGACCACTCAATATCAGATCCACAGGTTCATTCAAGTGAAGAGCCTGTAAGGGGTCGTGCACGATGGCAATCTTGCAATCTTTTGTATCCAATTCAGCAAGAAGCGAATCCCCTCGCCGTGAACGATAATCAACTCCGACCAGGCACAGTTTGCTTTTGCCTTTATGAAGATAGGCGGTTGAATCTTGTAAAAGTTGAACGCGTGTATCTCGAAATATACGTTCGAGCTGCGCAATTCCTGCTCTTTTATCATGGTTTCCATACACAGTATACGCAGGTGCAATATATGATAACAAGCTCATATTATGTCTGACGATGGGCCATGAGATTCCCTTTTCTGCCACATCTCCCCCAATGATAACCCAGTCCACCTGATTTCGAAGGTGTTCCAGATCATTGTTTTTCAGCTTGCGTTTATGAATATCAGATATATACAGTATTTTGCTTCCATCAAAAGAAGACGGTAAATTCGGCACTTCAACCTCTTCTGTAACAATGTGGTGAAGATGGGCCTCCCTCCACATATGAACGAGCAATGCAATCCCGGCCAATAAAACAGCAACGACCCAGGCCAGCATTACCATGGCCATGGAAGAAAAGTATTCAGAGGAGGCGCTCCTTTTATTCCCCACCAAACCAGACTGATTGTGAGCAAAACAAATATAAAAATGAGTGAATTCACAAATCGTTTACTGAGCCGTAAACGGCGAGAAGGATGAAGCTCCGTCCGTGTAGGAAGTGAGCCCGCTTCGGAAACGGATTCTTCTGTTGGCTTTTGTTCTTTATTGGCACGTGCTGGTGCCCGCCGGGGAAGTACCGGACTTTCCAGCGATGATGTATAAGACTTGCGTTGTGATCTTGGTATAGAAACAGAGGTAATCGGTGTAAGTTCTCCTACCTCTGCGGCGGCAGCTGATTCAACGACCAGATTTGTTTGAGAAGCTTCAGGACGCTCAGATGTCTCTGTCTTATCTGAGTTACGATGGCGCTGACTGCCGTAAGTTTTCATTCTACTTAATTGCTGATTCATGATCCCCTCCGAAAACGTATCGCTAATCCAGACACCAAATCAATAATGAAATGACATAAAATAGGCGCCCATAATGTGCCGGATTGCATATAAATCCAACCCAATCCATAACTTGAGACAAATACCCAACCCGTCGGAATCCAATGCCGCAGATAGCGAATATGAATGACCGCAAATAAAATACTTGTCCAGTAAGGACCTAACGCATACTGTATGGCTCCGCGAAATAACAATTCTTCACAAACAGCAACGATGGCTGCTATGCATACAATATGCCAGATCGGACGCTGACGGAACAGCATCTCGTTAATTCCCCCATCGTCCATACTTTCTTGAGGAATAACATAAGAAAGAACCAGGTCCATAACAAGCATAATGCCAGCCAGACCAAGGCCCCACCAAATAAAATGGTAACTGTCAGGCCAAGCAAGCACATCAAACAGATTTCTCTTCTGCAATAAAATCCATACAACCCCAATGATCAAAGTTAACCCTTGTGTAAAGTATAGATTGATCAGAAGCAAACGCTCGGTAAGTTGCTGTGGTTCAGCCTTCTGAATCTTGAACTTGGGAAACTTTAATTTTTTCATCGCCTGTGTCTGTCCTCTTGACTTATATTTGATGGATAACAAGTTCGTTGTCCAATCGGATAGTATACTAAATGATAGCCAAAAAACCAAATTGGTTCAAGGCCTGCCCCAAGTCCCGTTTTTTAAGCGAAGCTTTATCAAATGCGTTATTTCATTAATGCATTAAAATCTAATTCGTAAAACAGCTTCTAATCGAGCTATTTATATCCATTAGGGAGCTCCATTCTTAATATTTGTATGCTTCCTTTGCCACTGAAGGAAATGATATAATAGTAAATCGAATTAAAACATTTAAGCCTATTGACATGCTCATGTCAGCCATGATACATTATGAAAAAATTAGTCACGTTAAACACGATGATGGAAAAAAGACGTTGCTTTGTCTTACAGAGAGCCGATGGATGGTGCAAATCGGTGGCAGGCAGATGATCTTGAGCGCTCCTGAGTTATTGCATTGAAATTGGAGTAGGTGCAATCGGTTTAGACCCGTTATCCTCTTCGGTCTTCATTGACCGCTAAGACTGTCGTTGCGAAACGGCGGTGAATTAGGGTGGTACCACGACAACTCTCGTCCCTTATTGCGCAAGCAGTATGTGGATTGAGAGTTTTTTGATTTATTTTAAAGTACAGACGTGGAATTGCCCTATTTGCTACACCTTCCTCCTCTGCTGCGACACCGCGTTGTTGGGAGGAAGAGTTCCAACGGTTTTAAGGAATGCCTCTTTCGTGAGGTGAAACCTTGACGATATAGATACACATACCTAAGGAGGAAGAAACCATGTACAAAGTGTTAGTGTCGGACCCCATTAGTGATCTGGGAATTCAGCAACTGGTGGATGCAAATGATGTTGTAGTTGAGAAGAAAACAGGTCTTAGCGAAGATGAGCTTATTGCAATTATCGGCGATTATGATGCCCTTCTGGTTCGAAGTCAGACTCGTGTAACGGATCGTATTATGACGGCAGGTACAAACCTCAAAGTCATCGGACGTGCTGGTGTAGGTGTAGATAACATTGATTTGGAAGCTGCTACCCAACGCGGTATCATTGTTATTAACGCCCCTGACGGTAATACGATTACGACATGTGAACATACATTTGCCATGATGATGGCACTGGCACGACATATTCCTCAGGCATATGCCAAAACCATTCAAGGTACTTGGGATCGTAAAACCTTCCTGGGTGTGGAGTTAAGAAATAAAACGCTGGGTGTGCTCGGTATGGGACGGATCGGTAGCGAAGTAGCTAAACGTGCCAAAGCATTCGGAATGGATATTCTGGCTTATGACCCGTTCCTCACTCAAGACCGTGCGGAGAAACTTCAAGTTAAGTTAGCTAGTGTGGATGATATCATTCGCAATGCTGATTTCATGACCGTTCACACACCATTAACACCTGAGACACACCATATGATTTCCCGCCCACAATTCGAAGTGATGAAAAAAGGCATGCGTATTATTAACTGTGCCCGCGGTGGAGTTGTTGACGAAATGGCACTTGTTGAAGCCATTGATGAAGGTATCGTTGCCGGTGCAGCCTTCGACGTATTCGAGAGCGAGCCACCAGCTGCTGATCACCCTTTCCTAAATCATCCTAGCATTATTGTCACGCCTCACCTTGGTGCATCCACAGTAGAAGCACAAGAAAATGTAGCGATCGACGTATCCGAGCAAGTCCTGCATATCCTTCGCAATGAACCGTTCAAAAACGCGGTTAACATGCCTGCAGTAGCCCCAACTGTAATGAACAAACTGCAGCCGTATTTTAAACTGGGCGAAACACTGGGTAGTTTTGCAGCTCAGATCACTCAAAATGCGGTTCAGGAAATTCGGATCGACTATGCTGGAGATCTGTCTGAAGTGGATACTTCTCCTTTGACTCGTTACATTGTAAAAGGTATTCTGGCAAGACATTTAGGCGGGGAAGCCAATATTGTCAACTCCATGCATTTAGCTAAAGTGCGGGATCTCAACGTAGTGGTTAGCCAAACATCGACCACTAAAGGGTTTACCAATCTCATTACCGTTACACTTGTAACGACTCAGGATGCTGAAGAGCGTCGTGTTGCGGGCACACTTCTTGCTGGTTACGGAGAGCGAATCGTACGTCTGGACAAATTCCCAGTGGATATTGCTCCGGAAAGTCATCAAATTTTGATTTCGCATAATGATAAACCGGGTATCATCGGACGTGTTGGGACATTGCTTGGAGAAAATGAAGTTAACATCGCCTCCATGCAGGTTGGACGTAAAATCATTGGTGGAGCTGCTATCATGATTTTGACTGTTGACAAGGAAGTTCCAAAAGACGTGCTTGTGCAACTTGCAGCCCTTCCAGAAATCAATACTGCTGTTGAAATCGTTTTGAATTAATTGCCGGATTATACACTTATAAGACAAAAAGAAGAGGCGAACCTTATCGGGTTCGTCTCTTCTTTGTAACTCAAAAATTACTTTTTAAGAGCGTAATTCATGCATTAAGCTAATTGAATAATGTTTATAGTAGCCCCTGGTGGAGAAAGGATAGCTGTAGCAACAAGCCCAAATAATTGGAACTGGATAGTAGATCCGGCTGTAACCGTCACAATAAAGTCTGATTGCAACTGACTGAGAGAGAGTACTGGGGATACAACACTCGCTGGAATAGCTGTCCCGTTAAGTAAAATACGGGATTGAATAGCAAGTGCGGCTGTCAGATTTATTTTATAAGAGATATAGTAGCGCCCTGCATTGGCAAGAGTGAAGGTATCATTCGTTCCATTGACGGTTATGCCAGTGCCTATATTTTGGTTATTCGGCAATGGAATCAATGTTCCACCCAAAATTACAACAATGGTACCACTTGTGTTCTCAGCAAATGCCGAATTCGAAGTTACAGAAGTTCCGGTTGCTCCGGTTGCTCCCGTTGCACCTGTATCTCCAGTGGCTCCAGTGCTTCCCGTTACACTGACACCAGTAGCCCCCGTGACTCCCAGTGCTCCTGTATTTCCAGTAACTCCAGTCTCTCCGGTGACTCCTGTACTTCCCGTTACACTCACACCAGTAGCTCCCGTAACTCCCGTTGCTCCTGTATCTCCGGTTACGCCTGTGACTCCCGTTGCTCCTGTATCTCCGGTATCCCCAATGACTCCAGTGCTTCCCGTT
>NZ_AWUK01000014.1 GCF_000499205.1 Paenibacillus sp. MAEPY2
CACTCCGCTGGCAGAACAACCTTCCGATCGCTGTTATCCCCAGATTTCTTTGACCCCCTTTTGAAAGGGAGAAATCTTGTGATAGCGTATGCTTTCGACGTAGCTTTCTTTCAGAAATCTTTTAGACGAGCGCTACGCTTCTCCAAGTTTTTTCTGCCCTCTACGTTCTCGTGTAAACCGCTTGTTCATCTTATATTTTTTAAAAATTTATATTAGATTTGGATTGTAATTTAAACACCTAAGAGGGGGACACGCATGATGATGCACAGCGGCACGAAGTTGCTCCGTTATGTTCAACTGCTGGATTCGGCCCTGCCCATTGGCGGGTTCTCCCACTCGTTCGGTCTGGAGGCATACACTCATGACGGCAGGATACGGACCACCGCCCAGCTCGAACAGTTCATTCGCGGCCAGCTTCATTCCAGCCTCGTGCGGATCGATGGTCTCGCCATCAAAGGTGTCTACCAAGCTATCGAGCAACAGGATGCCGCCCTTCTGGCCCTTTATGACAAACGCGTACACGCCCAGCGGACCCCCAGGGAGCTGCGGGAAAGCGGACACAAGATGGGGAAGCGATTACTCAAGCTCGCGAGGTCACTTTACCCATGGATGGATTTCACACTAATTGATGAAGCCATAAAGGATCACGGTGCCTTTTGCGGCATCACAACGATTCATGGCTACATCAACTATCAACTGGAAATCGGACTGGACGAAGCCGTCACCGGTCATCTGTACACCTCTGTTAACGCTTATGTCAATAGCGCCCTGCGCCTTCTACCCATCGGGCAAACCGAGGCACAGATGCTTATTCAGAAACTTTTGAACGATATTGATTCAGAATGGTCTCAAATCCGGGATAACGACCCGGAAGATATGCACAGCTTCGGTATTGCCCAGGAAATCTATGCCATGAGGCATGAGAGTCTGCCAGCCCGTCTGTTCATGTCCTGACTATATTAATTTAATTCAAAACCAAGGAGGAATTTGTTATGTGTGGAGGAGCTAATCATACGCATCATGCAGGATGGGAACGTAAGGTATTTGATCGGAGTCGCCCGATGCGAATCGGAATCGGCGGGCCGGTAGGTTCAGGAAAAACAGCCCTGGTGGAGAAGCTGTCCAAGGCATTGCGCACACGCTACAGCCTGGCCGTTATTACCAATGATATTTACACGAAAGAGGATGCCGAGATTTTGCTGCGTCAGAACGCACTCGCACCCGAACGCATTATCGGGGTAGAAACTGGGGGATGCCCGCATACCGCTATTCGAGAGGATGCCTCAATGAATTTCGAAGCCGTTGATGAATTGATCGAACGCTTTCCTGACCTGCAGCTGATCTTTATCGAAAGCGGTGGCGACAACCTCTCTGCTGCGTTCAGCCCGGAACTGGCGGACGTATTCATTTATATTATTGACGTGGCTCAGGGTGAAAAACTGCCTCGCAAAGGTGGTCCGGGTATTACACGCTCAGACCTGCTGCTGATTAACAAGACTGACCTTGCTCCTTATGTTGGCGCAAGTCTGCAAGTGATGAAGGATGATACCGAACGGGTACGTGAAGGAAGGCCATATGTGATGTCAAACCTGATGAGCGGTGAAGGGGTATCCGAAATTGTCCATTGGCTTGAACATCAATATATGGATGACGATGCTTCCGCTGCGCATCTGCATACGCACACCCATGAGCACGGTACGACACACAGCCACTAATTCATCCTCCTCTCTACATGGAGTTGAACACGGACTGAATTGCAGTGCCGGAGAGGCCGTGATACGCCGCAGCGAGCTTCGGGCCACTTTCGCTCTTCAAGGCGGGCGCACCGTCATGACTGATCGGTATTATAGCGCCCCTCTCCGGTTCAGTCGATCCTTTCGACCTCCGGGTGGCGGAGATGAATTATGTATATACACTTCAGACGTCTCTCCAGGCGTGCTGAACGGTGATCATTATCGATCCGAATGGCAGTTGGGCCAGAACACTCACGTAATGCTAAGCAGCACATCAGCCACGAGGCTTCATCCCACACCTACTGTTCCGTCATCTGTGAACCATCACTTCCGACTGGAACAAGGAGCGGTGCTGGAGTACTTTCCTGAATGTGTTATTCCGTTTAAAGGCAGTTCATCCTCACTCACCACGACCTTTGAGTTGGGGGAACAAGCCGTACTTGCGTATGCGGATATCTGGTCCGCTGGACGAATTCATCGAGGGGAAGCCTTTCAGTTCAAGCGTTATGGCAGTCTGACAGAAATCTGGCAAGGACAGCAATTGGCCGTATGGGATCGCTTCGGGCACGAACCAGAATCCGATGATCCGAAATCATCCGCAGCGTTGTTAGACTACACCCACACTGCGGCTTTATGGATGATTGCCCCTGGATTAGGCGCAGCACAGTTGGAGTCCATACGGTCCATTCTTCCCCCAGATGGTCGCATGCTTTCCGGGGCCAGCTTGCTCGCTACAGGCGGGATTGGTGTTCGTTTGCTCGGAATGGCAGCCTGGGAACTTCAGGAGCAATGCCTACAGATTTGGAACACCCTTCGACCCGAACTTTTGGGCAAACAAACGCTGGCTTTTCGCAAATAAACGCTTTTAATTAAACGCTTTTAATTCGATCCGACGAGCCATTCGAAAACTCATAATGTACACTGTTCTAAAAAACCAAAAACCTCTGGACAGCTTACCGAATGGATTCGGATCTGTTCAGAGGTTTTTGAGCTTATCCAAGCTAGCCGGTCAAATCGCACTTGGAGCTATATCGTGCCGTCGTCTTCGGGCGTATCCACTCTCTTGTAGCGAAAGTCATCTGGATCATTGCCTTCCTTGGATTTGCGGTAACGGGTAAATTCGATATATTCACTGATAAAAGACTGTTCCACAGTCGATAATTCGCTTTCCTGGCAATCTAATTGCCGTAACACGCCAAAAAAATAATCCTCCCGTTTTTCCCGCACCATCGCCTCCTTGGATGGACGGCCAATCATGAGCCAGTCCAGGCTCACATTAAAAAACGCAGCAATTTCAATGAGTTTATTCGTACTCGGGACAGATTTGCCGCGTTTCCAGTCACCCAGATTACCTGTGCTAATCTTCAGTTGTTTACAGAACTCTTTCTTGGTCATCCCTCGCTCGGCAATCAGATGTTCAATTCGCTCATAGATCGACTGCATACAGAACTTCCTCCCATCCGAATCATCTAAAACATTTACGTCTCTCCAATTCATTGCCGAACAAATGATCAAACCCAATTATGCCATAATATTATATAAAAAATGTAATGAAGAGAAGTGCTTAATCTTTCCGCTGCACCGATTCATCCGCTTCTGGCTTATCTTCTCCCTTGTAACGAAAGTCGCCTGAATTTTTGCTTTCCTTGGATTTACGATAACGGGTGAACTCAATATATTCACTGATAAAAGACTGTTCCACAGTCGATAATTCGCTTTCTTGGCAATTCAATTGCCGCAACACGTCAAAAAAATAATCCTCCCGTTTTTCCCGCACCATCGCCTCCTTGGATGGACGGCCAATCATGAGCCAGTCCAGGCTCACATCAAAAAACGAAGCAATCTCGATTAGTTTATTCGTACTCGGAATAGATTTACCGCGTTTCCAGTCACCCAGATTGCCCGTGCTGATCTTCAGCTGTTGGCAGAAAGCCTTCTTGGTCATTCCTCGTTCAGCAATCAGGTGTTCAATTCGCTCATAGATCGACTGCATACAGAACCGCCTTCCAACCGTAATAATCAATACATGTACCTAAATTATACCACAACCCTCCTGAATCCTCAGCCTTTTAATCCCAGGAATACGTTCAGGTATTTCTCATAACACAAAGATAGACTCCCATGAATAATCATGAGAGTCTATCTTATAACGTCTGTTGCTGTGATGCGGTCGAGAGGACTCGAACCTCCACGGGTATACACCCACTACCCCCTCAAGATAGCGTGTCTGCCATTCCACCACGACCGCATATTTAATTGTAAAAATGGTGAGCCATGAAGGGCTCGAACCTTCGACACCCTGATTAAAAGTCAGGTGCTCTACCAACTGAGCTAATGGCTCTTGCTGTAACTTCACCGGATGTGCCATGCGTAACTCTTTTGTTCAGGAGCTATGACTTTATGAGGATTCCTCATCAGGATTGTACATCCCTGAGGTGGTGAAGATAATGACCCGTAGGGGATTCGAACCCCTGTTACCTCCGTGAAAGGGAGGTGTCTTAACCCCTTGACCAACGGGCCTTATTAACAAGTTGTCTTTCTTGGCGACAAGAATGAGTATATCACAGGCTAAATAAAATGTGCAACATTTTTTTTCGAATTTTTTATTCTCTCCTTTTTACCCCTTCTTCATGAGCTTATGAGCCTACTCACTCCAAAATCTCTCTCACATATTTATCACCGTAATCATCGTAATTTGTAAAATTAATATCAAAAAACTTAAATACACTTACATTCACTTATAATATTGCAAATATCATTATTAGTACTTATAATTAACCTATCAGTTATAAACACGGTCAGCTACGTATAAGGAGGCGGCACGTTTGTTTCAGGAAGAACGAATGCAGCTGATTATTGAGCACCTACGTAAACACAATCGCATTTCAGCTGAGGATATTGTATCCCTGTTTGACGTTTCCCGGGACACGGCTCGAAGGGATCTGATCAAGCTCGAAGAACAGGATGCCATCATCCGAACGCGCGGCGGTGCAATTCTCCCCGTTCCACCAGTTGAGCACCGATCTTATAAAGATCGTCTGCTCCACATTTCCGATGAAAAAAGAGCTATTGGCAAACTAGCCGCTGCGATCGTCCGCCAAGGCGAACACATTATTCTGGATTCTTCCACTACAGTGCAGACTTGTGCCGAAAATCTGAACGGCAAATCCTGTACCGTCATTACCAATTCCATTTACTCAGCTGAACTTCTCTCCAATCATACGGCTGTCGAGATTCGTTTGCTTGGCGGTAAAGTCGATAAAGAGCAGCGTTATGTCTATGGCACTTCCGTAATCGAAACTCTTTCTCACTATTATGTAGACAAAGCATTTATCGGCATTGGCGGAATTACGATGGACGGCTTCAGCGCTTCCGAAGAAGAAGGAAAGATCAAGCACAAAATGATGCAAGCTGCAAAACAGGTTATTGTACTCGCTGACCATTCCAAGTTTGATAAGCGTTATGGTTACCGTTTTGCGGACTGGTCACTCGTTGATATGTTAATTACAGATCAATGGCCTTCCCAGGATTGGCGAACCTTTTTGACCGAACAGCAAGTGGAGATTCTCATCCCTGAACCTACAATTGAAAAGGAGTTGTAACATATGAAATTATTTGCTACCGATTTAGATGGAACCCTATTGAACAGAGACAGTCAGATCAGCCCGGAAAACGCAGCTGCAATCCATAAGGCGCAACAAGAAGGATTGAAGGTTACGATCGCTACAGGACGGGTTTATTCCGACGTATTAATGATAAGCAGCGAAGGCGGAATTAACACGCCAGTCATCGGCTCCAACGGAGCTACCATCCATGATGCCAACGGTGAGCGCCTGTTCCATCTTCCACTTGAGCGTGAAACGGCCGCATCCGTCATGCAGTGGCTGGAAGATCATCATTGCTACTACGAGGCCTCTACACAACAGGGAATCTACGCCCCTATAGGCAGTCATGAGGCGATGCTCGCTGAAATGGATCGCATTCTGGGTTCGAGTCCAGGGGAGGATATTGAACGCCTCATTCGAGCTGTTAAGAAGCACTATGACAAGAAAGATTACCACCGCGTTAATTCCCATCAAGAAATCCCTTCCGAAGCTTTCATTTACAATATTATGGCCTTTTCATTGGACCCCGCTCAATTGCAGCAGGGACGCGAATACTTTGCTTCTCGCTCCGATGTAGCCATGGTGGTATCCTCTGAACACAACTTCGAAATGCAGCATCCTGATGTATCCAAAGGTAATGCCTTAACCAAACTGGCTGCGCATTTGAACATCTCCATGGAAGATACAGCTGCCATTGGTGATAATTTCAACGACGTATCCATGCTAAAAATGGCAGGACTCGGTATTGCCATGGGCAATGCTGAACCGGAGATTAAGGCGCTTGCCAAAGCTGTGTCGTTGACTAATGTGGAGCATGGTGTCGCACATGCCATTCATTGTGTTCTTGAAGGCAAGCCTGTTTCCCAGCCGGAGACCGTCATTGAAGGCGGTCAGTAATCGCTTCTTGTGATGTTCGGTATGAGGACCTAGCGATCTAGCGATGGCCTGGCTCACCTCATATCAACGGATCGAACGTGAGGGACATCCTGCAATAAAATAATTAGCTGCTCGGCCCGATATGAACCGGGCAGTTGCAGAGTGAATTCAAGCACTGTCTCCTCTCCGGAGTCTGTGCTTGTTTGCTGTTCTGTTTTGAATCCGATTACCGAGATTTTTTCCTGTCCCAGCAAAGCCAAAACGGTTTTGAGGGTGTCCCCTTCCTTTAGCAGTCGAATGGTCAACGTCTCTGTTCTCGCGGATACCAACCAGCGTGTCGGCCGATGCAGCAGCATCTGGGCCAGAACAATAAGCAGCGTTACCCCTGCACCTGTCCAATACAATCCCGAACCAACAGCCAGTCCCATTCCTGCAGTCGCCCAAATTCCCGCCGCTGTCGTCAATCCTCGGACCGTATGACGCTGTGTGAAGATCATCCCGGCTCCAATGAAGCCGACCCCACTGACCACCTGTGCAGCAATCCTGGATGGGTCAAGCGAGAGATTCGCCCAGCCTGCCTGATCCTGAAAGCCATACTTGGATACTATCATCATTAATGCTGCACCCACAGCAACAACAAAGTGAGTACGTATTCCGGCTTCCTTCATTCGGTTCTTGCGCTCATATCCGATGAACACGCCGCATATGCCAGCTATGAGTACACGCATCAAGTATTCCGTTTCCATGCTCATCACCTCTCTTATGTATATGCTTACATGTATCTTTCTTTACTATTTACCCAATCCTTGACTAATAAAATAGCCGCACTTATACATTCACCGGACGAACTCCTAAATAATTCTCAATGTAGGCCGAAAGAAGCGGCGCCCAACTGGCCCCACTTCGTATATTTTGTATCACTTATGGATTGCGTATGCTAATTTAGTATCCTAATACATCACTTCTCTGCCGGAAAGCTCTCCCCATGCCGCTCTCCAAGTCCATAATAATGTCGGAAATTATAAATTAAAGGATTCCATTTCTCTGGGTTAATCTTGTTCAAATCTGATATCAGGCGGTGATGAGCATGTACCTTCAACGCTTTTACCTCCACAATCGCCATGAAAGGCGTGTGTTCGGGAATACGTATGTGTTGTACCGCGGCTTCAATCTGGAGCGGACACTCCGCTATTTTATTCGGCTCAACCAGAACTGAATTTTGAGGCGTCAGTCCAGAAGTAGCAAATTTATCATCACAAAATTCAAACCCCATCCTTCTTTTCTCTTCAGGAACGGGATATTTCCCCGTATAACGTCCCAGTATCTCAACCTGCTCCCACATGGATGCATCGGGCAGATTAATTACACATTCAGGGCGTCGGTTCAGGTTCTCAAAGGCTTTGCCTTGAATACCAATTCCAAGTACCAAGCAGTCGCCGAGTGCCCAGGATGAAGAAAGTGGTGATAGATTTGTTGTCCCCTCTTCGTTTAACGTGCTCAGTAACAATACAGGTGTGCCATAGTACAAAATACTTGGAGTTATCACCTCATGCTGCATCAACTCTCGGTTTGAGCCTCGGTGACTCTCTGGTTCAGGACCTTCTTTCGTTCTGTCATTTGTATACATTGCTTCTTCCTCCATTCTTCAATCCATCCAATGGGTCATGTGGATCGTCATTCATACACATTGAATTGTAATACACCAATAGTTCAGGTATCATCGAAGTATGAATGCATATCCGAATATATCCGCTGTTGCGTCGTTAGTTGCTGATCCCAGTCGTGCTATTTTTTTGGAAGCTTTGTTGGATGGTCGTGCACTTCCTGCAGGCGAACTTGCTTACATGGCGAGTGTTACCCCCCAAACGGCAAGCAGTCATCTCGCGAAGCTGGTCGAAGGCGGGCTGCTCGTCGTTGAACAGCAAGGAAGACATCGATATTATCGACTTGCAGGCAAGGAGGTTGCTTTTCTGATTGAGACAATGGGAAGTATCGCTGCACCAGTTCAAGTGAGGTCCCTCAAACAGTCTGATCAGCTTCAACATTTGAGCTTTGCTCGAACCTGTTATGGGCATCTGGCCGGAAAATTGGGGATATCGTTGTGCGAAGCTTTATTGCGGGAAGGTTATCTCGAAGAACCTGAGGATGACCAGGCCAAGGATTACCACATTACAGAGAAAGGGATTCAATGGTTCACTTCTTTTGGCATCATACTTGAAGGTAAAGCCGGATCGCGTCGCGCTATGGCTCGCAAATGTCTGGACTGGAGTGAACGCCGTCATCATATCTCCGGTGTATTGGGAGACGAACTCGGGCGCCGCTTGTCTGAACTGGATTGGACCCGTCAGAAGGCAGGCAGCCGTTCGGTTGAAGTCACGGAAGCTGGCAAGAAGGGTTTGTACGAGGTATTGGGCATTTCATTGTAGGGCGGCAATTAGGCATTCATGTACATTAGTAAAATGACGATACATCAAAAATCCCCCTTCTCACGAACCATTAACGGTTCGTGAGAAGGGGGATTATGTTTTGTTCAGAACGGAGAGAGAGGGATACTCTCACTTCATTCGAGACTGCGATGTATTCCTTACGAAGCGTATGCTTCGACGAACCTTTAGGGTTCTCATCCCTTGTACAGAGAAGTAAATCAGAACGGAGAGAGAGGGATTCGAACCCTCGCACCGCTTACGCAGTCTAACCCCTTAGCAGAGGGTCCCCTTATAGCCACTTGGGTATCTCTCCAAGAATGGCTCCCCGAACAGGACTCGAACCTGTGACAACTCGATTAACAGTCGAGTGCTCTACCAACTGAGCTATCAGGGAATATTGATCTTGAATATCCTAAATTTATCATGATTAATATTCCAAGTCAACATGCCTCCGATGACTTTCTTAATAAGCTTTAGATACTCTGAATCCCTAACTTGCCCGCACAACGACCACAGCGGTACCTCTTCGGATCAACTTTACGTTTACGCAAATATTCCGTGCCACAGCTCTTGCACACCAGCTTATAGCGATACGGTAGTGGCTTTCTGCCCTTTCCGTCCGGAAGGGACTGACAGAACCTTGAACCGCCCACCTTTTGCAACAAGGCTTTGAATTCCGGGTCCCGGTGTTGGTAGCCGCGTCCACGGATGTGCAGATGGTAGTGACACAGTTCATGCTTGATGATTTTCTCAACCTCTTCCCGCCCATAGGCTTCGAGCTGATGAGGATTAATCTCTATTCGGTGACTTTTGAGCATATAACGCCCACCTGTCGTGGTCAGACGACGGTTAAACAGCGCCTCGTGAGTGAACGGAACCCCGAAATGATCCAACGACACCTGCTCAATCCATTGCTGCAATTCCTCATTTTCCATCGAATCTCCCTCCTTTCACCCCCTATGGGCCATTTGTTTTTCCGCCATAATACTTGAATTTTAACCGTTTCGTAGGCTACACTGTCAAGTAGAATGTATGAGGGGAGATTATTACTCGTTATGCCTACAATGCGCTACGTCATCCTGCAGCAGGAACAGCAATTGCAGTTTGTGGAAATGCCCGCCGATTACGCTTACCAACTCAGTGCGCTCAACCTGCGCCTGCACAAAGAAATTGACAAACTTACGGCCGCAGATGTACCTGTTCTGCCTTGGGCAATCGCTGAATGTGACAATCTTGACCTTCTGGACGAGCAGCTCTCCATCATCGGAGGCCTTGACTACATCAATGCCCTTGAACAAAGTTTCGCAGCACTAAGAGAGAGTGAATATCCTTTGATTTCCCTGCTCACTGAAATTCGGGCGCTCCAGGCTCAATTAGAGCAATGGTATGAAGAAGAGATGGAATCACTCTAATCCACTTATGGACTTATTTTTCATGCAGGATGGAACCAAAAGCGCATCTCCTAAAAGCGGGAGTTGTGCTTTTTTTCGCCCTTTAATCCATATCCGTATAGAAATTGAATTTTCCGTGTTCCTCACTGGTTAATCCGCACAGTCCAGGCTATTGCCACATATGCTAACGTACAGATGAATTATGCAAGAGGAGGAGATACCCTTGCCTCAATGGCTTTGCAATCAACTGATGCGTGCATTTCACAAAAAGGACAGCAGACAGATCAAGCTGCTGAACGAATGTTGGTTCTTTTACCGAAACAAACCGACAAGTGGCACCCCGCGCAGCGCGGACAGCGAACTTTAAGCATCTGACACCACTCTCTTTCGTCCACTTCAAGCTCTCACTTCTTTCATAAAATCCCTTCGAAGAATACAGTACGGGCAACAGTACTATTATAGCTGACAACAAACAGCCTTCCCCTTACAGGGAAGGCTGTTCTCCGAGCATTGTGCTGGATTAGGAAGACTGCTGAGAAGAAGCAGGCTTCTTCATCGTGAGGCCGACACGGCCTTTTTTGGTATCCACATTCATCACCCAAACCGTTACATTATCCCCGACAGATACCACATCCATCGGATGTTTGACGTAACCGTTGCTCAGCTGTGAGATATGGACAAGCCCGTCACTCTTGATGCCGATGTCGACAAATGCACCAAAGTCAATTACGTTGCGAACCGTGCCTTGCAGCTCCATGCCTTCCACCAAATCCTCAATTTTGAGCACATCTGTGCGGAAGATCGGTAGCGGCATTTCCTCACGCGGGTCACGACCCGGACGCTGCAAGCTGTCCAGAATGTCACGTAGTGTAGGTACACCCACATCCAGCTTCACAGCCAGCTGTTCCGGTTGTTGCTCAGACAGAAGAACAGACAGTTCCTTGCTGCCCAGCTTGTCCAGCTCAACTTGAAGCTCTTTAAAGAGTTGATCAACCACCTTATACGATTCAGGGTGAATCGGTGTACGATCCAACGGGTTCTCCCCTTCGCCAATCCGCATAAAGCCTACGCATTGCTCATAGGTTTTGGCACCCAGACGCGGCACCTTCTGCAGCTGGCGACGATTCGTGAACCGGCCGTTCTCTTCGCGGTATTTCACGATATTTTTGGCAATAGTGGCATTTACACCAGCCACATATGACAGCAGTGAAGGTGAAGCCGTGTTCACATCCACACCCACGTGGTTAACTGCGGATTCCACAACAGCCTTCAAGCTTTCTTCCAATATTTTTTGGGATACGTCATGCTGGTATTGACCTACACCAATGGCTTTTGGATCGATTTTGACCAGCTCAGCCAGCGGGTCTTGCACCCGGCGGGCAATCGAAGCAGCACTACGTTCGGCAACGTCGAGATCCGGGAATTCTTCCTGGGCCAGCTTGGATGCAGAATACACACTCGCTCCAGCTTCATTGACGATTAGATACACGAGACTTTCGTCACCGTTCTCCTGAATGATCTCGGCAACAAACTGTTCCGTCTCACGGGACCCTGTACCATTACCGATAACAATCAATCCGATATCATACTGCTTGATCATCCGATGGAAGACCTCGGCAGCTTCACGCTTCTTGTTGTGTGGTGGCGTTGGGTACGTAACAGCCACTTCAAGCAGCTTGCCCGTATCGTCGACCACGGCCAGCTTACAGCCGGTACGATAGGCAGGATCGACACCAAGCACACGTTTGCCATGAATTGGTGGCTGAAGCAGCAAATTCCGAAGATTAGCCGAGAATACGGATATCGCTTGGTTTTCACCTTTTTCCGTCAGTTCTGCACGAACCTCGCGCTCAATCGAAGGGGCAATCAATCGTTTGTAAGCATCTTCAATCACAGCACGCAAAATGTCCTGAACCGCAGATGTACCCTTGATGATCTGCCCTTCCATATGACGATGAGCCGGTTCAGGCTGTACGTCCAGACCCACTTTCAAAATGTTCTCACGTTCACCGCGGTTAATGGCGAGAATGCGGTGAGGAGGCATTTTTTTGGCTAACTCACGATAATCATAGTAGTTCTCATATACAGACTCCTGCTCCGCATCCTTCGCTTCCGAAGTCAGCATGCCATGATCGAGTGTATATCGACGAATCCAGGCACGAATAGCAGCATCATCTGCGATATTTTCAGCCAAGATGTCCTTGGCTCCCTGAAGTGCAACCTCTGCATCGTCTACCCCAAGTTCAGCATTGATATAACGCGCCGCTTCCTCCAGGACATTCCCTTGCTTCGGTTGACCCCAGATCCATACAGCGAGTGGCTCGAGACCTTTTTCCTTCGCTACACTGGCACGGGTTTTCCGCTTCTGGCGAAACGGACGGTACAAGTCCTCCACTTCCTGAAGCTTAACTGCCTGGGTGATGGACTGTTTCAGTTCTCCGGTCAGCTTGCCTTGTTCCTCTATAATACGGATGACTTCCACTTTGCGGTCTTCGAGATTACGCAAGTATACGATGCGTTCTTCAATGAGCCGCAGCTCGTTCTCATCCAGCTCTCCAGTCATTTCCTTACGGTAGCGGGCGATAAATGGAATCGTATTGCCTTCGTCCAGAAGCTCCGACGTTGTGCGGACCTGCTTCAAGGACAGTGACAGTTCCTTGGCTACCTGTTTGATGATTCGTTCATGGCGTTCTGCCTTTATTGTTTCTTCATTGGGTTCCAGAACCGTTTCCTGTTCAGACAAATAAATCCCTCTTTCCTTCCTGAATCGTTCAGTTGAAGCTTGTTCAGGGCAGCTTTGCTGCTGTAATTACATTTTGATTGAACCATTTGCTTCAACCACTCTACCCTATATTATCACAAAATCACGTCCAGATTTCCATCATTCCACTGGCATACAAGTTCTGACAGAATTACGTCTTCCTCCAGCCTTCCCCATTACGTCAAAAAAAGACCGAAAAACGTCAACGCGACGCTGTTCGGTCTTCCTCATAAGGACTTTATATGCAATTGAACTCTAAATAAGTGAAACTACTCATTTACACGATGACGGAGAGGACAGAAAAAACCTGAAAAAGCGAAGCGTTCGCCTTTATCCCCGGATTTTCCCCTTAAGAAAAGGGAATCGAAAAAAATCTGGGGATAACAGCGATTGGAAGGTTGTTCTGTCATCGTAGTATCCGTGTAAATAATTCAACTTATTTAGACCCGTTCGAATCGGAACATTTCACTCAGATAGTCTCCCGATGCACGACCTACGGAGATCCCGCCATACATCAGCGCATCCCCGGTAAACGTCTCGGAGCCGCCTTTGAGGCGATAATCCGCGTTAGGGTCCAGGCCCTTCAACTTCAGACGTTGGAGGGGTGCATTGGGTTCAGAGAGCACACGGAAGTAGAATACAACCGCTTCGCTGCCATCTGGTGAAATAAACATCCATGCCGTTTCATTTCCTTCAAACGGACTTAGCAAGCGCCGGAACGTTCCGTATTGAATGGTTCCCCGAATTTCCTTGTACAGCTCAACCTGAGCCTTCACAATGGCATTCTCTTTCTCTGTGAATCGAGTCAAATCCAATTCGTATCCAAAGTTACCGGACATGGCGACATGTCCACGAATCTCTAGAGAAGTAATTCGATTAACCTGGTGATTGGGAACCGCTGAGATATGTGACCCCATTGAACTTACCGGATATACCAGGCTTGTACCATACTGAATACGAAGACGGGATATCGCGTCCGTATTATCGCTGGTCCACGTTTGCGGCATGTAATACAGCATACCTGGATCAAAACGGCCGCCACCACCTGAACAGCTCTCGAACAGGATATCCGGAAACGCTGAAGTAATCCGTTCCATGACTTCGTACAATCCAAGCATATATCGATGGGCAGTCTCACGCTGTCTGTCTGCTGGCAGCAATGCAGAACCCACTTCCGTCATATTCCGGTTCATGTCCCATTTCACATAAGTGATCGGGGCAGATCCAAGCACATCGCTTAACATGCGTACAATCTCATCACGCACATCCTGACGGGAGAAATCGAGTACCAATTGTTGGCGCCCTTCCGTGCGGCGGCGATCCGGCACATGCAGACACCAGTCCGGATGAGCACGGTACAATTCACTGTCCGGCGAAATCATCTCAGGCTCGAACCATAGTCCGAACTGCATGTCCAAACTGGTTACCCGGTTGGCCAAATCATCCAGGCCTTGTGGCAGTTTATTCTTGTCCACAATCCAGTCACCGAGTGAGGAATTATCACTGTCCCGATGTCCGAACCATCCATCATCCAGTACGAACAGTTCAATACCAAGCTTCTTCCCTGCCTGGGCGATCTGCTCAATCTTATCTGCGTTGAAGCCGAAATAGGTCGCTTCCCAGTTGTTGACCAGAACCGGACGCTCTGCATTGCGGAACTTGCCACGTGCAAGGCGCTCGCGATACAGTTTATGATACGACTGAGACATGCCATCCAGACCTGCATCCGAATAAACCATGACCGTCTCAGGCGTCTGGAATGACTCCTGCGAATCCAGCTTCCAGCCGAACTCAAACGGATTGATTCCCAGCGATACACGAGTGGTGTGGAACTGATCCACTTCCGCCTGTGCAGTGAAGCTGCCGCTATATACAAGGCTGAACCCGTAGACTTCACCCTGATCTTCGTCTGTACCCGGTGTCATCAGAGCAATGAACGGATTCTGCTGGTGACTGCTTGAGCCGCGACGGCTCTCGATGCCTTGCAGGCCGGAAGCAAGCGGTCTGCGAACGATGTCCCGTTCACGCGTCCATGCTCCTGACAGTTGCAGCAATTCGTAATCGGCATGCGGGAAATCAACAGAAGAACTGTGCGCACGTGCAATATTCACCGAGGCAGCGTTCTCATTAACGATACGCATGGAACGCGTAATCGCATTAAATGCCGTAAAGGCCGTGTAGCTAAGTTCAATCTTGATCCCTGCAACATGGTCTTCCAGTTCAACGATGAGTGTCTCCGCTTCATCGTCAGACTCAACATAAGTTGCCGGCAGCCCGGTAAGCGCTGTCTTTCCTTTGATCAGTCGATGGCCTGTATACGTAAATTCCGAAACGGTTGAACCGTTCTCAAGCTGCAATTGGATTGCCGGATTACGGAAATCACTCGTACCGTATACTGGCAACTCTTGCGCCAACGTGTCGAAGGAGATCGTCCGGTCTTCCGGTACCGGATTCGGGCTGAAGGAGGCCCGTTCCGTACGCACATGAAGCCAACTCAGATCGGTATCACGTAGTCTTTTGCCATAATACAAATGTACCAAATATCCCGAAGGCAGCACCTGGAATACGTAGCTTGCCTTTTGAGTCTGTAGATGAAATTGAAGTTTCTCCTGGTCAATATAAATGCTCATATGTCTCCTCCACCTCTATATATGTTGATTAACGTAAACGGTTTCTCAGGTATCATTATAACGAAAAGACTCTAAATGTTCTACGCTTTCATAAAGCTTTAATCAAAAGAGCGTACCCCGGCCGTTAGGCTGTTGTACGCTCTTTTGATTGCTGTCTGAAATTGTGTGTTCCTGCAAGGAACATCCATTGTCTACGGGCGGCACGGCAGAACAAAGAAACAACTGCCTGATGCCTTAAAAATCGATTAAACCCAGGCTGATCTGTAAGGCTTCGTTGACCAGTTTCATGGTCTCCTCGTCCAGATGGGTAATCTTGTCGGTCAGCCTCTGCTTATCAATCGTCCGTATTTGTTCGAGCAAAATAACCGAGTCCCGGTCAAAGCCGTGTGCCGCCGCATCAATTTCCACATGCGTCGGCAGCTTTGCCTTTTGGATCTGGGCGGTGATCGCCGCCACAATACAAGTAGGACTAAACCGGTTGCCAATGTCATTCTGGATAACCAGAACCGGCCTGACTCCACCTTGCTCGGAACCGACAACGGGAGAAAGATCCGCAAAAAAAACGTCACCGCGTTTTACGATCAATGTCTACACCCCGCTAACTAAGCGGTCCAGAGTGCTGTCCGCATCTTCCTCCGCGTGAAAGGCCTCGGATGCCATGGTGAGGTTAATCTTCGCCATCTCCATGTACCCTCGCTGCATCGATTCACGGATGTAACGTTTCTTACGCTCCGTCAAATACAGCTTCATGGCCTGCCTAATCAATTCGCTGCGGTTGGAATTCTCCAGCGCTACGATGCCATCCACTTCCTGCAAAAGATAATCAGGCAAACTGATCATGATCCGCTTGGTGTTCTGCAAGTTGGCCACCTTTCTTCCACCCCCACAAACCTTTCGCCATTGTGAACCAGTATTACGTTTTTCCAGAACTTTTATACAAAGGAATATATATGCCCCGAGTATATCAAGTATGCTGTACTCCATTATAAACACGGGGAACATTATTCGTACAGACCAAACATCTCTTTTCAGGATTTTTCATCCCAGTCATCATTCATAATTCGAGATGCTCCGACAGTTTTCCTTCTGTTCTGAAAAAAAGTTTATTGGAAATAGCGTCCAGTCGAGCTGTCAGGATGTCAAAAGAGGGTTGATTCTGGCGATTACTGCTCCATTACGGGTATAGACCCGAGGGATTCGATGCGCCATCATGCAGATCACTTCGTAGGGAATCGTACCAAGCTGAGATGCCACCTCTTCTGCAGTTATAACTGCACCTGATTGGTGACCGATGAGAACAACCTCTTCGCCGACTTGAATTTCTTCTGCTTCTGCAGCAAAAGATTGTAGCGACACCATACACTGATCCATGCAGATCGTACCGACGACGGGAACACGACGGCCGCGTACAAGCACTTGTGCTTTACCTGACAGCATTCTTGAAAATCCGTCTGCATAGCCGATAGGCAGGGTCGCTATTCGTTCGTTCCCTTGTGTTACATAACGGGTTCCGTAGCTGACACCCCAGTGGGGCGGCAGCGTTTTGACCAGAACCGCCTTCGTCTTCAGTGTCAATACCGGGGACAGCTTCACTACCTGATGATTCACTTCTGCCGACGGGTATAATCCGTACAGGCTGATTCCTACACGAACCATATCATCCGACAATTCCGGTGTATCAATGGTAGCGGCGCTGTTCGCCGTATGTATAATCGGGATGACACATCCCTGATCCCGCAACGCATCAACCACGCCTTGGAACCGTCGATACTGCTCCAGTGTATAGGTCTTGTCTTTTTCATCTGCCTTGGCAAAATGAGTAAACATACCTTCCAGCATGACCTGCTTCAGCTTGGCTGCTTCCTGAATGAAAGCAAGTGCCTCGTCGCCAGGCAGCAGGCCAAGCCTGCCCATGCCGCTGTCAATTTTGATATGAACCTTTAGCTTGCGAGAGGAAATTCCCGTCTCCAAATGTTGAATGGCGTCGAGCACTTCCTTACTGAACAGCGTAATGGTTACATCCTGTTTCCATGCTTCAGCGATGCCTTCTGGCGGCGTGTAGCCCAATACCAGAATCGGAAGGGTAATTCCGTGTTGTCGCAATTCAAGCGCTTCGTCAAGAAAAGCTACACTTAAGTAATCCACACCAACTCGTTCCAGTTCCTTGGCCGTCTCCACTGCCCCATGTCCATAGGCGTTAGCCTTCACACAGGCGAGCAGTTTCTTGCCTTGCGGCAATGCTTCACGGAAAGCTTCTACGTTGTTGCGCAAATGATCCAAATTGATTTCCGCTTGGGTCGGCCGATATTGTTCTTGCACGTTAAGTCACCTTCTCTAATCATCTTAATCCGGCTCACGTCAGACTCCATCGTAATGCTCAAGCATGTGACTGTCAAATGAACGAAAGATCTGCAGACCAAAACACATACAGGAGTACTATCCTGGAGTCGGGATCAAACGCAGAATAAGACCTATAAGCGAGACCATGAATGAGATATTCATCTCTCCATAACTTAACTTATCTGCTTATATCGTATTATTTACCCGGTTCCTCCCGCATAGAAGCGTGTTTTGCATTATTGAATGCACCGGACCTATTCCTTGCTTATCTTACGCAGGATCATAGCCTGTTGATACTAATAGCTTCAACTGAAATTAAATCCTGCAAATTACGGATATAAACCAGGGACAATGACCTGTGTATGCAGCAAAGCACCGGAGAAATCATCTCCGATGCTTCTTAGCATTCCTTATGTTAGGACGACTATACTTTCCAAATCATTTCCCTGACTCTTCCTGCATGGAGGTCGCAATCTGAATCATCTCGGTATCTGGCAAATCTGCGCTTGTAATCCTGTACTCCACTCCATCTGACATCCATGTTAGTGTCTGCAACGCATCTCCGCTTATCATTCCAAGGGTGAATCCAAGATCCAGAACACGGGATGGGGCAAGCGATACGGCTCTGTCCTGCGGCCGTGCCTCAAAGATCGTGTAATTATACGTTCCTTCATAGCGGAGCATAACCGAATAGTCTCCTGATCCTTCCACGATCTGATCGTCTTTCAGCTTGACTCCTTCTGGGGCGTAGGTCGGCTGAATAACCCCGAAGCTGCCTGTGCCGTCCGGCTCTGCCGATGTCGGTTCTTCCGTGCCTTGCCCGCTGGCTGGGTCTTCCGAACCTTGCTGCTCGGCGTTATCGCTCACACCGGTCTGGCCATCACTAACGGTTCCGCTTGGATTCGATGCAGAACCTTCCTCTGTTGCAGCTTGAGGATTGGTAGCCTCTTTGCCATCCCCAGCAGGAGCCGCGCCTGAGTCCGTACCGGCCTTGCCACCATTTTCTGAAGCAGCCGTCATATTACGCTGCATGTCAAACGCGTCTTTCTCAAATTCGGTACCAAATTTGAAGCTATCGAACTTCACATCCACGACCACATTGGCATTCGAATCAGATACTTCTACCTGCTTCGGTGCGTAATCGCTTTTGTTTAACCATATTTTCTGTCTGACCAATGCATGTGTATTGTAGTTGGCAGCTACATCGAAAACATAGCTTTCCTTCTCATCGGCAAACTGGCGGGTCGAATCACCTGTTATACTGCGGATCAGCGTCTCGTAGAGGTAAACCTGGCCTTGATTATCCGGCCAGTTACTCTGGAAACGGAAGCTTTTGTTCTGGCTCGGCGTCAGGACAAATACGCCTTCATCATTACGCAGTACAATTTGCGTTACATCCTTTTTGGCATTCGTTAACGCGATACGATAATACGAAGGCTTTTGATGCCATACCTCGACCTTGTACTGCTGCGGCGTATCTCCGGTATGCAGCGTCATGACGCCTGCCCCCTGATAACTTTCCATTTCTCCTACGACTTCGTTCAGATCTTTGACCACGGCTGCCGCATCCTTCTTCCCGCAGGCGGCAAGTAAGGTCGATAAGACCAATACCATGGCAAGCATCCATGATATTCGGCGCATGACATCATCCCCTTTAGCACATGTTTTCACTTCAGGATTGTGCGTACAGCAGAACCCCTACTTGATTAGTACATGTTATGAGGGACTTGTTCGATATATGCGGACTAGTTTGACAAGCATTCCCTTTTTTCAAATGCCGCAATACCCTATTTGGTAACAAAATCAGTCTCGGGTAGGATGTGAAATTCAACCAGATTCTTCATAGTAAATACAGATAACAACTCAACCAATGCAATTACATACCGCTATGATGTAGCTTAATTGAGGTACAACTCTATTTCAAATTGGAGGGAAATAATGAATACAACCTATCATCACTCATTGCTGAATGGATTGGATGATTTTGTGGAAGAGCAGCTTCAACGCTGGAAAGGCGTAGGTGTGGCAGTAGCGGTCATCCACAAGGATGAAGTTATTTTGCAAAAAGGATACGGTTATCGCGACCTGGAGTCCAAGCTCGAAGTTACGCCCAATACACTATTTGCGATCGGTTCCAGTACCAAAGCCTTTACAGCATCAACAGCTGCCCTGCTCGTCGATCAGGACATTCTGAAGTGGGACACGCCTGTTCGAACGTATTTGAAAGACTTCAAAATGTTCGATCCCGTAACCACAGAACGTCTGACCATCCGCGATATGCTCTGTCATCGCTCCGGACTTCCAAGGCACGATATGATGTGGTACAACTCATCACGGAGCAGAGAAGAACTCGTAAACGCGCTTCAGTATCTGGAGCCAAATGAAGACTTTCGGAACAAGTGGCAATACCAGAATCTGATGTATATGGCGGCTGGTTATCTGGTGGGGCAACTCAAAGGAACTTCATGGGAGAATGTTGTTCTAGAGTCTCTGTTTAATCCCCTCGGTATGAATTCAAGTGTCCTCTCTGTCGATGAGATGCAGAATCAACCTGACTTCGCCTTCCCTTATATGGATCAAAACGGAAAGAGTACACGAATACCTTTTCGAAAAATAGATTCCGTAGGCCCCGCTGGCTCCATTAACAGCAATCTGGTCGATATGATTGCCTGGGTGCAATTTCAATTGAATCAAGGGCAACAGGATGGGAATCAACTGATCTCCAAAGAGCAGTTGGCTGTTATGCACAGCCCGCAAATGGCTTGTACTTCACCATTCCACAGCAAAGAGCTGCCTGTTAGCACGTACGGTCTGGGCTGGATGATTGATTCTTATCGCGGACACGCCATGATTCATCACGGCGGAGCAATCGATGGATTCGCTTCACAGGTTGCCTTTTTACCAGAGGAACAGATCGGTGTTGTGGTCCTTTGCAATACCAATGGGAGCGTTCTTCCCTACACGATTTCTTTTAACGTTATTGATCGTTTGCTTGAAGTGGAACCTGTGGATTGGAGCGGGAGATTAGCCAAATTAGTGGCTGGAGAATCGAATGAAACTGAAGCAGCCACAGATACCATAGAAACACCAACTACTTCAGAAACCTCTGTTGTGGAAAAACCAGACGAAACCCAGGTTCACCCCCATGATCGTCCTATCCATGCTTATGCGGGCAGCTATACACATCCGGGTTACGGCGAAATCGTTATTCAACAGTCGAATGATGGGCTACAAGCCACCTTGAATGCCATTGACATGCCTATGGAATACACAGGAAATGATACTTTTTCCGTAGAACTTACCCTCTTTGGCCTGAAGGTCACATTTACATTTAAGATGGATGAACAAGATAGCGTAAGCTCTCTATCCATTCCGTTGCTGCTTGAACCGGGCACGAATCCAATTGAATTTATAAAGACACCATCCGTCTAAAAACATCCCCTACCGGCCTATCCCATTGTGAAGTTACACACTCTACCACAATGGGATATATGCCGGATAACTCGCATTCTCTTCTTCTGTATTCGGACTTCTCTTCACCCACAGTCGACGCAGATCTGGCATGCCGAATGAAACTACACGATAATCCTGAAGCGAAGCGTGGTGTGCATGTTCTTCCCTGAAGCTGTATGTAGGCAGGAGCACAGCCTCATGAATAAGCCGCTCCTCCAACGTCATTAGCATACGCAATCGCTCAGCACTATCCTGAATCATAACGACACGTCTGCATTCATGTTCAAGCTCGCTTTTTCGTTGGTCATCCAGCGCAATGAGAAGTAACGTATTCTGGAACGTATACATCGTAAGCAGGCTTAATGTGAGATGGTCATCGAACACCTCACCCGTGTATATCAGATCGCAAGAAGCAAACTCATCATGGTACACAGCATCTACCGGATTACCTGGTATAACACTCACCTTCAGTCCAATAAGCTCACAGCGATGTGCGAACCAGTCCATATCTGTCTCCATTTTCTCGCCTTCCTCTACCCACACATTCATAATCTGGCCTGCGTAACTGCTGCGTTGTAACAGCTCTGAAGCTCTTGTAAGAGATGATTCAGCGAAGGTGGCTGTATGCTTTAATGCCCGCTGCAATTGATGGGTTTGCTCTAATTGATGGGTCTGCTCTAATTGCTCCAGGGATTCCTGCTTCTCCTCGGACTTGTCTCGAACCAGGCTATAGGTAGCCTCTATACTTGTACGTGCCAATTCCTCCACCATCTCCTGTGGATTCATTAGTTGCTGAACAGCCTGACGGAAGTATATGTCCTGCTGCGGACCTTCTTTTCGCATATTAAACGTCATGTACACACCACCATGAACCTCATGCTGCACCGATCGAGCTTGTCCGTCCGGAAACAAATCCTGTTTGATCACCGACTCCACCAGATTTGACTGAGGAAGCTGCCATATTTCAACCCGATCAATAAAAGCCCGGCCCCTAAAATGGGAGGGAAAGACGTCCATGACAAGCAGCTTGGGATGATTTCGCGTCAATCGGTAAGGTCCCGTACCAATCGGATGCATGGGGTCCAGCTCTATATCACGGGGCAAGATGGAAGCATTCATACTGCTCATAAGATCCGGAAACATATAGTTGGGAAATCTTAACACAAAACGCACCGTAAGCTCATCTAACGTCTCTATACGATGAATGGAGCCAAAAAGCGGCCTGCAAGGGCACCCCTGATCTGAAATAATTCGTTCAAACGTATATCTGACGTCTTCTGCATCAAGTATCCTGCCGTGGTGAAACCGTATGCCTTTGTGCAAATAAAATGTCCACTCTGTTCCCTCCTGATTGCTCTCCCACGCCACAGCAAGGCTCGGTTCACAGACCTGACGTTCAGCATTATACTGCACCAAACGATCAAATACCTCCGCAATAATTCCAACTTCTCCCCACATGGCAGCCTGAGTCGGGTCCAACGTCTCAAAGGCCGTTTCCTGTGGAATACGCAGTGTATCCATTCTTCCACGAGCGCTTTGATCGGAACGCAGTCCGAACTGGCCCTGCAATCCTTGCATCAATATTTCCTGCAACGAGAATGGCATGGTTGAAGCTAGCACATAGGCCTCCTCCAGCTTGTTTCCCTGCAATAGTCGGTCGAATCGTTCCTGAACAGCCTGCAGCAGAGGATGGCAAAACACGAGCACCGATGTTTTCCCTCTACCGCGTTGTGGGCTCCATCTGACCCAGCCTTGATCCATAAATTTGTTCATAATCAAATTCATATTGCGCATCGTACAACATAAATGATTCGCCAGTTCACGAATCGTTGTATGTATTTCTTCCTCTTCGTCCACGTTCGAAAAGGCCATGCGAAGCTGAATATAATGATCCACGACCTCCACTATCTTCCCTTCCTTTCCTTCTCCCAAGTAAAATACGAAATACACTCTTATGCTTCTACAGTTTTTCTTCAGGTTTTCCTCCATTATACTCAGGTACATCGACAACACCAGCAGAAAGGAAGAGCGCTGAACATGAAATATACGGATTTGCATCGCAACATCAGGATTCGCATCATTACTGATTTTTTTGCGGATCTGACTCAGAAATCTATTATTCCTTTTATGGCGATTTATCTAAGTGTTCAGATTGGTGCAGGCTGGGCAGGTATATTGTTAACTATTAATATTGCGGCCTCCATGCTCGTTGGCTTGGGCGCAGGATACTGGTCTGACCGAGTCGGGCGCAAGAAACTGATGATATTCGCTCAAAGTATGCAGTTGTTCGCCCTGTTCTGGCTGGCTGCTGCCAACTCCCCATGGATGAACTCTGTTCCTATAACTTGTGCCATGTTTTTGCTTAGCAGCATCAGTTCGGGTATCACCGTACCCATTGCCAATGCCATGATTGTGGACGTGAGCAGTGAACATGAACGTCGTTATGTCTATGGGCTGCAATATTGGACGACCAACGTTGCCGTTACAATCGGAGCGATGATGGGTGGATTATTATTCGAGTCCTTCCGTTTTATTTTATTCAGTCTGGTATGGTTGGAGAGCCTGGTTACACTGTTCATTCTCTTCATATATATTCATGAAACAATGGTTAAACCACACTCGAATCAACTTAATAGCCCGAAACACAAAAATATACTGAAAACTTATGGCCTTGTATTTAGAGACCGACGTTTTATGGTGTTTTTCACCGCGACGGTGCTGGCTGTCTCTCTGGAATTCCAATTGGATAAATACATCGCCGTTCGTCTGAAAAATGAATTCACTGCCCAACTTTTCAGTTGGGACATCTCAGGTCTGCAGATGTTCAGTCTGATCATGGCGATCAACACTGTACTCGTCGTATTAATGGCTATTCCATTCTCCAAATGGTTGGGGCGTTTTCAATCCAGATTTGTCATGACCGTCGGCATGTGTCTTTACACCGCTGGTTTTGCCGTGCTCGCTTTCAGCAATTGGGCCTGGCTGCTTATTATGTCCGCTGTACTCCTGACCATTGGTGAGCTCATGTATGCGCCTGTCCGTCAGTTCATGCTTGCTGGCATGATTCCCGACTCCAATCGTGCTGCCTATATGGCTGCTGACGGCATGAGCTATAACGCGGCTGCTCTGCTTGGTAGTCTAGGCCTAACGGCTGGCGCATTTCTGCCTTCGTATGCAATGGCCGGCCTGTATGTATTGATGGGGATCGGCGCTCTCATATTTTTCCGTCATTCCCTTCGGCCATCAGCGGGTCAAGGTGAACCACGACTATGTGCAGATGCATCCTGAATACCCCCCCCTCTTCAGGCTGTATTTGGCTCATTGTTGTTCTGAATTCTATTGGGATGTACACATCTTAATCTACTATCTTGAAACCGATCGTGTCCGTAATCAGTAATAAACAGGAGAGTTCTTTTTACAAAATTTTCTTTAGAAGGAGTGTTTGCATGCATTTATCCAACCGAAGCACCCGCTTCAGGCTCACCTCCCTAACCGGGGCGTTCATGGCGTTTGTCCTGTCCCTCAGTCTATGGGCACCCGCCGTTCAGGCGGAAACCGCACCCGCTGCGGTCAATGAAAAGGGGAAGGCAACAGCGCTGACTACTGATTCCGCTGCAGCTTTTCTCGATACATTTTTCGATTCCCCTGAAGCGAAGGCCCAATATGTTGGCGCTTCCGTAATCGTTGTCAAAAATGGAAAAGTCGTAGCAGAGAAAGGCTATGGATATTCCGATTTGGAGAGCAAAACACCGGTTGATCCAAAAAGTACCATCTTTCGTATCGCCTCGGTCTCCAAAACATTTACGTCAGCCGCTGTCATGCAGCTCGTGGAGCAAGGCAAAGTCGATTTAAAAGCCGACTTTCAAACCTATGTCAAAGGACTGGAATTCGATAACCCTTTTGACAAACCTGTAACAGTGGAGAATCTGCTCACACACACCACCGGATTCGAGATTCGCGACCCACAGCAGGAAGACATCCATAATGACTTCGACAAAATTGTATCGATGGAGGATTATGCCAAGTTACATATGCCACCTGTCGTTCGAGAACCTGGTAGCGCCTACATGTACGACAACTTCTCCTTCCTGCTGCTTGGCATGATTGTGGAGAATGTCAGCGGCGAACCGTTCGAAACGTATATGCAGCAACATATCTTTAAACCTCTGGGTATGGATAACAGCAGTTTCATGCTGAACGGCAAGTTCAAAAACCAACTTGCAACAGCCTATGATGCGGCTCATAATCCACTTGGCCTATATACCCTTTCCCCAACACCTATGCCTCAAGGTGGCATGCTCTCAACAGCTGAGGATATCGGGAAATTCATGATTGCTTTCCTGAATGATGGTGTGAAGGATAACGAACGTATTTTGAAGGAATCTACTGTAAAAAGCATGGAACAATACCGCTCTTCTATTCATCCGCTGCTACCAGATACGGCTTACGGATTTGAAGCTGCTTTTCAGCTTCCGGGTGCAGGCAGCAGTTCCAAAATTATTACCAAAGCTGGCGACCTGATCGGATTCAGCTCTTATCTGTTCCTAATTCCTGAGCAAAACACGGGCGTCTTCCTTACCTACAACCAGACAGGAGTACTTCGTAATCTGTTCTATCCGGCCTTTATTCAGACGTTCTTCCCGCAATATGCGGAACCAGTCAAGTTCAAGGAATATAAACCCCAATCTGCCGATGAGCTGCAACGCTTCGCTGGGCTTTACGCAGATCTGCGGCTGAGCACGATTGTCAGCTCCCTGAAAGATGGCGGCACAGAACCTGGAAAATTAAGCATTTCCGACGTCTTCCTCGGCCCACGTACCCTGATTCAGGTTGAAGAGAACCTCTTCAAGGATGAGTTAACAGGTCAGTTCACGGCGTTCAAGGAAAATGCTGATGGAACCATCTATATGAAAGAACCTTATCTCAACCCAATGGGCTATGAGAAAAAAGGGCAAAAGCCTCAAGGTTTCCGGGATGTTCGTGAGAACAGCCCTTATGCTGAAGCCATCTATGGATTACAATCGCTTGGATACTATACCAATGATGCAAGTGAAGCTTTTCAACCCAAAAATGCCGTTACACGGGCTGAATTCATTGAGGACGTCCTTAAAATGAGCGGACTGAAAGCCAGCAAAACGACGCCACCTGCGGATACCGATTGGGCTACCCATCCTGCTGCAGGTTATATTCAGCTTGGTTATGAATCTGGCATGATCACGGGTGCGGATGAGAAACAGTTCAAGCCGGATCAGGTCATTACCCGTCAGGAAGCGATGGTGATGATCTGGAGAACTCTCCAGCTTCAATACCCAAATGAACTGTTCGAGGATGTGAAGCTGGCCGGGCAGACAGATGCCTGGGCTGTGCCTGCGATTCAAATGATGGTTAAGCTTGGTATCCACGGTCCTGAAGTGAAGGTGCTCGAGGATGGATCGGTTGACTTCCTCTCTCGTAAACCACTGATCCGTCAGGAAGAAGCCTCGATTATGTACCAATTGTTTACACAGCCAACCGACAAGATTGTAGCTGACCTGTTGGCAAAGCAGCCGAAGCCCGAAACCTCCGTAGATGAGGATCCGGCCGAAGATACACCCGCGACTGCAACCGTGACTTCTGAATAACCTGAATACCCACCTCATATTCAAGTTATAAAAAAAAGATAAACAGGCTTGTTCGAAGGAGGAAACCCTCCTTCTGAACAAGCCTGTTTTGGTTTGGGTGGCCATTACATAATATTTCCTAATAAGGTGGATTAGTTCGTTACTGCTTTAGTGAAATATTCTGACTATACCTCGCTCAACATTGACGAAACATGTTGATTGCCATTCCGCTGGTCATACTTGTCTGCGGCTGATTTGGCATACGCCGCAAAATAATCGGCCAGTTTATGCAAATCTCCCGGATCTCCTTCATAAGGGAATGAAGCAGGAAGCCGCAATCGGTATTCTGGAGACTCATCAGCCCAGCGGCGCAATAGTTGTGCTGCTCTGGCATAGAACATCATTTTGGCAAACGGATCTTCATGATCCATGGCGAGCACCAGACTTTCTTCCAGTATATCAATACCCTTGGCCGGGTTGGTCCGTGCAAGGTAATCCATCTGCTCGGCAAAGCTCTGCACAAAGTCATTATGTCCTTTGATCAAGCGGTAGCCTTTGGGCTGATATTTGTCAGCTTCATCCATCTTCCCAAGTCGGTATAGTGGCATCAAAATCTCCGATAAGGTCAGATGCGGAATTTCGGCACAGCTCATCCGCCCTTTCAAGATGGGCTTCGCCGCTTCCAGCACCTTCTCATCATCTCCAACAAGTATCCAGTAGCGCATAATTTCATCTTGTTCACAGGCTTCGCAATCACTCATAAAGTCACGATCCATGCTTCTGAACTTCGTGTAGCTGTTTCCAGCCTCCTCCAGATCCCCAAGATCCATGGATATGCGGAACCGATAATACCAGTAGGAACGCTCGCTGTACCCAAATGACTTAAAGCGACGTCCGAAGTCCTCCAACAGCTCCATCATTTTGTCGCGTGACACTTCTGGGAAGCTGGATAGTTCGCCCAAAATCCATTTATACGACCACATTAACGTTTCTTCGTCATAGCGTTCAGGCTGTTGATCAAACTTGCCCAGCTGCCAGGAAAAAGCAATCAGTGCCTTCATCGGATAACCGCAAAATGTCGCTGTCTCCACGATCTCTGAACGTGCTTCGTACGCCTCTTCCTCCATGCCATTCACATCGGCGACTCTTGCCGCTTCCTCCAGCATGCCCAGCTTTGCTGTTCCATTAGGCAGGCCATAGGCCTCATCCATCAAATCCTCAAAATCCATTTCGGTCTGCATCAGACATCCCCCTTACGATCTGTATTCGCACGCAAACCCCAATCAATAAAACGAACGATGCCCTGATTGAGCACCTCAAGCTCCTGCCGATTCATGGCATAATGCCCCATCATCAACGCGTTGACATACAACATTTCAATGGCAATTGGCGTCATTTGAGCATCTGGTGAAGTCAGCACCCGCTGAATAATTGGATTGTTAATGTTCAGGTACAGGGTCGAATAACCTGCGGAACTAATGCCAGATGACAATGAACCAAGGACTGAAGAGAACAATTCTGTACTCTCCTCACTAGCTTTTTCCAATGCACGCAGCGTAGAAGATTCCTGCGAGAGCGTGAACAGCACCGGCAAATCGGCTGGCTTGAAACCTTTGACCTCTGCACGGCAGCGGAAACGTTGCAAAGCAGAATCAGCGAGGCGCAAGGCATCATAATACTGATTCCGTTCAGCCGGCGCCACGTCGGTGAAACTCATGGATACTTCATCCGGCTGTAATCGTTCCGTCTGTGCATCCTGCACCGCCAATGGCAGCATGGCCATCAAATCACTGTCGTAGATGTATCCTCCGTTAATGACCAGCATCGATTGGGCTGAGGCGACATGATGAATCTGACGATACTCATCCACCGTGGTAGTGAAGTACAACGTCTCTCCCTTACTCATCAGCTCGCCCAGTTCCCGATGACCACGGGTGCTCTCAAACGGCAGCCAGCGGTGAATCATGGCATAGAACTCCTGATCCTGCACAGCCAGTGCCTTCATCGACAGTGCATGCAGGCGAATCAGCTTCTGCAACCTTTCCGTCTGGCTCTCAGCCATGTCGGCCAATCCCTTACGCAGGGCATCGCCGAGTTCAAAGCGTACATCTTCCAGCTTTTCATTTTCATAAAAGTGTTCCCGCGAAGCCGTTGGTTGAAGCTCGTCTGTCCAGATCAGGCATTTCACGAAGAACGCCCAGTCCGGCAAAATATTTTCTGCCTTCTCCGATATCAACATTCTCTTCAGATACACTCGATGGGAACGCTTGGCATTCAGATTGACAGCATGCGGTAGAACAAAAGCAATGCCCCCTGTACGCCCCGAAGCCGTCGTCAGTGGAATAAAATCCTGAAACTTCTCTCCAAGTAATCGTTCACCAAAAGCCAACACTTCCGCTCTGCGTTCACGTGCAAGCTCAGGCTCCATCAACCAGATCGGTGACTCGCTATTTACAATATGTTGAACACCGTCACTATGCAGGATGACTGGATAAGGCAGCAGCGCTCCATAATAGAACAAGGCTTCCTGCACATATTCCGTTTCGAAATAATGGGCTGCATCCGGTGTACAGCGAAGATATACTTTCGTTCCCGGAGACAGCTGTGTCTCCAATTGCCGAATCGTATAGGTACCATCCGGCTTACCCCGCCACTCCATCGAAGGTCCACCCTTCGCGGATTGTGTCAGCATGACGATTTCATGGCTTACCATGAAACAAGACAATAATCCGATCCCGAATCGCCCGATAAACGAAGTCTCTCCATCCAGCAACGCCTGCTGACCACGCTTTGAAGATTGACCAATCATCGCCAGAAACTCATGGATATCCGCTTCCGTCAAACCAATACCGTTGTCCTCCACCATCATCGTACGTTGATCACCTGTTCCGGTCAGTTCCACACGTACTTCACCCTGATATCCCTGTTCTGCCTCTGTTCGAGCTGTAATGGCATCAGTCGCGTTCTGCATTAGTTCACGCAAAAAAACTTTGGGGCTGCTGTATAGATGGTTTGATAAAATCTGAATCATGCCGCTCAGGTTCACCTGAAAGCGATACTCATTGGATGCTGTCATTTTGCTCACCTTCCTCTGGGTCCAAACACATCACATGCTCCAAAAGATATGTGTGCATATGATGTGTTAGACGAAATCAATTATGTAATCGCAATAAATGGGGCGATCCATCAATGGAATCACCATGTGACGACGTCAAACCGGCCTTGGCTAACCAAGACCGGCGTTAGATGAATATTCAGGCGTTCATAATATGTAAGAGGCCTTAAATCTAATTACCACGTTATGGATGGCAATGAAACGGGATAGTGCATCCCTTTTTATCAGAATACATGTTAAAGACCAGAGTGAAAACAAACCTGAGACCCGATTTCGCCGGACTTTAGGGTGAAGTTGCTGCCTGGGTTTGGGACTAAAGACGGAGAAATTTTATTTTCCGGTCCATCATTTGAACGATATGACTCATCTGAACGTATAATCTCCAAACTCAGATCGGACGGTGAAGGAACATGATTGAAGTTCGTAACATTTCCAAGCAATTTAAAGTACATCAGGCACTGAACGATGTCAGCTTCACGGTTGAACAAGGCAGCGTTACCGGGTTAATTGGACCCAACGGTTCAGGCAAAACCACCCTGATTCGCATTATGAATGGCGTTCTCGGCGCTTCGAGTGGGCAAGTAAGCATTAACGGCCTGGACCCCTTTCGTGAGACGGAGAACGTACTGGCTATATGCGGAACATTAACGGAGCAGAGCGGATTGTATGAAAATATGAGCGGACGGGACAACCTGATCTTTTTCGCTGAAGCTTTCGGTGTACAACATGCCAAAGCACGGATAGACGAGCTCGTGGATCTGTTCGAAATGAAGGATTATCAGTATCGAAAAGTGGGCACCTACAGCACAGGTATGAAGAAACGCGTAGGTCTGGCGCGAGTGCTGCTGCATCGCCCTTCCATTCTCTTTCTGGATGAGCCGACCAATGGGCTTGATCCGGACGGGATTCAGATGGTACTTCGTATCATTCGCCGGTTAAATCAAGAGGAACAAATGACGATTCTCGTTTCGTCTCATGTCCTATCCCAGCTATCGGCCGTGTGCAATCGGTATATTTTTATGGAAAAGGGGCGCAAGGTTGAGGAAGGTACGGAGCAGGAGATCATCAACCGTTACCTAACCTCACCCCGGCTTGAAGTTGAAGCGATCATGCCGAATGGCTGGCAAACGGTAACTGAATATACACCGGAGATGGTCTCCGCAAACAAGGCAGTATTTCAGCTTCAAGCCCGTGAGGATATTCCATTGCTACTTCGACAACTGACCGAGCATGGACAAGTCTATCAGGCCCGAATTATGGGCAATGATCTGGAGAGCATTTATTTTGCCATTAGGGAGGCACACCAATATGAATAACCGACAAGCCATACGTGCACTCGTTCGTAAAGATATTCGAGCCATTACAGCCAGCGTACAGCTCTGGCTGCCCATGTTGATCGTTCCGCTGGTTATCGGGATCATCATGCCTGGGATACTTATTTGGGCAGCCTCAAGGATGGAGCTTGCTTCCCTCGGCAATATGAGCTTCCTGCTTGATACGCTGGATAGCCTAACCCATGCCGGGCGGATTCCACAGCTTGCTTCAATGCCTACGGATAATCATCGTATTGTCTATTACCTGGCGTTGTACATGTTCGCACCGCTGTTTCTCATCATTCCGGTGATGGCATCCAGCATTCTCACGGCTAACAGCTTTGCAGGCGAGAAGGAACGCAAGACACTGGAAGGTCTTCTCTTCACTCCGATGAGTATGGATACTTTGTTTAAAGGCAAGGTGTTAGCAGCTCTTATTCCTTCTCTGATATTATCCTGGACTACATTCATCATCTACGGAATCATTGCCAATATCCTGATGTACCCGATGTTCGGAGCGTTGATGTTCCCCAATCTGAACTGGATCATTCTGGTTCTGTGGGTTGTTCCAGCGTGCAGTCTTGTGGTCATTCTGTTGAATGTCCTGATCTCGGCGAAGGTACGTGGATTTCAGGAGGCCTATCAACTGGGAGGATTGGTGGTGATTCCATTGCTCGCCCTGATTGGTGGACAGGCGAGTGGCATGCTTCTTATCAGTCCACTCATGTTGATTTTAGTTGGAGCCGTGCTTCTACTCATCAGTTTCGCTCTGCTTCGTCTGGTCACCTTGTGGAACAGCCGTCAGCAGCTCGCTGAAAGTCAGATTTAAGTTTGCACCGCGTGCATCTTCTTGCGCGCGGTGTTTTAATTTTTTGCCGCATCTTAAAGGTTGATTACGAAGGCTAAGATGTATAACATATTTTCCATAGTTTACCGATATAACTTAAGGTGTTAAGGTATTTATTACATACATAAAGAAGAAGGGTGACGATTGATTTATGAACAAATGGTTTACACGCATGCAACGCACAGTTTGCACCCTGCTGCTGTTTACACTGATCGCTGCGGCAATGCTTGGAGGCGGAGCCGGTGCTCTTGCAGCTTCCCTCAGCCAAACTACGGTATATTATGATTCCGACGGTGTATTGTACAAAGTATCTGGTGACGGTAGTGGAACCACGGAAGTATTGCTTGATTTCGAAGGAGATGGCCTTGCTGCGGCGGGATCTTATCTCTATTACACCCGTTCCGATTCCTCCACAACGCTGCTTCGTGTTCCCAATGACGGTTCCAGCGATTCGGCTGAAACGTATGCGACAGATGTGTTGAGCTACTTTACGGATAATGGGTTCATTTATTATATGGATTCCAAAGGCGCAATCTATCGTGGGAATGGCAATAGCGAAGCTTTGGCTGCCACCAAAATTGCGGACAAAGCGGATACTGATTTCCCCCTGCTCGCCGTAACGAAAGGCCGTGTATATTATAACGGGCTTGTTAATGGAAAGCCCTGGATTGTATCCAAAGCTTCCAACGGCAGCGGAGCCGTAGAGCGGATTGCTGCTGGTGCAGTAGAAAGTCGTTATTTTATGAATATTGCCAAAAAAGAACTGCAACTGATGGTGAACACTGACCCGTACGAGCAGTATTACTCTACCAACGCCATTCTCATGTACAAGGTAAACTACAATACGGGCAAGGGAACAGCCGTTAATCCAAAAGCAAAGCTCGATGTGAACGCTGTTTATGCCGGCGGCTGGGGCAACAATCTTTATTTGTATAACAAAGGCATCAAGCTGGACAGCAGCAAGGATTATGATTATTCAACAGGTAAAGCCTTTGCATTAACTACTTCCGGCAAAACACTTCAGATTCATAGCAAGAGCATCCGGGAAGTTGGTTCACTGGGTACGGATAAGGTTGTCATTGTGGATGCAGACAAAAAGGCGTATGCCAAAACCATCGCCGGAAACAAGGTATCCAAATCTGCCAATCTGAATTTGAACAACGTCACTTTCGTAACAACACAGTTGACCAACGGAACATCAACGCTTGCATATCTATCCGGTACTAACGGTCTTTATTCCGTGAGCACAGCTCTCAAAGTAACCAAGCTTGCCGGAGAGGAATGGGCAACGTTCCAGCTTCATGACGATGTTCCGGGCATGTTCTATATCAACGCAAATGATCTCTACCGTCTATATCATGTTCAGGCCAATGGCACAGGCAAAAAGGTGCTAAGCGACGTTTTCCTGGATGATATCCTGTTGGTCGTGCCAAACTAACCCACGCATGTTAATGATGGCTCATAGCCATCTCAATATTCTTGTCCAAAACAAAGAAAGAGGGTAACCCTAAGCCATCACGGCTTAGGTTATCCTCTTTTTGTCATGTGCAAAACTATTTTTCAAAAACATCTTCCATATGAGAATGATAATTGTTATCATTAAGAAAATAAGACAAAAGGATGGTCCGTATGACTGAACAGCTTCCCTTCATTTCTGAAACCTCATCTCTACCGCTCCTCTCTTCCATGTGCCATATACGGCGCGGGGAGCATTTCCGTGTGCAAGGCAAGACGGTGTCCCGGCCCATGCTCTGTCTTATTTTACAAGGAGACGGTGTCCTGGTCCTGAACGATACGGTCTATACCGCCGAAGCCAATCAACTGTATGTTCTGAAGCCAAGAACAACGATTGAGGCAGCTGCACGCTCGGCTGTTACGGAGTTCATACTCCTTAGCATGGATACGGTCTGTTTGCAGCAAGTGCGCGGCCAATGGAAAATGACCTCCTCCTCTGGTTTCCCGCTGGATTGGGAGACAGGCAGACTGATGGTTCGCCATGCCCAACAAGCTAGAGCACGATTTGAACAATTGGTTGATGCCTATCGCGGCATTCAGCCCGATCACTTTATCAGTATACATAGCCAGCTCCACGAGCTTTTGCAGTATCTCTCGGAGAATCGGCTTGAAGAAAATGATGAGAAGGTCGACCCAGCACTTGAACGCAGCATTATGTATATGCGACGGTGCATGAGTGAAGGCATCAGCATGGATCAACTAGCCAAAATTGCCGGATTGACACCAAGCTCGTATTCTCGCAGTTTCAAAAAAGCCAAAGGCATGTCACCTACGGATTATCTGAATCGCTTACGGATTAACGAAGCCAAAAAACAGCTCAAACAGGAATCGTGCGTACTTAAAGACGTCGCCGTATCTGTTGGCTATGGCAATGAATATTATTTTAGCCGCAAATTCAAACAAAGCATGGGGATCGCACCCAGCCTATATATGAAAAAAGACCAAATTCGCGTCGCTACGGCGTCCTTGATGGGACTTCATGAGAACCTTTCTTCACTCGGATTGCATCCCGTAGCTATAATGGATGGATTCCCTGACCGGGAGCTTGATAAAGTCGAGCAGCAGCGGCTAGTCGCACAATTGGAGAAATTACGTCAGGCCAAGCCGGACTTGATTATCGGTGACTTCTATCATAAACCCTTTTACGATAAGCTCAAAAGTATTGCACCTACGGTCATCCTGGATCAGGCCCATGACTGGAAAGAAAATCACTTACGCTTGGCTGAATTGGTCGGACGGGAGCAGCAGGCCTTGCAGAATTTCAAGCAGCTGGAGCTTCGCAGCTTGGACATCGGACTTCGTTTGAAGCACCACTTCGGGCAAGAACGTATTATGCTTATGCAAGTGACGAATCAGTCTATTCGGATCCAGGAAAATGCCGAGCATCCATTACATCACTTTGTTTACGGTGAACTGGGACTAAAGCCTGCACAGATCATATCAACAGATTTAATGTCAGACGAGTATGCGGCAGAGAGCATCCCCATGCTGGACACGGATCATCTGTTCATACATCGCGTCTCCAATTCTCCTGTGAGTGAGAAACTGCTTCGGCGCATGAAACAAACTACCGCCTGGAATCGCTCTCCGGCCGTGTTGAGAGGCAGCGTGCACGATATATCCGATTGGTCCGCACGATCCTGGACTCCAATCGGACGTCATCAGATCATGGACGAACTGGAACAGATCGTCCAGCAACTTGTGACCTTATCCCATGTGGGATTAATTGGACAATTGCAAAGTATAAACTAAGATTAATCCGTGCGTATTTCTTCATTAGAAATGTACAAGTGCATAACTAACCAAGACAAAAGAGCCCTCTCCGATTTGGAAAGGGCCCTTTGCTTTGCTGTTATTAATGTTCCTTGATTTCTTCTTTTGGAACCAATTTGTATATTTCCTCATCTTCCATAGTATCAATCAAGCGATCCAGCCATTTGTAGTAGGCCTCTGCCTGAAGCACCTTATGCTTGTCTTCCTTAAGAATATGAAGAAGTTCAGCATCTGCTTGTTCATCCAGATCAGAAATCAAACGATTCATTTCTTCAATGGATTTGCGCAGTACCTGAAGGTTACTCTCCACGGCTTTTCTCCATTTGATCACAAAATAATCCGTAAACGTCTGATGCCAGTCATACTCCACTTCATATAAGTCTTTCCGGGAGCCTTTGTTCCATACTTTATTTACCATTTTTAGATCCAGCAGTGTACGTACGCCGGTACTCATGCTCGTTTTGCTCATTTCCATTTCCCGGCCCATATCGTCAAGGGTCATAGGTTTGTCTGCAAAAAAAAGCAATCCATATAAGTGTCCCGTGGACAGCGTAACGCCGTAGAGATCCATATTACGCCCAATGGCTTCAATGACGCGTTTACGGATTCTAAGAACGGTGGCCTGCTGTTCCTCTTGTAAATGGTCCAAGCTCATGCTTGCAACCTCCATTCTGAACATTCCCAGTCTCGGCAAAATAATTGCAACTGTTTAAGATCCTGCTTACATGGGAACGTATCCGGCAGGACATCCTATATGCCAACGGGCTTTAGGTTACCCAATGTATATCATGGGAGCTTTACCAAGTTGCAAACGCCTACGACTATCTTTTAACCAAAAAAAACTGCTTAGATTCAGCACATTTTCTATTGTAGAAAAAGCGATATCAAATGTAAAGGTGTCTTATTAGCCAGAATAAGGAGAATGACAGAGCATATGGACGGAAAACTTTGTACAGTTTTTACTGTATGAACATTATGTACTGTTTATTCGGTTGCTATACGGGTTAAGTATTGTTAGAATACTAAACGTTACCCAGAAAGACGGGAAGCGAAGCAACAATTACCGGATTTCGTGGCTGGGCGCACAAGTGTATGGGCTTGTGGATGCTGAAAGCCGTTCGAAGTGCACAACACATCAGAAGGGGTGAAAACATGACCATACTTGAAGTAAAAAATGTAAGTAAACTGTTTGGCCCCCAAACCGAGCAAGGTCTGCAATTACTGGAGCAAGGTTGGGGCAAAGAAAAGTTGGCCAAAGAAAAACAGATAACGGTTGGTGTCAACCGGGTCAACATGGAGATTCAGGAAGGTGAAATTTTCGTCATCATGGGGCTGTCCGGGAGTGGTAAGTCAACGCTTGTTCGGATGTTTAATCGTCTGATTGAACCGACATCTGGAGAGATTCTTGTCCATGGTAAAGATTTACGCAAAATGAACAAAGAACAATTGCGCGAAGTGCGTCGGAAAACGATCAGCATGGTATTCCAGAAGTTTGCGTTATTCCCGCACCGTACCGTTCTTGATAATGTGGAGTATGGACTCGAAGTTCAAAAGGTAGATAAAAATGAACGTCGGGAAAAAGCAAAAACGTCGCTTGAACTGGTTGGCCTCAAGGGCTGGGAAGATAAAATGCCGGATGAGTTAAGTGGCGGTATGCAGCAGCGTGTAGGTTTGGCCCGTGCGCTGGCTAATGACCCGGAAGTCCTGTTAATGGACGAAGCATTCAGTGCACTAGATCCACTGATTCGCCGTGATATGCAGGATGAACTGATTGAGCTTCAGGATAAAATGAAAAAGACCATTATTTTCATTACCCATGACTTGGACGAAGCGCTGCGCATCGGCGATCGTATTGCCCTCATGAAGGACGGCGCAGTCGTGCAGATCGGTACTCCGGAAGAAATCATGATTCAACCGGCCAACTCATATGTGGCCCGCTTCGTCGAAGACGTGGACTTGTCCAAGGTCCTTACCGCAGCTCATGTTATGAGACGTCCTGAAACGATTACGCTAGACCGTGGTCCTCGTGTTGCCCTCGAATTAATGCGCGAACGTGGTATTTCCAACCTGTTTGTCATTGACCGTTCGATCAAACTGCTTGGTGTCATTACAGCTGAAGATGCAACCCGTGCGATGCGCGAAAACAAAGTGTTGAACGACATTCTGATCACGGATGGACCAACTGTGTCACCGGATACCCTGATTCATGAATTGTTCGAAATTGTAAGTTCAGCCCATGTGCCGCTCGCTGTTGTTGGCGAAACTGGCCGTCTGCAAGGTGTTATCGTCCGCGGTGCCCTGCTTGGCGCACTAAGCGGTGAAGTTGCAGTAAAGGAGGAACTTGCGAATGATTCCCAAAATACCACTAGCATCGTGGATTGAATCGATTGTTGACTGGATGAGCTCCTCGCTCTCCGGATTATTTAAAGTCATTTCCGTTGTCATTCAGGAGGTTGTCGGATTTTTCTCCGGGCTGTTCATGCTCCCCCATCCGCTCCTGTTTATTGTAATACTCGGTGTACTCGCGTATCTTGTTGGCCGATTACCACTGACCCTGTTTACGGTTATCGGTTTCTTGCTCGTAGATAACCTCGGCTACTGGTCACAATCAATGGACACACTTGGCCTCGTTATTACATCAGGATTGATATCCATCCTGCTCGGTGTGCCTGTTGGTATCTGGCTCGCATACAGCAAAACTGCAGCCCGTATTATCACACCATTGCTTGACTTTATGCAGACCATGCCTGCATTTGTCTACTTGCTGCCAGCGGTAACCTTCTTCAGTCTTGGTGTGGTTCCAGGTGTTATCGCATCCGTTATATTCGCGATTCCGCCTACAATTCGCCTGACTCACCTCGGAATTAAGCAGGTATCTGGCGAACTTGTTGAAGCAGCGGATGCTTTTGGTTCCACGTCCATGCAGAAGTTGTTTAAAGTACAGCTTCCACTTGCATTGCCTACCGTAATGTCAGGGATTAACCAAACCATCATGCTGTCGCTGTCCATGGTTGTTATAGCTTCCATGATCGGTGCACAGGGTATTGGTGCGGAAGTCTATCGTGCTGTAACACAGTTGCAGATTGGTAAAGGTTTTGAAGCAGGTTTGGCTGTCGTGGTACTGGCAATCGTGCTTGACCGCTTCACTCAAAACCTGTTTATGCCAGGCCGCAAGAAGAGCTCCCGTTTCTCAACGAAACAAACAGCCTGGATTACTTCCGCAGCAGTACTGGTTGTACTCGTAGCAGGGTTCTCACAATACTTCATTGGTGGAAATAGTTCTTCGGCCGGAGGTAACAACACACCAGCTAGTGCTGTAGGTGAAGAAGTCAATTATCAGATCATTGGTATTGACCCGGGTGCAGGCATTATGAAGTCCACTGCCAAAGCCATCGAAGATTATCATCTGACGGACTGGACCCTGATTGAAGGATCTGGTGCAGCGATGACTGCCACACTGGACAAAGCAATTAAAGCAGAAAAACCGATCATTATTACAGGCTGGACTCCACACTGGATGTTCAACAAATATGATCTGAAATATCTGGAAGATCCGCAAAAATCTTTTGGTGATGCAGAAGAAATTCACACCATTGCCCGTAAAGGCTTGAAAGAGGATCACCCGGTTGCTTATGAATTCCTGTCCCGATTCCAATGGACATCAGATCAAATGGGCGAAATGATGAGTGCCATCCAAAATGGTACATCACCAGAAGATGCTGCTAAAGACTACGCTGAGAAACATGCAGACCAGATTGACGAATGGACCAAAGGTCTGACACCCGTTAACGGTGATGCATTTAAACTTGGCTATGTAGCCTGGGATTCCGAGATCGCAAGTACCAACCTGTTGAAATATGTCATGGAAAGCAAACTTGGCTATAAAGTTAACGCCCTGCAAGTTGAAGCTGGACCAATGTGGACGGGTGTCGCCACAGGCGACGTAGATGCCTCACCAGCAGCCTGGCTGCCATTGACTCACGCTGACTACTGGGAACGTTACAAAGACCAGGTGGATGACCTGGGGGCCAACATGACCGGTGTACGCACAGGGCTCGTTGTTCCTGCGTACATGACAGATGTTAATTCGATTGCAGACTTGGAAAAAGGAGCCACTTCCTCTACTCCATCTGCGAATGCCAATGTGGGTAAAGAAGTGGATCACCAAATTATCGGTATCGATCCAGGTGCCGGAATTATGAAGTCCACTGCAAGTGCTATTGAGAAATACGGTTTGTCTGACTGGAAGCTGGTTGAAGGTTCAGGAGCGGCCATGACAGCTACGCTGGATAAAGCCGTTAAAAATAATGAACCGATTATTGTTACCGGTTGGACACCGCATTGGATGTTCAACGCATATGACCTGAAATATCTGGACGATCCGGAAGGCGTCTACGGTGAAGCAGAACAAATTCATACCATTGCCCGCAAAGGGTTAAAGGAAGACAAACCTGTCGCATATGAATTCCTAGATCGCTTCTCTTGGACACCTGAGGACATGGGTGAAATCATGGTTGCCATTCAGGACGGCGATGACCCCCAAAAAGCCGCAGCAGCTTTTGCCGAGAAACATAGCGACAAAGTGGCTGAATGGACCAAAGGGCTGACCCCGGTGAATGGAGATACAATCAAACTGAGTTACGTAGCCTGGGACTCCGAGATTGCAAGTACCAACTTGCTGGAGTACATTCTGAAAGAAAAACTGGGTTACAAAGTAACCTCCCTGCAGGTAGAGATTGGTCCAATGTGGACCGGTATTGCCAACGGTGATGTGGATGCAACTCCAGCCGCATGGTTGCCGCTCACCTCTGCCGATTATTTCAACAAGTATAAGGATCAGATCGATGATCTCGGTCCAAATATGGACGGTGCCAAAACAGGTCTGGTTGTACCAACCTATATGGACATCAACTCCATTGAAGATTTAAAAGATAATTAAACCAGATTGAGATGGATAAACCTGAATTTGGTAAAAGCCCACCGAAATTTTTTCGGTGGGCTTTTTTTAGTGTAACTTTTTCTAGGGCTTGTCTTCAAGCGTACTGAAAAGTGAAATGTACCTGAACGTTTGCCTGAATTGAATTTGAGGACAGGTCCTAACTAACTTCGAAAATCTCAAGGATAAGCTGAACATACTTTTCGTTTCCTTTTACCTTACATCTTAAATTGTGTGAAACTGAATTATGTACTCAGGCTTTGCAAATTCTTTTCTTTTTCTAAGTTTACCCAATCAGCAACAATAATACGCCAATGGTAATCATCACAATTCCCAGAATACCGTACACCACTCTTGCACCCTGACGTCCAATCGTTTTTACAAAGAGACCTGCTCGAAAACTCCTCATAAACCAATCCCAATTGTTGATCCCACCCAACAAACTGAAAATACCTGCGGCGATAGCCAGTAGTGCAATTAAAACCGGTTGATCTTGCATGTCAACACTCCTTCATTATAATCCTGTCTACTATACCTTCCTCTAGTGAAAATGAACAGTCTTAATTAGTAAAAAAAACGGCTTGCAGATGAGAGCCTGCAAGCCGTTTTCGTTTGAATATCGGAGTTAGCCATTCAGTATAAAACTGCGTTTTTGCTCTGCTCCGGTGGCACATGATTCGATCTTATTGCTTGGACTGTAGCTCACTTGCTGACATCAGCAATGTCACAACTTCAGCACGCGTTGCTTCAGCGAGCGGATTAAACAAGTTCTTACCTGTGCCCTTCACCAGTCCTGCATCATATGCAGCCGCGATGTAAGGTACCGCCCATACAGGTACTTTATTCGCATCTGCAAAGGTTAATGTGGATTTCGAATCAACGGGAAGACCCAATGCTCTTACAAGCATAACGGTCATTTCCACACGCGATACTTTGCCGGATGCACGGAACGTCTCATCCGTATATCCACTGATGATTCCTTGGTCCACAGCCTGAGCGATAAAGGATTGTGCCCATGCCGGAATTTTGGAAGCATCCTTGAACGTCAACGCCTTTGTGCTAGCTGGAAGTTCAAATGCTCTTGCCAGCATCACAATGAACTCGGCGCGTGTTGCCGGAGCATTTGGACGGAAGTTACCGTCCTGATACCCATTCACAATTCCCCGGGAAATGGCCTGCTCAATGGCAGCTGCCGCCCAGTGATTGCCGATATCTTTCAAAATCACACCCGGATTCGTTGGTGTAGTACCTCCACCGTTCCCATTACCTGGAACGGATGGTGTTGTAGGTGTGGTCGGAGTTGTAGGATCCGTTGGTGTTACAGGTGTGGTCGGTGTCGTTGTACCTCCACCACTACCCGGATTACTTCCATTATTTCCACCACCGTTACCAGGTGTACTCCCATTTCCATCACCCGGAAGAGGGGAACCCTTCAGATCGGTAATGCGTCCTTCCGTTGTCTGATTTACTGTACCTACACGGTCCAGATGTTCATGGAAGACTTCATAGTCGACCAGATTCAGCTCATAGTAACGGTTATCATCCTTCGCCGCTCTCATGGCGCGGTAGAAGTCTCCGCCATTCGCCATAAACGAGTTCGTCGCTACGATGTAGTATCCGTTTGGATCGATATCTGTGTAAGTGCCGTCCGCATCCTTAACCTGTACTTTGACCACGCGTTGACCTACTTGGATCACCGTATTCGTTGTCGCATCAATTTTTTCGCCTGGCTTCGTGGAATCGTAGTAGAAACGCATACCTGAAACTTGCGGGAAGCGTCCTTCTCCTGTTTCCACACCACTCACGCCATTTTCCAGCGCAGCCGTAATTTCCTTGCCTGTCATTTTCACCGCAGATAGGTTGTTGCCAAATGGCATTACAGTTAGCAGATCACCCAACGTGATATCTCCTGCTTGGAATGAAGCTCGAATGCCTCCACCGTTTTGGATCGCAACATATCCTTTAACATCGTTTTCTTTCACGATGGACTTCACTTTCTCCAACATGCCGTCTGTCATCAGGTTCCCGAGGTTGGTTTCCTGCTTGCGCACAGTGCCGCGTTCTCCATCCAGAAGTACATTCGTTTTACCGATCACTTCTTTTTTGAACTCGGCCAGAGGTTCGGCATAGCTTGCCAGTTTCTCCGCTGCTTCCGGATCATTGGCGTAGACGTATGCACCAGAGGCATCCTTCGCATCCAGGTTCAGCAACTTGCCGTTCCATGTTTTCAATACGCCTGCTTCATCAAATGTTACATCCAGTTGACCCAATGAAACATCATACTCACCTGTCTGTACCACAAGCGTCGGATCGGTGTGTGTATCTATAACCACCGGTTTGTTCAAAATGGTGTGTGAATGACCACCGACCACGATGTCGATGCCTTCCACCGCTTCTGCCAGCTTCAGGTCTTCCGAGTAACCCAGATGCGTCAGCGCGATGATTTTATTGATACCTTCATCTTGCAGCATGTTCACTGTCGCTTGAGCACTTGTCTTGTAATCCTTAAACGTCAGATCATCTCCCGGCGATGACAAAGATACGGTATCCGGTGTCGTCAAACCAAATATTCCGACCTTTTCGCCGTTTACTTCTGTAATAATAGCCGGATAGATTTGCGAATTCTCGCCTGGATTTCCGATGTTACTGTTGTACAGGCCACCCAAATTCGCATCCTTCGTATAGTCAATATTAGCACTCACGAATGGGAAGTTCGCTTGTTCAACGAAATCCTTGAGAACACTAGGACCTTTATCAAACTCATGGTTTCCGAAGGTCATGGCATCGTATCCGATCATGTTCATAAACTCCAGATCCGCCAGACCGTTAAAGAGATTAAAATACAATGTACCCGAGAAGACGTCCCCTGCATCCAGCACCAGGGTGTTATCATTGCGTGTTTCTTTAATCGCTGTTACACGGCGCGGAATGTTATCCAAATGCGCATGCGTATCATTGGTGTGCAATACTCGCAGATTGAAGTCGCCTTCTTCTGCGGTGCTTCCAATACTTAGCTGTGCAAGCAGCGGATCATGGTCACTGACGCGTCCATGCGAGTCTTCGAAATCAGCATTCACATGAACAGCTTCGATAGCAGCAGTTTGGGACAAATTTTTACTCACCAGAATGTGATCCAGTGTCTGAGAGTTTCCGTCATAGATGTAAGAATAACGTTTGTTCTCTGGCAGTTTGTTTACCAGATTGTCCAGCTCATTGCCTTCAACAATGTTCAATGTTCTGGAGAACTGGAAGTCATTGAAGTCTCCAAGCACAGCGACATTTACCCCAGGGTCTTTTTCGATTAATTCAGTTACAAATTCATTGACGATTGTCGCTTGCTGCGCACGCCGAACTTCACTACTGCGGGTTGCAGGCTGGACATTGCCAATTGGGGCTAAATCTCCAAGCTTGGAGTTAAAATGGTTAGCGATAACAACTACACGTTCACCATTAAAATCAAACTCTGCCGCGAGCGGTTTTCTTGAAGTTTCAAATGCAGCATTATTCGGTTTAATTCGCCCTGGATTCAGAGACAGATCTCCACTTGCATCAAGGGCCAGTGCTGTTGTTGCATCGCCTTTGGTACCTGCTTTTAAGGATACCCGCTCCGGATTGTACAGGAAACCTACACGAATATTGCCTCCGGTTGCTCCACCATCCATATTATTTAGCGGCGCAATATCGGTATACTGATAGCTTGGCCCATTATTACTTTTAATTGCATCCAGAAGCGTTTTGAAGCTTTCACTCGCATCTGTGTTTCCGCTATTTGTATCGCCATCGTTATCCTGAACTTCCATGATCCCTATAATATCAGGGCTTTTTAGATTGTTAACGATAATCTTGCCGATTTTATTTCCACGTGCTGCATCCTTTTTACTGAAGTTCTCTACGTTGAACGTCGCAATGGTCAGCTTGTCTTGTTGCGGTTCAATTGAGGTTGTTGCCTGTTGTAAACCACTGGACGTAACCGGCGGCAAGTCACCTTCCAACGTGACCTTATAATTACTACTCGAATAAGAAAGCACACCATTAATAGGACCTGTAAATTTATCACCCGTGGTCACAGCTTGAGAAGGTTTTTTATTAATGAACAAGCGTTGAGGATTTAGAGAACTTTCAAACTCTCCCGCTCCGTCTCCACGTAAGATTAACCCTCCTGCCGGAGTCTTCAATGGATTATTAGGTTCGTTGTCTACCGTCACTGCTAATCCAGGATTGTAGGAATAAGGTCCAAGAATAGTAGCATTATCTAACTGAATACGCATGCCTTCCAGACTTTCATAGAAATCAATGGCATCCACGTCCGGGTTGAATTCGCTCAATCCATCCGAATCAATGACATTCGGAATTACGCGACCACCTTTTCCAATGATTACGGGTTGTGGCAATTCAACATTAGGTTGTTCCAAAGTAATATCAGAAGCAACAATTTCAGTGGTTGGCAGGTCTGTTACATTTGCTGCATACTCTTTGACTTGACCCGAAACCTTTACTTGATGCTGAACTTTCATTCCATGATCTTTCTTATAGATTAAAATCCCCTCAGAAGTTGCCGGATCTCCATCTTCCTGACCAGGAATGGATTGCATATAGAATGAATCTGCGTTAACTAGAGATGTAACAATCCCTTCTACATTCTGTACTCTCAGTCCGTCATAAATGGAATAATGGCCTGCCCCCTGAATTTCGTGAATACGTACACCATCCACTCGATCCACCGCAGTATACTCAAAAGAAAAAATGGCGCTTACTCTGCTATCAGCTGTGGCAACAGCTTTAATGATTTGATCTTCATTGATCGTAATAGGCTGTGTGTATTCCGTCGAATTCACGGTTGGTTCAGAACCATCTAGTGTATAAAAAATTTGGGCACCCTCATACGAAGAAGACAACGTAACTTCCGTACCTTTTACAATGCCACCCGAAGGTGTGCTCGCTGTCACAGAGAGCAGATCCTCCAGAATATCCGACGCCGTTCGAGGAATCAATTCCAGACCGTAAGTGGAATGGTAAGTCAAGACCCCTGTCACTTTATGATACGATTTGCCAACGGAGAGAGCAGACGGGCTGTTCTTGGCATAGATCAGCATTTCCCCGCCTTGTTCATCTGTCGCAGTGTAAGTGGGCTTGTTGCTTTTTGTCACTTGAATATTGTTTACTTCGACAAGCATCCCTTCATACTGCCCTCCGGTACCCTTGTTTCCTCCCGTACCTGGAGCAAAATGGGATGAATTAAGCGGTACAGGTGAAGGTATGTCCTGTGACTTTTCGACAGTCCGAATATAGCCACCCTGAAATCCGGATTTGCTTGCTTCAACCTGGACGAGGCCGTTGTAGATCGTAATTGGGCCGTATGCTTCAATCTTGTCTCCTGCTTCCACACCAGAAGCATTGCCGCGCACAACGATCCCGGCATCGTTATCCTGAATATATAGATTCGATACACTTCCCGATAATTCACTGTAGGTTACAATACCTTGAACGGTAACGGTGCTGTTTTCTGTTGCTTTTCTTGCCTCAGAGATTGGAATAGGAGTTGTGTCGACGAGGGTGTAATCGAAACTTGTAACATCACTATTGTCTATCCCCTCTTTAGCCGCGTAGGTTTCAATGTGCGTTGCCTCATTTACCGTGATGGGCACGGTGTAAGGAAGATAATCAGCGTCCGTATTCTGCTTGTAGTATACAGTTGCACCGACAGTAGTTGTTTCCAAGGCCACCTTGGTCCCTGTTGGAACTGCGCCTGAAGTAGGATTGGCTGTTACATTTGCCACTTTGGTTACAGGAGTCTCATCGATTAGTTGGAAGGTTGTTGAAGTGGAGTCATATTTGAGGCCAGGCAGAGCGAGATAGGAAGCTAGTGTTCCATTCGTTACCCTAACTTTCTTGCCAAGAAGATCGGGGTTACTATCCAATCCAAACGTATTTCGTATTGAAGTAGCACTAGGGATTTGAACAGACATGATCTTATTTAAGTCTGTTTCACCTGGATTGTCCGCAAATCCAAAGTTACTTCCTCCACTGAACGGGGGTGAGGATTGAAGTTGGTTTTTGGAATTATTGTTAAAATATCCGATCACGTACCCTTCTACCGTCGCCGGTAATCCATCATTGCTGCGAGCAATTGCCTGAGCAACCGTTAACGGCTCATCCGCGGCGGCTGCCTTACTGCTGAACAATCCAGCCGGAATGGCACCTGTGATGAGCAGGACCATAGCCAGGAACAACCTGAGCCACCTCTTCATTTGCAGAACATGCATCTTTTACCTACCTCCATGTTTTAAATTCGTAATCATTTGTTCATGAAGCTTGGACATTAGTTCAAGTATAAGATAACTGAAGTTTTATTACGTGTAAACAATATTCTTTTCATATGATATAAAATAGAACATATACATGACAAAAGAATATAAGTAAAATAAAAAACACGTAAAAAAGTAGTACATAACAACTATCTAATGTCACCCCCATCACTTTCAAGTCAAAAATCTGTGTATAACAGCCTATATTGAGTAACTTTAACTAACATATAAAAGATTAAAATCTCTGTATTCGACATTTATAGATAGATATCCCTATCTACAATTCGCCTTTAAGCGATTCTGGTCTTAGATCTTTTCACAGCAAAACGATGCGACAGTCAGGATTGACCATCGCATACGTCTCACTTCGTTATAACACCCTAAGTTAAGCTATACATTTCAATTTTGCTAAACCCAGCTTGAAGTTTATCCTCTTTCAAGCAATAAGTTACTTCTTCACCGTGCTGTTATACTGTGCAATCTTGTCTGTAATTTGCTTCGCTGCTGCATCCAATGCGTCTTGTGGAGTTCCTTGTCCATTCAGAACCGTCTCGATCGCTCCTTCGACAATTTGACGGGCTTCGGGGAATACACCCATAACGGCCCCGGATGTTGCTGTCGAATCCGCGGAAGCGTGCAATTGGTCGACTGCTGTCTGGAATTGCGGGTACTTCGCCATATTATCCTTTAATACTTGCTCATCGTAGGCTGCTGTCGTAATAGGGAAGTATCCTGTCGCAACACTCCAGTTGGCTTGTACCGCAGGTGTTGCCAGATACTTGATGAATTCCCAAGCGGCTTGCTGTTGAGCTTCGGATTTGTTGTTCATGATATACAAGCTTGCGCCACCAACCACGACGCCACCTTCTTTGGCATCAGCAGGACGAGGCAGGAAGCCTGTTCCCAGCTCAAACTTGCCACCAGCACCCTCTACAATTTTGCGCAATCCTGCGGTAGAATCCAGCGTCATGCCGATTTGTTGCGCAGTAAATGCAGCGGTCGTATCGTCTGTGCTACGTCCCAGATTAGAGACGGTCTTCTCGTCCATCATCTTTTTCCACCATGTTAAAGTCTTCACGCCAGCTTCGGAGTTCAGCAAGGATTCAGTCGCTGCGCCGGTTCTACCGTTACCATTGTTTACATAATCTGCATTCTGGTTCGCAAAGAATTGTTCCATAAACCAGCCATAGATCGCCATGGATGCGCCGGGTTTACCGTCTTTTGCCAGTGCTTTGGCTGCTTGCTCAAATTCCTCGTATGTCTTAGGTGGGTTCTCCGGGTCCAAACCGGCTGCTTTGAACATGTCCTTGTTATAGTACAAAATCGGGTTCGACGTGTTAAAAGGCATTGCGTTCAATTTACCGTCAATGGTGTAATAACGGATGATGTTTGGCTCCAGTTGGGACAGGTCAAACTTGTCTTTATCAATAAATTGCTGTACTGGCGTAATCATGCCCGAGTCGATCATGAACTTGCTGCCAATCTCATATACCTGGATAATGTCCGGGCCGCTGTCCGAGCCCATGGAAGCTTTGAGTTTGTTCAGGCTCTCATCGTATTTCCCCTGATAGATTGGCTTTACCTGAATGTCCGGGTGACTTGCGTTGAAATCGGAAGCGAGTTGGTTAATGGCTTTCTCCCCTGCGCCCGACATCGAATGCCACCATGTCAGTTGTACCGGTTCAGCAGCTGCGGCATCTGCCTGCGCTCCGCCCGTTGTGCTTGTCGTTTCGGTTTTTCCGCCGCAAGCGGCCAGTACCAACATCAGTGCAGCCAGCATCAGTGCAAATGTACCTCTTTTTTTCAAACGAAACCCGATCATAATCGCTCTCCTTTTTTTGGGGCTCACTTCAAAATAAAATCTTGGAGATGACACGGAGTTGCCGTTACAGTTACGAATCGTTCTTTCGATCGCTGTTATCTCCGGATTTTTTTTCATTCCCCTTCAAAGGGGAAAATCCGGAGATAAAGGCGAACGCTTCGCTTCTTCAGAATCGATTTCGTCCCCTCCACTACTACCGTGGTATATCTTCTCAACATCTTATTTCAAGAGTGAGCCTTGTTTATTCGCTCCTGGTATCCAAACCGCCAACCTTTTAAATCCTTAAAACAAACCTTACTCCTACTATCCCTTCAGCGCGCCTGCGGCCATACCGCGGACAAGCTGTTTCAAACCGAAAACCAGAAGCAGCAGCGATGGCAGAATCACCATAGCCGTACCAGCAAACACCAGATTCCATGCGGTGGATTCTTGGAACTCCAGCATCGAGATTCCGATTTGTACAGTCCTCATCTCTGGCGTATTCGTGACGAGCAATGGCCACAGATATGAGTTGTACATACTCAGGAAAGAATAGATCGCCAGTGTTCCAAGTGCCGGACGGGACAGTGGCAGAACATGGGATACGAAGTAGCGGATGTGTCCGCAGCCATCGATCTTCGCTGCTTCAAACAACTCTTTCGGAAGCTGCATGAAAAATTGTCTCAGCAGGAATGTACCAAACGCCGTTGCCAGGAACGGTATGGTCAGCCCTTGATACGTATCAAGCCAGCCCCAACTGCGCACCGTCAGGTAGTTTGGGATCATGGTGACTTCCCAAGGAATCATCATCGTGGCCACAAACATGCTGAAGATGACGTTTTTGCCCTTAAACTCCATTTTCGCGAATGCATAGGCCGCCATACTCGCCGTAACAAGCTGACCTAACATCGTCAGTCCTGCAACGAGGAACGTATTACCGATAAATGAACCAATCGGGACGATATCGAATACTTCAGCGAAATTGGACAGGTCTATGGACCGCGGTATGATGTGCGGCGGATACGCACTGGCATCCTCCGGCGTCATCACGGCCATGAAAAAGGTGTACAGCACCGGATACAGCACAAGCGCCGCACAGATTGTAAGCAACACATACAGCAATGTTTTCGTCCATGGTGTTCTCATTGGTAATGCACTTTCCTTTCCACCCATTTGAACTGAATCAGGGTCAGCAGCATAATGACCGCGAACAGGATAAGTGCCTGCGCACTGCCCGTCCCGAATCGGAAATTAACGAATGCTTCCTGATAGATGGAATAGACGAATACATTGGTACTGTCCATCGGGCCGCCCCGGGTTAGAATGTTGATCTGACCAAATGATTGGAACGCACCAATGATCGATACTACGGTGACGAAAAACAGGGTTGGTGACAGCAACGGCATCGAGATTTTGCGAAAAGTAAGCAAAGGACCTGCGCCATCAATCTTTGCACTCTCATAAATTTCTTCCGGGATGCCCTGTAATCCACTGGACAAAATAATATAATTGAATCCGAGATTCATCCAAATCGTCATGATGGAAATCGATATTAACGCCCAATCCGGGCTGGTCAGCCAGGGAATCGGGTCAATTCCGACTTTTCCTAATAAATAATTCAGCATGCCCAAGGTCGGATGGAACAGAAACTTCCAGATGACCGCCGAAGAACCAACAGATAACACCACAGGCAGAGAGAATACAAACTGAAACACGCGCATCCCCTTGAATCGGTTGTGGGTTAGTGCCGCCAGAATCAGAGCAGCGAGCATGCCCGTTGGCACGGTAAACAGGACGAACAACAGCGTTACTTTCATCCCCTGCAGGAACAATCCGGACTGGAATACCGCCTTAAAATTGTCCAGCCCCACATAAGCTGCAATCTGTCCGGTAGGGTCCGTGGAATGCATACTCAGGTACACCGATTTAAACATCGGATAAAACAGGAACACTGCGAATAAAAGCAGCGATGGTGCCAGGAAACCATAGGCCAGCATGTTTTCCCGCATCCGCTGCACACGCAGCGAAGCTGTCCGGCGCTGACTCGTATTGGATACGCGCCGTCTGGCAGCAGGCAAGCCGATCCGGTTGTCAAGCTCACTCATCGGATTTTCTTCCCCCTTGATCTACGCATTCGGTGTGTGAACTCATCACCCACATTATCTAGTGTAAAAGCCAACTGTCACAGCAGCATCCGTTCTGAATCAACGCAGCGTTAATCGTGGACAAGTGGCTTTACCAAACAAAGGACATTAAATAGACTTCAAACCAGGGTCAGTGAACAGCAAAAAACCGCAAGGACTCCCTTGATTCGGGAATGTTCCTGCGGTTTTGTCTGTAAAGAGAAGATGAACAAAAATTTGATATAAACTCAATAAATTTTACATAAAACTGGATATTTAATGTTAACGCAAAATGTTCAGTTTAAATTTTATAATAAAATGGATGGATAGTAAGCAAATCACATACTTTTCTCATGCCATTGCCTATTGTAGATGAAGCCTTTTAACGATTGAGATGATACGGCACAGTCGTCACAATCACATCTTTATAGTTGATCAGATAGGCACGAATCATGAAGCTGGTCTGGTTATGCAGTACATTTTGCCACCAATGCTTGGTGATGAACTGTGGAATCAGAATGGTGATATGGTCCGTCTCGGCGGTTTTCCATTCCACGGTATCAATGAATTTCTTGAGCGGCCCCATAATGCTGCGGTATCTCGATTTAATCACAACCAGACGAACGCCAGGATTCCACTCCTCCCACTTCTGCTCCATTTTCCGAATCGCTTCATCATCAAACCCGATATACAAGGCAACCACCTGGTCAGACATCGTCTGCGCGTAACTGATCGTGTTCATCACGACTCGTGTAATGCCAGCCACCGGAATAACGATGGTATTGCCCTTTCTCACCGGTTTCTCCAGCTTGATATCAATTCGCAATTCATCTGCGATGTTGCAATAATGACGGTGAATGCGCATGAATACATAGACGACGAGCGGCAGGAAAATAAAGATAACCCATGTTTGCGTGAACTTGGTGAAAATAAAAATCAATGTAATCGACAAAGTGGTCAGCATACCAATTGTATTGACGAGCAGCTTCACGCCCCAGCCGGACGGTTTGACTTTGATCCAGCGAATCATCATGCCCAGCTGCGACAGCGTGAATGGAATGAACACACCCACTGCGTAGAGCGGTATCAGGCTTTCTGTGTTTCCTTTGAATCCGACAACCAGCAAGGCGGACATTACACTGAGAAAAATAATACCGTTCGAGAAGCCGAGGCGGTCTCCTCTAACCATAAACATATGCGGCATATATTTATCCTTTGCCATCATAAAGGACAGCAGCGGAAAAGCGGAATACGCCGTATTGGCTGCCAGAAACAGGATCAGTGCCGTTACACCCTGAATAATAAAATACATTGTACCCCTGCCAAACGTGGCTTCGGCAATCTGGGAAATGACTGTGGCTTTGGGATCAGGCTTTACCCCGTAAACATAAGCAAGTAACGTGATACCGATAAACATGGCTCCTAGTATACATCCCATCAGCATCAAGGTTCCTGCTGCATTTTTCTCGGCAGGCTGCTTAAAGTTCGGAATCGCGTTACTCACTGCCTCAACTCCGGTCAAGGCGGAACATCCCGAGCTGAATGCCTTCAGCAACAGAAACAGACTCACATGAGACATCGTCGTTCCGAATTCAGGGGCCGCAGCTTCCATGCCACCAGCGAGAAATTTGATGCCCCCGGATATAATCAGAATCGCAATGGAAAAGATAAACAGATATATGGGGATCGCCAGCACGGAAGCAGATTCCGTCACTCCCCGCAAATTCATAATCGTCAGAAACACAATCATGATCAATGCAATGATTATGCTGTAATCATGAAGAATCGGAAAAGCAGATGTAATCGCATCGGTCCCTGCAGACGAACTTACCGCAACCGTCAGAATATAATCGACCAGCAAAGATCCTCCGGCAATCAGGCTCGGAGCCGTACCGAGATTATCCTTGGCAACGATATACGCGCCGCCTCCTGTTGGATAAGCAAAAATCGTCTGGCGGTAGGAAAAAATTAAAATGACGAGTAATCCCAACACGGCGATGGAGATTGGAACAGAGTACCACAAGGCCGCGACTCCGGCCGCAATGAGCACCAGTAAGATCTGCTCCGTACCGTAGGCAACGGACGATAGGGCATCGGAGGACAGGATGGCGAGTGCCTTCCATTTCCCCAATTTTTCTGCATCCAATTCAGCCGATTTCATAGGCTTGCCTATTAAGATTCTCTTCATTTTGCCAAGCATGATCATAACTTCCTTCCATCAATCATCTGTGAAGCATTGTTATTATGCAAAATCGCTGAGGCATTGACAATACGTCATTTCACCTGAATTTCGCCAGCGTGTGATAATTCATTCTACGATTCAATAATCGATAACAAAGCCGCACTTTATTAGATTTTTGAACTTTTTTGAACCAAAACGGCGTTTGTTCGCCGAAAAAAAGGAAATGGCCTTCGGTTTAATAAACCAAAGACCATTCATATTAGGCTGTGTTGGAACTCATTCTTTTATACGATCTCGATTCGTTAAACCTCCGTGCCCAATATACCAGGACGTGGAGTGACACCGAAAGCCTGAGCTAATGTAGCTAGCTGCTGATCCGTAATTCGCTGTCTGATCTCATGATCTGCAACCAGCATATACACCTGGGCCGCCTTCTCAATGGTCTCTATAAGACCAAAGGCTTCATCAATCGTTGTACCTGTTCCAAAAATCCCATGCTGCGGCCAGATAACCGCGTGGTATTCCTTCATTTTTTCAGCCGTTTTTCGTCCGATTTCATTCGATCCAGGCACCATCCACGGAATAATACCAACGCCGTCAGGAAATACAACAACGCATTCCGTACACATCTGCCACAGCGTCTTTGTAAATTTCATTTCATCCAACTCATGGATAAAGGTCATCGCCAGCACGTGAGTCGCATGGTTATGCATGACAACCCGATGGTTCGGGTCCACTTTCAAACGTTCGATATGACTCATAAAATGCGTAGGCAATTCACTCGTCGGGCTCGCTCCCGACTTCAGACCCCACAGCACCTCAAGCTCCTGTCCATCCTTCGAGACACGCAGCAATCCCAGATTGCTCTCCGGATCAGCCAGCACATTTTTGAAATATTTGCCCGAAGCGGTCACGATAACATACTTGCCTGCCAGCTCCTGCATCGAAAAGGCAGGTTTGATCTTGCGGATCACATGGTTGATATCAATATATTGGGCGACGTCCTCTTCCTCCAGCAAATAGCTGACATTGCCGCCATTGCGCTCATCCCATCCATTTTTCCACATATGTTGAGTAATCTCCGCCATCTCACGGACAAATGGGATATGGAATCCAGCAGCCTGCGTAGTTTCATTGGTAAGGGTCACGTTCATCATCATTCTCTCCTTAGGTTAAAAATAGAATGGCTGTCACGTACATAGTAAGTTCCTTTTTTCACATTCATTATACCTTTGTTTATCTTTATAAGTCAATAATACACAGATATATATATTAATTTGTTTTTGTTTGTGTTTGTTTTATGTATTTTTTATAAAATAAAACAAAAAAATACCTCACCGGCGTCCGGCGAGGTCAGTCACACATCTATCTAACACGAGAAGGGGTTTACAAGAATAATCTTACCTCTGCTACCTTAATAGAAGCTGAAAATGAAATAAAAAAACGATGAAAACCCATTTACCAAATAATTACGGTCACCGCTTCTATCCATCCATTCAGGCTATACATTTAAAGACTTTGAGCTGGCCTGAATGTGTAAAGGATTCTACTCCCTTTTCAGCAAATAGGACGGATGCATCAACCCTGTCGGTTCATAGCGCTCGTCGCCTACATATTCAAAGCCCAGCTTGGACAGCATGTGACGGGATGCCTCATTGTCCGGATGATGCCCGGCAAACAGCGCTTTAACCTTCAATTCTTCAAATGCATAATCAATCACCGCCCGTGCAGCCTCCATCGCATAACCCTTGCCCCAGTAGTCTCTGGTAAGATGAAATCCCAGTTCATATATGTTTTCTTCCGGAGAATACGGGCGTAAGCCACAGCAACCCACAAACACTCCCGATTCCTTCTCAAAGAGAGGCCAGTATTGCACCTCCGCTTCCTCCTGCCTTTTTATTTCTTGCGTCAGCCGAGCTTCTACTTCATCCTCACTCAAAAATCCCTTGCTGCTGATCCACTTCGTTACCTCATGATCTCCCCATAGAGCAAATGCCAGGGCACGGTCTTCTTCATTCCAAATCGAGAATACAAGCCGCTCCGTTTCAAGAAACGTTGTTCTTTCCATTCTATCGGTTTCATTTGTTCTATCCATAATCCAATAACCTCCTGTTTCACAACATCAGTCTGCGTACCATTCCTAATATAAATAATCGAATTGCAGCCTGTGTAAACAAAAATATGATCTAAACCTATTATATCACTGGAGTTGCACATACAAATTTCAGAGACTGCTTCTTGGTTGAATCGATATAATGCAGCAATAAAAAGAAAAAAACCTCTGCGGACAACATGTCCGACAGAGGTTCTCAAAGCTCCCTGATTTCATTAGAAATCAGATGTTGCGATCTGAATCGTGCCTGTTGAAGCACCTGCGGGAGTAGTCAGCAGTGCAGCTACGAGCAGCAAGTCAACAGACAACGTAAGGCTGTTGCCAGTAGGGATCATATACGTGATCACTGGAGCGTTAACACGAGTTACAACCAGGTCTACCGGAAAAGGACCAAAATTGTTCACTGTGATGCTGGCATTCGTGCCTCCAGCAAGGTTTTCATAATACGATTTACCCACACTAGCCGCTAAGGCATAAAATTGTTGCGGTAAAAGGATGGCCATGGAAATCACCTCCTTTCGGCTTGGATACCGTATTCTATGTATGAAATCTATGAATGTAACGGTGAAGTGACCGTGTGATAACGTACATTTTGATAGAGGTGCTAGATTTACAAATCAAAAAGCCCCACCAGATCATCCGGCGGAGCCAATGACACACAAACTCATTTTCTAAGATTCTTACGCATAAAGCATAAAAAAGTTCAACTCATGTCCCTGCTGTTTGAGATAATTATAAAGCTGTGAACGGTGATGGAATACATGCGTTAGCGTTTCTATTTGCCATTGGACTTGCAAATGACCATGCTCCATATAGAATGCTTTAGTTGAGCGGTTCAGCAGATCTTCTTCGCTTAATGAAAGGATATACGCTTTGTAGGCTTCCAAATTGGCCCAGAGAGTTGACTCCAGCTTTTCAATATCTTCGATCCCTGACAGACTATTCTCCACCACGCCTACCTCTGCTTCGCCTTCCTCCTGCATAATCGCAAGGTCCGATGCCGTAATCTGAATAAAATGATGGACCAGTTCCACCAGTGAACGCATATTGTCCTGTGGGCGGTAAGCCCAATCCTCCGGACGAATCAAGCGGATCAGGCTAGCCCCCGTACGCACGCCCGTCTCCAATTCACTTAACAGATGATCTCTGATTTGCAATGTTCCATTCATATATGATATCTCCTTTACTATTCATTCTCACCATTCAGTATAAACGAGAGGGACAACCGGGTTATTGTACAAATCGGACAACATTCGTTGATGTTCTTTGGCAGCAGTGAGCGGGGTTTCTCCATAGAACTTACGAAATTGACGAATCAGATGGGCTTGGTCAAAGAAACCATGATTCAGGGCCAGTGCTACCCCATCTGCCGTATGCCCCTGATGAATACTGCCCAGGACACGGTGAAAACGAACGACCTCGCTGAATCGCTTTGGACTGACTCCAATCCATTCAGCAAACTTCCGATGCAGCTGGCGTTCACTGACAACCTCTCGCATCGCCAGCTCTCTGACGCTCATACGGCCCCCATCCTTAAAAATGCGGTGAAGCACGTTTTTCATCAAATCATGCTCATATGTATTGGGTTGCAAGGATAGCGGACTCAGATAGGTATTCATCACCTGTACTCGTTCTTTAAAGCTTTTCGTTCCAGCCATCCGCTCCTGAAGCTCACTCAGCTCGACTGGCCAACATTCATGAAGTGGAATTCGTCTATCCGTAAATTCCTCCAACGGCAAACCGTGAAAAACATATGCTCCACCTGGGAAAAAGCGCACCCCAAATGTGTAATCGGCAGAAGCAGGCGCATCAGACGGCCCTGGTACAGCAAACGGATGCGTATAGTTGCCACAGTAACCATAAGAATGCAACGAACCGACCGAGTCGTATGTAATCAGCATGTCCGTGCAGCCATCCGGCAATACCCGGGCAGGCACAGACATATCAGGCTGAACGATACCTCCATCCATATCAGGTTTCTTCGAAGACTGTAGAATCAAACCGGATTCCCAATAACAAGCTACATGAGCCATCAGGGATGCAGAAGGTATTTGCTCCATGTAATACGTGTGCCTACCTGTCCCATTCATTTGAATGGGTCTGAACATCGGATGCAGACTGGAGTCCACGAACCATCCCTCCGTTATTAGCATTTATGTATTCATCTATCATACCATCAACCGCTGAAATGAGAAAAAAAGTACCCCGCCGGAGGATCCGACGGGGCTAGTCACACATCTATTTAACACGAGAAGGGGTTTACAAGACTTATCTTACCCCTGCTACCTTAATGGAATCTGAAATGGAGATGAAAAGAACATCAAAAATTCAACAGCTCCGGCAGACTGATTGTGAGAACGTATCGCATCATTTGTAAAATAAATGGAAGAAATAATCTTACAAGATGACCTATTGACATGTGTTCTGCCTCATAAAGATTTACCAAATGAACAGATTTCTGGTCAAACGCCCAGTCGTTTGGGTGGGCCATTGCATAGAATGCCCTATAAATGATTTGGGAGGTTTTACTTTGAATAATTATCCAATGATGCATCATATGGCTAACTCGCCTTATATGCAGCAAATGCACCACATGCCTCATAATATTGTGGTTCACCCAGTAGATCATTGCGTAGTCGAGAGTCTGATGGCCCTGGTGGGAAAAGTGGTTATCCTGGAAACAACTCGCGGCAGACTTGATGGATGCGTCGTCGCTGTTAAGCATGATCATGTTGTACTGGAGGAAAGAAACAAAAAATTCTTAGTACGTATTGCCGAAATCGTCTGGATCATGCCTGATTAAACAGAGATTGAGGTAATAACGAACCGAAGGCAACTACAAAGGTACCCATACACTAAACACTTCTTTTTCTAAGTGTCCGGTGTATGGGTACCTGATTAGCTGGCCGTATGCCAGCAGTGCTTTTTTTGAAGTGAAGAGTATAGGTTTAAAGTTTCCCATAGCAACATTATAATGAGAATACATAATAAGAATGTATTACGAGGTGAGATTTTGCAACCATTGTTCACAATACTATTCACACTAGGCTTTATTGTTTTCTTCGTTTTTCTTCTTTTGATGATCTTATCCATAAGAAAGCATAACCGGATAACGATAAAGCACGTTATGCTAACGGCGATGTGTTTTGCAATTGCTTCTATAGGAATGTATGGTATGTTGGCTTCGACTACGAACAAAGTGAATACTACAGTTGAAAATAACAATGATGACCTAGACCAGAGCGGTCTCTCTGTTTTGAATATGACTACCGATGCGTTCAAAAACAAATTCAATTCAATCGTAGGCAAATACCGATTAAATGGTCTGAGTATAACCGTCTTGAACGTGAAAGAGGCCTCAGAACATGGCACAAAAACCTTTGAGTATATCTTCAAAGACAATTTACGTATGGTTGGTGTGTTAAATTCAGAGCAAAAAGTTCAGGAAGTCATGTTATACGAGTCTGGTGATGTCAGTAAACAAACCGGTGGTAACCTATTAACTGCGATCGCTACACTTATTCTGACAACCAATAACGAGTACACATATAATGATGCCCAAGACGTGATTCAGGATATCGGCTTATTAGATCGCGATGTAAGTCAGAGTGCATTTGATGGGGCGACTGTTCGAAATGAATTTGAATATCGTTTCAGCATCCAAGACGATATTTCTACTTTTGGAATAAAAGCAGTTAAATAGGTTCCGAATGTGCAAACAAGTCGTTCCATTGAGGAACGACTTAACGCGTGGTATGAAACTGCTAATGGTAGTCTGCCTGTTAACAAACACTATGTATGGTATATTTATTTATTACTACCTCGTGTATCGATCAATGTCATCGATCGCAGATTGATGCTCTCTTCTATGGTGATCTTCATGCTGACGAACGTCGTTCTTTAACTTTGCCAAGAATCCCCACCCCATGAATACCAATAAAAGCACGGTAATCAAAGCATAAGCGAAACTATATAGGTTCATGTAAAAATTAATAAAAATTGCACCTACCATCAAGCCGAGAATCCACAACGTCCACTTTGTACTCTTTCTCAATTCATTTCCTCCCCAATCAAATTCCATATAATCATATATATGTATCATTGTACATACGAAGAAGTAAGCTAACAGGTATCGATTCAGTGTCAAAACATAATTCAAAGCACCCTACTCTAAATATATAAAAAAAGGCTCCCTTCCGGGAGCCTTTCATCTATCGGCATTACAAAGGTTTTTACACCTTTATTACATCATGCCGCCCATTCCACCCATACCGCCCATGTCAGGCATTCCGCCACCAGCACCTGCAGGTTCTGGTTTGTCAGCGATAACCGCTTCGGTAGTCAGGAACATTGCCGCTACAGAAGCAGCGTTTTGCAATGCATAACGTGTTACTTTCGCAGGGTCAACGATACCTGCTTCGATCATGTTAACCCACTCGCCAGTCGCAGCGTTGAAGCCCACGCCTGTTTGTTCTTTTTTCAGACGTTCCACGATTACGGAACCTTCTTCGCCAGCATTAGCTGCGATTGTACGGATTGGTGCTTCCAAAGCGCGCAGGACGATGTTTACGCCTGTTTGCTCGTCACCGGACAGGGCTACGCCTGCAACCGCGTTGTATACGTTCATGAGCGCTGTACCACCACCGGATACGATACCTTCTTCAACCGCAGCGCGAGTTGCGTTCAGGGCATCTTCGATGCGAAGTTTGCGTTCTTTCAATTCTGTTTCAGTAGCCGCACCAACTTTGATTACTGCTACACCGCCGGACAATTTAGCCAGACGCTCTTGCAGTTTCTCTTTGTCGAACTCGGAAGTTGTTTCTTCCAGTTGTGTACGGATTTGGCTAACACGTGCATCGATATCGGATTTGTTGCCAGCACCGTCAACGATGATTGTGTTTTCTTTCGTTACACGGATTTGACGAGCTGTACCCAGTTGTTCCACAACAGCGGATTTCAGGTCCAGACCCAGTTCTTCCGTGATCAATTGGCCACCAGTGAGGGCAGCGATGTCTTGCAGCATTGCTTTACGACGGTCACCGAATCCTGGAGCTTTAACAGCTACAGCATTGAATGTACCACGCAATTTGTTCACAACCAGCATCGCCAGTGCTTCGCCTTCGATATCTTCAGCGATCAATACCAGCGGCTTGCCTTGTTGAACGATTTTTTCAAGCAATGGCAGAATGTCCTGAGTGCTGGAGATTTTTTTGTCTGTGATCAGGATGTATGGGTTGTCCAAAACAGCTTCCATTTTGTCCGTATCCGTAATCATGTATGGAGAGATGTAACCGCGGTCGAATTGCATACCTTCAACCACTTCCAGCTCTGTAGCGAATCCTTTGGATTCTTCAACCGTGATAACGCCGTCTTTACCCACTTTTTCCATAGCTTCAGCGATCAGTTCGCCTACTTCTTCGTCAGCTGCTGAGATTGCTGCAACTTGTGCAATGGATTGTTTGGTTTCAACTGGTTTGGAGATGGATTGCAGTTCAGCTACAGCCGCTTTAACCGCTTTGTCGATCCCTTTACGGATACCGATTGGGCTAGCGCCTGCAGTTACGTTTTTCAAACCTTCTGTGATCAGCGCTTGAGCCAATACAGTTGCAGTTGTTGTACCGTCACCGGCAACATCATTGGTTTTGGTTGCTACTTCTTTAACCAGTTGTGCACCCATGTTCTCGAATGCATCTTCCAGTTCGATTTCTTTAGCAATCGTTACACCGTCATTCGTGATCAGCGGGCTTCCGAATTTTTTCTCCAGAACCACGTTACGGCCTTTAGGACCGAGTGTTACTTTTACTGCATTAGCCAATGCGTCCACACCACGAAGCATGGAACGACGAGCGTCTTCACTGAATTTAATGTCTTTAGCCATGTTAAGAAAACCTCCCTAGAATATTGTGTAAAATGGTGTTGCTATATGGTTCGGTTAACCGATTAAATTTGAATTAGTCGAGAATCGCGTGAATATCGCTTTCTTTCATAATCAAATATTCTTTACCTTCGAACTTGATTTCTGTACCGGCATATTTGGAGAAAATAACGCGATCTCCTTCTTTCACTTCCAGAGCTACACGTACTCCGTCTTTCAATACTCCGGCGCCAACAGCAATAATTTTACCCTCTTGCGGTTTTTCTTTAGCGGAGTCCGGCAGTACGATCCCGAAAGAAGTAGTTTGCTCTTGCTCCAGTGGTTCTACCAATACGCGTTCACCTAAAGGTCTGATCATGAAAAATAGCCTCCTTTTGAAATTATATAACGTTGCTTTGTAGGTTGTAGCCATATGTATTAGCACTCGACAGTGTTCAGTGCTAACAACCAACTTTATGATACTTCAACTTGAAGCATGATTTCAAGTCCTTTTCATGAATTCCTGCGAGATTTTACGTTGTATTTACACCACTCCAGCCAAAAAACGCCCGATTTACCTGAGCAAATGTCATAAATACCATATAACTTGTTCCACAGAATCCATTGGTCCTCCTGCAACGTTTCAGGCAGCCCCTTTTCCATTGTATCCATTGTTGAACATAATATGCCTACTTGTCCCGTCTGTCTGACTATAAGCTGTAAAAGCTATCGCTCTACAGCCCTTCATATCCCGGGTAAGAGCCGATCGGCTTATCCCGGGACGGGCATCATACAAGATCATTACAGTTTCAACAAGCGGATGAAATTCCTCTCTTGTTATACTGCACTCTGCTTATCCTCGGCACGGATGTAACGGGATTCAGCCTCTGCATCAGCTGCAAGCTGTTTGCGATGCACAAAGCCAGACAGAAACACACTGATCTCATATAACAGAAGCAAGGGAATCATCACGAGAAAATCGGATATAAAGTCAGGCGGTGTAACTACAACCGCAATGAAGATCAGGACAAAATAAGCCATCCTGCGCATTTTTCGCAGCCGAATTGGATTCAATATTCGCAGTCCTGTCAGGAACATAATGATTAGTGGAAGCTCAAACAACAGGGAAACCGGAAGTACAATGCCAAACAAAAAGCTGAAGTACTGCTTCATTCCATACGTCTCCACAAGCCCCATCTTCTCCGTAATTGATGTTGTAAAGGCCAGTGCCATCGGGAACACAACATAATAGGAGAACGCCAGACCGAACAGAAACAACAAAAGCACATAAGGAACATAACGCAATGTAGCTTTCCGCTCCATCGGTCGCAGCCCTGGACTAACAAACTTCCAAATCTGATACACGGTAAACGGCAGCGTAATAATTAATGAGAACAGACCGGCAATCTTCATGTAGATCCCGATCCCGTCCCAGAACGAGAAGGCATGGAGCACAAAACCTTGCGCCGTCTCTGCCTTTGTCAAGTAGCGATACACCGGGTCTGCTACAAAAAAGCCTGCTACCAGACCCAACACAAAAAGGCTTAACACATAGATTAGCCGCTTGCGCAGCTCACTTAAATGTTCCGTAAGGGTCATTTCTTCATTCTGCTGCGTCATTCCTGCCCTCCATGGTTGTCAGCTTTAAAATACAAAACCCTTCCAGCGGGAAGGGAGTTCTCATTCATTGCCGTCACAATTATTCCGGCAGGCGTTTATCCTCCGGCTTGTCTACCTGTACAGCTTCTGACACTACCGGGTTCGCTTTTTCCTGCTCTTTGCGCTTGGATGAATTGTCATCCGAGATGATGTCGCGGGCCCCTTCCTTGAATTCACGGAAAGTACGCCCAACAGCGCGTCCCAGTTCCGGCAGCTTGTTCGGACCGAACAAAAGCAAAGCAACGATGACCAGCAAAATGACTCCTGTGGTTCCAATGCCCCCAAATCCCATTGTTATCCCTCCCAGCTTCAAGCTTTTGGATCGCGCACTCTTTATGCATTCTCAAAAGATGTCTTGTCTACTATCAGAATTATGTCAATCATACCATAGATGTAACCACTTACATAACCCACATTTTTCACAAAAAGACCTCGGTACCCAATCTTTTTTCCTGCTTGATTTCACACCTGCTACTAAGGCCATTTCTCACTTATTGCTTGAACTGACCTGTAACCATTAACAGAGCTTCCGGAAGTTGGTCCATAATGGCAGCCAAATGCTCATGCACACCCTTCGGTGTACCTGGCAGGTTGACAATCAATGTACGTCCGCGAATGCCGCATACGCCACGGAACAGCATCGCAGAACGATTCTTGCCCATGACACTGTATCTCATGGCTTCAGCCATGCCTGGAACTTCCCGTTCAATAACCCGTCGGGTCGCTTCGGGAGTAATATCACGAATCGCAAGCTCCGTACCCCCTGTGGTCAATACCAAATCAGCGTGAAAATAATCTGTCATCTCAATCAAAGCCGCGATAATCTCATCGGGTTCATCCGGAACGATGCGGTACTCCACGATTTCCCCACCCAGTTCTTCTTCCACAAGCTCCCGGATCACTTGGGCACTCGTATCCTCACGTTCCCCGCGGGCCCCTTTGTCGCTGGCTGTCAGGATTGCTGTTCTCCACACCATAAAGATCACCCTTCTCCTTTATGAAAATAAATGTCCTTTATCGGCTGAAATCGCCGTTCTTGCCACCACTCTTGGAATTCAGCATGGTTGGACCAATAATCATATCTTTTTGCATGGCTTTACACATGTCATAGATCGTCAGTGCCGCAGCCGAGGCCGCCGTGAGCGCCTCCATCTCGACACCTGTCTTCCCTTCGGTTTTGACCGTAACTTCTATCTGCAGTTCATCGACACCGTTGTCATGAAAACGGATATCCACACCCGTCAAAGCCAATGGATGGCACATCGGAATCCAGTCTGATGTTTTCTTCGCGCCCTGAATACCCGCAATCTGAGCCACAGCCAGAACGTCACCTTTGCCGATGCGGCCCTCCCGAATCGCTTCAAGCGTAGCCGGATTCATCGTCACTTTGGATACCGCCACGGCTGTACGTACGGTACTTTCCTTACCCGAAATATCAACCATTCGAGCTCGTCCCTGTTCATTAAAATGAGTCAGTTTCCTGCTGGAAGCCTGGTCGTTATTCGCTTCTAAATTCAATCACATCACAACCCTTTATTCGATATGTAATATACCTTCGGTTGTTATCAACAGATCAAGCCGCAGATCAAGCGGGTCCATCGGAATTTCGTCCTGCAGCTGGCCAGGCAATACAAATGCAGCCATACGTGGTCTTTTGTCCGTCATCGTGCACTTTGCTGAAAGTGTCTCGGCAAAACGATCATAATAACCGCCGCCGTATCCAATGCGCCCTCCATGTAGGTCATATCCCAGCCCTGGTACTATGACAAGGTCAATATCAGGCCAGCGATTAGGTTGCAGCACTTCACAGGAATCCCTGGGTTCAGGTATCCCCCATATTCCCGGTTGAATATCCTGTGCACCCACGACACGCCGCAATTCCATTCGAGCCGGATTCGCTTGCACTTTCGGTGCGAGCATCACATCTCCATGCCTCCAGCCCTCTTCAAATAAAAAGGCTGTGGATGCTTCGCTTCCGTAAGACAAATAGCTGAATATCACAAGCTGCTTGCTCCCCAGCTTCCATTTGTCCTGTCTAAGACGCTCCAGCTCCCGCTTCGTCACCACATTAATCTCATTCATCACCTGCTGACGCATGGTTTCATCCATCAGATCCCGGCTCTGTCTCAGCTTGGAACGAAGGCGGCTTTTCAATTCCGTATGATCCTGCATGTCTTTGAATAACCTCCTGTTGATCGAGAAGGTAAACTAGCTCTCAATTAAAACCATTTATATGTTATGCACAGTTGTCATCGTGTTGAAATCGTTAAAATGATTCATTTTCTGCAAAATCCTCATGTATTAACATGCCTTCTTTCAGTTTATCATTGATTGACCAAAAAGACTACACGCCCCAGGCACTCCTAATCGGTGCATTTGCTCTGTATTTCATGTAAACTGGGATGTAGTTGTCAATTCAAGAACTGGACCATGGAGGAACTTAATTTTATGCTGCTGCAAGTATCCGGAATTATCAAACGTTTTGGTGTCGATCCAATCCTGGACGGCGTGAACTTACAAATATTAGAACGCGAGCGCATCGGCCTCGTTGGTGTTAATGGCGCAGGGAAATCCACTTTGCTCAAAATTGTGGCTGGGGAAATGTCCTACGATGGCGGACAGATTTTCAAATCCAAGGAAACGACGCTGGGTTATCTCGCGCAGAACAGCGGACTGCAATCCGATCGCTCCATATGGGAAGAAATGATGAATGTGTTCGCCCATCTGACCCAGGCAGAAGCGGAGTTGCGTCAAATGGAACAGGATATTGCCGACCCGGCTCAGATGGAAGATGAAAAAAAATATGCCGATCTGCTTGAGCGTTATGCCAAACGCTCTGACTGGTTCAAGGATCATGGCGGTTATGAGATGGAAACCCGTATTCGCAGTATTCTGCACGGAATGGGGTTCGGTGAATTCTCACCAAACACCCCAATTGCCACGCTGAGCGGCGGGCAAAAGACACGTCTTGCGCTTGCTCGCATTTTGCTTCAAGCCCCTGACCTTCTCATGCTGGACGAGCCTACCAACTATCTCGACATCGCAACTCTGACGTGGCTTGAAGATTACCTGAGAGGTTATTCAGGTGCCCTGCTTGTTGTATCCCATGACCGGTATTTCCTTGACCGGCTTGTCACAACCATCGTGGAGATCGAGCGGCACCGCTCCAAAAAATATACAGGCAATTACAGTCGGTATATGGAACTTAAAGCTGCTGAATATGAAAGCCAGATGAAGCAATATGAGAAACAGCAGGATGAAATCTCCAAGATGGAGGAGTTTGTTCAGAAGAATATCGTGCGTGCTTCAACGACCAAACGGGCGCAGAGCCGCCGCAAGGCACTCGATAAGATGGAACGGCTCGACAAACCAATGGGAGATCTGAAGAAAGCTCACTTCTCTTTTGAAACGGCTGTTATGTCTGGCAAGGAAGTGCTCCGTGTGGATCAGCTTTCGGTTGCCTACGATGAGGCTTCCCCGTTGTTCCGCAATGTCTCTTTTGATCTAAGACGCGGGGAGACGGTTGCATTGATAGGGCCGAACGGAATCGGAAAATCCACCATGCTGAAATGCCTCACTGGAAGTTTACGCCCCGTAAGCGGTGAGATCCAATGGGGAACCAAAGTGCAGATTGGCTATTATGATCAGGAGCAGACAGGTCTTAACCCTTCCAATACCGTATTGGAAGAGCTGTGGAGTGCCTATCCCGGCATGGAAGAAGCGCGAATTCGTACGGTGCTTGGCAACTTCCTGTTCAGTGGAGATGATGTGCTCAAAAAAATCTCATCCCTCAGTGGTGGAGAAAAGGCACGTGTCTCTCTCTCCAAGCTCATGCTCAAGGAAGCCAATATGCTCATTCTGGATGAGCCTACGAACCATCTCGACCTGTTCGCCAAAGAAGTGCTTGAAGCGGCGCTGATGGACTATGAGGGCACATTATTGTTCATCTCGCATGACCGGTATTTCCTCAATAAAATGGCTGAGCGTATTGTCGAACTGCATCCCGGCGGGACAGAGCATTACCTCGGCAACTATGATGATTATGTGGAGAAGAAACAGGAGCTTGAAGACATCGCGCGTGAAGCTGCTGAAGCACGCCTTGCCTCTTCCAAGAACTCGGCCAAGTCTGACCCGAGCCTATCCGTAACCGAGAAATCCGGTGCCGCCTCATTCGAAGCTGACAAGCAGGCCAAGCGGGAAGAACGTAACCGCCAGCGTAAGCAGGAGGCTCTTGAACAACAGATTGCGAAGCTGGAAACGGAGATTACGGAGCTTGAGGCACAGATGGCTCTGCCTGAAATATATCAGGATTATATGAAGCTGCAAGAACTCCAAGAGTCGGCGGAGGATCACAAGCTTCAACTTGCCAAGGCTTACGAAGAGTGGGAAGAATTAGCTCTGGAATAGCAGCGGAGATGACCTTTTTCAATCTAATCCATACTGTACTCTTATACCGAACAAGTAACTACAGTAAAAGCTGATTCCTAGATGGGGTCAGCTTTTTTTGTTGATTATAAGGGAGAGATTTGACAAGGGTGTTTTCATATTTGTCAAATCCACTCGAAATCCGAAAAATATTTTTCCACTCAGCAGCATCATATTTATCCACAAAAAAGCAAGATAGCCAGCAATCGACTCTATTTAATTAGACGGCGGTAGAATAGCTTATTTTGCACAAAAACCATATTTATCCACCGAGTTATACACATTATCCACAACTTTGTGGATATATAGAAGACATTCTATCCCCTAATGCTTTTTATTTTCGAAAACATTACTGGTTTGACTTTGGTGCAGTTACCCACAATTCGCACTGGATATGTGGATAACTATACTCACATCTTGACAAACGTAATCATCGATTCCCTTTTTATCTCCTATAAAAGGACAAAAGCAGACCTCGTATTCAAGGCCTGCCTTTGGTCTGCCTGTGGTCACCAATTTATGTGATTTGCTGAAGTACTATTATGCGTGCACAGGTTCATCACTCTCGGAAGACTCTGCCTTCAATCCGGCAGCATTACAAGCTGCGACATACGCCAGACCCGCAGCCATGACAATATCATTGTGAGTGGCTGTCCCTCTGAATTCACGTCCTGCACGCTCCACGGTAACCGCAGCTTCCGCACTCGCTGCCTCTCCTCCGCTCAGCGCGTGCATCTCCATATCGACAAACGTAATATCGTCCGAAATACTTTGGCCAATCGCACGAATGGTTGCATCTACCGGACCACCACCAACCGCAGAATAGGAATGCTCCCCTGCGCTCGTACGAATACGAACTGCTGCCATTCGATCGGTCATGCTGCCTGCGGTGACCTGCAACTCAACCAGCTCATAATCCTGTGCAGGGATATTCATGGTTTGGCTAACCATCTGCAATAACTGATCATCACTGACCACTTTTTGTTGATCGGCAGTTTCTTTAAATACCTCATACAGTTGTTCCATCTGCTGCTCATCCGGTTCAAAACCATATTTGCGGACCCGATCTTTCAAAGCGTGACGACCGGAATGTTTGCCCAGAATAATCATGCTGCGTGGGATCCCCAGCGCTTCCGGGTCCATAATCTCATAAGTACTCCGGTTCTTGAGCAGACCATCCTGATGAATACCAGACTCATGCTGGAAAGCATTGCGTCCCACCACCGGTTTGTTGTAGGCAATCGGGAAATGCATGGCACGGCTAATCTGACGGGATGTCTCATACATCTGGTTCAGTTTGATATTGGTCGTTGCGCCAATCACGTCTCCCCGTGTCTCCAGAGCCATAATCAGCTCCTCCAGTGCACAGTTGCCCGTCCGTTCTCCCACACCGTTAATGGTTACTTCAATCTGGGAAGCACCGTTGGCAATGGCAGCCAGACTGTTAGCAACCGCAAGCCCCAAGTCATTATGACAGTGTGCGCTGTAGCGAACCTTGTCCCCGCCCCTTGCACCCTCACGTACCTGACGGAACATCTCTCCATATTCATGCGGCAGTGCGTACCCGACTGTATCTGGCAAGTTGATAATACTTGCTCCCGCTTCAATGGCCACTTCAACCATCTCGATCAGATCATCCATCTTCGTACGAGCCGCATCCATGGCGGTGAATTCCACAATATCCGTGAACTGACGTGCATAGGAGACCATCTCCCGCGCGGTAGCCACCACTTCACTGCGCGGACGGCGCAGTTGATGCTCAATATGAATGTCCGAAGAAGAGATAAACAGGTGAATTCGGCGGCGTGCTGCGTCAGCCGTTGCTCGAACGGCTGCATCTATATCCCCTTTGACCGCACGCGTAAATCCGCAAATCTCTACATTTTGCAGTTGTCTGGAAATCGCCTGAACCGCCGCGAACTCACCTGGACTTGAGATCGGGAATCCAGGCTCGATGACGTCAATGCCCAGAGAAGCCAACTGATGTGCCAGTTCAATTTTTTGCTCAGGCTGCAGACTCGCTCCCGGTGCTTGTTCTCCATCGCGCAGTGTTGTATCAAAAATCTCTATCATGCGTTTGTTATTGTTCGTTGTCATATCCATCAACCTCCATCAAATTTGAATAATTATTCGTTATTGGGGATCAGAACGAGGCGTTCATTTCCCGTTTTCTATGTTTATTCATTTCGCAATCCATGCCAGTGTGCACGTCGACTTGCACACCGTGCGTATTTCTTTTAACCGTGATTATAGATTCCCATTGCCCACCCTGCTGCCGGCAGCAAACACAAATAACCCGCCATCTCATCTAAGAGACGGCGGGTTATTATCCCTCCGCGGTACCACTCTTGCTTGATGGTCCAGGCTTGCGCCAGGCACCATCCACCTCGTCGTCTCCGGGCATATCAGTTGTCTCTGCGTACATGCAACACGTACAACCGACAGCCGGAGAAACACCCTGTAACGGGGGTTAGCCGTTGCTGTGTACCACATGCCCATTCGTCCGCAAGGACAATGGGGTGAGACATCGGTCTCCATGCTTCCACAGCTCCGTTCCCGGGCGAGATTCGAACGATTCCAGCTGCTGCGTCGCACCACCCCGCAGCTCTCTGTGCGCTTTATCGTTTTACTGCTCCCGTTCATTACATTTATGATATGTGATCATGAACCCATCACCATTTTGAAAATCAAAAAAGCCTGCCATCTCCTGCAATATTGCAAGAGACGACAGGCTGTTCACCTTCGCGGTACCACTCTTGTTGACTTTCATTTCCTTCGAGCTGATCCTGTATGCGTCCATACCGTTATCATTGCCCAAAGTGACAAAAGCCCCCTCAGTTATTGTTGATTTTCTACCGATATGTCATCCGTATTCCATCAACAACGGCCCTTTCACGGAGGCAACCCGTAACCATGTACTTTGGGCCATCATCGGCCTTCGGCTTCTCCCGGGGAGTTACCGTGTTCCATCGTTCCGCTTCCAGGTGAGTTTCAGGTTTCCTTCGACTGCGTTGCACCACCCCGCAGCTCTCTATGACCGGGAATTACCCTACTGTTCCTGTTCATTGCGTTTTCAGTTCAGGAATCTATATAAGTCAACAAATGAGTATTTACACTGGCGCTCCGATGACAAAACAACCTTCCGATCGCTGTTATCCCCAGATTTCTTTGATTCCCTTCTCTAAAAGGGAAAATCCGGTGATAAAGGCGAACGCTTCGCTTCTCCAGGTTATTTCTGTCCTCTC
>NZ_AWUK01000015.1 GCF_000499205.1 Paenibacillus sp. MAEPY2
CCCACAGCCCGATCCGCCCGCCGAAGCGTCTGCCCCGCGAGCCCCCGCGTGTTTAACTAATTATTGCTTTGGCAAAGGAGGAAATTCATTGGCACAGGATCAGACGAACACTTCAGCACGTAAATCATCTCGCGCAGCGAAGGGTCACACCTACTGGGTGATTCCCGATGGTTACATTCCACCGGATAGCTCGGGCTCACTGCAGAGTCATGAGAGCATCTGTGTATTAAATACAGGCACAGTGGATGCACAGCTGCAAATAGCGATCTACTTCGAAGACAGGGAACCGCTCGAAGACATCATGGCTGAGGTGCCTGCGCGGAGAACAAAGCATATCCGGACAGCGTCGCTGAAATCGGGTGAGCAACTTATCCCCCCGGGAGTACCCTATGCGATTACCGTCTCCAGCAATGTTCCAGTTATCATCCAGTACAGTCGCCTGGATACAACTCAGCCTGAACTGGCACTCATGAGTGTTATGGCGTTTCCACTGAGATAACTTATGAATTATAAAAAGCAAAGACGACCAGGAACCCGATGATGAACTACAGGCTGCTGATCGTCTTTTTGTGCTACTCATTGTATTTATACGTACTGGCATTAAGGATTTTCACATGAACTTCCACCTTTCCGAGTTTAAACCGTTCAAGTGGATTATCCCGTTTATATACCTCTTGTCTCCATAAGGGGAGTTCATGGCGATAGAGGTGTTCCACAAAACCGTAGGAATCAATCTTGCGTGATTTGTTTTTTTCAAACGTATCGCGGATTTCGGACTCAATCTGTTTCTCCGCCTCCTTTTCCATGGTATGGGGAGACTGGTGAGAGTCATGATCCTCGATGATGGCGCTTTTAACCGAGGTAACCAGATCAAAGATGACACCATTTCCTTCTTTCCTCGCCTTAATCTTGGTCTTTGGGTTATTAAGCCTAAGCGTCAGAGCCGGAGTTTTTTTCCCACTCCTGTATACGTATAACTGATATTGATAGACGTGGTCATAATTTACGAAACGTGTACCATCCGTGTCCTTGCCCGTCACCTTGCCTTGATTTTTACCGTTTGAAATGACATAAAACCCATCCATTCTAATCAGCGGGGGAGTTTTATCTCCGTTAAACCAGGTCCGATTCTGATTAGTAATGGAAGGCAGAAGAATAACTGAAGCAGGTTCCCGAAATCCGTCAATGAGTTGATGAAGCCGGATGGGTTCATAACTGGAATGCTGCTTATACAGCTTCATCGGTTCAAACAGCTCAATGGTCTGGGCGGATTGGTTCAGCAAGGCAGAGGGAGTAAGTACATCTGTAATTTTATGATCTGTACCGTAGAGCCATGGGGTATATCTCAGTTGGCCTGAATGCAACAGGGTATTGAAGACATCCTCCAGCCTTCCATTCAACACATTTTCGGATAAGACAATCGCTTTTACATGGGTCCACAGCGTTTGTTGCTGAGAAGTTTGATACAGGTCATCAATAGCCATACTCAGCGTTGTACCCTCACCCCGTCCGATCCAGATATCGCTTGCTTCCCTTGAAGTTGGTCCATCCTGCTTGGCAATACTGGAGAAGTCAATCAGTTGCGCGTAAGCAATGTAGTGGTTGTCCACATAGTCTATCCCTACAGCCGTGATAAAGTTAATGCTCTGAACCTCTTTCGAATCCCAGCACCCGGTCAGCAGGATGAAGCAGCTTATAACCAAGCTAACCTTAGCCGTCCATCTTGTCACGGGCGTTTCCTCCGGCGAGTGGAATCCTGTGTATGGAGTACGGCCGGACGATTGGTCCGTTTCATGGAAGGAGGCATGGATACGGCTTGGGTGAAGTCACCGGGAATATAAGGTGAGACGGGTGAGAGATACGAGACGCCATAACACTCCAAGGATACCAGGTGCACCAGCAGACCGAATAGTCCAAGCATGAAACCGAATAATCCAAGGGTTGAAGAAATGATAAGCATCCCAATTCGGACTTGAGCAGTAGCCCCGCTGAGCACGGTATTCACCAAAATATAGCTGGAGATAACCGAGATAGCTACCGTGACAATGATCGTGGGGGAAGTAATTCCTGCTCGAATAGCTGCATCTCCGATAATAAGCCCGCCCACCACGCTGACGGTCTGTCCCAAGGCACGTGGAAGTCGGCGGCCAGCTTCATTAAATAGCTCGAACATAAATATCATTAAAAATGCTTCCAGCGTTACTGGCATGGGTAGACCCATCCGGGTACCTGAAATGGTTGCGAGCAGAGGCAGGGGGATCTGTTCCACATTGAAACTGGTCAGGCCGATATAAAAGCCAGGAAAGAAGCAGGCAATCAGTAATCCAGAAATGCGCAAAATTCGCTCAAAAGTAACAATGAAAAAAGGAGTACTCTCGTCTTCCGGCGATTTCAACTGATTGAATAGAGTGGTTGGAGCGATAATAGCTACTGGTGAACCTTCAATTAGAACAGCAAAGCGCCCATTTAATAGGGAGTCCACGACATAATCGGGTCGCTCCGTGTTATCCGTGAGCGGGAAGATGCTGCGAATTCCCCCCATAATCGCACGTTCCATAATGGAGGTACCGAGAAGGCCATCAATTTCAATTTTGTCGAGATTTTGGCGTGCTTCTTTCAGAATATCCGGGTTAATAATGTCTTTGACATACAACAGACCAATAGTGGTCTGGGTACGACCGCCTTTAACGTATTTCTCATAACACATGGAAGAGGTTTTCATTCGTTTGCGAACGAGGCCGATATTCACGGACAGCTCCTCAGTGAACCCATCCCGGGGCCCTTTAATCGATGACTCGATCGACGATTCCTCAGGGTTTCTCCCAGGGATATTCGCAATATCCAGACTGCAGGACTGATCCCCATTTCCGAAAACAAGCAGTAATTGTCCGCTAAAAATCAACAGGTTTAAGTTTTCTACATCTGTGAGATCATCTACCGGATTCAATGTTAATCCCAACTCTTTGGGGTGTGCTTCTTCTATGAACAGAGAATGCCGTTCCAGCCGCGGGATAATAAACTGATTGATTTGTTTGCCGTCGACCAGACCGTCGCAATAGAGCATGATCACCGACATATCGGTTGTGTCTTTGGCGGGAAAGGTCTGAATAACAACATCTGCACAGGGACTGAACTGCTCTTCGAAAGAGGCGAGCAGTGTTTCATGGGACGTGGTATCAATCGTTTGGTGCTCCATGATGTTTCCTCCTCTGATGGCGTGAACTGATGTATGCAACTGCTGTTGCAACCACCGCTAGTCCGCTCAGATACATGAGATTGAACGGGAATATGTATTGGACAAGCAGCCTTTCGAATGTCATATCATCCAGAGGATACAGCATGGAAAGAATAAATAAGATGCCAAGAATGGCACAACATAGGATCCTTCTGGAGGCGCTCTTAATATTCCAAATTTCTATTACAATATACATGGCCAGACTAATACGGGTAAAAGAACCGGCAAGCCACTGGTAAATGGAAAAGAAATCAGTCTGGGCAATATATTTGCCCAAGGAGGCGATGCGCCATTCTTCAAAGGCGGGATATCGCATTTTGGCAGCTTCAAAAGGGTCGAATTCCACGATAGCTCCAATGAGTGGGCCAAGTGTCAGCCCAAGAATAATTAGCGCAAGCATGAGGTACTGCCATACACGTATCTGCTTGGAGAGGTGGGGCTGTATGTACCAGATGAACAGCAGCTCAAACATGCCTGAAAGGCTGTAGACTGTGCCGTGGAGCACGGGGCGCCAGCCTTGTTCAAGCACTGGCAGCAGACGGCTGTAATCCTTGTATTGTGTATTAACGATAGCGACATAGAAGCCAAGCAGCACAACCAAGGGCAGGACTAATCCTGCTGTAAATGCCAGAGAACGTAATCCTTTATACGCCGCATAGGCACAGAGAGACATAAGGGCAATGCTTGTAACCAATATTGGCGTCTCTGTCAGGTAATTGGTTTTGGCCCAAGTGGTGGTATCATGCAGAGTGAGGTAGATTACGGACAGAAAAAAGAGGCTGTTTACCACCCGAAACAGCAGCCCAAGAGGCTTGCCAAGATGGGAAGTCAGCCATTCATGCAGGGTTTGGTGCTGGAGAAAACGCGAGACATAGGCAAGCATTAAAGTAAATAAAAGATAAGGGCCTGCAGACAACAGAACGGATATCCATGCATCTCTTTTGGCCGTAGACAAAAGGGCAGGGATGATCAGGACGTGGCTGATCAGGCCGACAGATAACATTATTAACATCATGGCTTGTAAAAAAGAAGGCTGTGTTGGTTTCATGCTGAGGGGACCTCTTTTCCCAATGGACTGTTCTCAGCAGTGTTAACGTGATCAAGCCTTCTCATACCGTCAGTCGAAATAACGTATCCCCATCGCTTCACGAACCTCAAGCATCGTCTCACGGGCAGCCCGGCGGGCTTGACGTGTGCCTTCCACGAGGATCTCTTTCACTTCATGCCCGTATAAGTACATAAATAAAAAAGCTTCGTCCTTCATCCTGTTTCCCTGACGGGAACAGAATAGAAGGACGAAGCTCATGCTTCGCGGTGCCACCTTAATTGGCGGCTGGTTACGGCTCTCTGAAGCATCCTGTCCTGTGTACTTCTCTTCATCATTGTTGATAATGTCCGTTTACAATTTTTCACATTGTATCACGCTTGATCTGGTTTGACCAGCCCACGTTTTCTTCCGCTCATATTGGTTCCAAGTACACCGGCAATGATCAGCAGGGCTCCGATGAAGTGGTATCCATGAACTGGTTCATGCAATATCCAGGCTCCGCCAGCAATCGAAATGAGTGTGGACAAATTACTGAATACACTCATTTTGGAAGCTTCCAGATGAGTCAGGGCATAGCTCGCCAGAAGTGTGGAGAACATGGTGGAGAGGATGGCCAGATAAGCCAGTGCCCCCAAGTAAGAAGCATCTCCGAGTGGCTTCACATAATCCATCATGGTTCCCCCCCGACGCATGACGAATCAGGGAAGCCGTGTTAAAGACTACAAATCCAACCATAAGAGTGACCCAGGTTAATTCCATGGGTTTATATTTTTGGGCCAAGGGTCTTGCCACTACTCCATATCCTGCAAAACATACCGTGGAGAGCAGCAATAAAGCTATACCTTTGAAATTTCCTGCCGACATCCCGCTTCCTTTCATCAAAAATATAAAGACTACACCAGCCACGGACAGCAGCAGGTACAGTTTTTGCATGATTGTTGTACGTTCCTTCAGAAAGATAGAGGCCAGCACAAGTGTAAATACGGGGGCCATGGCCTGAATAATGCCTGCTTCCGATGAGTTGGACGAGACGAGCCCGAATGCCTGAAAGGCAAAGAACAAAACAGGAGAGAGCAGTCCTAACGGAATGATACGCCACAGATCACGAAGAGTTAGCTTGATCTTGATCCATCCGAAAATGACAGGGATGCTGACTACGAGTAAAGACAAAGCAAAACGATGTGCAAGTACATCGATCGGATGTGCAACACTCACCGTCATTTTGACAAACAAAAAGGATAAACCAATAATGGCTGCATATAAAACAGCTGCTACATATGCGTATGGTCTAGACTGGGTATTATTGTTCATGGGGTTTCCTCCAATAAAATACGAATTTCTTTCTTTTACAGCGGCGCATATGTTGCTGTGAACGCTGTCTGGCCTTATTCAATATACTGCCAGACCAAGAGTGGTACAATAGACAAAAACGTTTACTGTACCGGTACAATTAAGGTGAGACTGAAGTCGAAGGAGAGGCGGAATCCAATGAGGAAATACGAAATGATCGCCGAATCGCTAAAGAATTGGATACAGGATCAATTGCGGCAGCAAAATAGTGGACAATGGCAGGACAAAGGAATCAAGCTCCCAGCTGTACGTGTTCTGGCTGAGCAATATCAATGCAGTGTGAGTACAGCCATACGCGCATATGAGTGGCTGGAAGAGCGACATCTGGTCTACGCGGTGCCTCAGTCCGGGTATTATGCGGTACAGAATGGAGCCGAAGTGGAGGATGGGGAGTGGCAGGGACCGCTGGATTTTGCTTCCGCAGCTCCTGACCCGCGGGTATTTCCTTATTCCGATTTTCGCCATTGTGTGGACCAGGCGATGGAGAAGAAGCAGGCAGACTTGTTTTTGTACGGAACCGAAAGAGGTTTACCTACCTTGATTGAATTGTTGCAGAAGCAATTCGCCGATTACCAGGTATTTGCCCGGAAAGAGCAGTTCTTTATTATGTCAGGCGTGCAGCAGGCCCTCGCTGTGCTGGCGCTAATGCCTTTTCCGAATGGGAAAAAGAAGGTAATGCTGGAACTGCCGGGCTATCATAATATGCCTTCGCTTCTGAATGGGCTGAATGTGCCGATTGCAGGTGTCAGACGCTCTCTGGATGGCCTGGATTGGGAAGCGCTCGAACGACAGTTCCGTGAAGAAGATATCAAATTTTTTTATGTCATGCCGCGTTTTCACAACCCGATTGGCACTTCTTTGACGGCAGCAGAGAAGAAGAGATTGATCCGGCTGGCGCAGCGTTACGATGTCTATCTGGTAGAGGATGATTTTTTGGCTGATCTGGAAGAGAACACGAAGCAGGATCCGTTAATGTCGTACGATACGGAAGGGCGGGTCATTTATCTGAAAAGCTACTCCAAAATCCTGTTTCCCGGCCTGCGGATTGGCGTGGCTATTCTGCCTGCAAGTCTTACTGCATCGTTTAGTACATACAAAAAAATGCTCGACATTGACACTGCGGTACTGTCCCAGGCTGCACTTGAGGTCTACATCCGTAACGGGATGTTTGCTCACCATGGTAAAGTCATCCGCAGCCGCTATGCTGCCCGGATGAACAAATTGTATCAACAGCTTAATGTTTTCCCGGACTTTGCTCCATTTGCACAGGCGCCGCGTACAGGCGGGGAGCATACGGTTCTTCCACTGCCTAAGGATATGCCTCTCAGGGTCTTGCTGTCCCGTTTGGATCAACGGGGAGTTATTGCCGATACAACAGAACGATATTATCCGGAAGGTGCACAGGAGGTACTTCAGGATAAAATGCTGCGGTTAAACATATCCAATGTACCCAAGCAGCGGATCAAGGAAGGGATGCGGATTATCCGTGAGGAGATAGCAAAACTGCAAAAGGCGTCCACACAAGCGGAATAATCGCTTGTGGGACGCCTTATTTCATGTGATACATTTCTATGATGCTTGCAAAAGTGCTTGCTCTGGTACGATGTGAGAATGGTTAGATGACTGATTACTCCTGAGCCATAGCTTTGAAGGAAGCTTCAGCAGCTTCCAATGTTTCTTGAACATCCTTGTCCGTATGTGCAGTGGTCAGGAACCAGGCTTCATATTTCGAAGGAGCCAGATTAATGCCACGATTCAGCATATGACGGAAGAAAGAAGCGAACAGTTCACCATCGGTATCCTGGGCTTGATCGTAGTTCGTAACCGGATGGTCACAGAAGTGGGTGGAGAAGGCACCACGAATTCGGTTGATGGTTAAAGCAATGCCATACCGATCTGCAGAAGCCTGAAGGCCTGCTGTCAGGTCGATAGCTAGACGCTCCATCTCAGCATATACACCTTCGCCTTGCAGAACTTCAAGACAAGCGATACCGGCAGAGATAGACGCAGGGTTACCAGCCATCGTTCCGGCTTGATAGGCTGGGCCGAGTGGAGCAACCTGCTCCATAACCTGTTTGCGACCACCGTAAGCACCGATCGGCAGACCGCCGCCAATGATTTTGCCAAGTGCCGTCAGATCCGGTTCAATCTCGGCATGGTTGTCTAGTCCCGCGTACGTCTGTGTAGAGCCGTAGTGGAAACGGAAGGCTGTAATTACCTCGTCATAAATGACCAGAGAGCCGTTATCCCGAGTCATGGCACAGAGTCCTTCGAGGAAGCCTGGCTCCGGCATAACCATCCCGAAATTGCCCACAATCGGTTCAACCATGACCGCAGCGACATCATCGCCCCAGCGCTCGAGAGCCGCTTTTAGGCTATCCAGATCGTTGAAGGGTACCGTGATAACTTCTTGCGCGATGCTCGTGGGAATGCCGGCACTATCCGGAATACCCAGTGTGGAAGGCCCCGAACCTGCTGCCACAAGGACCAAGTCGGAGTGACCGTGGTAACATCCGGCAAATTTCACGATCTTGTTACGTTTGGTATAGGCACGTGCAACCCGGATCGTGGTCATGACCGCTTCTGTACCGGAGTTTACAAAACGAACCTTGTCCATGGAAGGAATAGCCTCTTTCAGCATTTTGGCAAGCTGGATCTCCAGCTCCGTTGGTGTACCGTACAGGACACCATTCGCTGCTGCTTCAGTAATGGCCTTGGTTATATGGGGGTGAGCATGTCCTGTAACAATCGGGCCGTATGCCGCGAGGTAATCGATATATCGGTTGTCATCGACATCCCAGAAGTGCGCGCCTTGCGCTTTTTTCATAAATACAGGTGCACCACCGCCTACAGCTTTGAACGAGCGGGAGGGACTGTTTACACCTCCTACAATATGTTGAAGTGCTTCTTCGTATAAAATTTCGGAACGGGTACGTGATGGATTCATTAGATAACTTCCTTTCGTATTAGATAAACAAAACACAGCGAGAGGGCAGCATATGGGCTGCCCTCTGCGTGTTACACTTCTTTACTGTGCGGGTTGCTTGGTATCTAGCTCGTCACCACTTGCCGTTTTGTCTTCGGCTCCGGTAGTGCTGCCTTCTTCTTGAGCAGGAGGATGAATGATATCTTGAATGTATTGCTTAAGTTTTTCTTCATTGGTTACCGACAGCACCTCAGCTCCGCCTGGTGTACGCTCTTCCTTGAGCATTTTCATTGGCGGAATTTGCTCGCTGCCGTTCATGCTGCTCTGATATCCGAGTCCGCCCAGCTTCCACATGTCGGAGAGGGTCAGATTGGTATCTACATAAGGATTGACTTCTTCCAGAATGGAAGGCAGCTTGGCAATTGTTGTCGTTGACTGCATTTTCGCTGCTACAGCTTTGAGGAATTCACGCTGCCGCTCGGAGCGGGCATAATCCGACATGGCATCATGACGGAAACGAACGTACATGAGAGCTGTATCGCCATCCAAATGCTGATAGCCTTTTTTTAGATCAATATCGTATTCATTATTGTCCGCTTTACTTGTATAATGCATGTCCTTCTCTACGTCAAAATCCACACCGCCAACAGCGTCCACCAATTTGATGAATCCCTGGAAATCGGTGTACACATAATACTGGATAGGGATACCCAGCAGGTCTCCTGCAGCTTTCATTGCCACGTTGGGGCCATGGGTGATGGCAGTATTGATTCGTTCCTTGCCGTACCCGTCAATATTGACGTATGTGTCGCGCAGAATGGAGAATAAATTGATTTTTTTGGTGAGTGGGTCAAGGGAAACGACCATCATGCTGTCAGAACGGGGAACTTCCCCCTTCTCCAGCCCGCGGGCATCGACACCCATAACGAGAATATTGACCGTTTCGGTGCCTTCCCATTTTGGAGGATCCGGTGTACTTACTTTTTCAACATTTTCGATACCGGCAAACGGCGATTTGTCGCCTTCCTTTTGCAAGCCATTCAACTGATTGAGAATAGAACCGAAATAAAATGCCGCAGCGCCCCCAACAATCAGCACGAAGGCGGCAAGAGAAATCCAAATGGTTCTCTTCGTCTTTCTGGTCATGCTAGCTCTCCTTTGTATTCAAAATAAATGAAGATGAGTCCGATTTGATCTAGCCCGGGCTTTCCGTACACGACATTTCTGTGAGATGCAACAGAGGACGCGGCCTCAGACTATTTTTTTAAAGCTTGCTGAATTTTGACTGATACTATTATAATTTCTTTTTGGGCTACAAGCAATTTCAACAAAATCCAAGTGAGGTATAATCATGCTGGCGATTGATGTCAAAGATTTGCGCAAGTCGTTTAGCGTCCAGAAAAGCCGAGGAGGGCTCAAGGGCGCATTCCAAGACCTGTTTGCACGTCAATACCAGGAGGTATTGGCTGTAAATGATATTTCATTTCAGATTCCGCAGGGCGAAATATGCGGATATATTGGGGAGAACGGTGCCGGTAAATCAACAACGATCAAGATGTTGACCGGCATTTTGGTGCCTACTTCAGGGCAGATATCGGTTGGTGGATATGTTCCGTATCAGGAACGTGAGAAGTTTGTACAGAATATTGGTGTCGTATTTGGTCAACGCAGCCAACTATGGTGGGATATCGGTGTCATTGAGTCCTTCCATCTGCTGCGCAAGGTGTATCGTGTAGGTGAGGTCGATTTTCGCAAACGTCTGGATGAACTGGTTGAGCGGTTACAGCTTCAGGATCTGCTGAATCGTCCGGTTCGCAAGCTCAGTCTTGGACAGCGTATGCGCTGTGAACTGGTCGCTGCACTGCTGCACAATCCGGATATTGTTTTCCTGGATGAGCCAACCATTGGTCTGGATATTGTCGTGAAATCGGAAATTCGTGAATTCCTGAAAGACATGAACAAGGAACACGGAACAACCATTTTGCTGACTACCCATGATCTGCAGGACATCGAAGCGTTATGCTCAAGAGTTATTATGCTCGATGCAGGCAATATCATTTATGATGGCGGTTTGGATCATCTGAAGTCCCAGTGGGGCAAGGAACGGGAAATCCGATTCAAGTTCGGCACGGGTCACACCATGGAGCAAATGCTGGAATGGACTGCTGCACTGCCTGTTCGCTGGACGGTGGAGAATGAACTGTCCGCATCGGTCTGGATTCCACTTGAACTCAATGTGTCGGATGTGCTTGGGCGTGTTGTTGGACAGGCAGATATTACCGATATTCAGATTATTGAGATTAACACGGATGAGATCGTGCGCAGTATTTACCAATCCGGTTCCGCTGAGCGTCCCGAGATTGTGGGAGCCGGGAACGGAACGGTGGGTGTATCCTAAGATGAATAGTGCATTTTTTGATTTTATGCGCATCCGGTTCCTGACGATGCTTGCATACCGGGTGAATTATTATTCCGGCATTTTGATATATACGCTGAATATCGGCGTGTATTACTTTACCTGGCAAGCCATTTACGGCAGTAGTGGTGAACTGGGCGGTTTTACGGCAGCTCAGATGACGACTTATGTGGCGGTATCGTGGATGGCGCGTGCGTTTTATTTTAACAACCTAGACCGGGAAATAGCCACAGACATTCGGGATGGCTCCATTGCCATTCAATTTATAAGACCGATCAATTATGTCATGGTCAAAATGATGCAGGGTCTGGGTGAAGGGATTTTCCGTTTCCTGCTGCTCATGATTCCGGGAATGCTCATTGCCATTCTGTTGTTCCCGGTTGAACTGCCCACGGCGCCGTCCGCGTGGATTGGTTTTCTGGTCATGCTGTTCTTCAGTTTCCTTATTAACTCCCAGATTAATGTCATTACGGGACTGGCCGCATTCTTTGTGGAAAACAATGAGGGCATGATGCGCATGAAACGCGTCGTGGTTGATCTGTTCTCCGGTCTGATTATCCCAATCAGCCTCTATCCGGGCTGGATGTCCGCAGTGATGAAAGTATTGCCTTTTCAGGCCATTACCTATCTGCCCGGCTCCGTCTTCACCGGAAGAGTGGAAGGCACTGGCATCTGGAGTGTACTCGGCATTCAGGTGTTCTGGTTTGTCATACTGCTCATTCCGATGATGCTGATCTGGCGTCAGGCGCGCAAGCGTCTGTTCGTGCAAGGAGGGTAACCAAGTGTACTATTTGGGTCTGATCTGGGAATATTTAAAAAATTACATGAAAACACGTCTCACGTACCGCGCCGACTTTTGGGTCGAGATCCTTTCGGATTTGCTGTTTCAGGCAACCAATCTGATCTTCATCTTTGTAGTTTTCCGACATACGGATAATTTGGGCGGCTGGAGTGAGAGTGAAGTCCTTTTTGTCTATGGATATTTTATGGTGCCTTACGGCATCTTCAGTTGCTTTATCAATCTGTGGGGGTTCAGTGAACGGTATATTGTCAAAGGTGAGATGGATCGCATATTGACTCGGCCTGCCCATAACCTGTTCCAGATTTTACTTGAAAATGTGGACCCGCCCGCTCTCGTTGGTTCGTTTATTGGCCTAATTATTATGGGCATTAGTGGTGCGGAGATGGGGCTTGCACTGGAGTGGTGGCATATTCCGGCCCTCATTATTCTTGCTCTGAGTTCCGTGTTAATCTATGCAGGAATCTATATCACCTTAACGTCGTTGTCTTTCTATTCGGACGCGCCTACAGGCATCCTGCCATTAATGTACAACATTCAGGGATATGGACGTTATCCGGTAACCATCTATAACCGTGCAATTCAGGTCCTGTTAACATGGGTCATTCCGTTTGCTTTTGTGGGCATTTATCCCGCAGCTCTGTTCCTGGAACGAACGGAAATGCATCGTATGGCGATGCTGACACCTGTGATGGGGTTAGTGTTTGGCTCTATGGGCCTTCTGCTCTGGAACTATGGCGTGAAGAAGTATCGCGGAGCAGGATCATAACTGAAGCCCTTTACGGAAGCATAGACGAAATAAAGGAGGAAATGAGATGACATTAACCGAAGGAAAGTTGGCACCAGACTTCGAACTTCCGTCCAGTACGGGAGAGACGGTAAAGCTCTCGGATTATCGCGGGCAGCGGGTGTTGATATATTTTTACCCAAAGGATATGACTTCGTCCTGCACCCAGCAGGCATGTGATTTCCGTGATCGTCATGAGGAATTCAAGGGGTTAAATACAGTTATTCTGGGGATTAGTGTTGATCCGATGAAGCAGCACGACAAATTCATTGCCAAATACGGCTTGCCATTCATCTTGTTGTCAGACGAAGAACATCAGGTTGCCGAGCAATACGGCGTATGGCAGCTCAAGAAGTTGTATGGCAAGGAATATATGGGGATGGTACGCTCCACGTTCCTTATTGATGAAGAGGGTGTCCTTCTGAAGTCGTGGTCGAAAGTGAGAGTCAAAGGACATATTGAAGCTGCGCTGGAAGCGGTAAGGGAGTTATAAAAAAATATTAAAGGCTGTGCTCGCGGATTCTGACGTGAACACAGCCTTTTTTATGTAGAAACACGATCAGAATTTGTCTGGTTGTTCTTGCCAGAACGGATCTTATGAACCAGTAGAAGGAGGAGCGGAATGATAAAACATACGGTTATATCCCAATCCACCCAGGCAGGCATAATGGTTTCAATATAAAAAATGACATTGGGAGAAATCAGGATGGACAATGAAAACATGAGCAGGGATGAAGGGAGAATGAGTGGTTTGTATGTTTTTAACCGAAACAGCTGAGCTAGTCCGATCACAAAAGCAAACATGTACAGCAGGCTTTTAAAATAGGTTGCAATTAACCAGGCAGTAGCCATGAAGGCTTCAATACGCTCAAAAAAGTTGCCGAGATTAATTTTTTGAGACAGGGTGTAGGAAATGAAAATGTTATGCTGGGTCAGAAAAGGTCCTACAACCATAAGGGAAAACAATAACAGCACACATAGTAGCAGACCTCCACAGAAAGTGGCAAGCAACAGATCTCGTTTAACGTGTGACCCTGACGTCACATAAGGAAGAATCATCGTAATTACGATCAGTTCCCCGAAGGAGGTAAATGCTCCGCGAATTACGGTTTCAACCAAATGGACCCAGCTGCTGCTCAGGAATGGTCGCAGATGTGAAGCGTCTATTTTGGGAAGCAGCCCCACGAACAGGAGAGCCATAAAGACAACAACAATAGGAGTCAATAGTTCACTCGTTGCCCCCATGGTTTGCAACCCTTTCATTAGGCCCCAGATTAGCGCACACAAGAGCATAATTAAAATAACACGGATGGGGGTTTCGAGGTAGATTTGAGTCGTCATGAAGTCTCCAACCTCACGGATACAGATGGCAGCGCCAATGGCGAAATAGAACAGGTAACCAGCAGACAAGATCGATCCAATCCATGGACCAAGCAATTTCTGGCAAATCTCAATTAAAGATTGTTCAGGGTAGGTTTGATGTAGTTTGTAAAAGATCCAAATGATAAATAGACCGATAGGCTGGCTGAGGAAAGAACATATCCATGCATCCTGTTTGCCCAAGGTTGTGACCAATGAAGGATAGATCAGAATCATATCCCCAACCATGACAAGAAAGGTAAGCAGGGCAAATTGCCGAATGGTTATTTTATCTTTAATAATCATGGTCTCTATCCTCCTTTCTAATCGACAGCTAACAGAGGCATCGATATTATGCTATCCGGAAGACTTTGTTTTCCATCCTTTTTTGAACGTATGCACCAACAATAATAATCCAGGAAAAATAATACATAATGTGGTGTCCCAATCTACCCAGTATGGAACGACGGTAATGACAATGAAAGTCAAATTGGGCGAGACCAAATTGGCAAGGGCAAATACTAACAAGGATGTTGGCAAGATAAGCATGCGATACTGCTTGAGCCTGAATAATTCGGCACACCCAACAATAAATGCATACAAATACACTATTGCTTTGACATACGTGGAGATTAGCCAGGAAGAAGCCATAATGGCTTCGATCCGTTCAAAGAAGCCACCTATATTAATCTTCTGAGATAAAACAAAGGAAGCATAAATATTATGCTGTGTAAGGAAAGCGCCTAGAACGAGCAAGGAGATGGTAACCAGGATCGCAAGCAATAGGTTTCCAGCTCCTGCTGACAAAAGTACGTCCCGGGTCTGGTGCGCCTGTTTTATTGTGTAAGGAAGAACCATCATAATGGGAATCAGTTCACCTACCGGATATATGATACTCACGAGAGTTCCCTGAAGGATGGGAACGACGCTAGTGTCCTTCAAAGGTTTCAAATTGCTGGGATCAATCTGGGGCAGCAGAGAGAGTGCAAGTACAAAAATAAATACGATTAGGATAGGCATCAGTAATTCACTGCTGCGTCCTATTGTCTCTAAGCCATGATACAGGCCCCAGCCCAAGGTGATGACAAACATCAGAATGATAACTCGAATTGGAGTATATTGAAAAATTTGAGACGTGATGAAGTCTCCGACTTCTCTGGTATGGGCTGAAGCCCCTATGGCAAAAAAGAAAAGGTAAAATACGGAAATTAAAGAACCTGGCCAAAATCCCAGGATACTGCGCAGAATCTGTATCAGATTTTTCTCTGGATACAAGCTGCATAACTTTAAGTACATTAGCATGAGCAGCATTCCGAGTGGAACGCCGATAAGAGCACATATCCAGGAATCCTGTTTGGCATAGGAAGTGATAACCGAAGGATAGATCAGCATCATATCCCCGACCACCATCATGAATATAAGGGTGGACAATTGTCTTATTCCGATGCGGCCCTGTTCAAGCATAATGTCCACCTCCTTTTTTTCCTAAGTTCCAGTCAAGTGTGCTAAAAATTGATTTACCGGTTCATAGATCCAGATGATGAGATAAAGCGGACTGGGGAATTCCCACAAATTGACCGCAAATACACTGAGGAAGGTAGCCAAGAGCAGCAAGGCACTGTACACAATAGTTTCTTTCCATTCCTTACGACGGATGAGTCCAGGCAGATCGAACCACCCAATGAGCCCTGCAGTCACAATGACACTAAGTGTAAGTAGCACCCTGTCTCACTCCCTAATTTGATCTTTGAACGAATCATCCAGTGTGCCTACACGTTTGATTTGCACATTGATATCGTAATGAACATCCAGATTTTCGAGATATTCGTCCCAATCCTTTTCCACCTTTTTAAAAAACTTGGGATCCGAGTGATAGACCTCTTGCCCAAACCCGAATATATCGACATGAAATTTGCGCTGTACCGATTTAATGGATTCTTGCATCAGATCTTTAAGTCGTTCCTCACTGTCTCGTTCCAGTTCCTTGAGGACTTTCATTGAACCAATTTTAATTCCGCATTCCACGGCACCAATAGATGATACATTTTTTATCTTAATGTCGATTACAGGGTGTCCCGCAACGACTTTTGCTTTGCGTTTGGTTGTTGTTCGAAGTGTTTTAAAGGTCACATAACCATCCTTTCGACAAGGAAGATGACCGATCGTGGATACCACATTGTTTCGAATATAGTTATATCCCTTGGATTCATCCTCTGTTAGCCAACCAACCAATTTGTCTCCCTTGAATACGGACAATCCGGTTGAATTTAAGCTTGCGGGAGACTTGATTGTCGCAATATTAGCTTGACTGCCACTTTTGTCCGCTTCACCAACAACCTCAACCCCTGTGATTACCGGCTGTATTCCGGGAGAAAGGATATATTCCATTAATTGATCCCCGGTTACGGTTGTAGTGGGTGACCAGGTCTTGGTGGATACATCCAGTGAATTAAACATCTTTTCTGCAGGTAAGTTCTCAAGTGGTGTTAGCACGTCAAGTACTTTGGAGGCTGTTGTGTTACGTGCAACCATGACGTAATAATCAGGACGGACGGTAGGTTCACGCATTAATGCTTCAGTAATGTCGTAAATCCCGACTTTCCGTGCATACTCTTCACCAATGACCATCACACGGATATGCGCCATGAAAATGCGGCGTGGGCTTGATTGTGTTAACTTTTGAATGGCTTCAAACAGTGTAGGGGCAGAAGCCTGATACTGAGTCACTGGCGTTCCTTTACCACCCCCTGACTTGGAGGATACTTCATTTGGAACAACAACCTGGGCACTCACCTTGATCATGTCTCCATCCTTGTCCACACCAAGACCCAGCATGATGCCAAGTTCATTGAGTTCCTGTCGATCCCAGCATCCGGTAAGGAGAGGGAGCAGAACGGCAAAAGATAGAATCAATTGTAGACATTTGTTCATACACGTTCTCCTTACCGATTATCGCTTCGTTTTTTTGTTTGCCTGTCTGGTTACGTTCGGAGTTCCGGTAGAGATCGGACGGGTTTTCATCCGGGACCAAGGCACGCGGAAAATGGTATCTTTGAGGTCTTTCCCGATATAAGGTGCAAACGGGGACATATAAGACACACCAAAGGATCTTAAACTGCATAGATGGGTTACCGTAATCAGCAGAACCATCAGAATCCCGTAGAAACCAAAGGCCGCAGCTAGAATCATCAGGACAAAACGCAGAATCCGTACAGAGATGGAAAGTCCATTTTCCGGAATAACATAACTGGATATCGCTGTAATGGATACGATAATAACCATGGCAGCCGATACAACGCCTGCATCTACTGCGGCCTGACCAATAACAAGGGTACCCACAATGGAAACGGCCTGACCGACAGTCTTCGGAATCCGGATGCCGGCTTCACGCAAAATTTCATAGGTTAGCTCCATTAAGATGGCTTCAATGAATGCCGGGAATGGAACACCTTCACGCTGAGCTGCCAGACTAATAAGCAGGTTGGTAGGCAGCATTTCCTGGTGAAAGGTAGTAATAGCAATATAAAAGGATGGAGCGAGCAGTGCGATAAAGAAAGCCAGATAACGGATTAGTCGAATTAATGAACTGATGTCGGCACGTTGGTAGTAATCTTCGGGAGACTGAAAGAAATGAACAAACAGGGCAGGGACAAGCAGTACGAAAGGAGTTCCGTCTATAATGATCGCTACCCGACCTTCAAGCAGTGCAGCACATACGCTGTCTGGTCGCTCACTGTTATAAACCGTAGGGAAGATCGTACCTGTTTTGTCCTGTATGAGTTCCTCGATATATCCGCTTTCCAGAATAGCGTCAATATCAATCTCATCCAGTCTGCGCCGCAGTTCTTTTACAACCTCTTGATCAACGATATCCTCCAGATATACCACTGCTACCCTGGTGTTCGTGACTCGACCAAGCTCCCTTTCCTCAATCCAGAGATGGGGGTCTCGAATTCGTTTGCGAATTAAGCCTGTATTTGTACGTAAGTTTTCATTGAAGCCTTCCATAGGCCCTCGAACAACGGTCTGGGAGATCGGTTCACCGACGGGACGGTCTTCCCAGCCTGCTGCTGCAATTTTCAGGCCCTGAGTGGAACCTTCTAGGAGCACAACGGCAAAGCCCGCCAGAAGGGCATCAAGAATGTCTTTCATCTCATCAATTAATAACACGTTACTGGCCGCTAGCACGTCATTCTGGAGATAGACCAGATGCTCATTATCCTCCGAAAACTCAGGTATCTCCCGGGTCTGTAACAAGGATTCCAGGATGGAACGATTGATAATCTGCACATCCACCATTCCATCGATGTACAACATGACAGAAGGCCATTTTTGCAAACATTGCAGTGGGCGAACCATCAAGTCTTTGCTATTCCCCATCACTTGGTTGCAGTAATCTATATTATCCGTAAGATTCGGAGATATCGTCTGATCCTGACTGCTCTGCGATGCTGTACTCATTCCTTCACCCCTTATACACCCTATATTTGCAAATTAGTATGACCTGGATGAATCAGGATTATCACAAATGTGTTATTGATTATCCCGCAGAAAAAAAAGAACATTGTCAATCCTTTCTTATTAGCATAATATCTAATTAGATTTATATCTAATTTTGAGAAGAGGGTTTTTCATGTTGTTCAGATCTTCCATATTACTTCTGCTACAAAAAGAATCGGAGTACCGCAAGTTCTTTGTCGCGGGATTAGTGAACGGCATAGGTGACCGTTTCTGTCAGGTCGCCATGCTTTCGCTAATTCTCAGTACAACAGGATCTGGACTTGCCATAGGACTAGCCCTTGGTCTGCGTGTGCTTCCATTTCTGCTGCTCGCCCCGGCAGGAGGCATGTTAACCATACGCTTCTCACGGCGAAAGATTATGCTGCTTACTAATCTGATAAGGGTGCCTCTTGCTCTGAGTTATTTGCTTGTGAACAGTGCAGATGATATGTGGATTCTATACACAGCGAGTACTTTACTAGCGTGTGGTGAGGCTATCTATGCGCCTGTCCGAAAATCAGGAATACCATTGCTTGTTCAACCGGAGAATTTGCTCAAAATTAACGGACTTGAACAGGTAATGAACGGTACCGTGCTGATAGTAGGTGCCTTTCTTGGGGGAATCACATCTTCCGTGATTGGTCCACAGGCTGCATTTATTACGAATGCCTTATGCTTTCTAATAGCAGCAGGTTTAATACGCAACGTATCTTTTCCGCCTATGGTTGAGACTGAACCAAGTGAGAGTACTTTTGGAAGGGGAGATGGTTCTGGAGGTGCTGTTTCTGCAAATTCTGTGATCGCTCGTAACTCCGTTGCAGCGCCTATTTTCTTGGTTATATGGCGGTTGGTTCGGTCCTCTGTAGCATTACAGATCATCATCCTGTTCGAGTTGTGGGTACCGGTCATAAATGGGATCGACAATGTATTGATTAGCGTATATGCCATTGAAGTGTTTGGCCTTGGGGATTGGGGTGTAGGTCTGTTCTATGCGGCGCTAGGTATAGGGCTGGTATTAAGCAACTGGTGCGCTCGTTATTTTCAGCAATGGTTACTCCCGGGAGTAGTCATGTGTCTACTCGTAGAAGGGGGATTACTTATGCTGCTTAGTATGGCGACTCTGCCTGTGATCGCAGTTCTGATCTATATTCTGCTAGCCCTTATGTCGGGGGTAGGCAATGCTTGTCTGGATACATTGTTGATGGGAGAAACACCTGAGAAATACCGAGGACTCATCTATGGTTTGGTGACGGCGTGCAGTAGTAGCATGCTGGGGTTATCCATGTTTGGTGCGGGTTTATTATTGGAAGTGGTTGAGCCCCGTAAGCTTGGTTTCGCAGGAGGTTTGGGTTTCGCAGCAATTGCTTTTTTGCTTACCGCTTATGGATGGCTAAGGGCACGTAAAGCTTTTAAGATTAGACGCACAACCAAAAGAACATGAAAAATAGGAGCCGCGCATGCAGCTCCTTGCTAATAACAGAGAGTTAACCCGGAGGTTTGGCACCCTCACCGTTTACTTTTGTCTTTGCCGAACAGCAGCAGGCTTGCGCAGCGATCGGCTTGCCCACGCTTTTCGATAACGGTACAGTACGGCTGCAATTAACAGCAGTCCAATACCTGCGACAATGTAAGCTGTATATTGATGGGCAAGGTGGAACACCGCGTTCCATTGGGGACCGAATAATTTACCTATTCCCAGAAACAGCAACACCCAGAACAATGCGCCTGAATAGGCGTAGAGAGCGAATTTGCGAAAGGGAACAGCGGCTATACCCGCGAAATATCCGGTGAAATGTCGCACTCCCGGAATGAAATAACCGATGAAGATCAGGGCATTGCCGTACTTGGCAAACCACTTTTGCGTTTTATCCAGCTTGTCCGGTTTCATTAGAAACCATTTTCCATAACGCGTAATGAACGGCAGACCTGCTTTGGCACCAATAAAATAAGTGATCGTCATGCCAATCGTCGTTCCCAGGAAAGCGAGAATTGCAAGTATTCCAAAGTCCAGATGACCCTTGTAGGACAGAAACCCTGCATAAGCCATGGTCGTTTCTCCCGGGAAGGGAAGGGCAATGAATTCAAGCAATAAGCCAAAAAATAAAACGCTGTATCCGTAGGATCCAAACAGATGCTGGACCTTCTCAAGTATTTCCAATAGACTTCACTCTCCTGCAGACAGGGTGGGAGGAGATACTTACTCTCCAAGGAGTTTTGTTCATGATCCTACCTGTCCATTATGCTACCTAATCCGAAGCGAAGAATCAATCACGAGCCATCCCGAATTGTGAAAAATTATAAAACAAAATCGCGTCTTTTTTCAGGGCGTCCTCCATATAATTCTAACAAATCTGCTGAAGTCTATCAGCAAATTCACTAGAGACGTTGGAGGTTGATTCGTTCATGGTAACACCAATACATACATTTTTATCTGGAAAATGGTCTGTGCTTGTTCTTCGCATTGTGGTACTGCTAAGTGTATTTGCTGCATATGCAGGCACAACTTACGCATCTTCTGCTTCGGGCTCTGCTGCGCCCGCCTCCAAAGAAGAGCATTCCCAAGACAAAGTAGTCTATTTGAGTTTTGACGATGGACCGGGTAACCATACCCGTGAAGTATTGGATATTTTACGCAAGGAGCAGGTTCTGGCTACATTCTTTGTGCTTGGTGAGCAGGCAGAACGTTATCCTGAGATGATCCGTGCGGTTGTGGAAGATGGACATGCGTTGGGCAATCATACGTTTAATCATAATTATGAACAGCTGTACAGTGATTTCAAAGTGTTCTGGAAGCAGATCAAACAAACAGAGGAAGTCGTAAATCGAATTACCGGATTTCGTCCGAATCTGGTACGTGCACCAGGCGGTACCTATGGACATTTTGACCAGAGTTATTTTGATCTGATGAAATTGGGCGGGTACACCGTTATGGACTGGAACGTTGACAGTGGTGATTCCAAACGCAAGGGTGTTCCCGCTAAAGAAATTTTGCGCAATGCTACCAAGTTGCCTGCCGGGGCACGTTCGGTCATTGTGTTGATGCATGATGGAGGCGCTCATGCTGAGACGGTAAAAGCACTTCCTGGCATTATCAAGTACTACCGCGATCAAGGTTTTCGTTTTGACACGATGAAAGCCTCGGATCAGCCTGTTCAATTCCGCATCAATTCCAATGGGAAATACAAGTCACGCAAGGCTCCGGGTACGGAGTGGATTGCAGAACATGTACAGGAGAACAGCAATCTGTGGTTGGCAGGCAAGGAACTGAAGGTAGAGATTGGTTTCACAGCGGCCACATTGAAGCAAGGAGAGTTTCGTGTGGAAAATCAGCGGATCATGGTGCCTTTGCGGACCTTTATGAAAAAGTTCGGCGGCAGCGCTCGCTGGAATGCAGACACCCGGACAGCTACAGCCATATGGAAAGACCGAATCATCCATGCAGACAGCATCAGCGGAGAACTGACAACGAAAAGCGCAAAATTGATCCATGATAGGACAACAGAGGCAGTTGTGCAGAGCCAGGGAGGAACAACCTGGGTTCCGCTACGGGATTTAATGGAGCATATGGGAACAGATATTGATTCACTGAAGGCCAATGAAAAGGAATGGATTGTTAAAGCCAGCGTGCCTCTGGCATCGGCCACCAGCATGTATATGGATAAATTGATCTGAATAAAGTCGCTCGTGCAGGACTATTCTCTCTACTTCCGGGCAACACTGAATCATAGATTAGTATGTTTCAGGAATGCCGATGGATGGAAGGAGATCAGGAGAAATGTCTTATATCCGAATGGAACATGAGCATGCCGTTGAATTGCTGAACAGAGTTATGAAGCGAGTGGAAAGTGTGATAATTGGCAAGAAACAAGAAATTCGATATGTGCTGACTGCAATGCTTAGTGGAGGGCATGTACTTCTGGAAGATGTACCGGGTACAGGCAAAACGATGCTGGTTCGCGCTGTCGCTTCTGCACTGGATTGCTCTATGGGACGAATTCAGTTCACGTCGGACGTGATGCCGGCGGATGTGACAGGTACGTCGATGTATCATCCACATACGGGAGAATTCAAATTTCGCCCAGGACCCGTCATGTCCAATATTGTTCTGGCGGATGAAATCAATCGGGCTTCCCCCCGCACCCAGTCTGCACTACTGGAAGCGATGGAGGAACGACGCATTACGGTGGATGGCACAACCTATGCTTTGCCACGCCCGTTCTTTTTGCTGGCGACACAGAATCCGTTGCAGTTTGAGGGCACCTATCGTCTGCCTGAAGCGCAGCTGGATCGATTTATCATGAAGATTGGACTGGGATACCCTGAGCCCGAGCAGGAAGTCGAACTGTTAACTAGGATGCAAAGCAGAGAACTGCTTGATGAACTTCGTCCTGTCATGCTTGCTGAAGAAGTCGTAGCCATGCAGCGTGAAGTGAAGCATGTACATGTTGACCCTGTGGTCAAACAGTATCTGGTTGCTGTCGCCGTAGCCTCCAGAAGTCATCCGGCGGTAAGACTGGGCATTAGCCCGCGCGGAACATTGGCCTGGATGGCTGCTGCACAATCGTTTGCTTATCTCCAAGGTCGCAGCTATGTCATTCCCGATGATGTGAAAGAGATGGCTGTCCCGGTCCTTTCCCACCGTGTTCAGTTAAAGGCCCAGAACAGAGCGGAAGTCTGGGGGCAGGCGCAGGTGATTCAGGAAGTCCTTGCAGCGGTCCCTGTACCTGTACAGATGGCGGCACAGGGAAGGGGACGGCGTCAATGAGTGCGCTGGGTCAACGAATGTTGGGTGCTGTCTTGGTGGTGGCTTTTGCCTCTTTCTATGTATGGCATGGCGGCAAAGCCGCGCTTTTTCTGTCCATGATCGCGACCTTGATGCTAGTAAGCGCACTGAGTATCCATTTTTTCGGTCCGCGCAATATTAACATTCGGCGGCAAATGCATGCGAATCGGGTTGTGGCAGGTGAAAGAACGACGGTAGCGGTGGAACTAAAATTCGACTGTCCGATTCCACTGTTATGGATCATTCTGTGTGAGAATACACCTGCTGGCGTACACCGTAAATTACTATTCCCGGGAACCCGTCGCCAGTTTACGTATCATTATGAATTATCGGGTTTGCGCAGAGGTGTGTACAGATGGGAATCAGGGAAATTGTATTGGGGTGATATTTTCGGATGGAACACGGCCTCTGCAGAGACGGTGAATCATACCCCGCTAATTGTTGTACCTCAAGCAATGGAATGGGGCGAGAGTGCTCCCGGAGAATGCTCAGCCATAGGTGAAGATGCGCTGTCTGAACGAAGAAGCAGTCAGGGAAATCGAAGTCCTGAGTTCCGGGAATACCAGCAAGGAGATCCTCTGGGGCGTGTTCATTGGAAAAGCACAGCCAAAACGGGTCGGCTTCAGACTTTTTTGCCTGAATCCTCAGATTCTGCCTCGCTGGGTATCCTTGTGTATGAAGGTGCATCAGGTTATGAAGTAAAGCAGTCAGAAAAGAAAGATACGCCTGCTTTTGAACATGCGGTCCGTGCAGCTGCTCGTTGGATTTATACCGCTGAACGGGATAACATACCTTATCAGCTGTGGACAGAAGGCGGTGGGTCAGGATCTGCCCACCAGGAGAAATGGCAACAAGAACTCTTGTATTCACCTGAAAGCCATGAACTGGACAAACTGGCACAGGCACGAATTTCAACGACTCTATCTATAACTCCGTCGCTTCGTACAGAGGTGTTGGATACAATGGCGATCGGGTCACGAATTGTGGTTCTCACCGGAAGAATGGATGACGCTCTGGTGGACTGGGTAATGTGTGCAACCGGGTTGGGGTACAGGGTAGATGTTCAACTGACCGATCAAACCAATCGTGACGTGGGCAATGAAAGTCTGGAACAGCTTCGTCAAAGAGGAGTACAGATCCATTGGATCACAGACGGCTCATTACCTTCAATGAGAAAGGCGGAGGTAACGGATGTGGGAGCATAATGGAAACCTTCAAGCGAGTTCCACTGTAGCTGAAAAGGGGCATACCGCCAGTTTGGGATTAGAGTCTGTGCAATCCATATATAAAGCTGAAACGAGGACATCTGGAGTAGATCTGAGGAGTAATGGTCAAAGCTCGGAGCCTCTCCTTTACAGAATTGGTATTTCTGCCATTTTGCTTATATTGTCCCTGGAGTGGATCTATCCTATAACGTCAACGGGTCAGCAGGGCAGTGAACGATTCTTGTCCGTAATGGCAGGATTAACAGGGGTCTTGCTGCTCGTGGGGTTGCTTCGTACGGGCTGGATCACGGGAATACTAATCAGGCTCTGCATTGCGCTAGTCGCATTATGCTGCATGTATGGAGGTAATGACCCTGCCGGATGGGCAACGACATACCCGGCCACTTTTTCGGCAGATATGGGCAGTTTCTTGAGTACTTGGCGTTTTCACTCGATTAGTGTGGAAACAAGAGGTCTGCTCATGATGTGCGGCTGGAGCATGCTAATGGCATCTGTGCAGTCGCTTGTACTGCTGCGACGAAGTGTGATGCTGTTCGGCAGTGCAACATTGGTCTATTTGCTGCTGCTTGAATCCTTTGCCGGGCTGGATGTATATGCTTCGGTAGTACGTTCTGTGCTGTGGATTCTACTCATTCAGGCCATGCTGCAGCTGCTTCGTCTTAATGGCGGGGTCACTACCCCGATCTTTAGGAACAGTCCTTACGGCCGTTGGTGTACAGTAACACTTACGGTGTCGGCAGGTATGGTACTTTGCTCAGCGATTCCTGGTCAGCTTGCTTCCATTCCTCCGCCGGAACGGATATCCCTTGAGCAGATGGGTGAGCGGCTGGCCCGCTGGGCAGGATATACACAGCACGGAAGTATTCCTGCCGCAACCGCCGTCACAGGATACAGTACAGCGGATGCACCAATGGGGGCACCTTTGGTACAGGGAGACACGATTTTTTTTACGGCGAAAAGCCCGGAAGCTACGTATTGGCGGGGCGAGACCCGTTCATATTATAACGGAAGCACCTGGAGCGATCCGGTGCAAAGCTTTGCGACGGCAAGTCCATCCGGATTGGTGCGTACCGATGGTTGGGAGTATCCAGCCTATTGGCAGCGTATTCGTCAAACGGTGACGATGAAGCGAGAATGGCGAGGACCAAATCCCCTTTTTACAGGCGGAACGCCGCTCAATCTTTCGTTCCAGGATAAGAACAGTGATCTTCAGAAGAACAAACGTTTACTTCTGTCGAATGAGGATTCTGCAACGTTATGGCTCGCGGGTACCTATGACGATCAGCCGGTCAAAAGTTATACAGCAGATGTGATGATTTCTGTGGCAACACCTGAACAACTACGCCTTCTGGAGAAGATGACCACAATGAAGGATCCAGCTGCTGTTCGCAGAACGTATCTGCAACTGCCGACTTCGCTTCCCGGGCGTGTACAGGCTCTTGCCAAGGAAATCATTCGGGGCAGCGAAACCCGTTATGATGCTGTACAATCCGTGAAGAATTACTTAGCCGAACACGCCGAATATACGCTGGATACCCGTATGCCACCGCGAGGTACTGATTTTGTGGACGATTTTCTGTTCGTCACACGGCAGGGATATTGCAATCATTTCTCAACAGCCATGATTGTACTGCTGCGTGCAGAGGGCATCCCGGCACGCTGGGTTAAGGGTTTTGGACCGGGAGAAGCAGACCCGGACGACTCCGGGCAATACATCGTTACCCAGGGAGATGCACACTCCTGGGTTGAAGTGTATTTCCCCGGCGCGGGCTGGATGCCCTTCGAGGCTACGCCTGGCTTCACCATGACTCAGGGTGAAGGCCAAGACGCTGCTGCGCTTAGCGGGCAGCAGCCCGCTGCCGTAACCCCGCCGCAGACAGACGGCGGGGTGGCTCACGCGGGCGCATGGCTGCTCGCCCGCGCACGGACCATTGCCGCGCACCCATGGCCCGCGGCAGCCCTTGCGGCAGCGGCGTTGCTGTGCGCCGCCGGGGCCGTGCGCGTGCGGCGGCTTCGCCCCGCGCTGCGCCTAAGGCTGCTGCTGGCGTGGTCGCGCAGTAGCTTTCCAGACAATGAGCGGCTGCTCAGCGCCGCCGCTCCGGTCTGGGCCGCGCTCGCGCGCCGCTACGGCCCGCGGCCGCCGGGAATGACGCTGCGTGAATATGCAGCGTCACCCCCTGTGGCCGCAGGCACGGATGGCGCGGACATCGCGCGGTTTGCAGCCGACTGGGAACGGCTGCTGTACGGGCCGGACCGTCCGCTTCGCGCGGACAGTCTGGATTTCCTGCGCCGGGCGCTTCATCTGGCCCGGCGTATGCAGGCGCTGTAACATGAAGTACAGCGCTATACATAGACGCCTTTCTCGCCCAATAAGCGAACGAGGCGTCTTTCCGCGAGCAAACACCGCGAGCTTCATGCGGAAGATCTCTTTTTATGATGGTAAAAGTGCATAAAGCCTTTTCATATATCTCCCATCGGGAATGAATGGAATCAAAGCAAAAATATTCGACCCAATACCGTAATTTCAGACGTTGGATTTACCATGTTTTGAGATGTCGAAAAAAGGAGTTTCGCCTTTCCTTGACGGTATGTTTTGTCGTTGCGTATAATTAGTTTCATTAATTGAGGGAGGCACGGTAATGAATAAGCAAAATGAAATAGTGGTTGTCCTTGACTTTGGGGGACAATACAACCAGTTAATCGCCAGAAGAATCCGGGATCTCGGCGTATACAGCGAGCTTTTGCCGTATAACACACCAGCGGAGAAAATCGCAGAATTATCACCAAAGGGTATCGTGTTCTCGGGTGGACCATCTAGCGTTTACGCAGAAAATGCTCCACACGTAGATCCGGCCATTTATGATTTGGGCTTGCCAATCTTCGGAATTTGTTACGGTATGCAGCTCATGGCACAACAGCTTGACGGTAAAGTGGAGCGTTCTGAGAAGCGCGAGTACGGTAAAGCGGATATCGAGTTTGCGCCAGGTGCTGCTCTTGCACAAGGTATCGAAGGTGAACATACGGTATGGATGAGTCATGGTGACCACGTGGTTGCTCTTCCTGCTGGATTCAAACTGGATGCAGGCACGGAAAGTGCGCCAATCGCTGCGATGAGCAATGACGAGCGCAAATTGTATGCTGTTCAGTTCCATCCAGAAGTGCGCCACTCTGTTCGCGGTAATGAAATGATCAAAAACTTCCTGTACGAAATCTGTGGTTGCGAAGGCAACTGGAGCATGGAGACGTTCATCGAAGATACGATCAAGGATATCCGTGAAAAAGTGGGCGACGGTAAAGTATTGTGCGCACTTAGCGGCGGTGTGGATTCCTCCGTTGTGGCTGCATTGCTTCACAAAGCCATCGGTGACCAACTGACATGTATGTTTATCGACCATGGTCTGCTGCGCAAAGGCGAAGCGGAGAGCGTAATGGAGACGTTCGTCGGCAAATTCGACATGAAAGTTGTCAAAATTGATGCACAAGAGCGTTTCCTGTCCAAACTGGCAGGCGTGGATGATCCGGAACAAAAACGTAAAATCATCGGTAACGAGTTTATTTACGTATTTGACGAAGAGTCCAAGCAATTTGATGATTTTGCATTCCTGGCGCAAGGTACACTGTACACGGATATCGTGGAAAGTGGCACAGCGACAGCTCAAACGATCAAATCCCACCACAATGTGGGCGGATTGCCTGAGGACATGAACTTCAAGCTGATCGAACCACTGAGCGCTTTGTTCAAAGACGAAGTGCGTAAAGTCGGCGAAGAATGCGGTTTGCCAGAAGCGATCGTATGGCGTCAGCCGTTCCCAGGTCCGGGTCTGGCTATCCGTGTACTGGGCGAAGTGACTGAGGACAAGCTCAAAATCGTTCGTGATTCGGACTACATCCTGCGTGAAGAAATTATCAAAGCCGGACTTGACCGCGAAATCTGGCAATACTTCACAGCCCTGCCTAACATGAAGAGTGTTGGGGTAATGGGTGACGCGCGTACGTATTCCTACACCGTAGGTATCCGTGCTGTAACGTCCATCGATGGTATGACTGCCGACTGGGCACGTATCCCATGGGACGTACTGGAGAAAATTTCCGTGCGGATCGTTAACGAAGTGGACAACGTAAACCGTATCGTGTATGACGTAACTTCTAAACCGCCAGCAACGATTGAGTGGGAGTAATTTGGGTATTTTTCAATTGATTAACGACTGAGAAGCCTTGCTGTATAGGGGTTCTTGGACAACGATTGAAAATCTTATTTCATTCACCTGCAACTATTGGTCTTCAAAAATTACTCTCTTTTATTTGTGTTATTCAAACAAATAGAGGGGAGTTTTTTTGTGTCAAAAATCAATGAATTAATTGATGACTTTAAACTGAATCAAGAAATCCAAGGAAGAAAAAAGGAATATATTACGGGTTGTATGTATCGCTTGCATCGTTGGATGGAGTTCTCTAAGGAACAACTAGAAATTGAGGAAGCGGAAGACGTAACTTCATTGCATATTAAGAAATACATTCAGCATTGTCAGAATAGAGGTAAAGAAGCCAATATTACAATCAATGGTCATATCGCTACAATTAAAGTTTTCTTCCAGACTCTTGTTGATGAGGAATATATAGATGAGAAGGATAATCCTATGCGAAGAATTAAGAACTTAAAGGAAGATAAGAGGGTAATCATCACATTCAATGATGAAGAAGTAAAGCGTATCATCAATGATGTCGATGAAGTAACCTACTCTAATCTAAGGGATAAGCTAATTCTTATTATGCTATTTGATACTGGGATACGTGTTTCAGAACTGTGTAACATCAAGGATGATGATGTATCAAGAGCGCACATTCTAATCCATGGTAAAGGCTCTAAGGAGCGTCTAATCTACATTAGCAAGATAATGAGAAAGTATATGCGGAAGTATGAGGAAGCGAAGCAGGAACGCTTTAAGCACAGACTAGCTGACGAGATAGAGGATTATTATTTCCTAGACCAATCTGCTGAGCGTTTATCACGTTCGCGTATTAATAAGATACTGAAAGAGCATTGTAAAAAAGCAGGAGTAAGAAAGGAGGTACGGTGTTCACCACATGATTGTCGTCATTATTTTGCTCAGAAGCAATTGAAGAATGGAATAGATGTATATAGTCTGAGTAGACTAATGGGACATTTTGATACTCAGATCACTTCCAAGTATCTAAGAGGACTAGAGCAACATGATATATTGGAAATAGGGAAAATGTATAGTCCATTGAATAAGGTGAGGATATAAGCAATAAAACTTATGAAAAGCTCAGAACTGAAAATTGTGTATAATTGAATGCGCTCTACTTGGAATTAACAATAATGTGAGTCGCTTAACTGGTTTAATAAAACTGAGGTAGCGCTAAATTGGCTATATAGAGTATTGGCACGATGAAAGAAGCTATTAACATTGGCGAGGCTTAAAATGCTGTGTGGTAAGGAGCACTGTCGAGATATATGGAAAAAGCTATATGTAGCTGACTTTGATATAAAGCAGCTCATTTTAATTACAAAAATAGAAGGAATACTAAAAAGGACATTAATCGCTATTGTTAACGATTGATGTCCTTTTATTTATCCGTTTCTGCTCAAACACGATCCGTCTTCCAATACCAAAACTTTGATCCTTGAGAAAGGATAAACCGCTCTAGCCATGTCTCGAAGTTACTGTAAAAACATCCTGTATGTTCTGTTGAATAGAGGCTCTCACAAAGCAACATATATTGTTCATCCTGAGAACGCCAACGTTCTAAATCGATGAGGATTCGATCATCAAGGATATTGGCTATCACAATTTTACTGTCTGATGCTTCATTGTAATGTATGAGATCTTGGACTGAGTATAAGAAATTTACACCGCCATATTCAGGGTCTTCAAACAAGGACGCCCCATTGCATAATCGTAAAAAGCTTATGTAGTCTGGAGGTAGCGGAGTAGAAAAATAATCGGAAAGCTCTTTAATTTTATCTTCAGAAGCACTTGGTTTGAATTTATTAACAGCAGTCGTTTTCCCAGCAGGAGTAAGTATTTTAATGCGACCCTCATTTTTGTCAGACCACTCTTTAAAGTCCTTGAATACATTCATTTACATAGCTCCTTATTAAAAAACTTGTAAAGATACGTGTAATTAAGCCTCAATCAACATTCCTCTGTTTTAAATATTCTTCATTTGTCCCGTCACAAATCCCTAAGTCAAGCTCAAGGTGGAATAGGAATTCCGTAATGGCTTGGTGTTGATCGTCTGTCAGCGCACTATCCTGGGTTTGATACCAATTGAGTAGAGACACTAGACAGAAATCTTTGGGAAGGAAAACTCCGGCATCATCTTTAACCACTCCAAGTTCAATAAGTGTTTTGTCTGAGATCATAATTCTTCCTCCTTTTGAGACTCGAACTGCATCAGTACACTAATGTCACTGATGTTGAGTGCATGAGCAATTTTTTCTAGCATTAACAGATTTACTTCTTGTCGTTCTTCTCCACACAATTTTGAAATTCTTGCTTGGGCAATACCAGTTAACTTGGATAGTTGAACTTGGGTAAGTTTGTTTTCCTTTAATACTTCCTTCAATTTGATTTTAATTTTCAACATGAGTTAGTCATCCTCCAATTTTCCCATTGACAAAATATGACCATAAGAGTATATTTAATTATGACCACAAGCGTATATTTTTTGTTTATAATATCATTAGCATTGAGGGAAGTCTACATTTTTTTTGTTGAACCTATAAGTATATAACATAATTCCCAAACCAAAGGAGTAATAATCTATGATCTTAACAGCTAATTCATACAACAAAGAACGTAAAGAAGCCCTGCAACGTGTACCTTACCATTTGATACTCGCTAACCTTGGCAACTCAAAAGAGTCGTGGATTGACTTTCTGGTGTGGAACGACTTTAGCGTTATCTGGATTGATAAGTTTGAGTTTCTTATACAGTCAGAGAATGATCTAGTAGAGTGGAGCTGCTATTGGAATGGTGATCTGGATGAGCTTGTATCCTTCATCAGTGACTTCAAGCAATATAAAATAGATCAACTTCATGCTAGCCTTAAATTGTCAGAGTTTGAAGAGATGTGTGTTAGCGGAAAAAAGAGTGCACTGGAAAAGCTCTTCATGGAACCATTGCATGATGAAACCATGGAGAGAATTGAGGGATTGGGTTATTCAAATGAGGACATCTTTGAGCTTGCACTGAATAAGATAGTCGATAATGCTCACGGCTTGCTATCGTATGCAGCGTAATAATGCTCTGTATATCCATGTTGAGAGGGGCTTGGACGCATTCACATAAGCTGTGCGCTCTTTAAATGCTGTGTGGATGCAATTTCACCATCTGGCTTGGAGAAGGGCTTACAACGAAGCTGGCGAAGAGTAATGGGAATACACATATTTGTTCCCCGACAGGGGAAAGGGGCGAAGCCCTCATAAGCGTAAGCGCCTCAAGGCTTTAGCCGTTCTGATTTGGCAAATCCCTTTGCCAAGAGATGTAAAAGATTTATTAAAGATTTAAAAGAATTATTACATCGGGGTTCTGGGGCAAAATATCACGCGACGAAGACCGTAACAGAGCCGTTTTGGATCAAAATATCACGATCCAGATTTCCCGAAATTAACCTTAATCCCTTGCCTCATAAGGTCTACTTTAACTTTGACCAGTGTATCCGATTTTAGGGGTATCGAATCAAGTTTTGGGCGTCTCATTGGGGCGATTTTTGGACAAAAAATCAAGGGTATCAAGAGGCTATAAAAACCTCAAGAAACCCTTTGTTGTTTACCAATTTATCTAGCTTTCTAAGTGAAGTGGAAGGTAGACATTTCTGTATGTAAGGTAACGAATAGGAGCCATAATAGTAGGTTGAAAAATCGTTGTTAGCCGATTAAAATAACAAACGCAAAAATATCCCTTTACAGGAACTAATAGATAGTATAATCTACTCGTATAATGTAGAAAGGATTATGATATGTTTGATAAAATTAGTATAAGATAAGCTAGGGGTATTGTCAATACCTTTCCGAAGAAAGGAAATGGTGATTTTTGTACGGGCAACAAATGAGTTTCAACGCATCTGCGAAGCATATTATCGTAAAATTAGATGTTCCGTGGTATACCTATCGAGAGTTACAGGACTATTCATTTGTATTTTCTATATATCCTGAAAAGAAGCCTAATAAAGATTGTTCTTTTGTGGATATAAAAGTAGTTCATGATTCCAAATTGAGAGCAATGAATAAAGATGTTTTTAAGCTGGACAAATATATGCTCAGAGATGAAAGTTTGGTTATCAATGAAGTTATTGAAATTGTAAAAGAAGAGACTAAATTTCAAACTCAATATGTAGCAATTTTGAGGAATCAGGTCACTCTTCTTGATTGTAAATGGATAGGGACTAGGAACGTTCTTTTGTTGATTAATCATCTTGATGGCGAGCGTTTAAGTGCTAAGTATTCCACCTATTACGCTAAGGAATTCGAGGCGAGTATTGTATGGCAAGAAGCTGAGATGGATTATTATCGTTACTTGGAAGTTTACACTTCTATTCTAGATTCACCTGTGGGAGAAGAATTTAAAAAAATAGTGGATGAGAAGCGGCTTAAGATGAAAGCGAAGTGGGGACTGTATCTAGATGCCGTGAAGAGGTGAATATTTGGAGTTTTGATCATCTCTGCAAAAGCAATTGGATGGAGAAGTAAGATAAATCAACGGTGGAGGGTTCCATATGGAGAATTTCATTCCTAATACATGTTTTCAGTGTGGGTGTCACAACCTATTGAAAGTCAATTGGTTCTATCGTGACAATGACGGTACACTGATATCTGATAAAATTCCAGCATATGAATGCCAGAATTGTGGCGAACATACTTTCACAAGGGAAAGTCATGTTGCATCAGAAGCGGCGTATAAAGCCTATAAAGAAAAAAACAGCAACAGAGATAGTGTGTCAGATAACAATTGAATCTAGTTGACTTCTATAGATCATGTAGTTTAACTACAACGACTGCATGGTCTATGAGTTGATGTTTAAAAATTGTGACAAAATAACCTAGTTTTTTTGTGGAAAGCCACTGTGGATGTTGGGTTTAGTTGAATATCGAGGTGACAAGTGGCTTGGTATTTAGATTTGGAAGCCTGTATATCTGCCAACTCTCCATCAAACTAGGATGTCATTAATGGAAGGACGATGCCGATACGTTCCGATTTTGGGACACACTTAGCCTAGCTCTTTTTTCGGAAAATCTCTTATTTTCCATTGGCGTTTCACCTTGATGAACTAAATTTGAAGGTGTCAAACAACCTTATTTTTATTTAGGTGAATGTCTTCTTGTTTGCCCAAGTGGTCCGATACAGGGATATATTAAACATTATTAATAAGTATCTTTAATAAATATTTTAATATCTCTTGGTGGAGTACATCCACCAATTAAGCGGCTAAAGCCGTTAAAACGCTGCGCTTTCCCCCTACGGGGGTGCCCTGCGGGGCAGAATAAATTAAAACGAAAGGTCTAATTATTATGGAGAGAATTTTTGGGAGTGTTAAGATCAAGTCTGCATGGTTCGACCATACAAATGAAAAAAGAAAATTCTTGAAGATTGGTTATGAAGGTTTGTATGTGTATTTAGCTCTTACGAAGAATAGGCTTCACAGAGTTAATGAGAACAGACTTTTTACATTTCAAGTGAGTATCGATACTCTAAGGAAAGAAACTGGCTACTCCGCTAAGAAAGTCATTGAACTGCTTAAAGTGCTAAAAAGCAATAAGATAATAAAGATGGAAAAACCATCGAGATGGGATAGGCTTAACGATGAGGATGGTATTGCGAACGTTTATCAGATGATGATTATATCTGCTATTGATGTTCCTCACACGGATTGGGACAAAGTGAAGAAAAAAGATATACCAGTTGATGGCGAAAACTTTTTTGTATCTGTTAATTTGGACATGCTTGAGTTATACAAGAAGAAGGGACTTAAAGAACGCTATATTCCATTATATTGCCTCTTTAGAAAGCTTTCTAATGGTACAGAAGGGAAAGCGTTTATGCGAATTGAGAAAATGGCAAAAACACTAGGATTCAGCAAAGATACAATTCATAAGTATATCAAAAGGCTTAATGCAGAATACCTACTATATACACGTAAAATTCCGAATGGCAAAGGTGGCTATAAATTCGAACACTATTTATGTTCGTCTGTAGGGGACTATGATGAATTTTTACGTGCCCATAAAGATTCGATAGATAAAAATATCAGCAGATGGAAAATGAACGACTACCTTTTGGAAGATGAGAGCGATGAGACAGAAGTAGGAGGATATAGCGAGGGGGAAAAGGAAATAGAGGATGACAACCCCTTCATTCAAGAGAATGACGAACAAATGCTAGTTGTTCATTGAGTTATTGTTCTTGAGAAGATAGAGATCGTGGAAGTCGTAAAAAGGATGGGTTAGGATCGTTGCATTGCGGGATTCTAAATCTGTCCTAAGGTACGAGGTCTGTTACATCTACGATGGTGCATTACCCAAAGTATCTTGAAGAAATAGATACTTTTATCGTGGATAGCAATTCAAGCTCAGTAATAAATGCTATTAAAAAAATGAAAAACATAACTGACAGTTAGCGCCTTCATTCGTGTGCTATCCTGTAACCTCTGGTGTGGCTCTTGCTGCAATGATAAGCTCATTTAGCTGCGTGTGTGTCGATCTGCGATGGTGCGTCTACGCATGTTTGACGCTAGGGAAATTCACGAGAAGCCTTTTGCAATGTAAAACTACCATAGTGATCAGCGATAGAAGCACATTGTTTTGATATAAAATGAAAGCGAGAGTGGTAAACTGTGAAAGAGAACACGAAAGAATACGAAAACATGTGAATTGGTAAACACGATGAAGGAATACAAGGAGAATGTGGACAATCGCTTTGAACGACTAGAAGCCAAACTCACTCAATTAATTGAACTGGTTGATCCTTCAAATAAGAAGGAAGTGTCAGATTACGAACAAAGGTTGCAAAAGCTAGAGTCTGATATCAGAATGATAAAGAATGACGTTCCAAGAATGGTACGGCGGATAAACGACATTGACAATGAGGTAATAAGTTTAAGTTCTGTGTAGAGACAGTTACATTGAAGAGCCTAGGTAGAGGCTCTTTTTTTTATTGTAATCAACGTTGTTCCTTGAGGAAGCCTGGGTGTGTTGTGGCTGCGTGACTTGATGCTCTCTGAGGTGTGAAAGGATACGAATCGAAGCGCAGAATCGTTTAATGCGGCATTGGTGGAGTAGGGTAATGTCGTGATATAGGTTTGGACAAAGTTGTATACAGCAGGGTGTCTAAAGATGGAGATAGTTCGTCTGGTGCGGGTGTCTGGAGTGAACTGGAGATGAATAGACACAACATGAGAAGCATCAAAGCCCCGACTTGATAGCAAGAATCTATGTGATTGAACAGATATGAGGAGTATAACTGCATAATTATACATAAATCGAAGCATGTGAGATAAGCCATGTGCCTTTATCCCATTTTTTAGTGTTTTTATGATGGAAAACGTTACCTAAGCCATATTAGGTAACACTTTTGGCAAGGGGGAGGGGGTGGGTTTAGATCAAAATGATATTTAATATGGTATTTTTTACAAGTGACTGTTCTACCGCGACGGGCTACTTGTTTAGAGAAAACATCTCTTAGTGATTACGAATTTCTATAAGTATGCATCCAGACAGTAAGTTTTAAAGTTAGAAGCATTATTTTGTATTTTGGGAGAGGGGATGCTTTGGGTGTAACTAGGTTTAATCTTAAATAGAATTAACCCTTGTGAATTGTTTTCTAGCAACGCATCTGGTAGAATTAATTAAGCATGGGATGGTGAGCAATCTCCTTTTGAAACAAGGAGGAAATTAATCTATGCAATATTACAAGAAAGTATTGTTTTTTGTGAGGAAGATTATGGGGATTAGTTTGAAGAATGTATTAAGGATCAAGACAACAAAAACAGTGAAGACAACAAGAACAACGGAAACAGTGACAACAACAAGAACAACAACAAGAAGGTTGAGATTGTAGTCACAGTTCTCTTAGCCTAAAACAACAAAAAAATCAATTGGTCATTGCTCACCTGTAATTCCCTTTTCAAAGGGGCTACAGGTGAGTAATATAATAAAATAATACAATACAATGAGAAGACCGCTGATGTTACAAATGGCGGTCTTTTTGTCATTTAAAAGGAGTGCAAAGTGATATGAAAGAATGATTGTAATACAATGATAAACATTAATGTTGACAAATGGATATAAGATGTGATATGATAAGAGTAGGAAAAGGGATATCTACGCCTTATAATGAAAGCGCTTACAATTAAAAATTATAGTATATAGAAGAGGAGATAACGTATTGAAATGTAACAACAAGAAACATTTTAGGAGTAAAGATGTAAAGCTCAAGAAGGTGAAGGGATCAAACTGGACGAAGAGAAACGAGATCTTCTGTGAAGAGGTGCTAGAATCAATCCAGCTTCAACAAGACAAGCTTGCCTTAACATCTAATGATTTGATGATGACGTTAGTGTTGCTTTTGAATTCATGCAGGAATTCAATATCCAGAGTAAAGGACAAGAGCAAAAAAACGTATTTTGGGAAGGAGCATGGATTCAATAACTCCAGAGAAATGGCTGTAGCTTTAATAGAAAAGGAAAATTTACTACAAGAATGGTTTAGATGTTGTGAGTTGTACATTGCAAATGACTATAAGCTAGAACATAGACCTACTCTAGGTAGAATAGATCATGATCTTGGCTATACGCTAGAAAATCTTGAGGTGCAAGGGTATTCGCATAATACATCGTCGAGAACGAGACAGCGCTTTTCTAAAGAGTGTGTAGCTATTGTGGTGTTGAAGGAGTCTGAGAAACTGATTCTATTGAAATGTACTAGTGGTAAGAGTGCGATTCAAAGGATCGATGAAGTTGCTGGCTTACGAATAACAAAAAGCATGTTAAAAGGTAACCTCACCAGTGGGCTACGGCGTTCAAACAAAGAGTATTCTGTCTTGATCATAGGGAAAGAAAGCTTAATGGGTACACCAGAAATCATGGATCTTTCGTTTCCAGTTAGCGCGATCCACGATGAGAAACATAATAGTCTTATTGCTCGCCCAAATGATAACGCTACCAAAGTAGATATCTACATAGATGAAAAAGATGCTGTGCGTCTCGACTGGATAGATGAACAACAGACAATCAATTATGTGAATATAATATAATAGAAGGAGAAGGAAAAGACACATGGCAATAGTAAGCATCAACGCGAATAGCGCGAGTTACAATAGCATCTCAGTTTCAGCCAGCTTTACAAGTGGTGGAGGACTAGCGAAATACTACAGGTTTTTCAAGAATGGAGTGGGAGATTCAGGACTTGAGGCGCTTAGTAGCCCAGTGACATCGACGACCAAGTACTGGACGTACAATGGGCTGTCAGAGAGCACGTACTACAGTCTGAGCGTCACGTTCTACGACTCGAATAGGAACGTTCTTGGAAGCGCATCCACAGGTCAGAGGACGACTGTAGCGCCTGACACAACGCCACCATCAATCAATAGCTGGTACATGAATGGTGGTGCTTCGAGGAATTCCATTCCCATGTATGCATCGGCATCAGATAATAGGGGAGTCAGTGGTTTCTATTTCTACCGTGATGGTGTATATGATGGCTCTATGTATGGTTCAAGTGGTGGATATACATTTACAGGATTAAGCCCTGGCACCCGTTATTCTCTTGGGGTAAAGGCGTTTGACACTAGTGGGAATACATCGATTATGACACAGTTCGGAGCCACTACAGCGTATGATTTTGCTCCTAGCGTCCTGTCTTGGTCTGTATCAAACACGGGCGTAAACACTGTTCAGATGTATTACTCAGCGTCAGATGACTATGGTGTAGGCTATGTACAATTTTATGTCAATGGTGTTCAAACAGGGATTAGTTATAGTTCGAGTGGGTATTACACCTTCGCTGTATTACAAGCAGATACGAATTACACGCTTGGGATCAAAGCTGTGGATTCAGCAGGACAGAGTTCTACAATGAGGACGCTGGCTGTAAAGACAAAGAAGGCAAGACCAGCCAACTTTGAATGGGATACTCCAAAAAATGCTGGAGCAGACTTCAACATCACTGCTGCGGAGTGGAATAGACTAACAGCGAAAGTGAATGAATTTAGAGCCTATAGAGGCATATCGAGTTACACGTTCACAAGAGCGGTATCAGGGACGGATTTTAAGGCAATATACTATAATGACGTAATCAACATCATTGGTTCAATGAGTCCGACAACAGCAATACCAAGCAGCAAAGTGGCTGGTGACAGCATTCTAGCAAGTGATATCAATCGAATACGAAATTCACTAAATTCGATAAACTGAGTTTGTATGTTGGGTGAAGTTTGCAACGTTCTTACTTGCGGTTCTAACGCATGTAGATAAGAAGAAATAACCACTCTGAGGTTCGCGACAAAAGTGTGGTAGTTGCGTTCCCACCCAACAACAAACTCACGTGGAGACGATGTGGCGTCATCGTTAGCGCTCTCCATATAGATATTATATACCTAAAATGGAGCATTCATATGTCTCGTTTAAAATTTATTTACTATAAAAGGAGTTTCTGAGACAATGTCCTTTATGAAATATACTGTCTTTTGATGCCCATTTATAAACGTAGATTGTGTATAGAGGAGATGGAGTATGAGTAGCTACATAATCAATTCATTGAAGTTGAATAATGAAAGATACAAGCGTAGTGGGACTGGTTCTACACTTAAATGGCTAGAGGAATTATCAAAGATCAATATTTTTGTTGGTTCAAATAACTCTGGAAAAAGCCAGATGCTAAGGAATTTTTTTAAAACTCCTACACTTGAATTTGTACCTAATGATTTAGAGTTAGTACAGTTAAACGCTCTACAAAAAGAATTAGTAGGAGAAGTTGAAGCGGTAATCTTAAGAAATAATGCTACAGATTACGGTGACATCATGGAAACAGCCAAAACGCTAATTGATGTACAATCATTAGTTGAAGATTGTGATGTTTTGGAGAAAATTAGTTTAATATTGGAAAAGTTAGTTAACGTCACAAATAACGAGGTTACTACAAATCTCAGATTTGGGGGGAGTGGAATCAACTATGATGAAGCCTTTAAACAACCTCTACAGGAAATTGGTAAAAGATACATGCAAAGATTGCAATTGATTGTTGGGGATGAAACAGAAAGAAAGTATCGTTTTAATAAAGTATACATTCCCACTTTGAGAGGTTTACGTCCATACAACGAGGGTAGTTCCGATTTTTATATTCAAAGGACAATAAAGGATTATTTTCCAGAAGCACCTAACGGTAGTATATTTTCTGGATTAGGCTTGTATGTACAACTAAGGGATATGCTCTTAGGTAATTTAGAAGAAAGAGAGAAAATAGCTAGGTATCAGGAATTTTTAGGTGATACATTTTTTAATGGAGAGCGCGTTGTCTTAATTCCTAGCAAAAACTCAGATGTAGTTGTTGTAAAAATTGGCGATGAGGAAGAATTGCCAATATATAATCTAGGTGACGGGATACAATCAATCATCATTCTGACATTTCCCCTCTATACGCATTTAGGGGGGAATTTACTTATGTTTATTGAAGAACCAGAGTTATATCTCCATCCAGGGTTACAACGGAAGCTGATAGAAACGTTTCTTAAAGATGAGTTTTCAGGTTATCAGTTTTTTTTAACTACTCATTCAAATCATTTTTTAGATATAACATTAGATGTAAGCCGGATTTCGATCTATTCATTCAAAAAAGAGCTTGCAAATTCAGAAGAGAAGGAGAAACAAGCTTCATTTTTAGTGGAAAATGTAAGCAATGAAGATAATAGCTTGCTTGAGATGCTTGGAGTGAAGAACTCATCTGTATATCTGTCCAACTGTACTGTTTGGGTGGAAGGGATAACTGACAGATTCTATATTCGTAGATATTTAAAGCTATATCAAGATTATCTTAAAATCCCAGAAAAAGATCGTTACAAAGAAGATTATCATTATTCATTTGTTGAGTATAGCGGCAACAATATAACCCACTGGTCTTTTTTAGATGATAACAGCGATGAAGCATTTAAAAATATGAACGTAGAGAGATTATGCTCTCGTTTGTTTCTTATTACAGACAAAGATAGCGAGAAGAAGTTGAGTAGGCAAGAAAAGTTAAAAGCTAGACTTGGGGAGCGATTCTATTGTCTTGATTCTAAGGAGATAGAGAACACTTTGACAGCAGATATAGTGAAAAAAGTTATAGCTGATTACGAGAAGTGTGATGTGGATTCTCTAAGCTTTAATCAGAATGTTGAAACGAATACCTACCAGAATAGATACCTAGGCAAATTCATTGATAGTGTTCTGACAGACAGCAAACGAAAAGGTGGCTATGCATCAGAATCTGGAACTATTAAAGATAAGGTTAAATTCAGCGAGAGAGCCATAAGGCATCTGAAACAGTATTCAGACTTAAGTGAAGATGCGAAGAAGCTTTGCGAGCGTCTCTTTCAATTTATACAACGGAATAATGAAAGCTTGTTATAAGCTAGAAACTTGGCGAGTTGAGATGTTCCCAAAAAGGGAGCATGGTGAGCGAATACGAAGGCAGTGGTGCTGTGTAGCAACTGTCATAGGATGATTATAGGATAAAAGATATGAAAGAAGAGAGAATGTATGAACTAATTGAAGCCTTTGTAGTAATCCTGCTCCCAATAAGAAGAAGAAATAACCCACTCACAGGTTGATCGCCAAGTGGGTTGTTTTTGTCTAAGGCATTGTTGGAGATGGTTAGCCCTACTCAAACCTCATATAAATATATATCCTATCAGATAATATTGTACTATTGTTGTTCAGTCTGGCATACCATCAGTGATCCACTTATTAAAATCAGTCATAACTATATTAGCGTGATAATACACGCCGTAATTGTCATCTTTTGCCTTAGTCCACCATTGTGCCTGTTCTTTGTTAGCATCAATATCAATATAGTTATCATAAAACACTTTGGACATTACAACGGCTTTGGTACTGTCCTTATTGCCAAGATCTGATAATTTAGATGCTTTAGCTACAGCCTCACCAATCCAAACAAGGTTATGAATTCCTGACGACTTTCGTCCAGCTTTTACAGCTAACGTTTTTTCGACGGCTAAGCCAATGCCCGCTTTTATTGTGGGTAAACTTCTTTCCTTTAAAAGTTCATTTAACATCTTCATGTAAGTGTTTATGTAAAACGCACGATTAGCTACTTCATCAATATCTGCTTTTAGCGGGGTAGAATAAACGGCAAATACACAATCTCCTCGAATTCCAATTTCCTTCAATTCATTGCCTTCAACATTTTTCCTCAAAATTTCTATTACCTCTGATGTAAAACCCCGAATCACTTTAGCTATTTCGACATCATCTTGGTTTGTAAAAAGAGTAGTAGAGTCCCTCAAGTCCACAAAAATAGCGCTAGCAAACGCTTTGTAGCCATTAGAGTATGTGAAGTCTTCGTCTCTTGGAAAAGAATCCACCTCATTAACTTTATCAGTATTATCCAATATTTCTTCCACTTTACTTTTGCGATCTTTGTATTTGTAGTCAACAGATTTCATCAATTGAATCCTCCCACTTTGATAAGTACGATACCAATTATGTAAAGAACAAGAATCCCTGTGATTCCAATAAAAGTGAACTTAATACCTCTACCGTAATATGCATATTTTATAGTGCAGATTTTGGCATTGATGTACGTTTGTGATAGCAAGTCGATCAGTTGTTCGTCATTGCTTCTGCTGAAAACCTTATCTTTGTAATCGTTAAATGAATTTTTGGCAATTGACTCAAAGAAATACAGAGAATCTCTTTCAGTGCCTTCGAAGCTAAGGGCATCTTTGCTTAATCTTGGTGTAAGGACTCTGATCAAACAGTACGCCCCATAAACAAAAAAACTCAGAAAAAAGGAAAGTCCCAATAGGTACAGCACGTTCGAAAAATTAATGTTTTGAATTGACTTACTCACGATATCATTCAGCATGTTGATGGAATGCTCAGCCGTGAAAACTGTGAGGAAAATTCCAATTACCGCTAGAACAATTGATGATTTCGTATCACAACTTTTTATCCAATCTAACTGTCTGTCGAATTGTTGTGTTAGAGAAGTCATGTCTTGTTGTGGATGACCATGCACACAGCGCAGCCCCTTTCTATAATTGATAATGTCAATTATAGAGGAATTATGGAAGAATGTTTGTCGAATTTTGCGTGATTGAATCTTAAATTGTCATTGAGGGAATTCGATATCGAGGCTAAAAAGCAAAAAAAGCACTTAGTCAAACGACTATGTGCTTTTAACTGTTCTTCTTGAATGTTTGGATGATATCGTTCAGTACACGATACGCCATGTCGACCTCTGCATCATTACATAGTTCTAACTGGTTGCTGATCACCTTTATCGTATCCTGTTTGTGGGCTTCTTCATCAAGCACCAACGTATCAGCGAAGTTTAAGATTTGCATTGGATTGATTTCAAAAGCTTCAATAATCTTTCCTAAGCTTTCTAAGGACATGTTTCGTCCCCCACGTTCCAACGATGAAAGATAACTGTAATGTAGGTTTGCTTTCTCTCGTAGGCTTCAATGCTGCGACTGGCGAGTGGGTTAACATGATCGAAGCAGGTATCGTTGACCCTTCAAAAGTAACACGTTATGCATTGCAAAACGCTGCTTCCGTAGCAGCAATGTTCCTGACTACTGAAGTAGATGTTGAATATTAGTTTAAACTCCTAGTACACTTATTTTATTTTTAAGTGTACTGGGAGTTTTTTGCAAATTTCAGCTTGTTTTTATCCTGTTCACCCGCTACAATTGATCTATAAAATAACACAATAATAGACATGTAATGACCTAACATGAAGAGTGTTGGGGTAATGGGTGACGCGCGTACGTATTCCTACACCGTAGGTATCCGTGCTGTAACGTCCATCGATGGTATGACTGCCGACTGGGCACGTATCCCTTGGGACGTACTGGAGAAAATCTCCGTGCGGATCGTTAACGAAGTGGACAACGTAAACCGTATTGTGTATGACGTAACTTCCAAACCACCAGCAACGATTGAGTGGGAATAGAAGTTTATCTACACAGATGAAATAACAAGAGATCGGAGATTCCGTCAAAGGAGCTTCGGTCTCTTTTTTTTCTTTCATTTGGTGTTAGAGCCAGACGTTATTTATACTTTGGTTTACGATAATCAATGGACCATCCAATAGATATTACGAAGAAGAACACTCTGTAAGGAGGAACTATAGCGGATGAAGGAAAGAATCGAACTCAACCCCGGGTGGACTCGGGAAGAGGTTGTTGCACTTACGGCTAATTCTAATCTAAAGATTATTCAATACAGTGAGCACAATGTCCCGAATGTGAATTTGATGCAGATATTGAATGAGGAACTGTTTGCCAACAGACCGGACGTTACTTTTCGTATATATGGATTTCATTTGCAATCTGGCGACCTGTCTGTTCTGAAATATATGAATCAGGTAGAAAAGCTAGTAATTGATTGCAACAGTAGCGTTCGCGGGATTGAGGCCATAAGCACATTGCCGAGGCTGAGAGAGTTTGCTTTTGACGTATTTGAAGCGGACTCCCTTGATATATTAGCCCTTGTACCTACCACTTTACAGCAGCTCCGCATCGGCAAAACCAAAACGAAGAAAACAGATTTGTCCGTACTTAGCCGTTTCAACGAGCTTAAAACGCTGATTGTGAACGGGCATTCAAGGAACATCGAAACGATCGGAACATTGCTATCACTCCGTTCCCTCTATATTTCGGGGATACCCTTAAAGGAATTGGGATACTTAAAAGATTTAACTGATTTGCGTGAACTTCATCTCAGTTTTGGTGGAGCAGAGAATCTGGATAGCCTTGCAGGCATGGAATCCTTGCAATTGTTGAAGCTCCTAAGAGTAAAAGGTTTATCCGACCTATCGGTGTTGTCTGAGCTGAAGGGGTTGCGCTTAATAGGGATAGAGGATCAGCCGCATTTAACGAATTTGCCGACCCTTGAACATCTGACTGAATTACGGCGTGTTTGCCTGAACAATGTGAATATGGAGAATATCGCGTGGGCGAAAACCTCAGAAAGCCTGAAAGAGCTCGCTCTCCTGCAAATGAAACAGATTACCCCTGAGGATATCGAATCCCTGATTCATCATAAATCCTTGGAAAGAATGATGGTTCATTTGAAAAATGCCAAACAGCAAAAAGTTGCGAAGCAGGCGATTATGGCAGCAGGTATATGGGATGAGAGTGGATGGTGGTATAGCGAGGAATCTCTGAATATTTAATTCCTTTTTTAGGTTCGTTTCAGCTTGTTTTCATGTGGGGCTTGTACACTGAGTACATAATACGGCTACATGGCTACTGAAAGGAGAATTGAATATATGCGTAAAACCGACAATATGAGCAAATGGAAGATGGGCATTGGAAGTGCGTTTCTGATGGTGATGCTGGCAGGATGCGGCTCGGGTATGCAGGACTTGGCTCTCGGTGCGGGGGATTCTTCATTTGTAAATGTAGAGGCAGCAGATTCGTCCTCTGATCAGACCCGGAATCAGGAGTTGTATGAAGGAACAACCGGTACTAATGATCCGGAACAACAGCAGGTACAGGACGTTCAAACAGAGATTTAGAATATATGACCCATCATGTGAAAAAAAATGAAAGTAACGGAGCAGTCCGCTCTCTATACCTAATCTTTCGAATACCCTAACCTACATTATCCTCATCACATAATTATTCTATCAATAACCTATTAAGCTACCATGGATCAACGTGTGCATGCCACCTTTGACTCCGGTAGCTTTTTGATATATTGCAAATGAAAGAAATGAGCCTTTGGCAAGATCAACATATACTTGAAAAATTCACCGGAAACCTCATTTAAATTTGGGTTGTAAACCGCTGAACTGGTTCATTTTGTTAAATAATACGAACGATTTAGTTAATGAGTGCGAATAACATTCGTTTTTCTCATTGACAACTAGATACAACCCTCCTAAAATAGTGATGGGAAACACACAAATAGCGCATAACTACTTCGTATAATCCTGGGGATTGGCCCGGGAGTCTCTACGAGATCACCCTAATGATCTGGCTACGAAGAGGAGAAGGCTGAGCACATGAATTCTACATGATTGCGTCGGGCATGACACCACGCACATTAGAATTTTTTTTGTTCTCCGTATTGGCATCGTGCCACTCCTCATCAGCTAAAACCCTGGGTGATGCTTTCATCTTAGGGTTATTTGTCGTTTTTCAATATGGCTTCAACATCTCTAAGGAGGAATTGGTGAATTATGGATCGTTTCTTTAAATTAAAAGAAAACGGAACGAACGTTAGAACGGAGATTGTTGCGGGTCTCACTACCTTTATGACAATGGCGTACATTCTTTTTGTCAACACGCTGTTCTTGGGATCAGCTGGAGCCGGAATGTCGGATAATGCCGTATTTTTTGCAACAGCCGTAGGTGCTGGTTTGATGACTATTATCATGGGATTGTTCGTTAACATTCCGATCGCCCTTGCACCAGGCATGGGGTTGAATGCTTATTTCATGACCGTGGTTTTGAGTTCAAATGGTGCGATTTCCTGGCAGGCTGCTCTTGGAGCCGTATTTATCTCTGGTATCGTATTTATTATTTTGACTGTGACCAAGATCCGTCAGATGCTGCTCGTTGCAGTTCCGGATTCATTAAAAATGGCAATCACAGTTGGTATTGGTCTTTTTATTACCATTGTCGGTTTCAAACTGGCTAATCTGGTCGCGGTAACAGTCAATGTTGCACCAGATGCGGATCTGAGCCAGCCGATTCCGGGCAGCAGCTTCAATCTGTCTTTGGGTAATTTTATAACGCATCACGATGCATTACTGGCCTTGATCGGACTACTCATAATTGCTGTACTGATGGTTATGCGCGTCAAAGGAGCACTGCTAATCGGTATTATTGCCACAACGTTAATCGGTATTCCAATGGGCGTTACGAATCTTAGTGGCTTGTCCGGTGCAAGCTGGTTGCCTAACTTCAGCGATCTGGCGGTTGGTCAACTGGATCTAAAAGGTGCAATTAGTCTTGGATTGTTTGAAATCATCTTCATCTTCACCTTTGTAGAGTTGTTTGACACATTCGGAACGATGGTGGGTACAGCAACGCGAATGGGGATTATGAAGGACAAGAAGAAAGGCGAGAAAACGATTGGTAAAGCAATGCTCGTCGATGCTGTGGGTGTAAGTGCGGGTGCTGCCCTGGGTACGAGTACCATTACTGCTTTCGTTGAAAGTGCCTCTGGTGTCGAAGCTGGTGGACGTACAGGTCTGACTTCTGTAACGACAGGTATCCTGTTCATTCTGGCCTTGTTTATTGCTCCGCTGGCACTGGTTGTTCCGTCCGCTGCAACAGCTCCGGCATTGATTATCGTCGGTGTCCTGATGATGAGTCAGGTTCGCAGCATTGAGTGGGATGACTTCCTGCAGGCTTTCCCAGCCTTCCTTACAATCGTATTGATGCCTTTCACTGGAGGAATTGCGAACGGGATTTCCGCAGGGATTGTATCCTATGTCATTCTGGCTGTATTCAGTAACCTGGTTACGGAGCGCAAAGTGAAGATACATTGGCTTATGTGGATATTGGCTATCATTGTTATATGCCGGTACGTATTCATCGGTGGAGAATAACAAGTTTAACGGATTTAAATAGGTTAAACTTGTCATGGGTTCGTTATGATACAAATGAAGAAACGGAAGCCCCGGTACGATATTGAGGCTTACGTTTTTTTGTTTTCTTCTATATAAAGGAGAAACAACATGAGTTACGATTTGATGGTTTTTGATTCAGTTCTGGCTCCAGCTGATAAAACATTGTTCATGAGCTGGTATGGCGAACAGAAAAAGTGGTCTAGTTAACGGCAAGCCGGATATAAGCTGTTTGAAAGAATTCTACTATATATAATAGATAGTGGGGGAATCTAAGAGAGTTGTTAATCTCTGAGGTTGGAATGATAGGTGCTGTGCTACGGGACGAACTACACTATTGAATTTAAGTTCGATCTCAGGTTTGGTCCATGACTTGTGGTACTAGGGATGTATCGGGGAAATAGGGGGAGATAGTATGTAGGAAACGGGTTAATAAAATATGAAAATAAAGCTTGCGTTCCGATTCTGTACATGGTATATTCTAATTCCGGCCAAGAAAACACGAGAAACACGGTGCGGCAAGCGAAACGAATAAGCTTCGAAAGAAACTTAAAAAAAATAGCTTGCAAAGTTGGTTCGGATGTGATAAGATATAAAAGTTGCTGAGTTGAACGAAACTTAGTAGTGAAACAAGTTTGATCTTTGAAAACTGAACAACGAGTGAGTAACGATCTTGCTTGCAAGATCGACGCTGAGAAATCGGTACACGTCTTCGGACCGTATGATTTCGAAGCATAAATGA
>NZ_AWUK01000016.1 GCF_000499205.1 Paenibacillus sp. MAEPY2
AAAGTGCGTTGCAAGAGGTTGAACCTCTTGCAACGCACTTTTTAACATAGATTGGGTCATATTAATCTGAAGATTTGATTGTGATTGCTTAGTTAAATTGGCATTGAACTTTAATTAGTTTAAACTATAGTTTGTAGTTGGAAACAGAAATAGTAAATAAGAACGAAACTTTTCTGGAAGAGGTAGCTAAAATATGCGAGTAAAGAGATTCCATCTAGATGAAGAAGGTATCAATAAATTTTTTGGTTCTTTAGAAGCCAAAATTATGGAGATTTTGTGGAACAATAGCAAGATGACAATTAAACAAGTCCATGAGTTAATAAATGCAGAATCCCCCATCTCATTGAACGCAGTCATGACGGTAATGACAAGACTGACTGATAAAGATTATTTAATAAAAGAATCAAGTGGCCGGGGAAGAACGAGATTAACTTTTTTCTCAGCACCTACAACTAAAGAAGAATTTATTCAGGCGCAAACCCAAGCAGTCACTGATGGACTGATTGCTGACTTTGGTTCATATATGGTTCGTAATTTAATTGAAAGTTTGGACAAAGCCGACCCTGAGCTGATTCAACAACTAGAAAACAAATTGAAGGAATTAAAAAATGAATAGTTATTCGAAGATACTAATTGACCCAAAGCGGGCTTTGTTCGTGGCGATAGTTATATGCAGTTTGGTTATTTTTCAGATGGGCTATGTTATATATCATCAGCTTCAAGATGTACCAAGTAACGATAATATAATTTTATTGCTTCAGGCTACTATTACGGATATGTTTGTGAATCATGTAACTACCGAAATGATTATCAATGCTTTTATTGCCTTTTCAGTTATAACCTTTGGGTATCAAGTATTTAATCAATATTTACGTTATATGAATATGAAGAAACTCCTTTTCCAGATGGAGAAGTTAGAGTTATCTAATGGGTATTCAGAAAAATACAACTCCCTAAAAATAAAAATAAAAGTGGTATCACATCCAAACAAAATAGCAATGTCAGCTGGATTCTTTAAATCAGACATTATCCTTTCAACGAGTCTATTAGATCAATTTAATGATGAGGAAATTAGGGCAATTATTTACCATGAATATTATCATTGTACAAAACGTCATCCCTTTTACACGGTTATTTTAAAAATATTATCTGAATGTTATATTTTTTTGCCGGTAATAAAAAAATTAGCTAGCTACTATGAAGTTGAAATGGAATTAAAAGCAGATCAATTTGTAATAAATAAAATGAAAAGTACAAGACAGATAGGAAACGTTTTATTGAGTCTGATTAAGGAACATAAAAGGGAACCGATGCTTAAAGGTGTTCATTTAGCTCATGTAGCTATAAATTATCGACTGCAACAGATTATTTATCCTAATGCCAAGCTAACTGTCCCTATTTTAGAGACACATACGATTCTCGTCTCTATGATCACACCGATCGTTATGGGAATAATTCTGATAATCGACTGTGCCTAATATATATCTAAGTGAAAGCTTGTAACCTCATGACTTGAAGTTCTCGTTATTAAAAAGAATCGTGTGGGTGACCTCCCGAGAGTTAAACGTATGGCTACATCGGCAGATGGTGGTCCCTATCGCGAAGTAACCGTTGTGCATAGCGAAAAAAACTATGGTGCGCCGTCATTCCTCAAAGTAAATAAACGATTTTTTTCCTTATAGAAAAATGTGTAAATTCAAGTTGGTGTTTCCCTGGAAACTGGAGTGAGTTATCCCGTCGAACTAAAGATGAAAGCCATAGAAATGAGATTGGCGAGGTACCCTTGAAAGAAGTTATGAAAAAGCTGAATATACGGAATATCATATCTGAAAACGTGGATGGGGTAAGAAGAAGTTCATCGTCTGGAGCAACCCATAGGCAAGCATTATAAACTATGGCAAGTTGCACTCAACACAGGTTTCGATATAGATATCTTAGGATCACTGCTTGCTTCGATCAGAAGGTTTCATAATCTTTTAATTAATGATATTTCGTACTATGTCCAATATGTAAGATGAAACCTAAACTAGAAGATATTCCTAATGGAGTCGCTATTTTAGCGGCTTTTTTATGTTATCGGTACAAGTTCGTGTCCCGAGCCAAGGGTAAGAACTTGTACCGATTACCGATAAGGACAAGAACTTTTGATCCCATTATTTTCAATTATTTTTAGGATTGTTGTTGCGCTGATTGCGCAATTTACTGCACATAACTCAAGTTAGGCGTAGTTTATTTGAATTTCTTGCTAATATATCGACATAGTCTCTATCTCTACAACCGTGAACACTACATAACAAAATATTATTTTAATCTTCAAATTACTCTTCAACATAGAATGCTCCTGTTGGCGTGAATTTTCAAGGTGAACTTGAAGTTCAATATTCCTTTTGCTGAATCATGATAAAATAGATTTGTAGAGAAATTTGTTAGACTACGACTTGAGGGGGATAAAATGGAGACAGAGTTGATTTCCATAAGAGAAGAATACGAAGAACTTATTGGCCTAGCTTCCAACGCAACAGGAGTTGATAAAAGGCGCAGAGGATTTGCATTCGAGCGATTACTGTATAAGCTTTTTAATTTTGAACAACTTGAACCGCGCACAGGATACAGACCTTTGGGTGAGCAAATTGATGGCTCTATTTATCTTGACGGACGTATATATCTACTGGAAGCCAAGTGGCATGCAGAGCCACTACCAGCTTCAACCCTCTACCAGTTCAAAGGCAAGGTCGAAGGTAAGTTGGCAGGTACAATTGGAATATTTATTTCAATGTCAGGATATGCAGAAGACGCCGTTGATGCACTAGTTTTAGGTAAGACGCTAAATATTATTTTACTCGACCAAAGAGACTTAGATGTTGCTATAGCTCGTAGTCTTGGATTTACAAATGTTCTCAAACGTAAGCTTCGTATGGCTGCTGAGGAAGGAGCTATTTATTTCCCTTCTGAAGGTGAGATCGTGACCGCTGAAAAGAAAAAACTCGTAGAGATCGATCTTCTTCATTATGACCATGTCTCAGGTGGGGTAGTGACTACGCAAGCAATTGATGCAACTACAGCTGATTTATTAATTGTATGCGAAGGTGATACTGACCGTGAAATAATTGCCCTACTGTCTGAAAGGATTCTAGGTAAAGCGGGTTCAAATCGGTCAATTAAAATTACTGTTGCAAGGGGCAAGATCACAATTCCCCGTGTAGCGAATGCTTTGTGGAATACTTTTTATTCAGAATCTAAGGTCTTAATAGTGACCGATGGTGATGATGATCCTGTTAGGACAAAAGAAATGTTGCAGAAAGGCCTCGAATTTAACGAGTGGATTGCTGCTATCCCTAATCCTTCTATTGAAGTATGGCTTGACCTCGACGTTAGTCTGATGAAAAAATGGAGATTAGAGCATCGCCTTGAGCAATGTCGTCAAGCAGCGAGTAATTTAGAAATTGAAGAATTGCTGAAGAGAGATGAGCAGTTTGCTTTATTCCACGATGCAATCCTCGGGAAATGAGAGATCTTACTAGGTGAGAACTAGGAAATACTGCTGTTATAGAACCTTTATAATTTATTCAGGTAATTAAGAAACGATAATTGAAGGCTGATGCAAAGATGTTCTCACTGCATGTATCTCGCTAATTTTATTTTAAAGGAGTAATACATAATGAAACTATCAAAAGTCAAAGTTCTTAATTTCCGTAACTTAAAATGTATTGATATCAGTTTAAATAGAATTACGATTCTAATCGGTGAAAATAATAGTGGAAAAAGTAATTTACTAAAAGCCATCACACTTCCATTTTTAAACGACGAGGTAGGAAATTTAAGTAAAAAATTAGGATGGCATGACATAAATAATTCAGCTAAGGAAATGTATTTTAACTTTTTAAAGACAAACAAAGAACGAATAACGAACCAAGAAATAAACATAGAAGAGTTTATTAAGATTGTGCCTATAGTTACAGTAGATGTATCATTTTCTCCTGATGGATCAGACGAATATTACATACATAAATGGATTACTGCTATGGATGAAGAAGTGCCACAATACAGTATTCAATATAAATATGCTGTACAAGACCACCAAAAACTATTAGAACTAGTTACTAATATTCTGATGACGAACTCATCCATTGATAATATTAAAATGAACCTCCTACCCATTGAGTTTTACAAATATACGATACAAGTACCTCTCACAGAAGATCCAGTATCCTTTAGTGATCTTATTAATTTCAAATATAACTCCCTCGCTGCGGAGAGAGACGATTTTTCAATTAAGAATAACCAGTTAGGTTCTAGAGCTTTAGTGAATTTATTACAAAACAAGCTTAGTGATGAGCAGAAGGTAGCTGTAGAAAAATCTTATGAGGACTTTTTCTCAGATCTCAAGCACATCAGTAAATTAGAGGGAGTTTTTAATTGGCAAGAAGATTCTGCCTTAGAGAACGCAAAAGACTTTTTCAAAGAAATTACATTGCTCCCGAATATGCCAAGCATGGGTTCATTATTGAACAATCTAAGACTCGGTTTTGGCGAAGAATATTTGAACACTCAAGGATTAGGTTACCGTAACTTAATTTATTTGCTTGTGATGATAAATTCTTTAAAAGTACATACCGACAGTGCTTTAAATATATTAACAATTGAGGAGCCTGAGGCACATTTATGTGTCAGTAATGAGCATCTCCTTGCCAGTTTTTTTAATTCGATTTTGAATTCGAGTAGTAACTTACAGTTGTTCCTCTCAACACATAGCACAGAATTTGTTAATAAACTCGAATTACAAAACGTTGTTGTTTTAGCAAATGGATCTGCATTTTCTTTAAAGGACACAATTACCTCACAAGAATTGAACTATTTAGCCAAAAAGCCTAACTTAGATTTTCTAAAGTTTCTTTTCTCTAGAAATTGCATTTTAGTAGAGGGGCCCACTGAAGAGATGCTTATAAAGGCATACCTGAGTTCTAATGCTAATTCCTTGTACGATATAGAGGTTATAGCCTTGCATAAAGGCTTCACTAAGATGTTGGACATTTGGCTTAAAATAAACCAGTATACTACCAGTAGAATAGGAATTATTAGGGATTATGATGACCAACCAAATGCACAAATAAATCATGAAAGATATAATGAGTATTCAAACATATATGTAACGACAACAACTGAATATACTCTAGAACCAGAGTTCGTAAAGACGAGCACTAATTTTAAGAAAATGAATGAGTATTTTACTCAAAATCACGGGTGGGAGAAGTGCACAAGCCCTGAGGAGTTATCAGAACGTTGGAGATCGGCAAAAGCTTCTACTATGTTGAGGTTTTGTAGGGATTTTGGTAAAAATGAGCTTACCAATATAGTGCTACCTAAGCACATAGCTAATGTTCTTGAATTCTTAAAAAGTGGAGAGAAAAAATGAATATAATAGTTGCTGGAGCTGGGGCTGGGAAAACAACCTCTATGGCTAGTCATATTCTGAACCGGTTGGAAAAAGTTGAGGATGGAAAGATACTCTACGTAATTACTTACACTAATTCTGCAAAGAATAAAATTCGAGAATTGATTATTGAGAATAAAGGGATCATCCCGAAACAATTACGAATTGAAACCATCCATGCTTTCCTTCTCCATGAAGTCATTTACCCATTTCATCATTTACTATTCGAAGGACATTTTAATAGTGTTTCATATATAAATTTACCTACAAATAGAGCATTCTCTGCTGGGAAATTAAAGGAACTAAAACAAAATAATTATATCCACGTAGAGAAAGTGACGGAAACTGCTAAATGGATTCTGTGCAAGAAGACTGGTGACAATAGGTTAATTAAAGAGAAACGCGAAAAAATCATCAATACCATTTCAAGATATTTAGATTGTGTTTATATTGATGAGGCTCAAGACATGGATGAACATATGACTCAGATAGTCAAACTTTTAGATAATAAAGGGTTATATATATTCTTAATTGGAGATCCGAAGCAAGATTTACGTGGTCGTAATTTTTTCTCAAATTTGGTCATACAACATCAAGAGGCGGTTGTCTATGAACCTACTAATCATAGAAGTCCACTATCACATGTTAATTTCTCGAATCATTACATTCCTTTTGAACAAAAGCAAATTCCACTATCTAAGATAGAAGGGGAAATAAAATTTGTGCTCGAAAAAGAGATTGAATCAAGCGAAGATTTCTTTAATAACCAAAATTGGGATAGGATTTATATATATCAAAAAAACAATCGATTTAACACTCATGAAAAAGATAAAGCTAGCAATCATAATTTGATTTTTGAACTCGAGAAACTAATTTCTAGAACAACTGATAATGAGAAAGAAAGAAAATTAATTCAGTATGAATTGCTAAAAGATATTTTCTCTAGACTAAAAGATTCCAACAATAACGAAATATTATTACTCATAGAGAAAGTTTTAAATTTGAAATTGAACTCACAAGACAAAGCCAAGATACATGATTCATTGAAGATTGCTAATGAAAAATCCCATTCACCAGGTATTTTGGTAAACTCAATTGACTCTATAAAAGGACTAGAAGGAGAAAAGTGTTTATTCATTGTTACTACAGAAATTGCAGAGTATTTGCTTGGTATAAAAAAAGATCAGAATAAAATGATGAATTATCTATATGTAGCGCTCACAAGATCAAAGAGAGAACTTGTGCTATTTATCACCCTAGAGGTACACCTGAAATATACAATCCAAAACTGGGAGGCCTTTCTTTCTAGTAAAAAAATAAGTAAATACATCTCAGTTCCATTAGCGCCCTAGGAAGATTATTTAAATAACATGAAAGGGAAAAATAGAGTAATAATTGTACGATCAAAAAATCATACAGAGGAAGTGTTAACTTGATTAAAGAATACATAATACCCAATATTTCTATATATTTGGATTTGATAAGAACTAATGATTTTCACAATTATATTTTCAGAGGACAAAACGAAGCTTACAACGGAATTCAAGCTAGTGGTTTTAGATCATATTCAGGTAGCGCAGAGGCAAGTAAATATTATGATATTGAGGAAATGAAAAAGCAATTCTATAGTAAAGTAGTTAGAAAAATATCAGAAGAAGAGAAACAATATTTTTTAGCATTTTGCCAACATCACGGCTTACCTACAAATTTGGTTGACTTCACTACATCTCCTTTGGTCGCTCTATTCTTTGCTTGTTACGGAAAAGACCAACTTACTAGTAATGAAGCAGAAATCTACCTTATTAATAAGAAAAAGTTGATTGATATTACTCCATTACTTCTGCAGAATGAGAATTTTTTTGAATTGTTAATTCAAACTAAAGATGCTCAATTAAAGTTGTTTTCCAATTTACGAAAAATGTTCGCAAATCAAGCTCATGATTTGCCAAATTATATTAACAAACTGATCGAATGCTATGAATTAAACAATATAGATATCGATGGCGAAGAGCTGACTGAGAGTGTAGATCTGGATGAAGAATTCTTAGAGGATGATTATGACAATCTGAAAAAACTTACTGATTTTAAAGGGAAAAACGACGTTATCGAACTTTATTACTTTCTCGCTAATGAGATTTATGACGAAAATATTACTCATGGGGAAGTATATCACTTAAATAATGCAGAGTATTATTCTAATGAGGAACTGGGTATAAGAGTCTTTTTTGCTTTATTAATAAATTTGCTTCAGCTCCAATATAGAAACATTGATAAGCCCCTTAAACTGGATCTTAATGTTTACTTCACTTATCAACCTCCAGATCTTTTTGATAGAATTATTAATCAAAAGGGAATGTTCATTTACCAATTATATTTGTCAAAAACGGATGAACATAATAAACATAGAATGCTACGTTTTCAATCTATACAACCGGATTTTATTATTAAGATTCAGAATCATCAGGCAATTTTAAATGAACTCAACTTATTAGGAATAAATATCGAAAGTATTTATGGAGATTTTGATAACATTGCTAAATCGATTAAATTTAATCAACAGTATACTTTGAATTCTTAAAAAGAAAAGTCACAATTTAACGAAGTGAACTTTTTAATAATGTTAAGAAGATCATTTTTGACTTATTATTTAGAGACTAAGAGCATCTAACAGATCTAAGTAGTGGGGTCTAGCACATTCCTCCAAAAAAAAGAAACGTAAAGCTTAGATCCCTAGAAAGCTGCCGTTAGGCAGCTTCTTTGTTTTTTCTTTACTCAGATGATGAATAAATTTAATTTGAACCGTCAATACCATTCACTATCTTAAAAAAGGAGTAAACACATAGTGAGCATAGATAAAATAAGTCATTTTGTTCAATCACCCCACTACGAGGAGATGTTTTTCTCTGGAGCTAAAGTAAATATTCTAAGACAACTAATCAGTGAATATCAGGCTTCTCTTGGATTACAGCGGCTTGAGTGGGCTGAGCGGAATGTGGTCGGCAAATTCATTGCAACTAAACATTACGATTTGAATAATGATCAGTTATATGAGCTACTAGATAGTCATGGTGTGCTCCCTAAGACTGTTCGAATTAAATGGAATAGTTTAAATGAGCTGGAACAACACTCACTTCAGGAGAACTGTTTAGCCAGCAAGCCATACTTAAAATTCACTCCAAAGAGGATCAATCAAGAGGAACGTGATGGGGGACACATCAGCTACAGAAATGACTTGGTGAACTATGGCATAGACGGGTTATTAGCTAATTGGAAACAACAAAAATGGATCTACTCTAGGTTGTTTGATCAATGGAATGCTTTACGTGTTTCTGCTCTAACGGAGATGCTTAAGACCAAACAAATCACGATATCCCTGTCTGAAGGAAAGCTAAGTGTAGTTATACCTGATCCATGCGTCGATACTAACGCTGCATTTCAATGGGGAGGAACAGAACTACTACAGCGATGTGGAAAGATTGATATGGAACAAGTAAAGTTATTAGCAGCCAAAGGCTACTATTCGATGACTGAGGTTCAGAAACACTTAAAGGTAGTGGATGTAAGGACAAAGTATATTCTCCTGACATTAACAAGTGAACGTAATATGATGGAGGGAATGATTCAACAATCTAACCGGTATTCTTGGGTGAATCTACGTAGCCAAAAGGGATGGGAAGTTTAAATTGAATATGTAATAAAAAGCCGACGTCTAAAGACATCGGCTTTTTAGTTTAGTTATCAAAAATTTCAGATAAGAGCAGGTTAACCTTTTTGAGATCAGAAGACTTCATTGGCCAGAGCTTCTCATTGATCTCGTTTAATAGCTTTTCCTTGTCATTGTTTCCAACTTTAACATACTTACTGTAATGAAAAAGTTCGTGGACACTAACTTGGAGCGCATCTGCAATCTTTTGAAGGTTTAACAAGGTTATGTTTTTCTCGGCACGCTCAACGCCCCCAATATAGGAGAAGTGGAAGCCCGCCATTTCTCCTAATTCTTCCTGCGAATATCCTTGTTTTTTCCGTAATTCCCGGACACGTTGTCCCACTAATCTTAATACAGGTTCGTTCATTGCTACACCTCTAATTTAGTCTAAACAATGCGAAACCCTCGATACATTAATGTATATAGATTATTTTTAAAAAATGATAAGTTTATATATCATTTCAAATGGACATAAATAATAGGGGAGGTGGAGAGGATGAATGAAAAACTCAAACTCAAAGCAGGTATTGAAATTGCTACGGTAACGGCAAATGGAATTTTGTTTAACGGAAGAATGTATACCAATCGAGAAGTGATCAAAAAGAAGTGGTTTGACGCAGCTAGAGATCAAGGAGAGTGGAAGATTCCAATTGTTCATATCAAAGACTATCAAGAAGCAATTCTGATCATTTCTATAAAGTTTCAAGAGGTCAGTGTCGCTACATGGGTAAGCTTAGAAAAGAGAAACGTAAAGGATGTGAATGAGTACCACGATCGATTGAATCAACTAAAGCAGCTTAAGAAAAGCATTAGAAAACAGATAAACTAAATATAGAAAAAAAGCCTTGCTTAAAGCGAACAAGGCCCAATAGATCTATTATTTATTCATGTAAGCTCGACAAAATAAAGTACTTCTCAAGAGATTCAATATTTCGTTGGGCTAGCTGCTGTTTCAAATTGCGGATATTATTTGTTTCTGCATACTGAAAACCAAAAGAATGAGTAAGCTGGCGAACAGTAACCTCTGAAGTTCCAAATTTAGAAGCGTATTTTTTAACCATTGCCTGAATAGTACGCTTTGAAATTCGTTGACCATGTGATTCTCCGTTAGGTTTTGCTAAAAATAAGGCCGCCTCATCAGGATTAGGGGCATAAGTGCCAATTCTAACTTTCAAGTACTCATACAAAAAAGTTTTGGCACTTTCTCCAAACATGATTCGATGTTTCTTTCTTACTTGTGACTGTTGCCTGGTCACCATAACGTAGCCATCTTGGATGCAAATATCATTGAGATCCAGATTGACAATATCACTTACTAAGATTCCAGATTCCAATAACAAGGTGATGATGCTAACATCCCGGTTTCGATTTTGGTTATGAAACCATTGTGCTTGAGGATTATTTAGTTTTGACACGTCTTGTTGAACAAACTTAACGAATGCAGGGATTTCGTTGACACGTAGAATTTTGTCCTGCAATTGATGTGCGACTTCACTAGTGTTTTTAGGTCTTTTCATGGTAAAACTAGCAAAAACATTACGTCTTAAAATAGGGTTGCCGTCGTTATCAAATTCTTGATGTAGGGACCCAAACATGGATCGTAACGATAGAATTTTCCGGCACATAGAGGAATGTTGTAATTTCTTGGAATACGTTAAGTGATTCATATATTGTTTTACATGATCTGCATTTATATCATTAAACAAAGCTAAAGTCAGCTTACTTATTTCAACATGTGGCCATAGTTTTGGCGATATCCAGTTAAAGAATATACCAAAATCTCTTACGTACTCTAAAGCAGAAGAGGGAGAAAGGTTATTGTCTAACTTATTTTTTATGAAAATTTGTACGGGTTGAGGCATCTCATTCAATCGGATTAAGACTAGTTCTAAATCTTTACGTTCTTGTACTTTCATATTATCACGCACCCTTTGGTCCTTTTTCAGGTTGTGTTCCCACTGTGCTTATGTTTTATACATTCACGAGGTAATTTCTTAGGTCGGGTTATCATTTTGAAATTGTATTTTTAAACAATGTTTCAAGAGGCAAATTCAACGCTTCTAGAAGTAAATATAGATTATAAGCACTAATTACACGCCCACCTCTTTCAATATTAGCAATTGAAGATCGGGCAAGATGAAATTCCTGACATAGCTCCTCTTGTGTTTGATTCTTCAGCTTTCGAAGATCACGTAAACATCCTCCAAGCCATTTATAGAATTCTTTTTCAGACATCTTAGACTCCTCCATCTATCATTCTATTACTATTTAGTATGTTCATAGAGAGACAACATTTATACATAGATGTGTATAAGAATTTAATTTTTTGTTCATACATTAGAACAAGTAGGAAGGGATGATCATGATGGACAGAGGCGGATTCATAAAATATCAGCCAATTAAGATCCCGAGAGGAACAAAATATGGAAATAATTATTGGATTCCACGGGGAAATAAGATAGGAAAACGAACTCTTGATCTCTATAGTGATTTAGAATTCGAGCATTGGCTTACTGTGGAAACAAATCCTGAAGTAATTGGATACTGTGAGCAGCCTTTAGAGATATCATATCTCCTAAATGGGAGGCTGCGTAAATCGATCTTTGATATGTGGATTCTATATCGAGATCATTCTGAAACGTTTGTCGAAGTGAAATATGAAAAGGAATTAACTTCAACAGAGCCGAGGTATGATCGAACTAAACGTCAGATTGAGGCTCAACGAGAGTGGTGTAGAAAGAACAATATAGCTTATGAAGTTCGTACAGAAAAAACAATCAGAAAGGGGAGACACTCCATTGAAAATAGGATCGCAATTACGACCGCAGTACTAAACAGTAGAAAGCCAGTATGTACTTTAGAAGTACTACATAGCGTTTCTTTGCACAAGAAAACAATTTCAAATGTTTTTTGTGAATTACCTCAGTATCCAGAAGATCAGGTCAACCTAGCACTTAAATGGTTGTATTATGAAGGGCAGGTTTGTGCGAACATTGAAGATCAAATCTTTGGAAAGAGTTTGGAGGTTTATAGGAATGAGTAGAGAACGAGTGTATGAACAAAGCGGCTTAGCAATGGAACAAACGAATTTAGAATATTGGCCTACAGTTGATGAAAGCACTTTAGATGAATCAGAACGTTTTATATACATTAACCGTAAAAAAGCTGTGACAATGTATTTTCAAAGAGTCAGCTTAGAAGAAATCAAACAGGAAACCGGAATAGTGCGTCAAAACGTTAGGAGATTCACTAAACGTTGTATGCAATATGATCAAACAGGTATTGTTTGGGGATTTAGAGCATTGATTCCTCAAAAGAATGTAAAAGAATATCAATTGGATTTATTCACTAAGAAGCAGAACAACTTGCGAAGGACAGGAGAGTTCAATCGTTTCCTAGACAAATATCCTGATATTCGAGAGCTTTTAGAAGACCTTTTTCGTGGAAGAAAGGGACGCTCTATAGAACCAGTCATGAAAGTAAAGTACATTCATAAACGTTTCGTTGATGAATGCCGTAAGAAAGGAATTACACAAGCAGAATACCCCTTGAATACAGAATGGATGGGATATAAAGCAGTACAGCGGTATGTAAAACGGATTTCTTATGAATATTTTTCTAGATCTGCCGAACGACATGGGGACGATGCATTACAAAAAGCGAGACACGTTGGTGAAGGACAACAAAATCAACTTTCCAACTTGTTCCCCTTTCAGAAAGTCCAATTCGACGCCCACAGAATTGATGGTTACTTTGTGGTCGAAATACCTACTCCTGATGGGGATATTATGACTGAGGTATTAGAACGTTTCTGGGTTCTGACGATTATTGATGTAGCGACCAGAAATATTTTGGGATACCACATTAGTTTAAATCATGAATATAGTGCAAGTGATTTTATGCAATGCGCACGTAATGCTGTAATGCCACATAAACGATTAGAACTTACGATTCCAGGATTGTCCTACCATCCAGAAGGAGGCTTCCCATCAGAGAAGTTTCCGGAAATAGCCTGGGCTGTATGGGATGTTATTTGCTTGGACAATGCTAAAGCCCATTATGCTCGAATGGTGAAAAATCGCCTGGAGAACTTAATCGGTTGCTTCATGAATTTTGGACCGGTAGCTCTTCCCATGAGAAGAGGAATTATCGAACGTTTTTTTCAGACTTTAGAGGAAAACGGGTTTCACCGTTTACCTAACACTACAGGAAGTGGACCAAAGGATCCGAGAAGAAAAAATCCGGAACAACAAGCCATTCAATTGAATATCACTTATGATCATTTAAAACAACTCATTGATGTATTAATCTCAAATTATAATGGGACACCTCACGGTGGAATCTACCATCAAACTCCATTAGAACTCCTTGAGAAAAGAATGAACACCTCGGGGCTAATGCCACGAATTTTAGAGGAAGATAAAAGATCGGAGATACTCTTTATGCAAACGATACAAAAACGAACAATACGTGGATCATTAAAATCAGGTAAGAAGCCGTATATAGAATACGAAGGAGTTCCTTATCGAAGTGACAGACTTGCGAATTTAGCTTACTTGATAAATACCGAGATTACACTTCATGTGAACGTTGATGATCTTCGGACACTGAAAGCATTTCTACCCGATGGAAGCGAACTTGGATATTTGACAGCAAGCGGACGATGGTCTTTAACTCCACACTCTCTGCAAACAAGAAAAGCTATCAATTCCTTAGTAAGGAAGAAATTGATACATCTAACCACTTGGGATGATCCGATCTTTGTTTATACTAACTATATTATGAATCAAAAAAAATCTAAAAAAATGGTTAATAAACAGATCAAGATCATGGAGGAGAGTACGTATAAGCCTGACAACGCACCCAGTGAACAAAAAAAGGCTTTGGAAGAAGCTAGTTTCCAACATGAAAGGTTGGATAAAGTACGTCAAGAGCAAATGTATAAAGAACAGCTCAGTGAAATGGAAGATTACGATCGACTGGCCAAACAATTCAAAACCAAGATGTACTAATAAAGGAGAAGATCTACATGGATAAACAAATTGTACCTATTGGGACACACCCTATTGAAGTGGGCTTCTATAAACTCCCGACTAAAGAAGTGGTTCGATTAATGGAAAACATAAAAAAAATTGTAACGAACCGATTACCTGGGATGATTGTATATGGGCGCCCACGTTTAGGAAAAACAACCGCACTGAAGTTTGCATTAGAGAATTTACCAAATTATCTTCAATCACCAATCCCCATTTTTATAGCCAACAGTAACTCATACAGGGTCCCTAGTGAGGAGAAGTTTTACTCTGACCTACTGTATGATTTTAATTTCCCGTTTGTTGCACGTAGAAAACCTGGTGAAATGAGAAACCAAATTGTGAACTTGCTAAAAGAGAAAGCAGAAACTTCGGGTACAAGAAGAGTCATCGTAATTATGGATGAGGGCCAAAATTTAACCGAAGCTCATTATCAATGGTTAATAGACATCTATAATCAACTAGATCGTTCAAGGATCAGTATGTCAGTGATTTGTGTTGGCCAAGAAGAATTATTGACTAGAAGGACTTTTTTCCTTGGGCAAAGGAAATCACAAATTATCGGTCGTTTTATGACACATGAGCACCGTTTTTTTGGTATTACATCACAAGGAGACATTAAAAGTGTACTTCGCTGCTACGATTCAGCTGAAATTTCGGAGTACCCCGAAAACAGCAATTGTAGCTTTACGCAATACTTTTTTCCGGAAGGTTATGAAAAAGGACAGCGTTTAGAGAAAGACACTAATATTATTTATCGTCATTTCACTGACCTTCGTAAGCAGCATGGTGTAACATCAAAGCTTGAAATTCCAATGGAGTACTTTACCTATGCCGTGGAAAATGCTTTGAAAATATACGGAACTCATGGGGAGAAACTTGAATGGATTACTTCACAGCAGTGGTTGGAGGCCATTAAATTAACTGGTTATATTGAATCTGAGATCTATATGACACTGGCTCATAAGGAAGTTAAGGAATGAATATTGTCTGGAGGAAAGATTGGATACATGAGTACGAATCACCTTGGTCAGTATTTGAAAAATTAGCTTTAGTTAACCTAATAAATCGAAACGAGATTTTATATGTTTTTGGCAGCAAAAAAGTCAAAAAAATCAAACAGCACATTGGTGATACTCATCGTGATCTTTTGCGATTAAACGGATTTGATCTTGAGAAACTTCATCAAACACTGGATTACAAACTAAAAGAACATAGTGATAACATCATTATGCAGTTGCTTGCACCTTTTTACGATTTTTATGGCGTTTGGGATCCTTGGTTTCACGATGATTTGCAGTGGTGTCCGCAGTGCATGGAGGGGGGGTTCCATTCTTGGTTACATCAGTTTAAGCTCTTCGATACATGTGCATTTCATGAAAATAAACTTATTGATACCTGTCCAAAATGTATGCAGACAATACCTTTCTTATTGTCTAACAAACAGCTGGAAAGTGCTTTTCAATGTAAGTGTGGACATATACTTGCTACTCTTGGTTTTTCAAATTGGAACGATTGGAAGGAGTCCCCTCAATTAAATCAGTCTATACTTAGCTGGCTTGAATTTAACATGAATTCAGTAAACGAGCAGCAAACGAAATGGATTGTTCATGAACAACATTGTAATTTAACATTGTTACTTCAAAATGAGCCTGAAGAAATTAAGTATTTTGATCCAATAGAACCTATTCAACAAGATTATCTTTATTCAAACTTGTTTCGAAAAGAACAGCAAAAAATTTGCTCAAATGCCTTTCAAATAGTAGAAGAAAGTTTATTACAAGAATTCCTTGGGAACCATCAGGACTGCATCACTCAATTAATAGATCTAAGAAAAAAGGATGACATGTCTGATTTCCCAACAATTTGCCCCTATGCATATACTTATGTTTTTTGGAGAAAATCATTATTGATGGAAGAGCGTTTTTATGGATTTAATCCTTTCAATAATGAATTGATTTCTACTAAAGCTCCTTTATTAATTGAAGAGCATCTAGAGCACTTTACAACACAACTTATAAATTATCAAATAAAGATGCACAATAGTATTGATAGAAGAATTATATTGTGGGTTCTTGAAAAATTAGTCACTCAGTTTAGTGAAAATTTCTTCGATGCATGGTTTGATATAGCAGGGAAGGGATGTGAAGAGATCAGTGTTCCTCCTTGGAAAGAAGTCATTAAAATGAGAGACCGAGCGTTTCCGAATATTGCTCTCAAATGTAGAACTGATGAGCTAGGAACTTACGTCGAGTACCATCATGGTGAAAATACTGAGACGACACTGTTTAACAAATACGAATGCATATATCAAAATGAAAATATTCGACTCAACATTAAAGAAATGAGTTCTTATACACCACCAGCAGTTGCGCTAATGCTCAGAGGCAACACACCTGATGAGGATAAAAAGATACTCCAAAAATCAATTGAAGCATATGTGAAAAAATTAAATTTTTAAAACCGTTAAATCTTGTGATATGATGATATAACGGTTTTTTTGTTGTAAGAAAGGGCAGAATAACAACAATGGAACAATGTTCTTGTCCTTTAAGGAACAATGTTTTTGTCCTCAGACACAAAAAGTTGCCTACCAAGTGCCTAAGAAAAAGGCGTTTATACATATGTACAAATGACGGCTTTTGTGCATATGTATAAGGCTAAAAAGTCAAAGTTAGTCAAAGTCAAAATTATTTTTCATTACGACCCACCTTTTATATGCGATTTCAGATGGCTGATCTTCAATCGGAAACAAAAAACACTCTTTTTATAGAGTGTTTTAAAGCTATTCACCATGCTCCAAATGCTGTACAGCCACCATCAACGTTGAAACAGCTTCCTGTCACAAAACTAGCTTCATCTGAAGCTAAGAACGAAACCACGTTAGCGACCTCATTACTAGTTCCAAATCTCTTCATTGGTGCACGATTGATAATATTTTTTTCATCCGTATAACCGCCATCTGCTTGATCAGTTAGATCTAGTTCTGTTTTGATGTAAGCAGGTGCGCATTAACACGTGGAGTTTCGATTAGCGAAGTTAACCCAAGAGTTAAAACGAATGTCATAATTAACTTTATCAAATGCAAACACCTCATAGTTGGGATAATTTATTTTTCCCAAAATGAGGAGTTGAATACGGTTTAATTGGAATTAACCTGCCCGTTAACTTAATGAATTGAAGGGTAAGATGCCGATTAGATACACGCCTAATCGGCAACAGGAACATGTTCTTGTCCAATACGGTAATCGGTACAAGTTCTTGTCCTTGGCTCGGGACAAGAACTTGTACCGATAATATTTTTACCCCGTAATGCCTTGTTTTCTACCGTTACAAAATGTCGGAGGAAACAATGAAGCAATAAGGGTTACGGCATTCCCGGTCGTAACACTTATTTGTATAGTCAGACCATAGGCTGATAACTGCGTGCAACAGGCCAGTGTTTATTTTTCTAACGAACGGACGCTTTTTCTAAAGAAGGTAACAAAAGCCCCTATCAAGATTAGGCAGCCGGTCACCGTCAGCACCACCGCTGTTCCCGCTCCCGTTCCGTATTGATGCTGCAGCCTAGGCTCCAGCCAGCGATCGACCAACGGTCCTGTAATGATAAACGACAAAGGTGCGGTCAAAGCGTTGATTTGCCCTATTGCAGCGAACACTCTCCCATGCAAATGAGCGGGTATATGGATTTGAACGAGTGTGCTGAACAGCGCGCCCATCATCGGCAGCGGAATCATAAGCAGAAAGATGGATACAGCAAGAACCCATTGACGGTCCGCCAAACTGAATACGACAAACATAACGGCCGTCACAAGCGAACCGGCAAACATCGGGGTAAGTCGCTTGCGGAAGGTCAAGCCGCTCAGAACGAGCAGCGCTCCGCACAGCGCTCCCGCGTTCATAGCAGCCAGCACCAGCGAGGTTATCCGGTCGCTTCCGGTCCGGGCGAGTAAATGCGGGATTGCCAGCTCTAACGGACCGTTAAGCATCAGATTCCACCATGCCATGAAGAAAACGAACGCCAACAACCCTTTTCGCCTGAAGATGCAGGTGAATCCTTGAAGCCCTTGTTTCCAGAACCCCGGCTTATCTGCGGCTCCCTCCGTTTCTTGTTTGTGGACAGTCGTAGAGACCGGCAGCAGAAACGTCCCCACGGCGGCCGCCGCAAAAGCGGCTAAATCGATCAAGATAATACCCCGGATTCCCAACGGAGCATATAACATACCCGCCAGAAAAGGGGCAAGGACACCGGCCAACGGAAACATCAGCTCCTTCAACCCGTTGGCCTTATCCAGTTCATCCTCGGATACCAGTTCGTAGGTAAAGGCGGAGATCGCAGGACCTTGGAATGCTGCAAATATACCTTGAAGCGTAACGATGGAGTACAGCTGTGCGAGCGGCAGTTTACCGTCCGCGACGACAAACAGGAGCACCAGAGTTCCCGCCGCTTGTCCGGCGTCTGCGAAGATCATCAGCTTCTTTCGGTCAAAACGGTCAACGGCAAGCCCAGCCCATACGCCAAGAAATAAAGCCGGCAGTTCCTGAAACAAGGGAATCAGCAGTAGAGGCGTAACCGATCCATACGCCTTCACCAGCCAAAGTCCGACAGCAATGCCGGAAAGACGGCTTCCCAGCAGTGAAACCCCTTGTAAAATAAATAACAAATAAAGTGGCGATTTTAGTCTTAAAATCATCGATCTTCTCCTCATTTTGCGCAAACAAAAAAAGCTTTCATGACGAACATGAAAGCTTCGGACGACTATCCCGAAGGATACCTTGCCGTTTTGCGTTCTATTGGTTTCGTTATGACGGAGTCTGAACGGACGCATGAGAAAATAAGCCTTTACAGGCCTAAAAAATTGACGCGGCGTTCACATATGAAATTAGCTTAGTTTCTGTCATAACGAATAATGAGGGTCATATCGTATCGATTCTCCTTTGCAAGGCAAAAGGTATTTACTGAATAAATATAGCATGCATTCTGTCTTTAGTTCTAGAGGTCTTTCCAAAAGGCAGCATATTTTTTTGTTTCAATTTTTTCACATACATCTCAACTAATTTTTAAATCACCTTCTGCTGATTACATTACTTCGTATTTTGTTTTTTTCTTGCCCAAATATACACTGCTGTTGAGCCTACTAACGCAATAACCAAACTTGTTATCGCTATGCCCGTGTAACTGTTTTTCGACGTATGAGATTCGATTGCCGGGTAACCCCCAGCTCCGTCCACATTCGGATCGGCTCCTTGGGACTGTACCTCTTTGAGGAAACTAATCGTCTTGGCAGAATCCCATAATTGATTGTTGTCCATACCTCCCATGAGTGATTTCTTTTCTGAAGGTACGTCTGGTAGATTCACTTCTTTCCCATTGACTTTAGCAACCAGATAACGGATGTTTCCATCTTTAATCAACACCGGATTTAGAGTATCTATGTCAGTGGATAAAGACTTCGTCATTGTATTTAATGATCGATCCAACCTAGATGCGTCTCCTCCTGCAAGAACCACCCTAAACTCACCTTCAAATCGTTCGATACTGAGAAATGATTTGCCAACACCCTTGGATTGCACAATAAAGTCATACTGCCCTGTCGGCTTAGATACATCAATTAGACTGTCAGATACATGATTAAATTTTTCGGAGTCAAATAGGTGTACTTCAAAACCCGGGCCCAAAGTTACAGCCTTAACCTCCTCTTCATTCGCATAACCGTATCCTGCAGGGTCATCTAAAACTAATGTTTTAAACTCTTCCAACCCTTGCCCCTTAGCATAAATCTGAACATCTTCAGGTACAGTGCTGCTCGCATGAATACTTGGAGCAATCATGTAACTGACCATCAGACCAATACATATCGTTAAGAACATTCTCATATGTTTCATTATTATAGTCCTCCCAATTTAATCCTTATTGATAATGCCAAAAGTCTTTAAGTCCCCATCTCCATGTTCTATCCGCTCCTGTGCCACCGTTAAATTTTGAGTATTCCATTGAAGTTTTCACTCCATCCCATGGATCAAGATAATGCATATAATAAGTATATGTTGGTGTATTACTATATCCATAAATAGCAACCGCATGACCTATAAGAGCTGTAGGACTGTTCCATTTCCAGCTTACATAGACAGGGCGCCCACCATCAATTTGACTTTTAACTTGGGCAACATTAAGATTTCCGGAGTAATAATTGGAAGATACCCCGTAGTCATGCATTCCACTTTGTGCTTCTACCGTGGATGCGGATACATTAGCACACGAACTGGTTGACTTCACTGTCTTTACAAAGTCGCATTGATACACATTTTTTTTAGCCATGAACTTGAGTACACTTGAACTTACTGCAGCCCAGCACCATTCATCTTTCTCTTGCTTTGCAATTGGATATGACGGCAAATCTGTAGCATACGCTTGTGACATGAAACTTAGTGTAAATATTAATGCAAATACAGAGAATATCATCGATTTTTTATGTTTCATTTTAAACCTTCCTCCTCATTTCATCGAAATTGAATTGAAAAATTCAATAGCTCTTACCTGTGCCAATCTTCATGCAGCCCTCCCTTCTCATTCATCCAAAGTCATATTTTTCTTACACTATAAAAAACGCCCCTTTTAGTTGAAAAGTTTCCTTTTTTATCAATTTTTTATCAAAAAAAATATAATCCCTAGAGGGTCTGAATCTGAACAGATTGCTCCAAACTAAAAGGCATATCCCGGTAATCTGTACAGGTTCTAGCCTTTGCTCGGGACAAAATCTGTACTGATAAAATATAAAAGCCGCTATTTTAGCGGCTTCAATGGATTAGCAATCGGTACAACCCTTTATCCTCGACTTGAGAACCGATAACCGTCATATGAAATTACACATATGAAACTAAAAAAGCCACCACAAAAGAGTGGTGACTCATAAATAGTGAGTTTTAGAATTACAACCCTTTCACTACTTCTAGCCTTTTCATAACTTCCAAGTGTGCCATCCTATAATCTTCTAAAGCTTTTTTACCTTTCTCAGAGAGACCCCTTAACTCTTCTTCCTGCTCTCTAGCAGTCACATGATTGCCTAACCAATCTAAGACTGACTCTAACCATCTAGTCGTCTTACTCTTTCCCATCTTATCAAATGCAAATTTGTCAGCTTCTAACTCAGCGTAGTAAACATCCCCACGTGCCATGGCTTCAGCACGTTCTAAACCATCATAATCCTTCAGATGATTCAACTTAATATGACCTAATTCGTTATAAAAGGTGCAGAGCAGGTTGTCTTTATCTTTTTTTGTATCATTGAGCACAATAAATGATTTATCTATAAACTGATCACCAGCTTCAATAGCCCCATCAAAGCTAAACCTATGCATTGCGAACGCATGTCCAAATTCTTTTGCATGCATAACAACGATATCCTCGTACCAAAAATACTTATAAGGACGACTATGTCCATTAGTGAACGTTACAATCATTTCTTTGTCGAAATTAAATATAGGTTCCATTTTGACACCTCATCACATTTTTTTCGCTTTAATCGTTAAATCATCCTGATGTTTTAGAAGGACTTGGGAGCTTATGTTAAAACACTCGGTTTGGAGATCTTGATAATAATGCCTTCTTGATCGGCATCAAAACTAACACCAAGCGCTTCCCATAGATCAATAATGACTCTTCCAAAAGGCAAAAAGTCCCTTATACCATGCCAGTCAGGATAACTATTATAAAGTTCCTCTAATTCTTCACTGAAACGAACAAGATATGGAGTGTAATAATCCATTCGCATGCTTTCTAAGTATTCCTGCAATTTTAGACCATGAACTCTGCCTAGTAGATTTCCTGTAATATTTAGCAATAGATTTGATTCCTCTTGTATTTTGATAAATACCTTATACGAGTCTCCATCCATAACATATTCATGAAAAGTGTTACCCATTGTCTCTACTAAAGATAAGGCCAGACTTCGTACATCAGCATCTCTTAAACTGGTGGTTTCAGTGAATGAACTAATTGCCAAACGGTCTGCAATAAATTCCATCCACATAAATTCTCCTAACTTACAAGCGATGGTCATAAAATCATCTGTACGAGTGATCTCAAATGGTTCATACGAATGGAATCTCAAGCTATGATCATGAACATGCCCTAATTCGTGGTGCAGTGTATGAACAGCCCAATTTTTATATTTCTCATTCTCTTGGTTAAATAATGCCCAGAATAGAGGGGAATCTAAAAAAACCACATATCTCTGCTGAATACCCTCTTTATAACTGATAACCTTAGCTACTGCTGAACCAAATGAGGCTTCAGTGTATCCCTCCTGAACGTTCTTTAAGCGTTGGAATGATAAGATATCCTTTTTAAACTCACTTGTGTATACAACTGAATCGAGATAATTTATATTTAATTTCGAAGTTAGGTGAAGGACAAGGTTATATATAGATTTTGTTGCATCCTCTCTTTGCTGTTGATCCAGATCATCTATTCTCAAATCAATATCAAACATTTTTTCCTCCCACGTTTCCTAATTAGTTATTTAAAGAAGTTGTTAATCGATGTATATATGCTCTGGTCAACGGTTGAGTTCTCAGCGTTAACAACATAATTTTACAATATTAAACCTACGATTTAAACGCTGTAACCCCGAGTTTTCTTATGTTCTGCAAGAAATTAATGGTTCACATAAAAATCGGAATTTTCCAGCCTAAAGTTAAGGTGTGTATAAACTAAAAAAGACGCTCCCCTCATCAAAGATAGGGAGCGTCTTGATTTTCATCTTACTTAAGCTTTTTGTAATAAAAGCTCTCGAAGGCGATAAATTAGTGTAGCGGCCTCTGCACGTGTTAGACCCTGTTTAGGCCTGAAAGTATTATCTGGATATCCTTTTACTAATTGCTGTTCCATAGCCATCTTTACATCCTCGGCAGCCCATACTGAAATATCCGATTCATCAGAAAACTGCTGTATAGTTACTCCAGGTGCTACCCCTTCACTTAATAAAACATTGATTAGCATTTTAGCAGCTTGCTCACGATTTACAAGAGCCTCTGGACGAAATTCGAGTGTACTAAAACCTTTTGCTATCCCATTTACGATAGCTGCATTTAGCTCTCTCGCGTACCAAGCAGAATCCTTTATATCCTGAAAGGTTAATGTGATTGACTCGTCAGGATTAGCAGACATGGTGCGTACAATTAATGCTGCGAATTCCATTCGTGTAATCTGCTTATCTGGAGCAAACATCTCGAATGAAATGCCTTTAATTATACCGTCTTTGGCTAAGCTTTCAATTTCATTTTTAGCAAAATTAGTTGAGATATCTTTGAAGATATCTTTATCTGAATTTGTGTTACCTGGACTTACATTGTCGTCTGGTTTAATCTCATTTTCCTCTTCCTTAGTCTCTTCAGTATTCGAAGATGGATTTGGATTTGTGATGGTCGGTACAGACTGTGTCGAAGCTGAAACGGTTGTTTCTTCTAAGCTCAAACCGCCTGGATTCAAAGCTTTAATTTTGTACTCATATGAGGTTGCGGGATCCAAACCTGTTTCTGAAAAATGTTTTTGTCCGGCTTTTACTCGGCCAATTTCCTTGCCGCTGCGGTAGATGACCAGAGACGTAAAGCCTTTCGTATCTACTTGTATAAAATCTAACGTCACAGTTTGTGTTGTGCTTGTCGCTGTGATGTTACTTGGAGCTAGTGGCAACGTCCACAGCTCTACAAGTATGCTCTCTGATGGAACACCATCGCTATTCTCCACGATTATATGCACTGGATACGACGTTCCTGGTTCCAAGCCATCAATGCGGATCGGCAGCGTGTCTCCACGCCACAACTCCGTTCCTTTCTCATCGATCACTACATATTCTTGAGCGTGATCTACTTCTGGGAATCGAATTTCAACCCAATCGTTCCAGCTCTCTACTTCCAAGTCTTTGACGGATACTGGGTCCGTGGCCGTGGTTGTGATCAGTTTGATTCCTTGGCCTTCACCGCCCTGGTTTACTGGCTTAATCTCGTATTCGTAAGCCGTTCCTGGTTGCAAATCCGTATCCTTGTAGATTACTTCTCCGCTACCGGCGTCCACCTTGGTAATTTCTTGTCCATCACGTAAGATCACGTATTCCTGAATTGCTTGTCCCACCGTCTTCAGCTCAATCGTTACCGATGTGGACTTAACCTCCGTAATTTTCGCATTAGCTTCATTTAATTCAGCTTTGGTAACTAGATGTACCTGAACGCCTTCAGAAGCATCTCCGGTCTTATTAATTGAGTACAATGTTAGATCATATGCATGGCCAACTTGCAATTGGATCAGTTGTGTAGCTGCTTGCGATCCGTTGTAATATACATGGCCATTAGCTTCATCTTTCAGCAAGTACCGCATGGATCCATGTGGCTCTGTCCATGTCAGAGATGCCTCAGTATAATCTGCATCTACCTGCAGTAATTCCGGTGCCTCGGTTTTTGTGCTCCACATAATCTCGGATGGTTTACCCATGCCAGTTACGTTTTCGGCAGCTACTGAAAATTGATACTCGGTACCTGGCTGTAGATCGGATATCCGAAGGGACGGTTCTGTAACCTCTACACGATTTCCTTGCTCATCCGTCACCCAGTACCTCTCAGCTGTTGTATCTGCAGTCCAGCCCAGTACCAACTCTCTTTCGCCTACTGTCTGAACCTGCAAGCTAGATGGCCGAGCTGGTTTCGTCGTAAAGTTAAAGGAAAGTGGTACTCCGAAACCCGAATTGTTCCCTGCTTGCACAGTACCTGTATATGCTGTGCTGCCCTTCAGCTGCCGCATTACGTAATGTACGTCAGAAGAGATAAACTGAGTACCATCATGCAGTTCAATCTTGTAGAAGGACGCTCCTGTGACTGAGCTCAGTTGTACCTGGGCTTGTACTTCCTCAATGTCACTCACCAGAATTGATCCAACTTGCTCTGGTAAGGTTAATGTTCGAATCAATTGGGCCTTACCTTGACCAGTGTTGTTAATTGCCACAAGTGATACGGTGTACTCCGTGCCCGCTGTTAGTCCAGTAACGGTGTACTGAAGATTTGGTCCCTGGTAATCTGCTACTGGAAGTCCGTTAAGATCAAACACCTGTAGATGGTACGTGTGTGCGCTTTGCACACCATTCCATTGCGCTGTAAATCCTGTAGTGCTGTAGCTATACAAGTTCAAGGATTTATCTTGAGCGGGTAACGTCATTAAGTTCAACGGATCTGATACCTCTCCCTCACCAGTCTCATTACCAGCAGCAATTGTATAAGTGTACGCTGTACCTGATTCAAGTCCCGTATCTTCATAGCTAAGGTCTTGATCTCCTCCGTTAAACACCAGAGTATCACCCTGGTATAAATCATAGTATGTGGCTGTGGTTACGCTTTGCCACTGGGTCGTAATGCTGTTTTCTTTAATCTCTACTGACGTGAATCCCATTGGAGTAGATGGTAAGGTCAAAAAGCCGGTGCTAGTTGCTACGCTTGCTCCTGTTGCATTTATTGCCTGAACTTGCAACGTATATAGACTACCCGGATTCAAGCCAGTTAGAGTGTGTTGTGTGTCCGAAATCACTGTGTCTTGTCGAGTCTGCCCCTGATTATCAGTCAGTACCAATCTGTATTCCGTCGCACTTTGGACTGGATCAATTGTTACATTCATCTCACCAGGCGTCCGGTAGATAGGGTTAATATTCACTAACGGGCTGTCCGGATTTGTCAGCACTTCGGTGCGCGCTTCAGCTGACCCCACATGATTGTTTACCGTCAATTGGTAAGCATAATTTTCCCCACCTACCAGGTGCTGATCGATATATTCACTTGCCGGATATTCCAATGTTGTTTCTTTACCTGTGTTTAAATTTTTGACTGTGTATGTGTAACCATCCGTATATCGATTGCTTGGTAGGTTCCATTGCAGTCTAACTTCGGACGCGCTCAGCGCAGTCGCATCCAACGTAGGAACATCTGGTACATCTTGCAACTGATATGGATTGGATGTATGTGTTCCAACATTGCCGGCATGGTCAGTAACTTGAGTATGAACAAACCAGGTTCCTTCTCCATCATCCACACTCACTTGTCCATTGCTAGGCAGTGTTTGCCATGAACCGCTTGGTGTAGCATTCTGACTTACCTCATAATAGATTGGATCGGCCACCCCAGATAAACGATCTGTTGCCGTAATCTGTACATCAGTGCCCTGTGTAGACCAGTTCAGGCCATTAGGTCCGAGTACTACTTCTGGGAGTTCTTTGTCTATCTGAATGGTAAATTTGATTTCCGGACTCGTAAGCCCAACTGCATCTACTGCCCGAGCAGTGATGATAAATTCTCCAGAGTCCGTCAGAGTACCCCGGTCACCGCTAAGGTACGATCCGTTTCCAATTTTGTATTCATATGTGACATCGGTTGCATCCTGGCTACCGCCTAACTCAAAAGATACGTCTTGATTGGACCAGGATGTATCTGAGACGGTGTGTATTGGAGCTGTTGGAGCTGTGCGGTCGATAAATACCTGCGCATGTGCCTCTGCACTAACATTTCCAGCGTTATCGATTGTCCGGCCCCAGACATCAGTGATACCCTCAATATCCACTTGTACAGGACCTATATATGGCTCCCAGTTACCTCTTCCCACTTTGACTTGGCTATTGGCCACCCCGCTCAGATCATCTTGCCCATCGATCAATGTGATTTCAACTGGATCTTGAGTAGGCTTATCTGAAGTTAGATTCAGTTCTGGTGTACCTGGTGCTTCCTTATCGACTTTAGCAATCACTTGGGATGATTCTCCAATGTTTCCTGCTTTGTCAACGGTGCGAACTTGATATGTCCACTCCCCCGAATCCTGAATAACTACAGGCGCTATATACTTCGTCCATGTTTGTCCGTCTCTTGTAAACTCGGTATAATCTGGGCCGCTGTCAGCATCGGCACCATCTGAAGCAACAAGTGTTACGTTTGTATTCGTCCATGAATCATTGGACAGGTATACATCCGGACGGCTCGGCAATGTCTTATCAATGCTTATGGTCTGATGTAATTCTGTACCTACATTTCCGAGCTTATCGATTGACACAGCCGTTAACTCATGAACACCCTCATCTTGTAAAACAATGGTTCCCTTATAATCCTCCCAGGAGCCATTATTCAACTTATACTGTGTTTTCTCTGTCCCTACACCGGTATCAACACCTGGCGTTAGAACGATCGATACTGTTTCTTTCGTCCAGTCCCCACTAGGTGTTACAGTAATTCCTGGTTTACTCGGTCCAGTGCGGTCTATTTTAACGACAGCTGAAGCCGTAGCACCAGTATTGTTCGCCTTATCGGTGGTTGCTGTCTCAATGGTCGTATGTCCTTCTTGATCTATTTGAAACGGGGAACCATTGTAATCTTGCCAATTACCCCAGCTTCCATTGTTAATTCGGTATTGCGTTCCCTTAACTCCGCTTCCGCCGGCTTTATCAGTTCCCGGAGTGATCGTAACAGTTACGGGTGCTTTGGTCCAAGCTGTCTCGGACAAACTTACACTAGGAATTGTAGGTGCTGTCTTATCGATCAAAATTTGCCCAGTGTAGTTAGCTGTTGAAACGCCACCATTAGGGTCAGTGGCTTTAACAACAATGTTTGTATAAGCTCCCTCAGCAAGTTGACTTCCACTCCATGTTAACGACCATGTTTTAGTGCTCGCTGTACCGGTAACTGTAACATTTTTCTCCACGCCATTTATTGTCGCGGAAACAACGACGTTATCATTATCCGGATCTGACACAGTCCCTGTAATACTCACATTACCTGCACTTCCTAATTGGTTAGTCTGAGTTATCTGAATTACCGGGTTACTGTTGAGAATCCCGTAATATACGTACCTTGTACTACCGGAGTATCCATTGTCGGGATACGCATTCCTACTTTGTGCAGTGACTCTCCCGTCATAGACTTCTCTAGATGAATACGTTGGGCTTACCCATTGCTGCCCAGTTGCGTATGCCGTACATGTTGCAGTACCTCCACCAGGAGGCTGAGTGTATTGGGTACAATATTGATAGGACTGATAATATCCACCGCCAGTTTGGTAAGATTCAGTATGATATGTGTCCCATGCGTATGTAGCCGCAGAAGCAGGTGGAGGAGGAAAATAACTGAATATCATGGCAGCTATTACAAACAGAATCAATGATTTTCTCTTCATATCTTTTCCTTTCTATTCAATCTCTAAAGAACTAATTGATTAATAATAGTAGACAGTAACTCAATCCTATTGTTCACAGTCGCATCACTGAGAGCACAAAACCTCCTTTCGATAAAAACAAAAAAGCGGCATACTGAGAGTTCCACAAAATAAGAGAACTCTAGCACGCCGCATCTACGGTAGTGTTAGTGTGTATTCAATTCATTGTTTATAAGTATATCTTGATTTACATCTAAAATCAATTTAAACTTCCATCCAATCAACAAAAAGAGAAATTTATAGATTCTAAAATTTTGACTCATATTGATTTGCTTTATCCGAGATAGTGTCCTTCAAGTGTCCAACTTTAACACAAAGAACCGATCCTCATCTATCAAGGATCGGCATACCCATCAAACTGAGAGAGGGAAAAATGGTCATAGTCATAGCATATCCCTCCTGATCAGATATATACATTGTTATGAATAAATTTTTTATCAATAAGTTTAACTTTGCAATTCAGTAATATCAACGTTCATGTACTCTGTAAGCATTAAGGTAATGTCTACTTTAACTTTACTCCACAACAATGTCATTTTATGCTGGTATCCTCTTATGGAGTAGTCTACCGATAAACTGAGATCGGATCTACTCTCCTCAATGATTTTTATTTGATGTTTCTTTAGACTTAATTTTGTTTTGTACATTTCTAAGGCAATCTTCTTCTGAGTATTGTCTAGATAATCGACATACACGGATTTCATCTTAAAATTTGAAGACGAAATTTTATTTTTATCAACTTCTAGACAACTCAATAAATACGGGAGTTCTACAACCTTCTTTACGAGAGCAAGTTGTTCAGAAGTCTGCCTCACCGTACTCGCCTCCACCTTCCAGTTTTACCGAAACCAATTGATCAAAATCAACAAATTCAAACCCATTATCCATCTCTATCTTGATTTTCTTTCCCATCGTACTAATGGACGTGACAATCCCATGCAGATACCAGTTACCCGACTCGTTAAAAACTTCAAAGTTTGCTGATAAAGTATAATTTAGCGACATCTCTAAATTTTGTGCAATGATCTCCCACTCATCTTCATGAATATGCGGTTTGGACTGATAATGAATCTGTGTCCGATGCTCATTAATTCGTTCTTTATGTTGCGGCAACATCATCCGGTTCGACTCCCATAACCCATTGGCTTCAAGCTTTTTACTCATTTGTAATGTCCTCCAATCTTAGATGCTCTATCGATCGCTTGACCGGCAGCCGTAATCGAGCTTGCTCTTAGTATGGCAATGTCGCCAAATCGATCCTTAATGTCGTCCATTACCTGATCAATGGCCCGTTTCTGCTCTTGATCATCAAAGAAAGATAGTTGATATGTATCCGCGTTGGATAATTGAGAAAGGGATACACCTACACGCCGTACAGGTTGCCCGTCCCAGTAGTGATGGAATATGCGTTTAGCTATCTTGCATACATCAACTGTTATGTTTGTAGGGTCAGGCAGTTTAACTTGCCTGTGGAACCCTGTTGGATGGTCGAAATCGGCCCCAGACACACTTAAAGACACCACACTACCCATAAGTCCCTTTTTACGGGCCCTTCTGCAGACTTCTGTGCAAATGTCCTGTATAACCACTTCGATCTCCCAGGCCTCCGCATAGTCTCTAGGCAGGGTCATTCCGTTCCCGATATCCTTTTGTGTACTATGGGTGTCGACGGTTACCGGTGAATTATCGAGTCCATTGGCTACTCTCCAGATAACTTCTCCGTTTACTCCCCACTTACTTCTAAGTTTAGATAACGGCGTATTCGCAAGATCTTTAATAGTACGAATCCCCATCTTCCATAAATGTTTTTCCATCCTTGAGCCAATACCCCACATATCACGGATGGGTTTGTCTCCAATGTGAAGATGCAACTCCTCTTTCTTTAAGTGGAATATACCTCCATCAACTTTTTTAGCAATCATGTCGCAGCATAGTTTACTTATGATTTTGTTTTCGCCAATGCCGGCTCGAGCATAAACGCCAGTCTCGTTATAGATTTTGTCTTGGATTTGTTTAGCTAAATCCATTGGATCATTGCCGAAGAGATGCATAGACCCTGTAAAATCAGCGAATAATTCGTCTATACTGTACGGTTCGACCAGATCTGTAAACTCCTCAATTATAGACATGATTTGGGTAGATACTTCGATGTATTCCTGCATATGAGGTTTTACAATGATTAAATCAGGACATTTCTGAAGAGATTGCCAGAGAGGTTCAGCGGTAGAAACACCTTTAGCTTTGGCTAACGGACAAGCGGCAAGAATAATTCCGGAACGTCTTGCTGGATCACCAGCCACAGCTAAAGGTCTGTTTTTGTGTTGAGGCATTTTTGCCTTTTCGACTGAAGCATAAAACGACTGCATGTCAATAAGCATAATGGTTCGCTGCTTAGTCACGGTAATCACCCCTGTACATTTAGAACGTATGTTTGTATATATTATAAACCGAACGCACGTTCCTTATGCAAGAGGTAAATTTTATATTTTCAAGGAGACGTCTAAATTAGATCAAAAAAACGACCAGCTCAGTGGCTGGTCGTCGCTTATAATTCCTTGTATACCATGGTATAGAAGCTATTTTTCATTTTCTCATTGTATACAATCGCTTGTGGAACCTTACTCTCTACCATTCCCTCAGCCAATTCAATAACTCGGCCCCCGTAAACTTCCTTGCGAACGGAAGGTGGAATGTCAAAAAGGTCCATCCATTTCCAATGTATCTGAATTTTAAGGGCATCCACTAATCGGCTCTGTATTAATGATGCTCCTGCAGGCGCTTCTTTTCTTCTTACAGCCCTTTCTCCCCAAGCTTCATCTAAAACTTCTTTGGACGGACCATACGCTTCCACATGTGCGCTTTTTACTATTCGTTTATTAAACAATTTTACTTTGTTCTTATCTGTTACCGGTCCATGAATCATCATAATTTTTTTACCATATAGATTACTCGGTTGTTGATTAATGGGATGACGTTGAGTTATTACTATAGCCACCGTTTTTGAGATTGGAATAAAATATCCCTTTCCTCTACCATATCCATACCGATCTGCATTAATCGTTGTATACCCTAAGTCACTAAGAACAAATGGGATATCAGTTCTGTTATGTAACACTCTCCATTCTGCATTGCAAAACAAACCACAATAAATTTGAAAATCAATGAGTCTATTCATATTGGTGTTGTCTTGACTATTAAACTCTAACTGTTTATTAAGAAGTTCTAATGATGGTGCTCGATCGAAGAGTAATTTTTCAAAATCTTCTCCACGACAAAAGAGTTGCGACACGAAGGGCACTAGAACTGTTACCCATAATACTCCATCAAAAGTTGGTCCTCCTTTATGTTGCTCTAGAGCTTGAACAGCTAATGATAAGTTTTTTTCTACATAGGTCCACGTTCTGTCAACATATCGTTCATCATCGAGATAAGTTGTATCTTGAATGGTATAAATATGCTCTCTAAACCCCACATTGCCCGCTTTTACTGGAACGGCCGTTTCCATCCCATCTCGTCTAAAGAAAACGGGGCGGCTTCGTTTACGTGGAATAGTCTCATTGTTGGAGAAATTCGCAATGTGAGCTGCTGGTATAACGTGTTGCTTTCCTCCAGGTTGGCTTGATTGTACTGTCAAAGAATCTCCTCCTCAAAAATAAAAAAGCCGCTAATAGCGACTTTGAATGCGACAAATTTCCGATGGGAAACCGGTAGTTTCGTCGTAGTCCAAACTGCAGCTTGTCTAATTAAGTTTGCTAAATAGAAGTTTAGCTTCAATATTTTATGCAATTACTCAATCTCTAGCAGCCGCTCTCAGTTAATAATTTCCCACCTTAAATCGGGCAATTTAACGAGATACGTTGGTGCTAAAGTTCTTATGTTCCCATTCCATGACCATTCATCTCTGTAATTCCCCTCTCAACACACTATAAACATATAAATTCAACTACATCCTATTAAGTAGCACTTACACTCGTAGGTTAGCTCCCTATACCATGATTACTCACTTGAAGTTTCCCTTCCCTTCTTTTTTAAGTGTAATCGTGCTTCAAGATCATTAAGTTTTAATTTATCCGCCCATTCCGTGGCCATTCATTATCGATCACTCCAGTACATTCGACTTTAGGTAAATTATATAATAAGTAAATATTTAGGTCACGCCACTTACTGATTCTTAATCAGTTTAGATCAAATTTTTTTTTGAAGAAGTGAAATGTCTTAACTTTCGTAGAAATTCTGTTCCAAAATCCGGATACTACGTGGAATACTTTCTTTCCGAGTGATAAACCCCTTTTTCTCAAGCCGTTCCAAATAACTATAGGCGGTGGAAGATGAGGTCAAACCCAGCAAATCACCAAGTTCTCGTGTTGTTGGAGGATACCCATTATCACGATAGTAATCTTTAATGGCCTGAAAGGCTTCCTCTTCTCTCTGGGTAAGTTGCAGCATGAGTCAGATCCTCCTTAGGTGTATAACATTATAAGAACATGTGTTTGTATTATACCATAAATTTTATTTAGCAACCTAAAAAACGGCAGCATCTTTCGTAACGAATTACTGCCTTTCACAATATATTTTTGTACTTTATTCATGTGATACAATATAAAAAAATGAAAAGGAGAGTATTTAATGCCTAAGGTTTCATTGGATCTGGCACACCTGGAGTACATACAGTCATTATTCCCTGAAAAATCTGCTTCACCCATTGGCGAACAAGCTATTAAGTTGATTCATGAAGCTATTAACTCATCCCATAGAGCATGTGAGTGTTTAGAATTCGATTGGTTTTTTAATCAGAAGAATGATGACAGATTGTTAAAAGATTTTATAGACCTACCTATGCAAATCAAGATGATGAATGTAACTGAGTTTTTTGGAAGTTTTGAAGAACGGGTATACATAAGGGTAATTAATGCTTTAAAGAGAAGAGGCTGCAACTCCATGAATCAACTTATGGATCTTTCGATCTACCAAATTTCCTGTACCCGTAACTTAGGGGATCGAAGTCAACTAGCCATCCTACGTGCTCTACAATCACTAACAGAAAAAGAGCCCTCTTAGATAGGAGCTCTTGTAGTTATTTCTAATTTTTCTTTAATTGCCGCCTCATTAGAAAGCCGCCACCTTTTCAGAGGTTGACGGCTTTTTTGGTGGAATCGATATACACTATATTTTAATGACTAATCAAGATACACATACTCTTTTGAAATTAAAAAGTTATAAGTGATAACAGGGTTCATACAATTCTTTAAAATCTTTAACCATCATCTTCTTTGTTAGATACTAATCTTACTGATCTACCACAGTGGTTTATGTAATTTTATTATCTTCTGGATAGATCCCTGTTATTACTATTTCGGGATTTTTTAATTCCACCTTTTTTCCAACATTAAGGTTGAGTACGATATTATAAGGATCAGTCCCTACATATTTCGATGTTTTTATCATAATACTATTCTTATCAACTTTGACTAATAAATCTTTTTTACGAGGCTGCCTTCCACAGGGTTATAGTTACCTACTGAAATTATCTACTTGAGATTTTTTGAGTATTCTGAGGTAGATATAAAGTGGCAGCGTAGAAGCCATCATCAACCCCCATTTTAGCTGGCAGGCCGGTAACCCATTTTGCTTCAATGTATGCCTCATCGATATCTATGTATTTGACATCAGTATCTTCCTTCAATGACACAATTCCCTCTCCAGATTGATTACTTGTATCAGACAATTCCACTGTAATTCCCTTACTTGAAAAATGGTATTCTTTTATCTGAAGACGGAGCAACGGCAATGCGGGAATGTAATCATTTACAATATGTTCACTGACCCATTTTGCGATTTCAGCTTGTTTGGATGCTTCAGTAAGTTCAACAGGTTTATTGGTTCCTTGATATATGGCATAACTAAACAGTCCTGCTATTAAACCAATGAATACACCCGCCACTACTGCTCCAATCCAATCATCAAAATCTAAGAATTCGTGAATCCCATAGATTATCCCTATAATTACGAGAATGAAGAACAACGCAATAGGAATCCAAAACCATGTATAAACCGGTTCGCCTTGAATAGGAATATCAAGTGTTTCTCTAAACACTTTAAATGTACTGATAATCTCTTCTTTTGACATGTGTTTTGGCACACCTGCTTTCAAATGATTGTATCTGCATAATATCATCATGATATCAAAATGTAAACCAAGATATACATTATTATTGTTTTTGTTTTACGAAATTTACAACAAGAAAAAGAGCTACCTTATTTGGCAGCTCTGGTGGATAAGAAAAACATCTGAGTTTGATTATACAGGTTGGGATCTAGGTTCCCCAGCCATGACCCATGGTAGTTAGAATTTGCGAAGAAGCAATGGCTACACTAGATAGGACCAAGAGATACTTCAATTTTCTGAGCATTAAGTTTATACACCTCACTAGTCAATTGATTAAACCTTTTCCTCGCCTCATTACCGGCACATTCCCGATACATTTCGAAGAGGGACATACTGTTAATTAGGTTTTTTACACTATTTATTCTAATAGAAACGTCAAAACTTTCTAATACATATTTTAAGGCAGTATCGTAATCTTCTTTCTCATTGAAATAATAAACAGCCAATTCGTTCAAAAATTGAGCGTTGCTCTCATTTAAGATTATCGCTTTATATTCTGATTGTTGGGTCGGAAGAATGTGTTCTGAAAATCTGTGAAGGACATGGTCTACGTTCATTCTATACTTATTTGCTGCTTGAATAATATTCTGAAGAGCTATATAGATCTCATCCTCATGAGAGGCTATGTAATCAGCATATTCATTTAGAATATCTACTTCACCAGCCATTAAGCGATACAAGTAAGTATTTGCTACTCCCCATTCTTGGAACTGAGAAATAAACCGCTGAGCTTCTTCATCCGTTTCTTTAATCCATTCATCAGCAGTAGAGTATAAACCCACAAAGTGTAATGCCCTATTATAATCCCCACAGTGCTCACTTGCAGTAGAGCGGGCTAAATAAGCATATAGAATGTAATAATAGGTTGGACGTGACGATAGGGGCTTCTCCTTCCTCCTGAGTGACGTATTGTACTGTAAATCATATTGAATCTTTGCTCTATCTAACATCAGTTTGGCTAGTTCATCAACCTTGATCCACTTATGTACAGAGCCATAGACATGCATGAGTTGCTTCAATGCATCGAGTTGATAGGATTCATCCAGGCGGCTTATATAAAGTTCAAATTGTGCTGCTAGCCTAAGATTCTCCTCTAAGTTTTCTCCTAGCTTAATGTCAAATAACCGATACTGACAAAGGGCCAACCTTTCCGAGTGTTGCATTTTTTCAGCTTCGCTAACCATTTCATAAATAACTTCAGCGGCTTTTAAATTCCCCTGAGCATAGAAATCTTCAGCATAATCAAAAAGAACTTTAACGTAGCTTAAATTGTCCCAATAGGCTGATGCTAAACTATGAATGCAATCCATTCGGTTTAGTTCCGCACATTTTAATAAAAATGGTCCTATTCTTCGTAAAGACGGTTGTTTGATGCAAATATTGACGTAAGACGAAAAGAATGTGTCTTCAGGCAAACCCATGCCTGCAGTAATCGCAACCAACTGATTAAAGGAGATGGGCCTCCCTTGCAAGATACGGCTCAATGTTCCTGAATTTAAGCCGGATTGTTCTGCAAAATGGGAAACCTTCATTTCATGTTTTTCCATATATGATATCAATGATGACTGAATGAATTCTGGAGATTCCAAGACAACACCACCTTAAAAATAAAAAAAACATAATTTGGCTTAAAAATGCAATTAAAGTATATTAGTGAATTAAACAGTGGTCAACTGCACGCAGTAGTTAATACGATCTAACACGATTTACATCGTTTCGTACAGTAAGAACTATACAATAGTAACGATTACTGTACTCAATCACTAATTATATACATGACAAATAATTCGTGCAATATAGTACGCGTATTATATTACGTGATATATAATTTGAATCTCCTCTATCATTATACGTAAAAAGGGAGATCTTGCATTGAAATTGAGGGACGCCCGAGAATCGGCTAATTTCACTCAAGAATCATTAGTATGGGAAATCAGTAATTATACTAAATGTTCTTTGCGGAATTATCAAAAAATTGAAAAGGGTCTGGTATCACCAAACATAACACTTGCTTTGGTCATCTGTGAAATCTTAAAGGTTGATCCAAGGGTAATTGATGAATGGAAATATTAAAAAAGAAAGACACATCAAAGTAACGATGTGTCTTTCTTAATGCAGTCTTCTCTGGCTCTTTCACCCAGCGTTCCTTAAAGAAGTCTTATCCGGTAATACGCTCACTTTCATGGTCTTTACGAATCTCATTAGCCAGGCGAATTAACAAATTTGTATCTACCGCATTAAGAACATCATTTTCAAGTTGCGTATATTTTTCTTGAAGCTGAGTATTCAAGCGGTTTGCTTCTGTTAATTCATCAGACAATAAAACGGTTAATTGTCTAAGTTTAGTTAACTCGTTAGTTATAAAGCTAATTGTGTCGTTAATATCGTTAACGAATTCGGAAGAATTAGGATGCACATCCACTGTATTTGTTGTTACCAGATCCTCTTTTGGTTTAGGTGTTTCTAGTTCTGCATGATTAATTGAAACAATATGCTTGTTTTGCGAACGTTTGGCCTTAGCTTCTTCAATTTTATCGCTGTATTGTTTTCGTAGTGTAGAATTCCATCGAAAGCCACAAGCCTCTTTCGTTCGATAAAGTTTCTCTGCTGCCTCAACAAAAGCTTTTAATTGAGTACTTCCGGATTCTATGTGGAGTAAGACTGTCTGTGCTAATAAAATATCTTCTTCAATTCCCCAAATATCTTTGCGTGTTTTCATTCCAATCGCCCCTTACTATTGATATAGTTAATCTCATTTATATCCATATAGAAGTCCATATATTCATACAATCTACGAAACGTGATAGATCAATTTTTCCACTCTAAATTCCGCACTATAGATTAAACTTGTAAATCAAAATAAAAGCTTGTACTTAAAACAAGCTCCATCCTGCAGGTATGGCATATTTAAATGCAATAAGACTCCCCAGGAATCGAAAAAGTAATCCATTTGATAATAATACTCGATATAGATTATGATAATAAACGAATTGGTTTATTATTGAAGTTTGGAGGTATTCAGATTTGGCCATCGTAGACGACATGCGGAAAAAGATCGAAGAACTTGAAGCTAATATAGCGGTTTATGAGGATATTAGCAGTAATTTACCTAGTGACATTAATTATATTGTTCAGAGTCTACTTAACCATCAATTAAACGACCTACGTTTCAGGTTGGAACGTTTCACTTTTCTTAAATCAGAAAAACAATGTAGCCAGTGTCAAAACTGGATCAAGGAACATGAGGAACCGGTCCTACTCAATTATCAGTACAATAAGATGAAGCCTCTTCACATGACCCTCTGTACTAATTGCATGTCTGCTATGGATAAAGTGATGGTTACCAATGAAGCTGAATCTAAATGGGGATTGCGGCCAGGAACGATTAAGCAAGATCGGCATCTTGGGAAGCTCAGGGAATTTGAAGATATGGGGCTTATCGTGAATAGCGGGAGATATATAAAAGTACACGAACTTGTAATGCGGGCATACTATGAACCTAAACAGCTTGAAAAAGTAGCAAAGAAAGATAGAAAAACCAAAAAAACTAAAAATGAAAAAGAGGCGCCTCAAGAATAAATCTTGGGACACCTCTTTATTTACGTTTTATCGGGGGTCGCAGTACATACTACACAAGGTCAGTCTTCGCTCTTTTTTCTTCTTATCTTGAAAGATAAATATCACTCGGTCACTATATGATCGGATGTCCTTAATGCCTTTGATAACGATACTTATTCCCTCACTTCCCACTAGATATAGTGTTTTTCGTTTCATGGCTATGGAGCAAAGATTGAAGGGCTGACTCAATATTCCTGTTACCCAACTTTGTAATTCACTGAAATATGCTTGCATAGTCACTCCAATTAACCGATTCTGAACTTCTTCTATGGGCATATTAACGTTATCATAGGTTTCTGGAAACATACATAGTGGAGGATCTGCAGCAGGAATATCGCTCACTTTAAAATATGCTTTTGAATTAGATTCATAATCAAAATAACCTTCAAACAAGTACTTCTCCTCATATTCCAATAAAGAATGTACCGGTTTACGCAAATTCATATATGCTCGCTTTCTTCCCCATTTAATTGGCGAGGGAATACTTGTATCAAGAAGCACTCTCGAATACCACATGTGATCAAGAACAATGGGAATCGAGAACTCAATATTCTCATCCTCATAACAGACGGATCCTGTTTTTCCGCTCCATTGACTCATTTGGTGAAGCATGAGGTAAGATTCATATATTTGAGTCCGGTGTGTTAGAGTGTTTGTTAATTGAGCAGCGGTATCTTCTAAAGTCATCTGTTCCATAGTTAGTCCCTCCAATTATCGATTAATATTGGAATTCAATTTGATCCAGTAGCAATTCTTTATGGTCAGAACTGTTTAAAATGAACAGCTCAAGCAAATCTTCAGGTGAACAGTGATTTGGTAATGATAGTTTAGTAAAACACTCAAATAAACGTTTCCAATATGGATATTTTTCTGCGCCCAATAACCAATCGAAATCCGGACGGCCTAAAAGTATTGAAAACTTTTGATTGAAGAAAAAGTATAAAGGCTCATAGTGAAATGAGCTCCCATAAAGCAGTATCTCCTCAACGCTCTCATTACCTGGATAGGGATACAGCTGCAGGTATCTTCTAATTTCTTGTAAAGGTACTTCTAGTGGATGTTCTTCATTTGCATCAGCTAGCTGTAGACGATCAGACTGCACAAATATGGTAGTTAAGTTGTCCTCCATTTGTACCGCAACATGGTCATAACCGTTGCAGCCTTTGGAAATACCATATCTTTGGGTTAGACCATCAATTGTTGTATATACCACCCGGTTACCTGGATAACGGACAGAACATATGTCGGGGAAAAACTCCTCGTTTAAGCAAGGCTGTACCATAAATTCTGTTGAGTTCATGATGAACATTCCTCTCTTATAGAAAATAAAAAAAGTCCTTAATGGCTAGTAACAGCCTATTAAGGACTTTTTGGTGCTGAATGTATCAGTGTAGAGTTTAATTTAGAAATTCCATGAATCTTGATAAAAATTAGATTTAGGAATTACGTAGATTTCCGAGATTAATGGAATTTTAATTTCTGTGTGTCCCTGCGGAAGATTTAAAATTACCGATTGGGGTCTACTCTTGGTATATAGCACCTGGACAGCTTTCCCTGCGATCATCATCCCTTTCACAACCATCTGAATGTCATCTTCAGGCTGAATCGATCTGGCAGCCATACACACAGCCTGGTACCGTTCTGCCCATGCTATATCACCATGACTCACACGATCAACACCAACGGTTTCGAGTTTCACTTTGTTGTTGTTTTCATCGATTAGAAATCGTGGTTCCCATGTAGCATGGAACATGGCTGATGAGAATGGACCTGGATCATGGGGAAAGAATCGATGAATGATCTCCCAAAAACGATGGGATATCGCCAATCCTTCCGGAAGCTCACGGGCCTTAACTTTCTTGATGATTTCTACCACCTCAATTTGAGAAAGGGGCAGATTGTATTCTCTCCAGAATGTAAGAAGAATCGTGCGTATATCGATGGTTAAATCCCCATAACCGGTACTAAAACCACCTCTGTTTCGGTAATACCCTGTACAGCCACCATATCGAATTTCTTGTACACCTTTTAATAGCCTCCTCATTTTGTAATGAGGACCCAGCTCTTCAGGATATGCATCAACGAGATTACTTAATGACTTATCCTCTTTAACGACTGTGCATGCCCAGCAGCCAAAGCGGGCAGAAGATCCGGAACACCCTTTGACGGCATCATTTTCATTCTGGATGATGGCTCCAATGGGGCACTCCATCATTCCTGAAGCAAGCCCGTAGATATTGATAAGATTGTGATTGGAGTACTCTTCGTTCCAAGGAGCTGGAGTCCGGACTAAGTAAGTGGCCACATCAGCAGCGGTCCAATGGCGTATCGGGGGCGCAGTTCTTAATCCCCCTCTCAAAACATGTACACCATAAAAATCATTGCTAAAATGGTGTTCAATGGACTTAGATCGATTACTGGATTCAGCTGATCTCACTCCGAGGACCTGGCAGACTAACTCATTGTTAGAGAAGCGTTCAAGTAAATCATTTTGTCCTGGGTTTATTTTAAGTCGCTCAACGCACCACTTAAATGTTGCTGATGGTGGAATGAATCCATCTCCAAACACGCAAGCCGTGTAAGTTTGGTCTGATTCGGGTTCTACTATAGTAAATCGATCGATACTAAATCCGTTAATAAATAATTGATCAAGCTTATTCGTTACGACTGATTGCATTGTACGAATATGTTGCTCGATGATCGGGTTCTCTACTCCTGTACTGGCTGAGATAATATAAAGCTTGTCCTGATACATCGGATTCGCTAATACAAATTCCACACATAACTGTAGTAGTACGCTGGAGTCTTTCCCTCCGGAATATGCTATGACTACCTTCTCATTCTCTTCAAAAATACGTTTTACAGCTTCCTGTGAATACGCAATTAATTGAGAATCGATGGTATCTTGAATCACCATAGCCTCTTTTGGAAGAGGTTCTGTGTCTACAAGATATTCAGTGATATCAAATAGAGCCTGGCTCTCATACTCATTTGTATGTCTGACACGTATATTTGGCCACTCATTTGGGAGGTTAACGCCATAAGGGGGGATTTGTTGAGTTGTAAAGAAGATCTCAAGCAAGAAGGAAAACTCACTTGAAACTCTAAACCAAAGCATAAACTTATGTTTCGGAGATTGAAGGTGCACACTGTATGGTTTTTGGAATGCGTCGATAAAGGTTTGTTCTGGCACACAACATTGTGTCTGCAGATTTCCTTCCAAATCTTCTATTAGTTTAGCTAAAGGATGGTACTCAGGTTCCGATAGAACACTTGACCAGTGCACGTTTGTTTCTTTTCCAATCAGTTCTTCAATCGGTTCCTCATTAATAAAATGATGTATCGCAACATAGAAATTTGATAACTGAAATACGGAAGTCCATTTTCTAACGGTCCCGAAGTACACACAGCCGGCATCTTTTAGTAGCCGCCATAACTGAACAGATTGTTGGTTATGTTTGTGTAAATGCAGAACAGGTTTAATTTTACTAACCGTTTCTTTGAATTTGTAGGTGTCTTGTTCCATAGTAATAACAGCTCAAATAAACAAAATTAACGAAGGCAAAAAGCCCTCATTAATAATTCTTATAAGAGCTTTCCTCCATTTAATTGTTTTTTAAAAGAAAAGAAGCGCACTTCGTTATGAAGTGCACTTCTTATGGATTTATTTAGTTGCAGCAACCTGGTTGTAAGGTGATCGTCTTAATTCCTCAAGATCACGAGAAATCACATCTTTAGTCATGGAAGGTGTTCCAGCAACCCAGTTTGAAGATATCCGTCGCTGTTGCACCTCATGAAAGGCTTTAATTGTATCGTAATCAGAGGAGGAGGCAGGACGACGAGCGTTGACTTGTAATTGTCCTTTAAGCATTCGCTTCATTAGTTCCACTCCTTCAAGTAAAAATTCCGAATTTTGAAAATCTCCAGAAAAGCCAAACTTATTTGGTAATATAAATTTACCACGATCCGTTCGGATATTCAATGAGATGCGGTAGTCCTCAACAAGTGACTCCTTCATCACGTGTAGCTTGTCCCACACAGATATGCCGCCAAAAACCGGATATCTTTTATCGACGTTATCAAGATAACCGAAATCGCCGAACCAGGTATACATTGCTTCAGCGTTATAAGGCATAATGTCTAATGTTTCGAACTCCCTTACATTCAGCACATGTCCGAATTCATGTTGTAAAGACTGAGCACAGCGCTCATGTAAATTTAACATGTTCAAGTTTTCCAGCAGAAAACTTTGAGAGTCAGGGCTCATTAGCTCTTTTATGACAAGTTGAAAGGCTTCATTCTTATACAAAATTTTTTCTTTTTCAATCCTTAACTCTGTATTATCAGGTAGTAAAATGATACATTCTTTGTTCATGCTTGGTGATTTATACATTAGTGCAATCCCATCTCCATGAAGATGAGAACGAAATTTGAAGTAAAGATTGAATACCTCTACCTCCTGCAGCATAGCGCCCCGTTGGATTGCCTTTTTGATACCACCATTCATTTCATATTTGGTTCTAGGCGGCTCTTGATTCGGTAATATTTGATCCGTATGTTGTATGAGTTCCAGAATCAAACCTAATTTGGCTCTTACATTTTTGAACCTCGGTTTTTCGAACTCTAACCAATCTGTTTCCTCCATAATTGCTTCGATTTCATCATCTTCTGTATTAATGACTACTTCTACATCATCATCAAACTCTGCAGGAGTAATGTTGGATACATAGTCAAATTTAAGGTCCTTATTCACTGTTTATTCTCCCTTAACTGGCCTTGTAATAGCTCTATTATAGTATTTTATTTGTATAATTAATATGATCGACATGGCCAAACATCATAACTACATGGCCACTTTTCGTTGTATAACTTCCGTTTGCAGTTTCCAAGTTCCAATCCATAAGGACTGGGGTTAGAGTGTTTTTTAAATCATTTAAAAAATGTTCATCGAATAAATCGTTCCGCATAAATCCATAGGCGACTGAATTACATTCCGCCTCTAAACTGTAGGGGATCCATTGAGTTGTAGTAGATTCATGTTCCGCGATCTTCATAAGTTTAAACCAATGAGATGGAAGAAGTCCTTCATCCACCTCAACGATACACAGGACTGCTGCTTTTTGATTATTCACGAAATACCTCTCCTTTGTTTAATAAATTGTTGAAGTACTGATCGTAATATAATTTGAGTTGTTCATATGCAAGGATCGTATTGTTGATTTGACCTTTACCATATTTCTCATGTAACTCACTTACAGTGAGTGCATTAAATGACGCAAGTAGCTCGTTGAAATAGCTGGTATCTACAATTTCTTCGATATCCAATTCAGCTGCTTCTACTACAAGCAGGTTGTACATCTCGTCTTGATTCATGATCTTTTTCAACCTATGAAAGTGATATTCATATTCACTTTTCTCAGCTAATTCCAAGACCCACTTAGGAATCTCTTCCATTTTCAGTACCCCCTTTGTTGAAATAAAAAAGAGCTTGCCCGTAAACAGGCAAACTCATAAAAATTATTGAATAAATAGTATTATGCACTTTAGCTCATATCAAATTATTAATGGGTAGAAGTAATCTACTGCTCATTGTTTCAGACATTTGCTTCGTATCATCTTGGAATTGATGCCTCAAGTTCATACGTAAACTCAAATTCGTTTACTTCGTAAAGAAAGCAAACTCCTGCGGAATTTTAGTGAATTCTAATTTGAGTCTTCATAATAGCATTATGCATCCACTATACAAAATTGTTATACCATTTTCAACTGAACATGATATTAGTCACAATGAGCTCTTAATTGATGATCTATGGATTGCCCCAAAATCTTCGCCACCGGAAAAGCAACACCATTTCCAATGAGTTTATATTGATTTGTTAATTTTACGTCATCCGGAATCACAAAAGAATCGTCAAAACCCATTAATCGGAGAAATTCACGTACAGTAATCCTGCGGTCTTGAACGGGATGAAGGAAGGCTCGGCCATCCTTCCCGATATTAAACCCTATCATTGGACTGATGGAGTTCCAATCTAACCTCCGAACCCCTACCCACTGATTGCGAGGATGTTCTATTAGATCATGGATGCGCTCTGGCGTTGGACTAGTCCAAGTTACCACGTGATTCGGTATATGAATTCGTTGATGTAATTCTGTAGGGAACGGTAAATCTCCAATTGCTTCTCCTACTGTCTTATGGATGTATGGTGGGCGCGGGAATTGAAATGGAAAATTTAGATCCTTTCGTATACCCACAATAAAAATTCTGCTCCGGCTCTGGGCCACTCCAAAATCTGATGCGTTGAGAGTACCTACAGTTATGATATATCCGTATTCCTCAAATGCATCAATCAAATCTTGAAGTGCAGACTTATATCGTTGATACAACCCAAGCACATTTTCAAAAAGGAATGCCTTTGGTTGGATCCGCTTTATCCCCTCAAGGTAGGCCCACACTAATTTACCATGCCTACCGAATTGTCCTCTAGCAGCAATATTGTTTGAGGTATAGTCAAAACACGGCGGTCCCCCAAAGACAACATCTACAGTTGGAAGACTCGACTGAGTGAGTACTTGTTCGAAATCCCCTACCACAATGTGTTCGCCAATATTATGCTTATAACATAGTGCTGGCTGAGCATGGAGTTCGTTGGCCCACACAATGTCAAAAGAATCCTTTAGTCCATAATCTAAGAGTCCACCGCCTGAAAAACAGGATAAAGCAGTGAATTTTTTTTCGTTTTGTAGTTTTTGCATTTATTAGCCCTCTTTTTTAGAAACTCACAGTTTCTAAAGAGGGCAACCAATCAAGTAATCCTGGGGTGGATTACGTACACTTGCTAAATGGCTTTCTTATACCCCGGTCCATTTGCTGTAATGGTTTTATGGATTACTAAAGACCCAGTCCGGTATCAATCATATTCAACACTGTGGTATAGATACCAGATTGTTCATCCAACCCGTTAACCGGGAAATGCTTTGCTACGTTTCCTTTCCTTCCGAATAGTTCGAAGTACATCAAACCAAGGGCTATCCATATATTGGTCCCTGTCATCTTCGTAGCATTGGTACAAGTTAAAACAGCTGGGTTGTCCTTGATATTCACAATTTGAACATTCGTTCTCAATAAATCTAGCTGCTTCATCATTAGACATCATGTACAGTAGCTCAAGAGACAGAGTACCCACGAACCAATCACCCTGTTGGAAGTTATCATCATTCAGTAAGGCACCTGGGATGACAAGAATATGCTTTGCCACACCAAGCGGGACATCGCGGTCACATTTCAATTTTCGTTTACGCCCATCTAAAAAACCGCGATTATATATCGCGGTTTTTAGCTTGCCATCCAACGGCACAAAATAGAATTTCTCTGTACCGGATATGATTTTTTGAAATAACAGTTGCAATCGTCCTTTACTATTTACGTGAACTGAAACGAGTTTCGCTTTTGGCATATATCCTCCTTGAAAACTAATTTAAAGCTTCCAGCTCCAACGTCATTCGCTGATTGAGTTTTTTGATTTTGCTGTTTCCCATAGCAATGAGATTTTTTATTTCGGTTATTGTTAAATGTTGTAGCAAACGAGGTTGGTCCAATATAGCCTCAATACCTGGTAATCGGCAATTTGAAGCTAAGCGATTAAGCTCAATACTTCCGTTGGCATGGGCAATATCAGTTAGCCATTCTCCAAGCTTAACTAAAGCCTGATCCACTTCTTTCATTTGTAGAATTATTTGCCGTCTATTCATACGCCCACCTCTTCTACACAATCGCGATCCTCAAAACAGTGGATAACGAAGTAATAGTGGTCTACCATAGAAAGATAATAGCCAAACCTTTTCAATTGAGATCCCAGATCAATCAATAAAGAACAATCACGTTCACCTGTATCCGGGTTTATTAAACCGTAGTTTATAGCTAAACTTGCTTGTCCTTCATACGTAACTGTAATGGTATGTACATTCGGTGATGGAACATAATCCGTAGGATCGATATATTCATGGACTTCGTCCTTCCCGCCATCTCCAATGTAAGCTTTGCCATTGAAATATATAGTCACATTGTTAAAAAGGCTATATTTCTTAAAAACATCTCTTATACCATCTGCAATGTTCTCCATGGTACATCGATGAGCTTCGCTTTTAGATAGGTATGATTTATCTAAGATCCAAGAACTATCTGAAAGAGTTCGATATTCCAGACCAACTGAAGGTCTATAGCGGAATTGAACCGGACAATTATAGCTATCTATGCCCGTCCAAAAAGTGTGCTCTTCCTCTGGGATAGTAATGTTGTACACGCAATTAAAGCGTTCTTCAATGTATTGTTGAACTTCGGTTGTCAAAATGTCTCCTCCTCGTTTTTCCCTTTATTGAAGGTGGTTCCCTGGCCGAAGAAATGTAAGCCAGCCATCACCAACATCTTTCATAATGATTCTGTCTAGTGAACGTTTAGATTCGTACACCCAACCAAAGAAGTGCTCTTCAGTTTCATATTGGTCCGGGTAAACCTCCCAGACATGCCCTACACCTTCATATTCATCTAGAAGAGCATGGCTAGAAACCGTACCGATTTGACGAAGCTGGTTGTAATGTAGCTCAATTGAAACGTGACTGCAGATGTAGTCCATAATTTCTCCTTGTACGAAATTGATTCGATTTGGTGGATCTTTCTCTTTTCTGTTCTTGCTCTTTTTGGGCTGCAGCTAACTTCAATCGTTCTAACCGAAGTTGTTCTTTCTTTTGTTCCCCCCGTCGAAGCATCTCCAAAATGTAAAATCGATTCACACCAGAGATTTTTTCTCCGTTGTACTTGTATTCATCAATTGGGTGGAGCATCAATTGTTCCAAATCCGTCATCACCGGTAGCCATGGTCCACAAATATCACCGTAATCTGGGTGATAGCTGCTGTACCAAAACGATCCGTTTTCCTCTTTTTTGATTGCGTACAAAGAGGCGTTTAAATCTTTTAATCCATGAAGCAAAATGACTGCTACATCACAGAGAAAAAGCTCAAAATCCATTGTTTTCTTCATCGAACTCGCCTTCCTTCCGTTTTTATGTATAAAAAAAGACGCCTAGCTACTTTTCAGTAGTTAAGCGTCTTATAAAACCGTTAAGGGTTTGGTATATTATGAATTAAATCTGAACTGACATTTTAATTGGTAATTAGCTAGCACCCTATTAGAAACTGGGCGATCTGAACTAAACTTACTTTCGTGCCATCTTTTCAGAATAAAAAGTACACACATTAACCCTCAATCCATATGTCCTATGCGAAATTAGATAGCTGTCATCATGCTAATACATGTTCACAGTGTAACCGCTCTGAGGGAAATCATTTAATGTAATATAACTACATTCTATATGAAAATTACCGATTACTCAACCTGTTATTACACCTGCTCTTCGTACAACTTTTCAACATCAGGCCATTCATCAGCGGTTAACAATTCTAAATTGTTATTGTCATCAAGAACATAGAATAATAAATCATAAGAATCGTTGTGTTCATCTTCCAGTTTGCAGAGAACGATGTATCTTTTTGATTCACCCGCAAGTATGTTCAAGACACGATACTCCGCGATGAAATCTGTAATCTCGTTTCTTAAGGTCAAAATATCCGACAGCTCAATTTGAATTGTGTTTGTTTCCGGAACTGGTTTTGTAATAGCATTCAGAACTATATATTCGTTGACCTTCATAATGACACTGTCGGGATCCATACCCGTAACGTCAAGTCCGAAATGAAGTGCTTGGGTTTCCGCTTCTTCAATGTTTTCAACAATAGATAGATTATTAATCATATATATGTCCTCCAATATTTAAATGTATTGTGCTTAACATGGTCCGCCTATCCCATGACGGAAAGCACCTGCGGGATAGGTCCACTTTTCCTTATCTTCTAAAATGATGTCTGAAGGTGTGATTTCACCTGTTACTAACTGGTGAATAGCTTTTTGCTGATTATGCTGTACACAACTTGGCGCATTCCCCACATACTCATTTAGACTAAGCTTGTTATCGAGTGTAAAGTTTAAATCAATCTCAGCCAGTACGATATTTTCGTAATAATCTGGGAGAATCTCTTTTATTCCAGCAAAGTGAGAGGGGCTGCTGAAAATACAACAAGCACAAGAAGCCCTTCCCCATCCGACAACATAACAAGGATGTGGGATCACTCTGTTTCGCTTCAATACTTCCCATACATCCTTTTCAGAATAGTCAATAATATTTCTATAATGGTGGACAAACCTCTTTTTCCTTGAAGGGGCATGTGCTCTGTGAAGTTCCATCATATTGTATTTAGCACGGTTGTTGCTTTCTCCCCTACGTTCACCACTAACAATTAGGATTTTACAATTTTCCTGAGTATCTAATTGTTTTTTGATAGCTACATCACTAACTTCAATTTTTAAGGCACTACTGCAGTATCTGGTTTGCAAGTTCGGGCTTTTAGCAGGGAAACGATAGCGATAACCGTAGCTCTTCAATTCATCTTCAAGGGTTTGTTTAGTCTCTAGGTTTCCTTCCTCCTCAGCTCGTTGAAGAAGCATCTTTAGTTCCTCGCTCCTTGACCAGGCTCCAGGCTCTATACGTTTCATCTTGGCATCAGCATCTTGAAACTGTACAGGACGCTTAGATCCTAGCCTGTACACTTCTCCCCAGAAACCTTCTTCCCGATAAGAGAAACGAATTTCTAAACCAAATACTGCTGCGAAGGCAGTACAGTATGGTTTGGTTGCTGGCCAATCCATTTTTTTATTAGATCCGCCATCAATGTCGTGATGTAGAAGGATAATTTTAGATCGCGGAACCCCTTTTTCAAGGAGATCTAATACGGAAGCAACGGAATCTTTCCCTCCACTGAAAAGCACAAAAATTTTATGATAACTTTCCAACGGATCAATATGATCCAAGTATATTTTCTGCATATGAGGTGTATCCGTTCTTCCAGGTACGTTAGGAAAAATGTTTGTATTATTACCGTATATCCTGTTGCTTTTGTAACCATATACCACCGGTGTGGCTTCGTTACATTTTCGGTCACGAACTAAATGAGGTTGATCTTGAAAGATATCCTCTAAAAATTCAAACGATAACTGTACATTAGAGTTGGCCAATACATAACCTCCTACATTTTATTAGACATAGAACAGGTATAGCTTTAAAAGCTATACCTGTTTTGAATTATTGTGGTTTAGATTAGTCTGCCGTTCTGTTTTAAAACATAAACCCGAGTTGTCCCTTCTGATTCATTTGAATGCCGAATGGTTGCGAAGTAGTCTTTTTAGAAGTATTTTTACTTCTGAAAAACATCTCCGCAATTTTATTTGCGATAGATTTAACGATTCGACAATCTACGCTTTGACCAAGCATTTCATAGATGCGTGTTTCTGGAACATATGGTGGAAATACAAACCAATCCGGAACAGAAAGAATACGCCGAATTTCTTCAATCGTCAGAAATCTGAAGGACTGTTTATCCTCTGAAAGAAGATATGTACTTGATGCAGATTGGGCTCGGTATCGCTTAGGGATGCACTGTATTTCTGTGACCTCAGGGGTGACGAACGTCTTTTCAAGACTACGATTTTTCCAACTATTATTCTTTTCCGCCTTTGACTCAAAACTTTCCATGAATTTATGGAGTGGTTTCCAAAGATGGGAAACTCTTTTGCCATCTAAGTAATCTCTCAGTTTTCGCTTTCGGATACTCTTTGGTGTCTTTGGGAATGAAAATGACTTAAAGTCTTCTTCATTACGAACTGCAACAACATAGGTTCGTTTTCTTCGTGCGATCGAACCAAAATCATGCGCTTCTATCGTTGATTCGCTCCAAAAGGGAAACTCATCTGAAAGTAAATCTTTAATCGTTTTGTAAGCGTCAGTGGAATAGAAACCAGTCACATTCTCCATAAAAATTGCACGGCACTTTGTACTACGGATTAGCTCCGTTGTTGCTAATGCAAGGTTGTTGAATATCCCAGCCTCCATTAAACCCAATGTTGAAACCTCATTACACGGCAACGTTACAATGGTTATATCCGATTCAGCTACAGTGTTACAATCAAGAAGATCCCCAGTGTATAAGTAGCTCTGCGGGAAGTTTTCGCGATATACGGCACTACTATCGTCATCAAGCTCTATAGCTCCAACAGATGAGAAATAGCCCGTGTCTGAAAAACTGCTGCTCACGATGCCTGCCCCACTACAGATGGTGAAAGTCCTGATCCGTTTGTCTGAGCTGCTAACCAAGGAATCTTGAGTAAATAATTCAAAATGAAGAGGTCGAATGAAGACCCTACTCATGTGATCATCCTTGAAGACACACATTTCTACTTTGTTCTCAACGTCAATAATACTTCGATAGCTTTCCTTCGCAGTATCGACAATAGGTCGTAAAACGCCATTACTCTTCCGTGATGACACATGCACGACATGATCTTCATCTGTGATAGGCTCTGATTGTATGATGATTTGTTTTGAATCTACATCAGTAGCTATGAACAATTTTTGTCCAGGTTCAAAGCCAGCTGCTTCGCATACTAAAGAATAAAGCCAGAGACGCGGCTTCATCGCTTTCTTGGTTACTTTGTAAACTTTCTTAAGCATTAAATTCATATGGATTTCCCCCTCTGTGTATTGGTCCTAAATTAGATAGAGTAATAACGACGAATGTTTTCTGTTGTCGGCAGATAATACAAGTCTCGAATCAAAGGATGATCATCATAAGTGACGATGATATCGGCGCCAGGCATTCCTTGATACAGCGACTCCAGTAGTACATTCAATGCAACATGTTCATTTTTTTTATAGAAGTGGCGATACAACTGGTTACCTTTTTCAACAAAAGGGGGATCCACAAAGATGGTTGTTCCCTCAAGTGACCAGTAGTATTCTTCAATGACATGTAATGCATCTTCATTTAGAACAGTTATGCGATCACTTAATGTATGAATCTTTTCAATTCGTTGAATCAGACGATCCGGGTTCCACCGGGACAATCGTTTGACTGCTTCGCCGTTTCTCCCTCCAAGGGGGTTGGCTTTATAGATACCGGAATAAGCTAAACGATTGACAAGTAAGGTATACCAGGCTGCATCTAAGGTTGTGCAGTTGGGGTAATCCTTTTTAATGATTTTTTGAGCATTAAAATAGTCCTTTTCGGATGGTGATGAGCTAGATTGCAACCGATAAATTAAATCATATGGTGCATGTTTTATCGTCCAGTACAAAGCATAAATACCGAAGTCCACATCATTAAGAACTAGCCTTTTGACTACTCCTGCTTCAAGTAGTGCAAATTCGGCACTCGCACCGCCGGCATAGGCACCAACAAGGCATTCAGATTTTGTCTCCCTGATTTTCGAATGGATAGCCGGTATCATTTTTGATTTTCCACCAGGATACCGAAGGCAAGAAAGCTGCTTATTAAATTTTATTTTGGGTGCAGCGAGCCTAGGGGTGGATTCCTCCTTCTGTCCTTTTTCTTCTAGTAATAAGGTGAACCGGTGTTCATTACTAGAATTGAAATAGGTAAAACCATCGCAGTAATCGCACCAAAACCCCTCTTCACTTGAATCAATATCATCAAGCGTGTCCTCTAAGGGTCCACAAAACCTACATACCAGCTCCATAGACATCTCTGAAGTATCAACCCTTTCATTGGAAAATAAAGAAGCTGAACAAGATGTTCAGCTTCTTTATTGTTTAGTGATGTTAGTAGACATAATACGATTCAACTATTACGCCATACCTTTGAATGTCCTCGATAAAGTACACATGGGATCTATACGCCTTAGCATTCATTGCTGTCCCCCATGTATCTGCATCTGAAGTGAGTGTATTTCCACGTATTTTATCTGTAGAGGAGATAAACTCTCCAGCGTCACAAACCGGTAGTGTAATTCTTTCTGTCTTGTCATAGAGCGCTATCTCCACATCGACGGGATCTATAGGTGAAAATTGTTCCAAGATATATTTTTGGGTGATTAAATGCCATTCAGCAGACGAAACATGCTCTGCTTTAATATTAAGACAGTATTCAAAATCAATATCTGTCCAAACCTGGATGACATGCTCCGATGTTTCCTTTTGAATTCGAGACCGGCTTAAACTGATTAGAAATTCTAAACGCGACTCATACTCGTTTTGTTGACGATTCTCAAGCGTAACGATCATTATTGTATTATTTTCTCGAACCAGATAGAACCAACCAAAGCCAGTTATGTTCTTTATATCAAGACTGTCGTCTACAGAGACGTGATAAAAACGATACTGTTGATTGGTCATATACTTATTCTCTACATTAAGAGCTTGTTGCAGATAATATGAATCCTGTTGAGAAATAACACGAAGTTTAAGAGTAATAGTATCAGTATCAGGTTTTTCAGTTTCGGAATTTGCATGTGAAGGTGGGATAGCTATTGCTAGTTGAGTTTCTTGTCTGTCACAGTTCAAATTTAGTAAATCATCGATTGAATTACATTTTTCAAACATAGTCCCCTTTAGTAAAGCTTTAATGACTATGTCATCAATCATCTTCTCCTTCGAGATATAATTGTTATTAAACAGGTATTGGCCCAGCTCTAAACAGCGATTTAAATCTTCTTCAAAACGGATACTTGCAGCTACACCATATTGTTCACCGATAAAGTACTGGCTATAGTCATTGAACTTTTGTTCCCAAATTTCGTCCTGTACAGTGATCATACAGTTCATCTCCTTATGGTTTTTAGTATGTACTAACAGCTTCATAAAGGTTCGCGTAACGAATGTCCTCTTCAATAAGATTGATCCACTCTGCTACTTTAGCTCGATTATTAACATTGATATAATCATGAATTGAATCAAATTGATTCTCCTCACGAACTATGGAAAGGGCGAAAATAAGATCCATTTCTGTATACCTATCTACTAGATGGCTTTGATCTGTGTCGGAATATACCGGGTAGGCCCGATAACATCCATCTACTTTGCTAAAACACATTCCAATCATTTGTTTTACTTTGAACTTCTCTTCCCATTTGACGGGATTTACCTTCAGAATTAACATCTCAGTGTCCTGTACTTTTTTCATTTAAATTTTTCTCCTTTGGCCTAAACGCAAAAAAACGGAATCCTCAGATTAAGAGAATTCCGTTTATAAATGCGATAGCAGTATTAGTTTTTTAAAATAAACAAACAAAAAATGCATAACCCACTGGAATCGTAAATTAAAGCTAATATCGGCTTTCCAGAAAAGAACAACGCCGTCATACCAAATATGTTCGCGTTTTCTTACATTGTTTCCACGATTCCAAAAAAAGAACCATGTCCGTTTCATTAGGTTAACATCATCATACAATAGTATGTACATGTCTCAGATGAAAACAATGAAGAAATGGACTTGTTATATGACTATAATTTTATCCTAATCGTGGATGGATTTCAATTAAGAATGTATATTTTTTAATTCCGGGTCAATGACAAGTTCAGGTAAGCTGAATAAATAATTTATTTTGAAAATTTTATTAATATGAAATAGAACAATACCCCTCCTATAACTCCAAAAAAGGCATATAAATCTGTAAACATATACGCTATAAAGATTGAGGTTACAATTGTCACAACGGTTCCGATAATAATGTTAGAAAATCTATAGACCATAAATCCTAGAAATCCAGAGATCAAAGTCACGAGTAAAAAAGGAATAAAAAGGTACATTTTTGCTAACCTCCTAACTTGCACTAAATTTTTACAATGATATACTCGGTTCATACTAAATATTGGGAGGTAATAATTTTGATCAGAAAGATTCCAGCTTTTAGAACAATATCCTTAGCTCTTATCCTTTTCTTACTGGGTACGTTCGTTTACCCCTTATCTTATTCCAGTGCTACTGCTAGCTTCTCAGAAGAGGACTACCAAAAAATTGCTGAGCATATGAGAGAAGATGGGTCCTCACAGGATGATATTAACAGTGTAATTAACAAATTAAAAAATGGAGAAATTTTAGATGCGGATAAACCAAACTCAACTGCTTTTAGAACATCGGATTCCAATAACAACGGAAGTCTGACGGTCACTTCTGAAAATCCAACGATACACCAGAAGTTCGAGGATGGTTCATATAAGAAATTAAGATTAGTAATAGAACCTACGGATGTATCTACTACTGCTTCCAATGGAGCATCCTTATATTTCAAGGTTGAAGGAACAAGTGTCTTTGGAACAGCGAGTTTCAATACCTCTGCATTCATAGACACGCACATCGGTAGTAGCTACATTACTGGTGTGTCGGGCACCTCCATTCATTCCATTATGGGAGTATATTCTGACGAAAAGTTGGTAATTGATAGACTTACTGAAATTAGGAGTAAAAGTATCCCTGCAGAAGCCCATTTATCTTATAAGCATACCAGTTTCGGTGGTGTATCAGCTAAAACAAGGGAGCTAAGAGTTAAAATTGGAGATCATATTGACGATCGTTACGGAATAGCAGTTACTTTTACTGATGGCAGAGGTTCTTATCAGTAAGTATCAACCGGCCGATAAAGTCATATTCAACAAATTCAATGTTCAACGATCCCAACCCGCTTATGTACTATTAACCTTTTTAATCTAGGTTCAATATAATAATTGGTAGAACCCTTGCCCGCTTCTGCGAAACAAGGGTTCTACACATGTTTGTATGATTGTTTCTTTTACCACAGATAATTTTGAATACAAAAAACCGCCACACTATAAGGCGGCGGTAATGAGTGCATGCATGCTATTGATGATATTTTCTCCTTGGTACTATTAATGTGTTATTGGTCTGAAGACTGGCTTACCATTCATAAACAGGTAAATCCGGACGTATTTCAGCATCTCTCTCCAGCAAAATCCATTCGGAATCGTGGCTTTGAGCATATCTAAAAATGCCTTCTACACAGTCAGGTAAATCAAAACTCTTAAGATTTTCATCTTTATGTGGAACATAAATGAAGAAACCATTAATGTCAAAGCCAGCCTCTTTCGGGTAATATGAAAAAGTTCCAAATTGACCTTGAAGTAGTGCGTTATTAATCTCTTCGGTAATGTGACTGATACTTAGTACAAGCATTGTTTCTTTTTCAGGTTGATGCTGCAGCAATGAAGGGTCGTCTTCTGCTGTCTCAAACATGATTGTTGAACCAGCTTTATCTTCACCGAGTATTTCTTCAGATTCTTCACCCTCATCTGAACGCTTTTTATATTCAGCATATGAAATACCGGTCCAAGCTTCGAAAGCAGCAGCTGCCCTTTCAAATGCATTAGCCCCGATATAAGGTTTGATTTCTTCGATAAGGTCTCCATGTATACATACAAATAGAACGATCTGTGTACTCATTTTATTCCTACTCTCTATTAGATTTCTAGATTTTAATTTTTTTGAGTAGCTATCAATCTGATATTTACTTGTTGGCTGAGTCATTTTTCTTGTTGAGTAAATTCAAGAGATCATCTAGCTCTACTGATTTCTTGATCACGTGCTCATCTTGAAAATTAAAGTCATGTTGAACTACTAAACATTCTAATTCTCTTCGCCTAACTTCAATGAGGTCATTCAATTCAATATTTTGCAACATTGGTATTCAGCTCCTTGAAGAAGAATGAAAAAACGCAGACGAGTAACGTCTACGATTCTTGTTGTTTTATTCTGATTCACTTTGATGTGACAGTATCTGTTGCTTCTCGATAGGGTATGTTTTTACCTTATACTTATGTTTAAGATTTATATACGACTTGTGGTGGGCTATTCGCTGTTCAGAGAACAGTGTATTGAAATAGGAAATCACTTCAAGAGCCGCATATTTATTGGTAAGGAGTTTTTGAGGTTCCTTGCTAAGCTGCTGTATGCATGCTGCACCTGGGGCAATCGGGTCATCGTCTAATAACATATCGGGAAATGCTGAACAGACAGGATCAAGAATAGTCTCGTCGTTCCAACGAATCCCGCAGACAATTTGTCCGGTCCAGCCGGTAGCATTATAGGCTTCTCTTTCTTCAGAAGTCCAGGAATCCATAGAACGTTCGTCCTGAGGCACACGAGAACCTTCAACCCCTGCATCCACATAAATCATATAAGGTTGCGACATGAAGAAGGCATGCATGAGCTGGCGGCTAAAGTTATTATCCACGGTACCAATGAGTACTGGGATTTTCATGTTACAGTAGTAGTCCTTAAGAAATGCATCATCAAATAATGCTTCCATTGTTTCTAAGGTACTTACATATTGCTCTGCATAAGAAAATACAGGTACTTCATAATGTCTCCCGTATCGCCTTGCTAGAACGTCTGCCTTCTTCTGTCCTACATCGGAGGGTAGAAATAATTGATTTTTGAGATTATGTTTTTCAACGATATCTGGATCAGCTAGAAGATAACTACCCTTAACTGAGAAGATATTCATGAGTTGCGTTAATTGTTGAACCACAGCAGATCCGTTTGCACCGGTTCCTAATTGAACGATTTGGAAAAGGGGTTTCATGTCTGGGTGAAAGATGATCATAGCGCACTCTCTTTCTGAATGCGATAATCATAAGCATTTGTTGCTGGAGGAAAAGGAGAAGTAAACACCTTATTGAGGTCTACCAATTGATATTGACCATCTACAAACACACGACAAGAGATCTTAGGAAAAAAACAATCTAGTCTCCCAATAATCGTATATAAGCATCTGCCAATCTCACTGTTATTGTCCTGCTCTGATGGGGTTATTTCTAAAGTGTGATGAGAATGTAACTCCATTACTTTTATCATTTGAGCATCATCAATTTCGGTTTTCTCAGGGACAACATTCTCTGATGAAACTACTTGATGTGGGATTGAAAGATGATAGCCTTTGACATGATGAAAGTAAATCTCACCATAAATTTCTAATTGATCCTTACTGTATTCCCTACATAGAGAGATAAATTCCTCAAGGATAATATACGGGATTGGCGGTAATTTAAACTGTATACCCTCATGCAGTTGATCACATACAGGCACGTATGATGCTTTTGTACAGACCGAGTAGACTTCACCATCCCTGATGTGATACACATGTCCGTCAGCAGAGGGAACATACATATTGTATTTCCGATCAGCAGCAGCTTCCTTTAGAGACGTAAACACTCCAGTGGATGCTCCTCTTTTACGGCCGTGAACCTGCGGTATGATTAGGTTATTAGGGAATAAGGTTAACGTTACATAATCTCGATCGCTCATTTCGCCGTACTCTTCAGCTAGTTTAAGCCTCAAGTCTTCGGTATTTATAGTGCGCCGGCCATCTTTTGCTTCCGGATCTTCAATACCTTGTTCAATTTCCTCGTTACTAAAGTATTGGGTTATGGGAGTCAACTCACCATCATATTTAATGTGTGTTTCGAGATTAACTTCTAAAGTCTCAAATGTTATATTTTCTTTCTTGGTAGCCGGCTTATTCATCGAAAGTTGATTCTTTCGTTGTTTCCGTTTTTCGTTTTCTACAGTAGTTGTTGTTAACGTTGTTTGTTCCTCCGGACTCAGAAATCCGAACAAATCGCCTTGAACAAAAGTATTATCAGTCATTATTAAACCCTCCAATTAGATCTTCGTTTGTTTTTCTAATAATTGTTGAATTGTTATTTTTTCAGTGAGAAGCCAGGCATCCGGGAAATCTGTATCCTGCATCTTACTGTATAACTCACGTAACTCTGTGATCCCAGAAGTGTTTCGATGCCCATCAAAGTAACAATTTGTACTTGGAGATCCAAAAAACAAATTGTGCAATGTAGCGCATTGGTTTATATCTGTTATCGTGGGTAGTGAATTACCACCCATACAAACAGAGCCGTTGGTCACATTGGCATAAGGGTACTTAAATAATTCAGTGTCTGAACTGATTCGGCTCTGCTTTACCGCAAAGCAGAACATTTGATCTACCCTTCTGCTTTTCATATCAATTAAATAAACAAATAACAAATGAGGGTGACCTATCTTTTCTAAAGGATCATTGTAATAGTACATATCCCATTTTTGTTTTGGGACACTGCAGACTACAATTTCTTTTTTTGATTTTTCCATACGGATATACTTAACAATTCCTTTATTCATGAAAGGTGTCTCGTACGAAGGTTTTCCTACTTTCCTTATCCCGCAAATACTCAATCTTTCCATACCTTTTCGATGACCTATGATAGTAAGAGGATGTAATTCTCTCAGCTCGGTATCGATAATGGCTTCAGCAAATTGGTTGAAGGTCATCGAGTAGTCAGATAAGACGACATTATTTTGATTCTTTATTTGAACTTGGCACGTTGGTATAGAAGAGTGGACTCCTTCACTCCAAGTAACACTATAGTGTCGTCGGGAATCTCTATTATTCATGTATATCGTCCTTTTCGAGATACTCACTGATTAAGGCTGCCATCTTCATTAAATGCTCAAGAAATTGGCTGTGGTATCCATAGTAATTTTCTTCAAGATGAAGGGTAATAGTGTCGTCGATTATTTCAATGTTTAAGCTGGCCATCGAATAGTCACAGTTCACCCTTGTTATGAAAGGTTGAATGGATTGCGTGTATTCACTCTGGCTCTGTAATACCAATGACAGTTCTCCACCGGATATAGCATATTTAGCTTCGTCTTCATTGTGAGGTATTCTTTTTATATCGAACTTATGAAAAACCAGTCTAAGTAACTCGTCGAAAATATCAAATGTCGGGCCAATTCCGTAAGTGTTCCAGATTCGCCATTCCTTTGCTGCGCTTAAATTTGTCGGGTTTATTCCATAATCATGAGCAAGCTTAAGCATCCGAAAATTATCAGTAGATGACCTTATAGACTCTATATCTTCATTATTGAACATCAGCATGAGAATGTTTCCTTTCTCTTTTAATTAAATGAAGTCATCATTACTTTCAGTTCGCATATATCTGAAGTGTCCGCAATAATGTCTATGATTTGTTTGTTCGTAGAATATGTTAAAGTAATTGTTTTTTGCATTTTGTTCATAATCCCATGAATATGCGTTGTCGTATGAATCTAGATAAAAGGATTGATTCAACACGGTGTTAACATCCTCTATGGAGAATGATGAGAAATCAATTTCATTTAGCGGTGTATCACTAAAGATCAATTCAACGATTTTATAAAGCTCCTCCTTCGTTGAGGTGCTATTCTCTTCATGTTTCTCTTTTAATGATTTCTCGAATTTATTCCAGTCCAATCGGAGGAATTCCATATGCTCGCCACCTTTGAAGTAGAATAATAATGGATGCTCCCTTCTATAAAGGAAGCATCCATTCATACTTGTCTATTTTCTACGGTACGGTAAGATAATTTGAATATTACCCTTACTCTCTTGTGGCTCTATAAGAACTGGACTTAGTTCTCCAGTAAAGCTGATCCGGACCATTTTCGAATGGTAGGCTTTAATTGCATCCAAAAAATATCTTGTATTAATCGAGATATCAATTTCGTCACCAACGTAATCTTGGACAAAAATCTCTTCAGCTACGGATGCAAATGAAGATTCATGCGTTTTCAGCTCAATAGATGCAGCATTGTTAGGGTTGGTTTTTATGAGGGTAATTCCCCCATCGTTGCCTTCCGCTTTAACAATATACTGTCGTTCTAGAGAAGCAAGTAGCTCGGTACGATGTACCAAGAAACTAACTTTCATTGAGTCCCCATCAGGACGAATTCTACTTACATCAGGATAACTTCCCTCGAGAATGGTTGTACTGAAGGTTGTATTTCCTGACTTAATCACTAATCTCCCTTTAACTAAAGAAATATCCACCTTGTTACTTCCAATAAGTCTCGATATTTTTTCGAGGGGCTTAGCTGCTATAGTTATTCCACCATTCCCGAACTCTTGAATAGAATCCGTTTGGTAAGAGGCTATGGCTAATCTATGCCGGTTGGTTGTAGTAAAGACAAGGTCTTGCTCCGTCAGGTTAATATTAACGCCAGTAAGAATAGGCGTGTTTTCGTCCGTGGAGGCTGCGAATAAGGTTTTATTTAATAGATCCAGAAAGTGAGAAGAATCCAATTGAAGGAGAGCCTTCCCCTTCGGAATGACAAACTGGGGGAATTCTACAGCACTCAGACCCTGCATTTTAAAGTTTGCGTTCACTTTTTCATCAACTGACGTTACTTTAATCAGTTTCTGATCCGTCAGTTTTTCATCAGGATGATCAGAAACGGTAATACAGACTGCGGACCCCATTTTTCTTACAATTTCAATAATGAGTGGTGGGATCATTACTGACCCTACCTCATCTACGCTTAATTCATTTTCCTTCGACGGTATGAAATGCTCCGTTGAATTCACGGTATTATCCGTAACCAAGTTTAGTCCTTTTTTTGTTGCATGAAATTTGATATTCATACAGATCGGTACTCTTTCAGATTTCTCTAATGTCTCTTTAACTTTTGTTAAGCCATCCAAGAGTGTCTTCGTTTTCATTGTAATTTTCATGTTAAAATCTTCCCTTCTTTTAGTTAAAGTAAGAATAAAAAAAGACATAGCCTACTCTTGATCAAGTAGATTATGTCTTTAACTTTTTCGTGTCCCAACTCCTAAAATAGTAAGCAGGCTTGCAAGTAAACCATTAAACTGGATAACATCCATTAGACCGACAAAGTAAATACGCTTTTCTACTAAGTTGCCAGTCCGTTTCGTTTGGGTAGCAAAAATAATCTTCCCGTATTCTTCTGATACTTCTCCTACCATAGAAAACGAATTCTGGGATAGGTTGTATTTCGCCATACATATCTGATGTGCTAAGAATAGATTGTCCGGACATATAGCACGGATTAACTTAGCTTTTGATTTCTTCCAAAGCTTGCTTGCTAGCTCATTTGCATGTTGTAAGTGTTTATAGCAAGTAGAGATAAATGTCACCACTCTGGTACGTCTGTCTACTGCAGCAGCTAAACATAATATGGACCATGAATCTTCTGACATATCTGAGCCAATTCTTCGCCAGATCTGTATTTCAGTATTCTGATCAGCCTCATGACTTGCTTTCAAGACTTCGCTTGTGATCTGGCTTTCTTTACTTATGTAACTACAGACCTCTTTGTTTTTTACCCAATATGATAACTTCAAGGTCGGCATACCTGGAACGATTGCGGAAATTGCGTCCCAACCGTATTGATTCCTCTTTTTCAAACGAAACTTGAACATCTGTGATAACCTCCTGAAATTTTGTTCAATATGCAAAAAAAACGCATGATTCCGCTTTGTAAAGCGAATCCATGCGTTTAGATGCCAAATATTGAGTTTTAGACTTGTTGGTGAAATAAAAAAGATTCTTAGCATTGAATCAACTTGATTATTGATTCAATATGTATTGCCATCACTCTATTCAATGAAATAAAGTGTACACAATCTTATTCTTCATCCTAATGAAAATACATTAGTCCCAAAATGCTATCCAATCCATTATCATCTCGTGGAGTACATAATTTAAATAGCATTGAAGAATACAAAAACAAAAGAATTAGCTTTATTTTACACTAATATTTATGAAAAATAAAGTTTCATTCTTGAGTGTTCAATATGGTATAGATTAATGTCGGTCCTGAACTGACTAGACAATAATTAAATATCTAATAAGTGACTTCGAAATAGTTGTCTTACTCCGAATACATGATACTCTCGATCTGTAAGAAACATATTGACTGCGGAGTTGAGAAAATAATGAAATACCCATATATGGATCAAGCATTTGTACATAAGGCAAAGCAAGTAGAGAAGAGATTTAGAAAACGAATTCAGTCAGGGGAGCATTCCTATAGGACGGGCATGGGGTGTATTTTAGGGGTAAAAGAAATCACCGCTCAGCATATTATCTTTAAAATCAATTCGACCCAGGGCGTTCATAGAATTACAAGAGTTCGATTTCGCCAGGCTCTTACATATGCGTTATTTTATCGCAATGTCAGTAGAAAAGAACTGGAGAAATTCGACCCATTCACGTCACACTTAATGGCTTTGTTAAATGCTGCATTAAGTGACCTTAGCTCCAGGATTATTACTCTAGCTAATCGAAAATTATGCCTGGTCATAAAAGGTGTTCGATACTTTTTTTCGGGTTTAGAGGCATCACCAAAAGATAGAGAGCTGATTTCTAAGTTAGGTGGTAAGTTTGTACTTCTAAGTAATTACTATCTACGCGAGTATAGTGAAGAGCGAATCTACAATATACTTAATCACTGTCATGATCTGGGGCTACATATCATTATTGATTCAGGTACTTTCAGCGTGATGAAAGCTCAACGTAGGAATAAGGATGTTGATCCGATATGCCTGAAACAATACAGTACCTTGATTCAGAAGATTAAACCACTCATTATCGGCTACTTCAATTTGGATGTTGAGAACCTTAAACAGACAGAGGAGAACTTTGAATATCTCTCTCAATCCGTAAAGATCCCACCTTACCCTGTCTGGCATGAATCTTATGGTTGGGATACGTTAGAGCGTTGGGTAAATAGCTCAATACATCTTACCATTGCAATCGGTGGAACAGTTTTTATGTTATCTCAAAATCAAAAACGTAAGTTCTTTCAAAAGATATTCAGTCAGTATAGTGATCGGCAGACTTTTCATTGGTTGGGTGGATCCAATGGGCTACTACATGAATTCCCGTTCCTTTCTACAGATTCTACAGGATATAATGTGGGCAGAAGATTCAAGCGTTTGCTGCCTCTAAACTCATCCCAGAAGATAGCTGCAGCATCTATGACATCCATGGAGTGCTTGGAATATAACATCAGGCAAATGGTTAAGCTGGAAGATTCCCACGTACCGTTACAAACAGAATTTATGATTTAAACATAAATACGAAAAAAAGAGGTTGGACAAATGTCCAACCTCTTTAATGATTAAAAAATCAAAAATCAAATACTAACTGATCTTGAATAATAGCCTCACTATTTTTCATCTTTATCCGTACAGGTGTTGTTTTGTATTGGATGATATCTATCTTTAATGTTTTCTCTGCTTTAGAAACGGAAATCCCTTGAATATGATCCATACCAATAGAATTCTTTTCTTCCACTTTTCTCGGTATTTCTGGTTCAAAATCAGAAACACCACATAATCGTTTGGTCTCTGCTGTTAAGATTTTGAAGGCTTCACTAATAGCCGCAGGATAATCTTCTTCGGAAACAACGTTGAGTTTTTCATCAATATCTTTCTCAGCTGCACTTTTCCAAGTCTCCGTAAGTTCCGCTGCAGATAGATTGTTCGCTAAATCCCGTGTTAGTCCGGATTCATTGTCCGTTGCGAATTTTGCAATCTTATCTGAACGTTCAATTCTACCTTCTACTAATAAAGCAGCAATTCTTTTCTTCATCAGATGCTCGAATTGTTTCATCTGATGCGTATTTTTAGCGACATAAAATCGTACTGTACATTCCTTGGTTTGGCCTATTCTCCACGCTCTACGTCCGGCTTGCCGAACGGCATTTATATCATCATTTAGCTGCCAGAACATAAGGTTCGGCCACTCTAGCAAATCTAAGCCAACTTGGACTAACGCTGCATTCATGATCAGCACCTTAGTCCCTTGTTGCTTTTGTTCCTCTAACCAATCGAACCTGCCCATACTTGTTGTAGTGGACTTGTCCAGGATGGTAGCGTCGATGTTCGCCTCTGAAAGGATCTTTTGTATTCGCTCATTGGTCTTATATTTGTTCGTGAAGTTGGTAAAGATAATACATCCTCGATCATTAGCCAGCTCTTTCCGGATATCCTCTACCAATTTCTGTTCTACTGCAGTTGTATAACTTTCATCAAACACTTTAGGGGAAACTCGTGAGAGTAGTTTTCCTTTATCATCAGTAAACTCAACAGTACAATCATGGCTTGGTTGTGCAGCATAATTCAAAACAGCAGAAGTGTAGTAAGACCAAGCCTTACTTCCTAAATCAGACTGTATTTTCATACATGTATCGTACAATTCCTGTTCAAATTCACGGTATGCTTGACCATGTTCATCTTCCAGATCGACAATTACAGGTTCTTCTCTTAAACTCACCAAAGGTAATCCTAAATCAGAAAGCTCAACGAATACTGACTTATGAAGTAGGTGCTTCGCGACCAATTGAGGGGCGATGCCCGGTTTCTCTTTTAGAGAGACCTTTTCAGCACGACGATTCGTCGTACGGCCGGCATTTCCATCATTCACATCATGGTAAGTCACTTTTTCAAGAACGCCGTATTTTTGGGCCCATAGCTCTTTAGATGTGGAGTGTTCGAAACCCTCGTTAATAAGGGATTGAGGATCTGATCGCCACAACGTAGATTGAATAGATGATGAAATTCCGCTGGTTAGTGTTCCGGTGAGAAACATTGCTTTGCTACAGCTTTTTAATAGTTTGTGAAAAGAAAGTCCCCGCCCACTATTTGAAGCCTTCATTTGTTGGATCTCATCAAATATACCTAGCTTGAAATGGCCCTTCAGGTGTTTTTGGAAGATTTCTGCAATCATCCAGCGAACCTTGTTTCGGTCCTCTCCCCGACTTTTTAATGCTGGCCGGGCTAATGTACAATTTTTCTTGATCTTGTGTTTTTTTGGTTCCTGATCATCTTTGATTGAAGGGGACTTGCATTCACATTGGAGTTGTCTTATGAAGGAAGTATATCTGTTGACATAACTGCGTGGTAATCCAGCAGGTGTAATTGTTTTATCTAAGCGTGCTTCGTTTAATTCCTCAATTGTTGGTGGGTACTTCGGATATTCAACAATATCTTTCCACGAAGCAACAATGCCAGCTTCAGCATCTTTTGGTTTAGGGGATTTAATTGGTTGATAACAATCTGGACAACGCCAATTTTGTGTTCTATGGTTCCAGATCGCGCTACAGATAAATTTATTAGCGGTAAGCTTCATTCGATCCGTTGAGACTAACACAAATTCAATGGTACCGGATGGGACTTTGCTTTCTTTACTCTTGACCTTGCGTACGTAATCAAGAGCATCTTCAGTCGAGTTAATAACCCGTATCCGTGTATGATGTTCGCCTAACACCTTAGGGATCTCTTCTCCTGCCCATTTAGGTATCGTTATTGACGGGGCAGTAATTAAAACAGAAATTCCCGAATGACTCCCCCGACTATGTTGTTCTTGCGATAATACGTAAGATGCTGTTAAGGACATCTGCGTTTTACCACACCCCATGTCAGCATTTAAGAAAGCGGAGTATCCCTCTTTCAAAATTGTTAGGATCCCCATTACTGCTCTTGCTTGTGCAGGAAGACAGATGCGATTGGTCATGCCGATATACTTCGTGTATGTCTGTCCATTATATAGTGGCTTTAAGTACATCTCCATCTTGGTAGAGAGAATTTCTGCATTTTTCCGGAGATAGTCTTCAGTTGTCATTCCGTCATCAAATACCACATTTGAGGTCGTATTGGTCGAAGAGAAAACATTGAGGGTACCATCAATGATAGCCTGGTCAATACAAGATAAGACCTCCTCTTCCTTCATCGTATTAATTTGAATGGTGGTAATCGTTTCTTCCATATCATCAAGATCCGTTTGAATTGTTTTTATGTTAGTCCATTTATCCTTTGGAATAAGCGAAAGGTATAAATCTGCCCAATCACGAGTTTTTGGTAAGTTGAATTTTTGAGCAATGAATTGACCTGCAAGTTCATTGATGTTTCCTCGAGACATTAATATTCTTGGTGGATGAGCCTTATTGTTAGCGTCCGCCTCCAAACAAGCTTCATTGTATTCTTGGACAATGGCCACTCTTGGAAGTAAAAAGGTATGACACACCTTGCTATGAACTTCTTCGATCCTTCTATAATTTCGTGTACTTTTGTAGAATTTCACCTCACCAGAGAAGAAATTGGTTACCATAACCTCTTTTTGTTCGTAAAACAAAGCATGAATCGCGCGGCAAGCACTTAAGCTGCCGGCAAGGGAAATCCCAATTAAAGTTAAGTCATCTTCATTTAGTAGAATCATTTTGACAAAGGCCTCAAATACTTTGCCTTCCTTTTCTGTTCTAATAATGCGTAAATCCTTTGTTATATAGAGTAGAAATGCCTCAAATTCGCTTGATTCGGGCCTATCCATGCTACCAGAATACATTTCATATAATGAAGACACCGTATGAGGACCAATCGGATACTGTTGAATAGATTCCCACCCTTTACGGGAGGGATTACTACAGTATTCTTTGATACTGGCAATCATCGGTCTGCTCATTTGTTTTAAGGAAGGATTCATTTCAATTAAACTCTCGTTTTTTTCTAAGATGGATGTTGTCATAAGTTGCGATAGCTCTTAATTTGAGGCTATCTTTCCTCTCTTTCAATTATGGATTTTAATTATTTTAGGTCGATATGTCCATTTGGAGTGAACACGCGAATTATTGACTTTCTTGTATAACTTTCTATCGTTTTAGATGTTCTTGTTTCCGGATCGTATTCGGTCCTTTTACTAAGGTGGGATTCATCTTTAGCAACCAACAAGTGGTCTCCCATATGTTCAGGAAGAGCTCCGGATTGGATTGCTTGAACCTGGTGAGTGATCTTAAGTGGCATTGCTGGGTTCTGAATATGATCGCTTTGTAGACGTACATCATCTACTAAGGAGAAAATTTTATCTAAGAATCGAATTTCCTTACTTGAGTTTTTCACATCATCAATCGTTACAATTGTCGATGTGAATATAGTTGTGGGTTTGACTTGTGGGGGAACCACATAGCTTACATCGTCCTCGGTATCTAATGGTTTTAGACACTCTGGACCGCGATATGAAATGTCATTTAAGTATTCTATGAGGTGTTCTTTGTTGGTGGAGTTTTTTTGATGGTTTTTCTGGGAACCACGTAGATATCCAAATACAATCACTTGCTTAAAGTCATAGTAGTTGTCGTCTGTAAAACGATACACTTTTATATCCTCGAGTCTGGAAACAATGATCTTAGACAGTTCCGCTAATGTATACTGTGGCACATTTAAAATAACAAGTGCTGATGTAGAAAGCATGTTATTGGATTGGGTAAGATCTTTAAAAAACCGATATTCACTTCTTTCATTCTTTAACTGCATAAATGGAGGGTTTAGATACATTAATGAAAATGTATCATGACTTATGCGTGTGTCTTCATATCCACACTGTAGCAGATGGTCAACATTCCTTTTAGCTTCATAAGCTCGAGTTTTTTCGATCTCAATCCCATAAGATTCAACCAAGTCCTGGTTTGAAAAGTGGTTTTTAATTTGAAGTAATGCTGAGCCGGTACCGGCACAAGGATCAAATATAGAAAACGGATAATCGTGTTCTTGATGCACACGTCTTAAAATTAGTTCCATTTCTTTTGTAGGGGTAGGATAAAATCCTCCCTTTGATTCACTACCAAGTCTGGCCATTGTATATCCTCCTCTGATTGTTTGTTGTTGAACATTAAAAGAAAGAGCCCACTTAGTTGTGGACTCTCATTTGAATTTTTAGAATTCACCTCCAGGCCGTAGTAAACCAACAACCTTTATTTGTTTGAAGGTACTTGGATAATCTGTCCTGGATGGATTGTTGCATTGATTTTATTGATAGATTGAATGAGGGACACAGCTTGTCTTGGATCACCATTGTAATAACGCTGGCTGATGTCGTACAACGTATCACCACTCTCAACAACGTAACTTACGTACTCTGTGTCTATTTGATTGACATCAGTGAATACATTGATGGCAAAAATCGAGATACAGACAATAGAGACAGAAGTCATCCAAACTTTAGTCCTGCGGAGAGAACGTTTAAGTTTTAAACAGATTTCTTCGAGCCCCTCAAGGATTTTAATCATTGTAAGTGCGAATAGACGAACTGTTCTTCTTTTCATTTTTAATATGCCCCCTTATTTGGAATAAAAAAAGGCAGTGTCCTGTTTTAGACACTGCCAAATTTATAAAAAAAGAGAAGTCTTCCGCCTAATTGGACAGAAAGACTTCTCTTATATCAATAGATGATTTGAGATTTTAAAAAAAACTTGATATTTCAACTTAATGGTTTGTTAGCAAAGGTTTACTCATTTATGAAGTAATACCATGCGTAACCGTAACGTCTTCACAGGCGATGCTGCAAACGTCCCCTCAGAGATCTATACTTTAAAGATAAAAGTATATCCTGAATCAATTCCTAATAGTTATCTTCATCTGCTTGATGTTCATAACGTGCACGAATTGAGTTTATCTGAGGTAAGAAAATGATATATGCCGCTATTGTATCATCATTTTTCGGTTAACTTCAAGCACATCATTGTTTACATATCGGTGGCTAAAAGTAATGTCTTCTGATTTCTAAATTAACTTTAAGAAAGTTTCTAAATCAAATAAAAGGGTAGATATTCACTTTAAATAAGCGATTATCTACCCTTTCTTTAATTGTTATTGAAGTTTGCAAGCAATGACGCGGTTGGGAATCCAGTGATTTGTGTAGACCCGTCTGTTGAAATAAGAATTTCTACATCACGAGAAACAAAATCAGTGTAGGAGTATCTGTTGCTGATGAAATGTAATGTTTGATTATCACTCCCATGTAGTCCCTGAAAAGAAGCAGCTGTTGAATCAAAACGGCCATCAATCAGAACATCGATGTTGGCCAAGATATCATTGCCGTATTTCAAATTACGAATCTCATTCATATAGAACCCGCTAAATACAACGATCGTATACCCAAGTCTCTTTAGTTTTGTGGTCATTTCAAGCAATGCTTTCGGTTGAAGGAAAGGCTCTCCCCCACTTATTGTGATATCACTTACTGTATCCGGAATGGAACAGATGATCTGGGATAACGACATACTCACTCCGCCATCAAGGGAATGAGTTTTAGGGTTAAAACAACCTGGACATTGAAACTTGCACCCTTGAAAATGGATAACCGTTCTAACTCCAGGTCCATTCACTTCGGAATAAGGAGTTATTTCGTGGATCTTTATCATCATCTTAGGGTACGGCCTCCTCTTGTTACTGACTTGTTTTTGGTGCGACTTGAAGCAAGTTTATACTCACTTTTGAATGATCGCTCGGAAACCTTACCAAGGCCTTTTTCATAAGGTTCTGTTGCAGCTTCGCAACCGTCCCCGTTATATCCGATAGCTTCGATCGTTAACTCACCATCTGGACTGATTAATATGATTACTTCCTTCATATATACTCTCCTCTTTAATTAGCTTTGTTGAATTCTCATTTTGATAGCGCCGTTAGGCAGCTTTTGTTTAATGATGGTATGCCCCTGGCTTTGAGCAACCATGACAGCGACTGCAATCTGATACTCCTGCAGTAACCGGCCGGCATTCTTACCGATCTCCTTTTCAACGTGTCCTCCCCACCAATCGGTACGAAGTTCATATTTCTTTTCGACTTTAATGACACCAACGTCATAGGGACCTTTTAACTGAATAACGTAGTCGGCGTGAAATTCTTGGGCCTTACTGTACGCTCGAACAACCCCACCTTTAACAAATGTCAGTTTTAACTCTTTGACTGCACGCTCAAGTGCAGGAATGTTTGTAATGATTGTTTCGATACGAGATGTGTGTGACATGTGAATTCCTCCAATAAGTTAGATTAATAATGTGTTAGATTATGAGAGCCTTCTGGAAGGTCTACTTGTTGACTCAACTTTTCTACGTTGTGGCTTTTTAGTCACCGGTGCTGATGCACTACGAGCATATTGATTAGCCCATTCCCGCATAGCACTGATTTCATCTCGTCGTTGGCTGGACAGTGGAATCGTTTGATCTGCAGCCGATATAAGATGTTCAGTGAGAAGTTCACTTTTTTCGAAGAATGCTAAGGCAATACCGTCTACAATGACTTGTTCCAGCTCAGCACCTACAAAACCGTCTGTGACCTGAGAAACACTGTCCAAGTCGAAGTCCAGGGCAGTACGTCCGCGTTTCTCGAGATGGATACTTATAATCTCTTTCCTTTCATTCGGGTCAGGAAGATCGAACCAGAATATTTCATCAAACCTTCCCTTCCGTAGCAATTCAGGAGGTAGATTGGTAATATTATTGCCCGTGGCCAATACAAATACATCTTGTTCTTTCTCTTGCATCCAGGTGAGTAATTCTCCAAATACACGAGAGGTTACACCAGAGGAATCGTTCCCTATACCAGAGAGCGCCTTCTCAATCTCATCAATCCATAGAATACAGGGGCTCATGGCTTCAGAAGTTCGCAGAGCGGTCTGCATGTTGGCTTCGGATTCTCCAACATACGAACCAAATACTTTTCCGATATTGAATCGTAAGATGGGTAATTCCCACAGGTTTCCCAATGCGCGGGCTGAAGCGGACTTTCCGCCGCCAGAAACACCACAGAGTAGAACCCCTTTAGGTGACTGCACACCAAACTCCTTGGCTTCTTCGGAAAAGGCTTCCTTTCGAATGGCTCCCCATTTCTTGAATTCACTAGCTCCCCCGATATCGGATATTTTATTGCTAGGGGGAATAAATTCTAAAATACCAGTCTTCTTAATGATACTTGCCTTTTCTTGTTGAATAGTTTTAACCGCTTCTGCAGCAAATTCCCGGTGTTTGGTCCAGGCTAATGCGTAGACATTTTCAGCTTCCGTCACAGTTAATCCTAAGGAATTCTTTAGAATCAGAGATCTATATTCCGCATTAATCTTGACATTTTGTGGTTTGGTAAGCCGGTCTAAGATTTCACCGTACTCACCAATAGTTAACGGACTAAATGTTGTAACAGCGATTTCCTTCTCAACTTCTGGAGGAATCACTGTTTTAGGGCTGACAAAAACGATGTAATTTGTAGCAGCCACGCATCCCTTAATCGAATCCTTAAGTAGTTGAAGAATATATGGATTGTCCATGTAATGGTGGAAGTTTTTAAGGACGTAAATTCTGTTAAACACGTCCTCTTCATTGATAAATTCCAACGCCTCTTGTGGGGTAGTCTTGGTTGTTCCAGCAGCATCTTCGGATATAAATTGTGATGAGTCTTGTTCTTCAGATTGAATCGGTTCACTGCCTTCTTCAACGAAGTCTTCGGTATCTGAAAAGGATTCTTTAATGTGGTCCACAAAGCCATTAGTACAGGACCAAACTTTCATGGATAGATGAGGATCATTAGCAACGATATCGGATAGAGAATCAAGACATCTTTGTTCCTCGAATGTATTGATCCAAATAGCCGGGTAGCATGCATGGATATAATTCTCAATAGTTTTAGTTTCACTCATTTTTGAACACTCCTCAGTTTTTTTGATTTTTATAAAAAAGAAAAGAGACCTTACCCCTTTTTCGGGATAAAGATCTCAGTGTGAAAACTATAGTTAGTCGAATAAGGATAATTGACGTGTGCCACGACTTCGAGGCTTTCGTTTGGTTTTTAGTGATGAAACGGCGTGAAGCATACGTTTCATATCAGTAATGGATGAGTTCATCTCTTGTAGATCGCTAGTGAGTAGGCCTTGATAATCTTGAATGACATCAAACGAAAGGTTGGTCTCATTCACAATACTTGAGATTTCAGAAGGTGTTAAACTTTCCCGATTCTCATAAGCATTTCTTAAATTTGTTAAAGCCGAATTCAACTGACTCACTGTGGCTGTACGGACCAGGTCCATTGTATCTTTGGTTTTAATGAGAGGTATCATATATGCTGAGCTACACTCCAGAAGATTTACAAATCTGACGAAGGCACGCAATGTTTCCTCATGTTTTATAGGGATAAAGTAAACGCCCCCAGATGTCTTTACCATTACCGGCGACATATTTTTAATGGACGATATACACATGTGACGTACTGCAGAATCGTCATGGGTAGTTTGGTATTGTACAAATAACTCTTGTACCCTATCTACCAACGGTTTAATATCCGGATTGATAATATCTGAATGTAATAGACGGATATCTCTCTCGAAAGTGATGACGGCCTCGTTTGTGTTATACTGCAATTTTTCGTCTTGTTGGGGATCAATTACCTCCCTTACAATGCTCCGGACAATGCGTTCAGAGTCATTAACAATTTCACGTACGAGAATTCTCTCAGATCTCTTACCATCCTCCGCTGCTTGTTTGCTTTCTATCGCTTTGGTGGATCTTCGGAATGCATCGGGGATCCTTATTTGGCCAGGCAACAAGTCTTCATCAATTCCCGAAACTCTAACGTGTGACTCTAATACGTTTCGGTCAATTAGTTTTAATCCGATAGAGTACCATACTAGGTAACCCATCAGCTCCACATTATCTTTGTCTTCCATTCCAACTGCAGTAATTTCCTGTGCCATTTCCAGCGACATTTTTCTCATATTTATCGATCCCTTCAAGGTTAGTTATTATGGATATTGAATGAGAAGTCCAATTGTTCATAATGGACTGGCTTCATTCTGGTTGGTAAGATGATTTTTATTTGTGACTGCACCTCGGCTGATGAGTAAGGAGCAGCTTTTACTTGTGATTGTCGGAATTCATTGAAAAAATCAAGCGGAATCGTTTTAATCAAGTCTGCAGATCCATCTTCATTTAAACGTAAATATCGAACAGATTTTGTGCGCAAACTTGCGATCCACTCAACTCCACATTCCGAACAGTACCACTGCCTACCACCTCGGTAGAAGCAGTTCCCATGGACGATGTGTTCAACGTTGAATGGACAACACCGGACAGAAAGAATTCTTGGTTGTAATGAATCTATATTGATACTGCCTTGGTAGTTGCCATGAATCCTTGAAGATTTTTGTTTCTTTCTCGGCATTACAGGCATCTCCTTTGAATAAAAAAGGGAAACCCTTCAATGAAGAAGGATTTCCCTTTTGATATTTTGGTAAATTCATTCACAAGTATGATTCAGAGAATCAATGAACCTGAATTAGAATGGCAGATCATCGTCAGAGATATCGATTGGCTCTGGATTCCCATACTGTGAATTATCATAATTTGAGCGTGAATTAGATTCAGTTTGACGATTAGTCTGATGGTTATTATTGCTTCGGTTTGATTCAAGAAAACGAACATTATCAGCAATAACCTCTGTAACGTAGACCCGTTTTCCTTCATTATTTTCGTAGTTTCTGACCTGTAATCTACCTTCAACCGCTACTAATCTACCTTTTCTACAGTAGTTTGCTACGGTCTCAGCGAGTTGTCTCCATACTATAATCGGAATGAAATCTGTCTCTTGTTCACCTTGATTCTTATATGGACGGTCTACGGCAAGCGTAAAACTCGTTACAGCTACTCCCGCCGGCGTATACCTCAAATCCGGGTCTTTAGTTAATCTACCCGTCAGGATTACACGGTTCAACATAGGTCACTAGCCTCTTCTCTTATCATTGTCTTAATGCTGATTGATATACATCTATAAGGCCTCGAGAAATATTGTTTACTCCTTCAGCCCAGGTAGGTGATTGATTACCAGAGCCATAAGCCTCCAATACTTCATCCACCAAATTGTAGTCCAGTTCTTTAGATAGGTTCTCCAGGTATTCAATACCTTGCTGAAACTGGTTATTCTCAATGCACAAAATTAAATGGACCAATGCATCTCTTTTTTTGGAGTCGAGATATTGAAGCCATTCAGCCCAGATCCAATCATGGATTTTTTTTATATAGTTCTTGTCACGAACTTTCTTTTGAGGGGTTCTATTATCTAAAAAACCGATTAATTTAAGCTGAGTAGCACTTAATAACTCAGCGGGATGCTTTTTATTTCTCCGCTTCTGGAGCTTCGCTAAATTAACCCCGTTTTTCTGACGAAGGTCATTTAGGATCTCTTCTCGAGGTCGGTTCTCTACTTTTTGGATAAAATCAAGAATCCCCCCGTTTTCTGCGCAAGTGAAGCATTTGTACACACCTTTTAAGCGGTTTAATGAGAGTTTATATTTGCCTTTGGACAAGCTATCACCGCACCAAGGACAACAAAATTCAGTTTGCTCTTTATTAAGTGTATTGGATCTTACTTGCAGACCGGCCGATACAGCATAGTCCACAATATCAGGCAAGTAACTTGCGGTGCTCATTTTGATTCACCCCTTGGATGTAAGAATGCGGGATCTGAACCCAGTCCCTTTTCATCGTTATCTTTTTAGACATGAAAACAGTTCTAGCTGATGCAATCTCTGGCTGATGACTAAAGATAGTCTGGAAGATATACAAAACCACCTCTGTATGCCAGCACGATCGTTTAAGTTGGATTGCGGGACATTCATGTGCAATGACAATCTGACCCTTTATGTAAGTAGCTGCAACGAGATAGTTACCTTCCCCTTTTGAAGAAGATAATGCTACAAAAATAGTGAGCGGGTTTGTCTCGTTCTGATTTTGTTGTGTAAATACAGCGTGTACTTGATCAAGTTTTTTTGGTTTTTCACTCCTCACAGGAAATTCCTCCTTAATTTTTTTATTTATAAAGTAAAAAAAGCCCACATCCGTTTGGGATGTAGACTTTTTGGAAGATCACCTAAAGTGATTATGTATATAAAATTAAATTATCGAAAGCATGATGAAACCAAGTAATTAAGATAGGAAAAGTAAACTCTTAACTGATCCTTCCACATAATATTGCCCTTTCATAAATGAATCCGCAATTTTACCAATGACTCTTGATATACAATTTGTATATCGATCCATTAATTTCACTATAGTATTATCATCGTCTTATAGACGTTCATAATGATGTGAAATAGTATTGGTACCAGGAAATTAAATATACGTTAATTATACTGAGATATTGTTGCTGTATCAAGTGAAATAATGTATTTCATCTTGTTACGTCATCTTATCTTGGATTTAGCATATGAACTAGGAAAGTCTCTAATCTCCCAAAATCAGTTTCTCCGTAACGAGTTTTAATATTCGGTGCTAGTTCTAATTCGCTTTTCCTTTGTCCAGGTGCTGTCTCTTTCGATCCTTTGTGTAATTGGAATATTTCCCAAGGGACTGCGTTTGTGATTTGATTAAACTTCTTATCAAGTTTATCACAATAACCGGTAGCATTTATACTTTGGACTGGAAATGCAAAGTTCCGATATAGCATGAAATTGTTCTTCGTATAGTTTTGAATTTTAGTTGAAAAGTAGGCAACTCCATCATATTCTTCAGATTGTTGAATCCACTGTAAAAGTAATTGAGGAATTATATATTCAGGTTTAAAACTGTCTTCAGGATTCAAAACACGAACCGAACAGCATAATATTAATGGATAATGAAGAATATAGGTTCGAATCATATCCTTGTAGCTTTTAGTTGTTGAGTCTGAGCAATCCAGTTTAAGAAATTCCTCGAGAGAGTCTGCAATTACCGCCGGAGGAATAGATATATCAAAGCTTCTTAAATTTTCAGTCGGTAAGAAGAGGGAAGTGTGCGTACGAATTAAGTCTGGTCGCCCCAGTTCTTCCCAACAGGTAAGTGGAGTTGATCCTAGATATAGGCAGGGTAAGCCAGGGATACTGTATCTATTTGTTTTTACCCACCCCCTATGTTCAAAAGGTATGTGAAACATTTGATTCCTACTGTACTGGTTATTTGAATTTCCAATTCTCATTTTGAAATATAATGTGTCTTGATTACCGTACCCTTTAAGAAGAGGAGTAATATTCAAACCTGCAAGTTTCTGCATACAATCGTCAAGTGCCTTATAGGATGAACCTGGTAATCCTTCGTAATAGCTATCTAAGGCCGATTTTAAGTCGTCACAAATTTTTTGTATTGTGTCTATTTCCTGTTCATTTAAGATTATTGAATAACACGAACTCTGTTTTATACTTGTGCAAAAAAAATCAAGCTTGTCTTTCATAAAACGTATAAAATCTACCTGTGATTTCTCTCTGCTTAAAGGTAGATTTAAATCATTTCTCAGGAATTGAACTAATGGTGAGAATACTTTAGCCCAATCTAGAAGATTTTTCACATGTTGCCTCGATTTGAACTGTTCCATAACACCAATCTCTCGATTATGAAGGGAGAATTCTGGACGAGGTATTAGCTTACCGTATAAGCTAAAGGCGATTTTGCTAATCTCATCCTCACAATAATGTTTGCTCTTCATTTTTTCTTCAATTTCATTGACTAAATGTGTGTAATCTTCTTGCAATCTAATCCCCCAAACAATTAATGTAACATTAGTATAATCCTTGATCGGGAAACTAGCCTAGCATTCTCAAAAAAAGCATCCATTCTCTTAAACAAGAAAAGGATGCTTTACGTAGGTTATTCGGTTGTACAATTAAACCGAGAGGGACTGAGAGGTTAATTGAGCGTGCTTAACAAACGTTCGGCTGCTGGATTGGAAACAGGTTGTATTGGTTCCTGAATCAGTTTTGGACGACTTTTAAATGGAGGGATAAGCTCAGATTTTAACTCCCCGTTTTCAACATAAGAGAAGCTAACAGAGAGATCTTCTTTCAGAAGATTATGGTCCGTTGTTATTCTAAATAAATGAGTTTCCTTAATATCTAGAAATGCGTTTGCTTCAGTTAACTGACTTGCGACAATAAGAACCTTTTCCTTATTATCCCCGAACCGAATCTGATTCAGAACCTTCTCACGCTGGCCCTTGTCTCTTAAGGTAGCAATCTGAAATTGCATGCCTCGGACTGTGCAAAGGGCATCAAATGGAACATGTGAAGCATCCATCTGGGTAGCTGGATCTACTTCGTAAAAACGTGAATAAAACTGGGAAACCATTAATTTACTTAGAACCTCTACCGTTAGAGCCTTTTGAAACTTCGGATATCCAAGTAACTTACGAGCCGGATTAGATAAGCTATAGATTGGTAACAATTTATTATTCTCTTTTCCTGTCATCGTGTGCTCAACCAGGTATCCTTTATCCAACAGGAAAGAAACGTTCTTTTTTCCTCGTCTGATGTTCCCAGGGTTCAATATTTTCGCTAATTGTACCCTGGTTGCAAAGTAGAGGAACCCCATCTTCTCTACCACCAGTCGTTGTGCGGTATTCAATGTTGAGGGCTTTAGTTTGATCGTATCAGAGGGCTGCCGTCCCCAACTTATAAAATACTTGTTGCCTATATGAAATGGCGAAAGATCCGAACTCATGATGAATGTCCTCCCTGTTTTAAAGGGGAGACCATGTTGGCCTCCCCTTCGTTTGGTTTTAATCGTAAAGGCGTTAAATGGCAAATCAATCAGAGTTAAATCACTTTACTTTGGATACTGCCACCCATTTCACTTTTCGTAACATCAATTCGTTGCACTCGAACACGCACGGTATCTCCCTTTTTAACTTTACCTACCTTCGGTTTCGGCTGCCGGCACAGGATGTCTACCCCTTCTGATAAGTTGACGAACACACCGTACTCAACAACGCCCGAAACGCGGCCCTTGTAGATATTGCCCTCCGTGTATCGGGTAGCGCATTCTGGCCAAGGGTTTTTGTAAAGCTGTTTGCTGCTTACTTTCAGCGTCTTACTTTCCTTCTCCAATCCGATGACCTTAACCCGAATGCTCTCCCCAGTTTTATAACGATCATGCATGTTGTCGATCCACTCATAGGATACCTCGTCCGCTTGAAGGTATGTTTTGATGGCACCAACATCCAGATGCAAAGAGCGATTATTGACTCGAGTAATTTTAGCTTCAATGATCATATTCTCTCGTAGCCGATCCCAAGTCAGTCCTTGAAGATGGTCAATAGCCTGTTTGCTTGATGCGCCAAAAATTGCTGAGTTACGGTCAAGTTGAAGAACTTTATAATAGATTGTTGTACCGACGGCATCTCTCAATTGTGCCCCATTTTCAAACTCAGTTTCGTCGATAGGGATAATTCCTTTGATATGACCTACGAATACAATACCGCATACCTTGCCAGCGTGAGTTTCAACACCATCCAGTTCAGCTTGCATAATACTTCGGTTCTGACGGGCTTGATAGACCAATTCCCAGGCTTCTTGCTCAATTTGACTTTGCAGCTGCTCCTCATTTTCGTTTACAACCTTCAACAGGACATCATTTTGGACAATATTACTCATTACTATCTCCTCCTTGAAATGGGTTATTCTTTAAATTTCCAAAAACTATTCGTGGTATCGGGTATTTCTTCTTCAATAACCGTTGACTGATCTGATGTCTTCTCTTGTATATCCTTTTGGGATTCTTGTTGAGCATCCGTCCTGGATTCTGATTTGATCCTTTCCGGATGGGATTTGTTCAGGCGTCGATCAGGAGGTGGCTCTGGCAGAGGAGCTTCTGCATAAAATCCTGAGATTTCTTTTTCACTGATCGCTGGCTTCACCTTTTCCTGCTGGGTCTGTATCGGTTCCACTTTTGGCTCTTTGTCTGCTTGATAGTCAATAATTTTGAATTCTGAATCTTCTTCAACTGTTGTAAATTCGTCATCTTGGCCATTAGTATCAAAGAATTCATTCTTTTCTACCAAGATGTTGTTATTATCCAATGTATCTCTCGCAAGAATGGGAGTTTCCAGAGTCAGTTCTGTTTGAAGAACCTCTTCGGTTGGAGAAGGTTTTTCTTCCTTGCGAGAAAGGATCAGTTTAGTTTTAAGAACAGAAAGTGCAGTAAACTTATCAGATAGATTTTGTGATATTATCTTCCATTGCTTCTCGTCTTTTTCGAGTCTCTTTTTAAAATCAAATTCGAAATCTTCCCAGGTGTATATGCGGTTGATGGGGATTTTCAGACTCTTCACAGATTTGACGTAAATAAAAGATAGGATCAGCATGCCAATTAGACATATCAGGCAGAATACATTAGTTAACACAGGCATCGTATTGCCAGAAAAGTTACTCATCATCCGGTTGATTATGCTTCCGATCATCCAGTCAAACGAAAGGATGCAACCATAAAGTGACAGGTAATTAACTTTTTTAACGCACTTGTATACGACAATATGTCCTGTTAAGCCAAGGATCCATATGAAGAACGGGATACCAAACCCCAATGGATATAATCCAAGAAATAAAGCCATTAATCCGATTATTGAAAAGAAGAACAAAGATGGTATGTAAAGCCGTAAAGCGATGGGTACGTATTTTAAAAGGATTTTCACGACATTAATTTGTACCTCCTTCAATAGCACCATCGACGAAGTTAACAACAATCTCTGATCCTGTAGCGTCAGAATATGCTAACAATGGTACATAGACAGAACAAGCTTTTTCGATTTCATGAGATAAGATTGTAGTGAGCTGTTCCCTCTTATGTGGGGATAGTTGATGGATTCTTTCAACCAACGAATGGTCACTTACACAATTTATAGCAAACTGGACTGCATTTGCTGCGTTCGTTTGGGTATTCAATGCCAAATCACTCCTTTCAATAGAAATAAAAAATGCGGCGTACTGAGAGTCCACATAGTAAGAAGACTCTAGCACGCCGCATCTACGGTAGTGTTAGTTAAAGTGTATTCAATTAATACTTCACTAGTTTATCATGATTTACATCAACAATCAAATTAAACTTGATATACCACTCACACTTAACCCTATCTGTAGTATAAATCTATCCTCAATACCTGTTAGTTTAAGGAGTTACCAAGTAAGCCAACCACTCGTGCGTTTATAATTATGTAAGAGCTCGTATTGCTCGCTACGCATGAGTCGTTTCATTTTTGTTCTATATTGTTGGTAATCATGCTTTCTATCAGCTTTACTTTCTTTGTTATAATGAACACTTTTAATTCCCTTACGGAAATCTTTGACCTTCTCTCTTCTGGGATCTTTGAGTTTATTACGATTTTCCAGACTTTGCTGGAGCACCTTTTCCCCAAGATATATCTCTTCCCATGTAAACATCTTCATCCCCGTTATGCCGGGTTAGATTTGGCTTTTGAAGCCATGACCTAAGCATAACTAATAGAAGAAGATCTTTGGATTAAACATGTAATCACCTCATATACTTTCTACCCTTATTTTAATATATAACGTAAAAGTTATTCACTTGTTTACTCACAACAAAAACTTTCTTCTAAGGTTGTATAATGATGCCTCAATTCTCCTTATAAGTGAGGGAGAAAACGGCAGCCGTCAGATGTTAGGGAAAAGCACTTGACGATTGATTCCCCCATTTCTTCTACTCTAAGTTGCCTATTGATTTAGGTTACTACAGTAAAACATTACACAATAATCGTTCCCTAAGGAGGAAATTAATCATGTCATGCTCTCAAACTAACCTAACACCTATCACCATGTCTCCTATTCCATCACCTGTTCTTTCTAGTGGCTTTACTGCTATCTCAGGTCAACGTCTTTACGTTTGCGATAATCCTGAACCTTTGGCTCCTAGCACTTTTACCACACCGATCATTACTCTATGGCAGGATTCTGTGCCAAGTTCGACTTCTGTTCGTTACCGGGTATTTATGTGGCACCATAATGACACTGCGCAAACAATTAAATACGGGTTGACCGTTGGGAATGGTGGAACAAATCCCATCACAGTAGGCTCAATTAAATACGAAACCACGGTTACATCTAACAATGGAGATATTTTGACTAATGCTGGTCTTTGTCTCTCCAAAGCACTTTTGGGTCAAACGTTAACTGCAGACAGTACAACAGTAAGCGTACCAGGTAATTCGGTACGGACTGTTAAAGAGTTCACACTCGCAGCTGGGCAAGTTCGGGGTCTAGTAATGGAGTTTACCCTTTCCAGCGCATCTGCCATGTCAGCTAAAATTCGTACTGTTGCAGGTAATAGTACTTCCGCTGTTCTAAATACACACCAAGGGGCTGTTGTAAGCTCCGTAAAAACACACCCACGAGGAACTTGGAACTATGCTGATGTCCAAGGTAGTAATGCGACACTTACTCTAGATAGCAGCGGTACATCTAATAGTGTTTCTGTTCTTGACCAACCTTCTGTGTTCCCAGGTACACTACCGAATAGTGCTGCTTATGGCGGTATCTACAAAACAAACTTAACAATTAAAAATAATTCTGGAGCTACGCAGACTGTAAACCTTTATCTCAATCCACGTGGCGGGCTATTTGCAGGCGCTGTCAAAGTAGGCAGTAATGCTGTGAACGGCGTTTCCAAAACCAGACCAACGGAAGTAGTGAAAATCGGAGCCTTCTCTCTGTCCAATGGACAATCGATCACTGTACCTGTTCAAGTGACTGCAGGTGGGGGTAGCTCGACACCGATCGCATTCTTTGCTAAAAAGGCTTAATTGTTTTACCAATAATACAAGCGATTCCTAATTTTAGGGGTCGCTTTTTTGCTTTTCATACCATTTTCCCCTATTATTTAGATGAATTGAAACTTTTTGATAACTCACAGCGTTTAGATTATATCTTTCTTTGGAGGCGAAGATTATATGAAACGTATTGTTAAAATTGGACTCGCAGGGGTGTTGCTCACATCCGTATTCAGCGCAGGCGCGTATGCAGCATCCGTAGTTCCTAAGGTCTTTATTCATGGTAATGACATTAAAAGCGGCAGTACAGCTCCAAAACTGATAGATGGTTCAGTATATGTTCCGCTTCGTACCATTTCGGAGGGACTTGGAGTAGATATTCAGTGGGACAATAAAAACAAAACAGTACATGTGAATTCTGACCCACAATTTAAATCCGAAACTGGTAGTGTGACTTATGTGAATCAACGTGACTTAGCTTTTAATTGGATCATGGCATATGATGATCGACGGAAAGAAGATGTGCTTGCCTTAAATGCACCTGGATTCAAAACAGATATCTACAATGAAAGCTTTCCTTCTGGAACCTATAACATGGCAAGTATTGTTGATATGCAGCCTGTAGATCGTAACGATACAAGCATCACTGTACGAATAGTTCAACGAGTCACTGCAGAAGATGATTACAATGTGAAAGTTGAGAAATGGAAGTTTACCTTTGAGGGAACAGATAAAATTAAATCAGTTATGGTTGTACCTAAATCAACGCAATATTTTGATCGCTATACTTTGTTCCCTGGAACCAGTTTTGGAGAATGATTGGAGAAAGCCGGGTATTCCCGGCTTTTTTTGTTAGCATGTGTAAAGTAAACTTCTGGTAATATTAATGCAATCCTGATTGGATACATAATAGTTCTTCATTTATTTTCTCTTTTAGATACGAATTGCTCATGATCGAACGATACAAATCGCCGTTAAATCGATGGATGACCTTTGCAGCAACCCTACGGCCGTAAATGTCATTTAAAGCATCAGATGCTTGGCCCTTGGTCCATCCTTGATCATAATCAATTCGATTTCTTTCGAGTTGGTCTCGTTGAGCAGGACTCATCGCTAGATTACGCCACCTTGCCTCTTTCAATATTATTTTTGTCTTTATATTGCTAAGGAAATTCTCCGCAATTCCTTGAGCGTACTCCAGGGATAATGGCTCGTGATGTAAAGGATATAACTGCTTGTTTTGATTTTCGAAGATGATCCACCAGTGCTCTTCCTCTTTAATCAGGTAACAATACTGTTGGTTTCCGATACTGATATAGTACGCTCGATCCGAAAATGAATTCCAAAGGTAGATCGTTTTGGTGGAGAAAAGGTTTATTTCGCGCATTTTTTTGCCATACTCGAATGCTATTTGTTTTAACCTCTCGTGAAATTCGACAACGGATTCTCCTTCTTCCATGACAACACCAAGGAATAGGTCAAGTTCCTCTTCCTCTTCTTCCTCCAAGTCCAATCGTCCAGGAGGGAAAAGATTGCTCAATGTCATCAGGGAGTGATCTTCAGTGACACCTACCACATCTAAAACCAAACAATCCATTTTATCCGGATATAGACGGGTACCACGACCAATGCACTGAATGTAAAGACTTTCGCTCTTCGTTGGACGGGCCATGAGGATACAACTGACACTTGGTTCATCGAAACCTTCTGTAAGGATCATGCAATTGACCAGCACTTGAATAACACCGGTTGAAAATTCCTGGAGTATTTTAGACCTGGCCTCCTCTGGCAAAGATCCATCTATTGCTTTAGCCCTAACATCATACTTGGCAAGACCTTCTGCTATATCGTAGGCCTGCTTAACGTTAACAGCAAAAACAATGGTTTTACGAGATTCACCGTGCTCCAGATAAGCTTGCACGATCGTGTCAATGACGCTCTCTTTACCCATCTGTTCTCCAAGCTGCTTCTCATTATAATCTCCAGCCATCGTTTCAACAGACTGAAGATCTAATTCATCAATGACGATTTTTTTTCCTCGGACATCACAAAGGTAACGTGCAAGGATGAGATCCAGTATGGATTTTTCCAACACGATTTCTTCGTAGACTTGACCCAATGCTTGTCGATCCAAACGATTAGGGGTAGCTGTGATGCCTAACAGGGGGGGACCGTCTGCCTCAAAACAACCTAAACTCTCCAATACTTTCATGGATCCTTTAGATACACTGTGATGAGCTTCATCATAAATGACCAGGCCTGGCTTTACCATTTGTCTCCCTCGGATAAGGGTTTGGGTGGATGCAACGATTACGTCAGCTTCTTGTTCATTATCCACCCCTTTGACTTTGCCGACTTTAACGTCACCCCAGACCAATTTCATTTTTTCTGCAGTCTGTTTGAGCAGTTCATGACGGTGGGCGATAAAGACGATCGGCAAGCCGTTATTGTATCGGTCCCTGAACAGCTTAGAGATGGAGGCTGCAACGATCGTTTTACCTGCGCCTGTTGGCAAAACAATGAGCTGCCTTTTTACACCCAGTATCAGTTTGTTGAAAAAGGTCTTTTGAGCCTCTATTTGATAATCTCTTAAAGCGATTTCCAAAGAAACCAACCCCTTTTATTCATTTAGCTGAAATGGATCAGCCTCAAAATCCTCAATCTCTGTAACTCCATATAATGCTCGGAGTGAGTCAAATTCCTCAGCAAAGTTCGGATCCCCACCTCTTACTCTCTTAAGATAATCTTCTTCTTCAAAGTAGAAGATCTTATCGACTGTGGCCGCATCAAGATAGTCAGATATAATAAGGGCCTTTTGCGGATTGAGGCGTCTGACCTCATCTGATGTGACTGCCTGCCTTTCGGCCGTAGAAACCGTCTTTTTATCCGGAACCAAACCAAAAACGCTAGACGATACGCTCTCAATAGGTATAGTAGCTGTTCCACAGAACCAAGAAGCATACTCACTGGATACTTGGGAAAGACCGCTTAAAAATACTTTGGTCTTCAAGTTGTTTAAAAGGTTGGCTGCCTTATCCTCTCCATACTTTTGTCTTAGCTGTTCCACCCCTTGAATACCCAGGGCCAGACCCATACGTCTCGAGCGTGCTGTTGCTGCGACCGTGTCAATGATCGGAATAATTCCCAAGTTTGCAAACTCGTCCAAAAAGAACAGAACTGGGAAGCCATCGGTGATGTCCTGGAGCCTTTGGAGGAGCTGTTGGTACAGTACAGCCATAAGTGGGGCAGCATAAAGCGATTTGGTCTCTGGAACAGATACAAAAAGAACCACAGGCTTCTTTTGGTCACCATTCATTCCATACCTTAAATGCCGTGGTTGGATATCATTTCGTTCAGCAAAATGGACTACTCGATCATCCATAAATAGCTGCATATTCGTAGCAATAGTCACTTTGATACTCGCTAAAATCTTTTCAGAACCCGCTGCTTGTTTAAAGAGTGCATATTCACGCCGGCATAATTTATACTTGGCAAATAGAACGTCCATCTCTTCCATATCCATGAAGAGAATGATGTCCATGGCTTCCCCGATTCGAGGGCATTCCGGATTACGATATTTAACATAGAGGAAAGCTGAAACTAAAAGCGGTAATGACATATTAAGCCATGTTGAGTCCCCTCCCCCCTTCCCTTGTATTTCGAAGGCCAGACCCCCATTCATCAATATGAGTTGGGCTATTTCTTTGATTTCCGCATAATCCTTTGCAACAGCAAGCGGATTGTATCCTGGGAAATGATTTTCAAATGGTGATAAACGTATCGTTTCGAAACCACGGCGACGCAATTCCGGACCGGTCTTCCAGTACAGTTCTCCCTTGGGGTCGGTGACAACTGCAGATACTCCTTCATCTAAATCTAAAAGGTTAGGAATAAAAAAAGTACTCGACTTACCTGAACCGGTAGGTCCTACTAAGGCTAGGTGTTCATAGGATAGTTTCTGTGACATTCGAACATTTTGACCGAGGATAAACCCACCTTTCCCCATAATCGGTCGTAAGGTTCTGTAATCCATCAGACTTGCGGTACCGCGGTTATTTGTAGATGCTGCAGCTGAGCTCATTTGGACCTGCCTCCTTCGTTTATTGAAGAACAAAAAAGGCGTCTGAAGAAACCAGGGGATGCCCTGTGTCTCTCCAAACGCCTTACTTGGGGTAGTTTGGTTAAGGATATGTCTTTGTACAAATTCTAACCTATAACCAGTGGCGGTGACAACTGTCCACTATTGGTTACTCAGAAGCATTGTCGGAACTCACTCGTTTCTCTCGGGTCTGTTTACGCTTCTTTTTTATGGCGATGTCCATCTCAATTACGATGATGAAGACAACTGCAAACAATAACACCGTTAGCCAGGGGATATCGATACCAAAAATAAGGCTGCAAAGTACAACAGTAACAACGTAACCCGAGATGTTCTTCAAATATAATCCTGATCTGCTTTTAAAGAATTCTTTCATCATTCTGACCCACTCCCCATATAAGAACATTCTACAGGAAATGATGGTAGTAAGTATGTACCGGTCTCTTTGGATGAACGAATTGGGAAAATATCAAAAAGCATACGAAGTTCATAAGAAGAATCTAGATGATAGTTCTCTCTAAAATATGAAATGAGTTCAGAGGTGACTTCTGGTGTATCAAAGAAAGAAGGATCTACATAGACGGATAGCTGCTCAGTCATATATCCATACTGTATGACACTAAAGAGGATCACATCTACATACTGGCTTTGATTAGTGTTGTGAGAATGACGGCTACTAAGAATGACATTTTTGTTCTCAAATTGGCTTCCTACATAAGTTGGCTTTGAAAATCGAGCTCTTTCAATGAAATAATTCTTTTTTTCAAAGATGGGCTTGCCGTGAAGCGTGGTGAATTTCGGAACGATATTCTTACGCATGGCCAGCTGAGAAATCGTCCGAAGTCTCCGGTAATACTGTGCATAGGATGTAGCAGCGTCAACTATAGGATCAGAAAGATCATTGTTATCTACGTATTCTTTAAATGAGTAAAATATTAATTCGGCTACTTCTGCAGGAGCATTGTCCATAATGAATGACATATCACGATAAATCGAAAGCTCCGGGGCAAACGTGACATTAGGATTGTTTTCTTGGATGTTGCGGATTTGTAACGTCGCTTGACTCTGGTTACCAAACGGCAGGCAACAGAACACGTACCATTGTTGATTATGGTTTGTAAAATACTGCAGAAGCGGTCGCAGTTTTAGATCACTCAGTGTGTCTACTCTGGCAACCTGCCAATGTTGCATAGTTAATTCCTTAAGGTCAGCTTCTTCTACGTTAATGGGTGCCTCGATATACAAGATTTGCCCAGACGCTTGATTAAAGTGAACCTTAAGATCAATATATCGGTCGTTAAGCAGTTGGAAATGAATTTTTATTCTATTCAGCTCATCGAGCGATACAGATTCATTTGAAAAACGAATTTTATAGTGAGTAAATCGATTTACTATATCCATAATCAGTCTCCTTCTGATTTATCATCAGAAGTGCTGATCTCCATTTATATTTGATGAGCTTTAAAATGAGCTTTAAAAGCACATCTCCAACGATAAAGTTGGCTTGGAGCTCCATTCGTGCCGGGAGGTGCTCATTACCGGATAAAGAGAAAGTGGGAATTAATATGTGTACGAGGAAGCCTTGTCTAGAGCGTCCTTGCATAATGTGAGTGCAGCGCTCAACTCAGATTTCGTTGTTTGATACAGTTCTTCGTGAGGCTCACTTGAGCTTAAATCGACTATTTCACTTAACTGCTTGAGTGCTTTGAACAAATCTGGAGCTGCTGCCATGAGTTTAGCTAATTCTAATGCTTGCTCCTGAGGGAGTGATGGTTGAACAAGAACTGTGGCTAACACCTCATCTGAATCAGGTTGAAACGTTTGGTGCGTGTCTTGAAATAAGTCTGGTCCAGTTAAGACTTGGCGTCGGATCGAATAATCACTAGATTCTACACAAAGTTGTAGACCTGTTACATTTGTAATTGCTGGTGTTTCTTTAAATGTTGAATTCATGGTAATAACCTCCTGAAATGATGTTGGATATTCTATACATGAAGCATAAGTCTGTTTTTAAATATTACAACTCTATCAAATCATTGAAGAAATTTAATGATGTCATTCCAAGTGGCTAATATCGTTAGTCCGATCATTAATAGAAATCCTGCAAAGTGTATCCAGCCCTCTTTTTCTGCAGAGATTGGACGAACCATTCCAATCAAAGTTACGAGAACTCTACCACCATCCAGAGCCGGCAAGGGCAGCAAGTTGAAAATGGCTACATTGAGATTCATGATTGCGGCCCAAATCATTAAATTTTGAATCGTTGAATAACTTGCTATATCGAATGTCTGTTTCATTACTCCTGCAGGACCTGATAGGTTAGATAACGCTTCGTTCCCTAAAATGATGTCCTTTAAACCGTAAATCAAGATAGTAGAGTAATGCCAGGCATCCTTCAATGTCTTTTCAAACACGTTCATAGACGAAAAATAGGAAAACAAGATATTGGTCAACAAGATAAGAGCAAGTGCCACCAGGATATTTGCTAATGGACCAGCTAAAAGAATACTTAACTTTTGAATAGATGATTTACTTGATAATAATGAATCATAGTTAGATACCGGGATGATCCTTCTTCTTTTGCCAACGCATATATAGGCATTCTCACTGAGAGGGAGCGTATACAGATCCTCACCATTTAAAAATGTTAATTTCCGATGTTTGTGATCTAGTTTTTTGATTAACACCTTCTCCAGATCTTGATCGTCATTAACCCTATCATAAATGGCAACTATTCCTTCTTCATTTTTATCAAGGTAAAGCTCCTGATCAATAATAAAGTAGGTTTCATCGTCCCCGGCCATTCGTACATAACCACCAATCGGAAATAAGCGTAGGACAAATCTAGTTTGTTTCATCGTAAAAGAAAATAGTCTGGGGCCCATTCCTATAGAGAATTCTGGGCATCCTACATTAGCTTTTTTCGCGATTATAAAATGGCCAAATTCATGGGAGATAACCAGCAACATGAATATCATAACAACGGCCAAAATGGAAAGTATCATCTATTTCCTCCTAAATACTCTGGTAGTGAGAAAAATGATTGCCTATAGTAATTTTTCATGACTTTGAGGAGGAGGATATTTTGAAGCATTATAAAATGCCATCTTCAAACCCATTGATTAATATCATTAATTAAAACAATAAATTAATACCATTAAGGAATGGAAAAGAACCCTACTAGCCCTTGCACAGCGCAGGTTTCCGGGTATCGCTCTATTTTTTTCCTACTTAATCAATTCATGATAGGCAACGTATAAAACAGCAATCCCAATCCACATATTCAACGGATAACCAAAGTAATCATTAAACCCATGTTAAGCAATCCATCAACACAACATGTTTGATATTACCAACAAATATGATTATCAGGTAACACATGCTTATACTCGTTATCCACAACCTAAAAGGATATAAAAAACTGATTTAGTTTTTTAGTATTTTTGAAATTTAATTGGTTAGTACCGTTTTTTTGATAATTATGAAACAAACATGAGACATCTCAACATTCTTTTAGTTTTCAGCCAGCCAAAATTCGTACATTAAACTTTGGAGATCTTTCATCTTATGAAGAACCGTTTGGAGTTTTGAATCGCGCTGGTTGAGATAGATAGAACGATTACCCCTTTGCAAAGCATGGATCCACATGGATTCAATAAGGTGTAATTTCTTCTCTAAGTTATTTCGGTGTGCTTTAGCATCGAGAAGCTCTTTGATCTTGTTCGGATCCTTCCCTTCTTTTTTTGCAATCCGTGAAGCATCTTCTATTAATGAAGATGTTAAATCGTATTCTAATGTGATACCTAATGCAACAAATCGTTCTGATGATTCAGCTACATTTTTGAAATAAGCGGAAATCTCATCTAGCTGTTTCTCATCTTGAATTTCTGAGTAAATCATAGAGTGAAAGGCAGATGAATACAGTAGATCATCAAGAGCTCCAACAAAAATATTGTATGCCAGGTCATAACCCACTTGGCTATAATAGTACTCCATGACTTTTGCCAACTGATTTTTAACTCGTTGGTCGATGACTTCTACAACAAAGCCAGCAGCGTACATTTTTTGAGAAACCCAAAGCAGAGCTCCTTCACTATCGAAAGAGCCCATTTCTTCAAATTCAGGATTCAATCCATGTACGACGACAAGCCAATCTCTTTTTTGCCTACATTCCAACCGTAAATTGAGATACTTGCCGGCTTTTTCAATAATGCTATTCATTTCTCCAACGGTTCGAACATTGAACGTACCGGAATCACGAGTGCCAGACGAGATGAGGTTTTTAACATATGTGACGTATTTTCTACTGGGTAAATAAACATGCTGACATAGCATGTCCAGAACAAATCGTTGAACACGACGATCCTCCGCCATAAATTCAGGTGAGGATAAGAATTTGAAATACTTCACATAGAGGGCTGTGTCTGTACCGCTGTAATCAACAATCGATGATGGATTTACAAAAAGCCTACCATCCTTCTCGTAGATTTCTCCTGTATATTTTGATTCAGATATAATTCGTTTTAATGCGGAAACAGATATGGAAAGCCTATCTTTAATTTCATTTCGTGTTAATGGGATCTCGCCATTGTAAGCAGCGATATTCCCGAGGAGCAGTTTGAATTGAAGTTTCTTTGGAGTATCGTACGTAGTATTTGAAGCTTTAAACATTTCTACCGAATGTTTCATTTTAAGAATCCCTTTCTCCTCACAACCTAAGAAGCGGCATAGAAAAATAAAGGGTTTTGCTTGGAAAATCGAAAAAAATATGATAAAATAATCTCAATAAGTTTCGTTTCCTTACAAAACCCTGCCAGGTGAATTTCTAATAGAGGTTGGTCGGTCAAAACTCTCCTCTACTAGAAATAGGTTGGGTTTTTTTTTATGTATTTTTTTTGAAAATGAAAACGCACTTGCTGATTAGCATGTGCGTATGGTGGTCTCGTAAATGAAAAAGATGACCTTCGCTAGAATCACAACTAGAGAGTTACCGTATAACATGGTCGTATCTTTCTTGTTGCAAAGCATGAGCATGCTAAGTTATTCATAGAATACAGCACTTTTAGAATGAACCCTTCAAATAGGTACTAAATTTTTTGTAACTATTATCTCCTGCTTTATCTAATGAAGAGATCTTTTAAAATGGTTTCATTTCTACTGATGTCAATTATAACAGTCATTAAATTGTATATCAAGATAAACACATTTTTTTTCATTGATTACACTCTACTTTTATTTATTTATGTATCGTTCTAATAAACATCAGATAAATATTTATTTTGAACTAACGTTCCTTATTTTCACAAGCTACTGCATTGTAATTGTAGGCAAATTGGTGTGCTGCTTAAGTTGTTCGCTGTGCCCCTTGAGGGTAACGCTCTCAGTCGGCAGGGGTTGTCCCCCCTGAACTTCCTCCAGTTGATGGATTTTTCTATCTGTTCAATGAAACATTGTTACATCTGTTTTCAACCTAAACAACTAAAATCTAAGTTAACAATTATACTCTTTAAATCGTAATCGTTATCTCTTGTATAATGTAACAAGTTCAATAAACAATGTTCGTTTAAACAAACACCACTGAATAAAATTCTGTAGTCATTGTCATTCACTTCTTCTAAGTAAGCTAAGTCATACGCACTGAGTAAGTCTAATTCTTCATTAAACCTTGTCTCAGAAATGGGTAGTAGTCTTCTGATTAAAGTTTCTCTAATTCCTAAAGCATCTTTGCCCTTAACATATTCCGAGCGTACAAGTAAAGCATAAAAAAACTCGCGAGTTATTCTTGGTAACTCTGATAATTGTTTAATAAGTCTGTTAAATGCTTCATTGATTATTGGAATATTTAAACTAACAGTCTCTTTTTGGTTAATATGTTCAACTAATCTTTCGCAACCGTTGTATAGGTAGGTAGGTCGTTGTTCTAGCCGGTCTAATAAAGATGTCGATTCTCCCGATGGTGTCGTCCCAATCTCAAAATCACTAAATAGTCTAATAAGATCACTTTGAAGCAAGTCATACACCTGTTTAACTTTTTCAACTGGAAGGGTAAGCAGAATTCTTTCTAAATCATTAAAATCCCAGATATCATTCTCAGCAACAAATTGAAGTTCGGTTGCGAGTTCAGAATTGATGGAGTAACTACGTTGCTTTGATCCTAAAATAAGAATAATATAACGATCATACCGCGATTTTTGATCCGTAGTTATCTTTTCTAGAGTTAAGTTTACCTTGCTTGAACTTTTATCAGTAGTTACTTGGATACCCAGCCTCTGAACTTCATCCCCCAAATCTAATCCTGGTTCATTTGATCTTGAGGTATTTAGGTTAACTAAGTTATACCCGTAGATTAAATTCACCAGTTCTTTGATGAAATCCTCACAATATTTGTTTAAATCAGTAAGACCTAAACTACTTCTGGTTTGAAGAACGAAACTTAATTGTCCAAGCCCGTCTAGTATATCCCCTAGTATTTTTCCTCTCGTTAGCATTTCTAAATGCCTCCCCAAATTATATTATTTTTCTTTTTTTCATGCGTTAATTTTAATTATTCAGTAAATATCAATATTCTCAATATTAATCTATGGAATAGCAGATGACAAACAATTACATTTTGTCAGGTTCAAAAGTGACTGTCCTTTATTTTAATGAAAAGTCGTTATAGAATAATCCAGAACACTCATTGTTTTGTATACTTCTTAAATTGAATCGGACTTGTAAGGGTATAATGAAAACGTAAAAGGCCTTCACTGCTGTAACAGTTAAGACCGACGAGTTATCAAGTTGTTGTGTTGATGTAACCGGGTCACGGCAATTTGCTCTGGAATAACTTCATCAAAAAACCACCATCAGGTCCCAACCTTAGTCGGTGGTTTTTTCGTTTTGGCTTGCTGTCTACGACGTTTGATCAATATATAGATTCTCAATATATTTAGCACCGACCGTGCTAATGCAGACAATCTTCTGGTGATCATGCAAAAACCTGTTACAGGCAATCACCTCCCTTTTCTTCGGAATGCAAAAATTCTCGATTGAAACATTGAACTCTTTACTCAACCGCTATATCAAATGTAACATCTGCTACCTTCCATGGTCGGAGTGACCTTTCTCTGAAAAAGTGAACATGAATGGATAAATCATGATCAAATTCATCGCCCATCTCGCTTCCTTGTTCTGATGCAACTACTTTTAGTACCGCAGTGGTATCACTCTTTTGGACGGAAGATGGGTCAACCTCTAAATCGTAAAGCTCACGTACGATCTTTCTCGATTTAGCAATTTGTTCATTCCTAATTTTTAACTGACTGAAAGCAGCTTGATAACCAGGTGAAAGGTAGGCGTTGGATCCATTCATGTATTCGGAAGTATCTTCATAATCAATGTTTCTCAAGTCTTGGGCTACAACCATCGCGATTTCTTCTACACTTAATGAAGGTTCGGCAATGTCTGCAGTTGTTTCATTTGATGGCTGGGAAACTTCTATGGTTTGCTCCGTTGTAGGGTTGGATATTGGGGCTTCCTTGGCCTGTGTATCATGGATTTCGTACGCGCTTAGCGGGCCATTTACGGTGCACCCACCAAGGAGAGCGGAAATAATGATGGTAAACATAATCCTGCTGCAATGCATGATTTCTCTTCCTCCTTGCAGAAAATTAGGGTTGATTAAATGGCTAAGGGAAGGTAAAATCGCCTCTTTTTCCTGGCTTTGTAATATACAATACTTACGTAGTATTTTTATACTGCGCCAGTTTCTTGCCGAGATTGTATTCGCTCGTATTCCCCATACTCTCCCTCCCCATCACTTCAGTGTTAAAACACTCTCTTATGAGCTAAGGAAAAAGGGATAAGTTATCCCCTACCCCTCTAGTCTCTGGTATGAAAAATCGTTGGTCACAATTGTTCCGCTGAAGCCGATTTTACCCTCATAAAGTACCTTTCCTTCGCGGTTAGTCAATGACCCAACACCTATCTTTTGGTCATCAGATATGGTTCCTTTAAAGACTCTCTTATCCGGTAGTAATAAGGCCCCTTCTTTAAGAGATTGACGCCCGAATGTCCCCTCAAAGAAGGCAGATCCATTTGCAGAAAGTACGCCGCTTACAATCTCACCTTTATTAAATAGACCTTTGATTTTTATCTTACCATCGCTTGATAGGTTCACGGTTCCTTCTCCATTCGGGAGACCATTTAACCAGGTACCCGTATATACGATATCTAATTTCTGTGAGAGCAACGTTCCCTGTCCATTTGGTTTGTCCGATTGATTCATCTGTCCAACATACTTACTTCCCCAATTTATCTTCATACCACTATTCCCTGGTATAGCCCAACCATCATTCGTAAAGATTCGTACGTCCTGCGTAGTCACCTCATTTAGTTCAGGAAGATTTACATCGACTGTTTGACCCATGGATACCCAGTGAACAGTACCTCCGATTGTCTCCACGAAGGTGATCGGTACAAACGTTTCCTTATTAATCAGTACTGCCGGGCTACCCATATCCTTTCGTTCTCCATTGAACAAAATGTAACGTGAGCCGGCATTCTCACCAACGCCTGATCCAGAATGAACTATTATTTCTTGGCCATTCTGAATTTTTATAAGGGCATCCATCGTGTTATCTTGGTACTTGATTTCGGCACCCAATGGTTCAAGTATTTTTCTTACCGGTACCATAGTAATTTCTCCAATTTTAAATGGTTTAGAGCCAGCTAACTCTTGTGATACTCCATTAATAAGGATATGTACTGGGGCGTCTTCTTGAGCAAACACTTGTTGTATATTTGGTGCTGAGCAAGCCGTTGTTAATAAAGCAGTACTTATGGATAGCAGCACCGCCATTCTTCTAATTGTCATCAATTTACCTCCAGGAAGTATTTTCTCTATCAATTGTAATCCATTTATACGCACTATGTAAATCATGTATTACATTAATTAATTATAATTTTTTTTTTTGGTTATGTTTCTATACATGAGTGGTGTGCAATTCATTATCCTCAACTGTGCATAGAATAAATGGGTCTAGCAACAAAAAAAGAGTAGTCTGTTAAACTAACAGACCACTCATTGAGCTAACGTTCCCTTTGGCTAATTGACACTTTATAACAAAATGGAGAATTCGGTTAATTTCAGGTTTTTGTAAGACTTTCGGTAATTCCAAGTTTTTTCATCTCGCTCATATGAAACTTTCTCCAGGCCTTATACTCCTCACGATGTTTAAAGAACATTACGTTATGGATCTTATAATATTCCTCATCATCGAGAAATCCATATGGTCCTGAAAGTTCGTTGCTTGTCCGCTGTAACAATTGGAATAGAGCATCATCCATACCTTCCTCATTATCAAAACTAGTGGAAAAATACATACTAGCCACAAACGCCTTTATCTCCGTTTCCTTGCAATTGGAACTTAGGTGATTAAAGAGATTTTTATACTTTATGAATGGAGAGCGCATTAAGAAGGTTGCTAAGTCTGACATTAAAGGTACATTAATAATCCGGTCTGTGTAAAAACTTTTTGCCATTAAAAACTCAACCATAAAGTCGAAACTAGCATTAACATAATCAGCAGGATACACCAATGAAGATAATTTCTTACTAAAATAATTTTTTTTGATTTCTCTCCATCTTTTTTCTTTTATAAAGTCCTGTATGTGATCACTAAGAAGGTCCAGATGTGGATCTATTTCTGGTTTTAGCAACTCATACATGGTTTGCGCCAAAATCCATGCAGCGCGATGATTGGAAAGTTTTTTTCCACTTTTAACTGATGTTCCGAAATCAAGAATTTTAATCTTTTGAATGGGTGTTATGATGATGTTATCTGAATGCAGATCTCCGTGATATATATTCTGATCATGAATATGATCAAGAGTTTCGATTATTTGCTTCGCTACCAAAGCTCTCTCATGAAAAGAGGGATGATTTTTTAACCAATTCCTCAAAGTCATACCGTTGATGAGATCTAGCTCTGCATAGATGTACCCTTCCGAAACTCCAGAATACTTTATATTTACCACATTAGGATGTTCAGCTTTTTTTAACTTTTTTGACTCTAACAATGCCTTCTCATCTTTCAGCCATACTTTTATTGCTAGGGCTGAATCTAAACGTGTGTCTATGCATTCCAACACAAATCCATTTATTCCCGCCCCTAAAAAGGAAACTATCTTTCGGTCTGAAAAAGTAACCATATCCTCCTCAATGTTTACAACATTCTCTTCGGGGTGGACAAAAACAAATGTCTTTTCTACAAAATGTCCCTGTACCTTCTCATGATGACACCCATCTTTGAATAATAATGCCTGGATTCCACATTCGTTTCTTGTCATTTTATCCTTAGTATCCGCATCCTGATTCATTAAGTTTCTAGCACAGATAAGAATTTCTTTAAATGCTGTTACAGCCTCATTTCTATCGTTTGTCACTTTGACACTAGTTTCTTGGTCCAGATTCTTTTCATCATCCCAGAATCTTTTCTTGACTAGGTATGTAGGCATTTGCTCCATCTCCTTACATGTATAGGCATTACCATGAATGCCATCAATCAATTTATTATATTCAATGCGACGCTGTTATTATCCTGTCCTCTAGTTGAACAAAAGCAGCTAATCCACGTGGATAGCTGCTTCGTTAGTTATATTGAGTTGTAGTCCTAGTTAGCTTATAAAACTACTACTTTACGATAGCAACAGGCGACTTGTTTAAATCATATCGAGTAATCTGACTGCTGTCGTTCATGTAATATAGAATACCTCCACCCTCATACACAAACGAGAACGGAGAACCATCGATTTCAGAGGTATTCATGGTATGCAACAATTTTAATTTGGTTGTCGCCGACTTGCTTGCCTGATAGATGGATACTTGAGAATCCTCGACCAGCATCACTGTACCATCTGATGCCGTCTGATAGCTCTTTGCAGAAGCCTTAACTGTTTGCATAACACCTTTACGGTCTATAAAAATAAAGTTGCCATTAGATAGAATTCCTGTAAATCCAAATGAAAACACATCCTTACTTACACGCTCTGAATTGTTCTGACCTTCTCGGTAAATTAAGTTACTTATCTTTTTAGTCCAAGCTACTTTGCCCTCTTTTGTTTTTGCCGTAAAGCTCGTAACATTGTTGCCAAGGTTTTTTTCTAAATATAGATATCCGTCATAACCCAGGCCAGCAAATACTCCTTCTTTGAAATCAAAATTATATCGAAATTGTTCTTTTAATTTTGAATCATAATAAGTCATACGACTTGAAGTTTTGCTTGTCCTATTAATGGTCTGCAGATAACCATCTACAAAGCCGTAATATATCGATGCATTCCAAGTATTCTTGCCCAAAAACTTACCTTTTGGGTTGTACCGGTAACTAATAACACGATCAGAGGCTGTCTCCAGGTATACAAACAGGTTACCGTCAGGCATCAATGACACTCCCGACAACGAACGTATCTTCTCATTAAAGTACTTATCCCATAGCACATGTCCGTCCGGGTGATAAGCTCTTAAACGCTGTTTTACAACCCCAGCCGCATTTTTGATCGGTGTGAGAATATACACTGTACCATTTTTATCGACTTGCGCGTATGTACCGAAGAAGCTAAAGCTAAGATTAGTTCCTGCTGTATAGCTGGTGCTGGACATTAGTTTGCCGGTCTTTTTGTTAAGAATGTACATCTGGTTGTCCATGCTCAAATAATTGTACGTTGTATCAGTAATTCTAACGTTGCTATTCGACATGTAAGTGTGTTCTTCTGGAACTGAAAATGTCCAATCCGGCTTGGGCAGACTTGCAAATTGGTTGGCAGATACACTGCTTGGATTGAGGCTGCAAACAAATAAAACAATTACGAATGCGAGTAAACCGTGTGCACGTTTCAAAAAAAGTCACCTTCTCTATAATTTTGTAGGATTTACAACTGATATATCGTCATTTAATTCGATATTATGAATAGACGAAACGTTTAGTGCATAGGAAAACACTCAGTTAGCTTTCAACCATTATCTCTATTTAATGAGGTGCTAAATTGATTTAAAAAGAAGCACTCAACTCAGATCTCTTATAATTAGAGAAAGAGTGAGTGCTCCTTTAAAAAAATTAGTTCACATTAAATACGAATTCAGCAGCCTCACCAGATGTTGATCCTCGTTTGCCTTTAATCAAAAGCGTATATTCACCAGGAATCATACTTGAGGCAGAACGCTTAAATGTATATAAGATACGATCATCGACTAGTTTACCCACTCCATACGTGAAACGTTTATCTTCCGGATCACGGACTTCAAAAGTAAACTTCTGAGCAACACCATCTACATTATTAGCTACTGAAGCAGTGAATACCACGTAATCACCTTCAACCTGTGCAGAGTACTGCACGTCACTGGCAACCGGTGGTTCAATCATGGAAGAAAGTACAGTAACCGTTTTGGCTTCTGAGTAGGAAGATACTTTCCCAGAAGTGCTGTATGCCTCAACCTTTACAGTGTATACACCAGCAGTGTTAAATACGTACGTCTTCTCTTCACCACTCACTAGGGATGCTCTTGTCTGTTGTACACCTTTTTCATTGTGTACGACATAATACAATGTGTATTGATCCTGCCCAGTCCCTGTAACATGCAACACACCATCTTCATCAACGGAAGCAGAGACCAGTGTAGGTACAGGTGGCAGGTCTACAACAAATTTACTAGCGACTATTTCTTTCGGTTCTCCCAGGATGGAACCTGCTTTTGGAGTAATTCGATAACTGTATTCTGTATTTAACTCCAATCCAACATCCTTGTACGTACTTTGCGTTGTCAGATTGTAGGTTTTAAGAACAGCTCCGTTAAGCATGCGTTCCAGCTTATAACCAGTAGCTCCATCAACTTTATCCCACACAAGTGTATTCGTGTTTTTGGTCTGTGTTTTTACTTCGAACCGTGTCATTTTTAAGTTTTGTTTAACCAAACCATTTTTGATTGCAGTGATACGTTTATTAAGTTGTGTTTTTCTTGAACTTGTTTTCAGCTGACCCACTGCAACAGATGCTAATTCATAGTCGTTTTCTAGCAAGCTAGTTTCAGCAAATTCTACAAGTGTTTCAGCGTCCATGATCAACTCATCATCTGTGCGAGTAGTATCTATCTTCGTTTTAAGAGCTTCAAGTTTTGTTAGCATATCGCTCTTAGATGAATCCGGAAGAGGATTTACCAAGGCTAGGGCATAATAATAGGTATCCCACGTTTTTGCACTTGTTGCACGGGTTACAGCTAAATTAGCATTCTGTACGGCTTTTGTGAGGCTCACTTCGGCCTGCAGCTTAGCTAAGCTCTCTGTTAGTGCATTTTTCTCCATACTTGCCGGCAAAGCATCAATAGCTGTTTTAGCCTTCGTCAGATCCGCTTGTTTTTTCGAACTCTCAGCTGCACTTAATTTCTCTTTTGCAGCATTGATTGCATCCTGGCTTTCTCCTACAGTCGTAATCTTCAATTGAACATCGTTAAGAATTTCAACCAGATAAGATTTCCATGCACCTTCTCTGAGCTTGTCCACGAGGCCTTTAGCCGTATCCAGATCAGTCTGCAGCTGACTTTCTTCGGCTTTGAAAACAGCCTCTTTTGCTGGACCAAGATTCAGTTTAAAGTCAATAATGGATTGGACACTATCCAGCCGAAGATTCAGTTTAGATTGATCCTCAGGTTTCAGCTCAGCTACCTGAGTTCGAGCAACATCTACGTCCTCTTGATTTCTAGACAGTTCTGCAACCCGGACCGAATTTGTTGCTTCAGCCAGTTGATTATTGTACTTGTCTCTTTCATCAATGATGTTTTGCAACGCATCAAGACGGCTTTGGAATGCAGTTTGATCAACTGGAAGCAAGGAGTTTACGAGTTCACGCGCATCATCCAGGTCATCTTGCAGCACTGTTGATTCTGCCTTCTTTACAGCATCTTCCGCTTCCTGTAGCTTTTCTTGATAGTTTTTATTAGAATCGATCAACTCTTGAACCACATCAAGCCGTGTACCCAGCGTCGCTTTATCATAGGCTCTCAGTGCTTTGATTAAGTTACGAGCAGCTGTAACATCCTCTTGTAACAAGCTTGTTTCAGCCTTCTCAACGGCTTCTGTAGCCGATTTTAATGTTTGTTCATAAGAATCATCAATGATCTCTTGAAGATTATCGAGGCGCTCTGATAAGTCCACCTGATCTTTGTCTTTCAGTTTGTCTACCAGATCTCTAGCATGATCAAGATCGGCTTGATCCTTTGTCGATTCCGCCTTGTTAACCGCTTCAATTGCTTCTTCCAGTTGTTTTGTATATTCTTGATCACCGTTAATTTCCGTTTGGATTTTATCCAATCTTGCTGTAAGTGCTTCTTGGTCACTAGTACGCAATTTTTCAACCAACCCTCTTGCCGTATCTACATCTTCTTGAGATTTAGTAGACTCAGCTTTTACTACGCTTGAAACTGCATGTGTAAGTTGCACTTGATATTCCTTTTCGGTATCAATAATAACTTGTACAGCATCGAGTCGTGCTGTAAGATCTGTCTGGTCTTCATCTCGCAACACAGCAACTAATACTCTAGCTGTATCTACTTCTGCTTGCAATAAAGAGGCTTCAGCATTTTCTGTAGCAATAGTAGCGGATCGAATCTGGTTAGTATAATTTTCTATTATCAAATTTTGAACAATACCTAACCGTATTAGCAAATTACCTTGGATCCCATCTGGACGAAGGGCCTTAACTAGTATTAGAGCAGCGTTGACGTCGACTTGTAAAATACTTTGCTCGGCCTTTTCTACAGCAGCGGTTGCTTCAGCAAGTTGCTGAGTATATTTATTATCAATCTCAGTTTGTACATTATTTAATCTTTCATTTAATAAATTTTTGTTTACATAGTCTGCTGGACTTCTTATTTCACTTACCAATTGACGGGCTGTGTCCACATCTGTTTGGGAAAGCGATCGTTCAGCTTGTAATACACCTGCAAGTGCTTTTTCAAAAGTATCTAATCGTTGTTGAACGACATCCAAACGATCCGAAAGATCTTTTTTATCTGTTTCCTTTAACTCACTTACAGATGCTCGTGCAGCATCAATCATAAATTGATCGAGTATGGATTCAGCATCTTCAACGGCTTTTTTGGCCGCCAAAAGTTTATTAGCGTAATCCGCATCACCATTAATCCAAGTTTGGACTGCGTCTAAACGAGCAGAAAGTTCGTCCTTTACAGTTCCACGAATCAGTTCTACCTTATCGCGTGCTGCATCCACATCGCTCTGTGTTTTGGATGTTTCAGCTTTGATAACCGCATCTGTAGCATCCTGTACCTTCTGTTTATACGTAGGATCATTTTGATCAACGATTTCTTGAACAGCGTCTAGACGTGCATTCAAGGATTCTCTGTTTTCATCTTTCAAAGCTAAATTAGCAACAAATTCTCTTGCTTCATCAATATAAACCTGTTGCTTCATTACTTCCGCTAAGAAAACCTTACCGATACCTGAAGCATAGTTATCTTCTAAATATAGAAAATCAATAACATAGCTTGCTTCAGAGTATTTCCCGTACTGATTAGTTGCTCTTGCATAGTAAGTTGTATCTTTTTGAACGTATATCCCAGACGAAGTACCATAATCAGCCCAATAATCGTTACCCTCTGATCTATATTGACGTTTAGTTGCATCAGATGGCCAGTTAATGATTAGCGTAGTCGTACCATCTTTATCACTCGTATCTTTAAGCGTAAAGGTTGGCGGTGCTGGGACTGAATCATCGATTGCACTAATCGTAAATTCGTTAATATCCGAGGAAACTCCATATTCATTCGTGACACGGGCTTCAAGTAGTCCATTCTCTGTGAAGGTTACTGTTTCACCAGAGTTTACAGTTGTCCATTCACCATTCTTAAAACGATATTCCAGTTTCAACTCATCAACACTTGTCGGACTAGTAAAAAGAATTATCATCTCATTATTACTGTACTTAGCAGTCATTTCAGGTTTCGCAGGCTTGCTACCAATCCCCTTAATCAAGTACGTTCCAACTTTCGATGTTCCTTGTGGATTGGTTACTCTTGCCTCAAGTGTTCCATTCTCAGATAAAGTGATGGTATCTCCGGAATTGATCGTTTTCCACCCGGAGCCGTTAAACCGATATTCCAGTATAAGTGTTGTATAGTAATCTGGATTTGTAATGGTAACATCGATTGTGTTGTCCTTCACTTGGCCCACTTTAAAAGTCGGATCCGCCAGTTGCTGGTTTGCAACATTCAGCAATACGGGTACTTTTACAGCGTTCTGTTTGAATCCAAGTTGGCCGACCGAACTATTACCCCAACCCCAGACTTTTCCTTCATGATCAATAGCAACAGCATGATAAGAGCCCATATAGATATTTTTAATATTCAATGAATCATTGACCAGGACAGGCCGTGGATTTGTATTTTCTTTTGCATCTGCAAGTGTACCGGAAGAACTTGTTCCGGCACCCCACACTGATCCATCCGAACGTACGACTAAAGAGCTTCTAGATGATATAGCGATGTCAATAACATCGTTAATTTGAGCATCTTCACCAGTATTCAAGGTGCCAAACTTATGTGGAGAAGTCGCATAAGTAAGGATGCTACCAGACGAATTTCCATAACCAGTTTGTCCATAATCTGTCTTTCCCCAGCCCCAAACCGTACCATCATTCTTTAACGCCAACGTTGAGAACTCGTGACTTACAACTTTCTTGACGTTTGTAAGTACTTGAACCGGAGCCGTGACTGAAGTTCGATCACCATTTCCAACCTGTCCATAGTCATTACTTCCCCATGCCCAGAGGGTTCCGTCGCTTTTGATTGCATATGGTGTTCTATAACCGGCAACAATCTGTACGACATCGGTGAGACCGGCGACCTGTTTTGGGATATGCTTCGTTCCGTCTTCGCTCTCCCAGTACATTTTGCCCCAGGTCCATACCGTGCCGTCACTTTTCAACGCCATGGAGTAGCTGATTCCGGAAGCAACTTGGATCACATCACTGATTCCCTCTACAAGTTGAGGGGTATTAACATCATTGCGACTAGCATTTCCTAAACGACTACTACCGATAGATTGGCCCCAGGCATATACACGTCCATCTGAACGGACAGCTAGTGTAGCGTCTTGGCCATAGGCAACATCAACAATGTTATCCAATCCAAATTGATTAAAAAACAGAACATTAGTCCGTTCATTAGTAGCTAGTTGGTACTCCGCGTTGTCACCCGTTCCATACCAATTGTTATCGCTTGTTTGGATCAGCGTCGTGTCGTAATTTAAAGCAGCCTTGACTCCTGTAAAAGACGAAGCTGCACTTGTTTTATCTGGGTATATAAATGAACCAGATAGCATGGATGCTGCGATCACAGCCGACAACATCCCTTTCAAAAATCTACGCTTCTTCATTTCTTGCTTTCACTCTCCATCTATGTAATATTTTTATCATCGCTTTTAATGATACATGTTTTAACGAGATTTGTAGGCAACCAGACGAGTACATTATGTTCCCCAAACGGGTACATTTTCGAAGAGATTTAAGTAAGTACTACATTTATGTAAAATACATGTAAATCGTTGGAGCGGCCCAATAAGTTCACAAAAAAAACTAGCCAATGTTTTTACCACTGGCTAGCTTGTCTTTACTGTAACGTAATATCGTGCGAAACAGGTTCGCTGTAATCGGATCCTCTTTTTCCTTTGACAGTAATCGTATATGTTCCTGCTGGAGTCGTCGCTATGGATCTACGGTAGCTATATTCAATCCAATCACCCGCAAGCTTTCCAACTGAATAATTCAACCGTTTCCCATCGGCATCATGCAGCTCAAACTGCAGCTTTTCAATTTTTCCATCCACGGTGTTGGAGACCGATGCTCGGAATATAACATATCCGTTCTCTACGGTAACTTCTTCGAATTTAGCATTGACCGGTGTAGGAGGTTCTACCATCTCTGGTTTAACTTCGATGTTGACTGGATTTGTATAAGAGGAAACTCTCTCACTCTGATTATAAGCTTCCAGTTTCAACGTATAGGTGCCAGCCTTCGTAAATCCGTATGTTTTTTCCTCATTGTCTTTCAGGAGGGAACGTATTATCCGGACACCCTTTTCATTGTACAGTACATAATACAACCGGTATGCATCCGATCCTGCTCCACGAACATGTAGAATACCTTCAGCATCTACTTCACCAACCAATAACGTAGGCTCTGTTGGAAGCGTAACTTCAGCTGTGCTGGCTTGGAGCTCCTTGCCTTCACCGTAAGTTGAATTGACCCTCGGAGTGAGACGATATGTGTAAGAGGTGTTCAGAGCTAGGCTACTATCTTTATACGTGGTCTGAGTAGAAAGTGAGTATGTTTTCTCCAATACACCATCAAGAAGTCGCTCAAGCTTATAACCGGTAGCCCCATAGACTTTATCCCAGGTTAGTGTAATGGAGTCTTTTGTTTTCGTTTTTACTTCAAAACGTTGGACCACTAGTGATGATTTTGTAAGATACTCCTCAACGACCTTGAGTCTCTTGTTCAAAGCTGTTTTAGATGAACTGTTTTTTAAATTGGAAACCGCTTCAGAAGCTGATTTATAGTCACTCATCGTTTTATTGCTTTCTACTCGTTCTACCAGAAGCGTAGCATACCAGAGAACCATTTCTTCTTCATATGCACTGTCCATCTTAACTTTTAATGCTTCTAAACGAGTTTCAAGCTTCGTTTTTGCATCACTATCCGGAAGAGCATTGACTTGAGCTAGTGCAGCTCCATACAATTCAACCGTTTTTGCACTTTCAGCACGCGTAACTGCCAAAGTAGCGTTATTGGTTGCCGTTGTAAGATTCATCTTCACTTGAATAGTCGCCATTTGAAAGAGGAAATCATTTTTTACATTACTAGCAGGCAGTGCATTAATTTTTGTTTTAGCTTTATTCAGGTCACCTGCTTTGAGGCTTCCATCTGCGATATTCAAAAGCTGTTTAATCTCTTCAATTTCCGCGTGTAATGTATTCAATTCTTGAATGAGATCTTCAACCACTTTAAGACGAGTAGTTAAATAATCCTTATATGCACCCTCTTCAAGTTTTTCCACGGTTAGGCGTGCACTCTGAACATCTCCATCATTTTGCGTCTCTTCTGCCAGTTCTACCGCTTTTCTGGCACTTTCAGTGTTCTCCAAATAGGTAATGAATTTTTGAACACTATCAATACGTGTTAACAATTCCGTTTTGAATGTAGAATCTGGAAGCGCATTAACTAATGTTATAGCCACCTGAAGGTCAGAAGAACGATAACTGCTTTCGGCCACTTCGACAGCTTCTCGAGCCTTAGTCATTTCTTCAGTCTCCACAGGTTCAGTTGGTTCATTGTCGATTTGTTTTTGTACCTGATCTAATCGATCGTGGAGCGAGGTCTGATCTTCTTCGTTGAGCTCACCGACAAGGTCCCTTGCTTGATCCAGATCATCCTGGTTAAACGTGCTCTCGGCTTTCTCCACGGCTGCAATAGCTGCTTTTAATTGCTGAGCGTATTCTTCAGCTGCTGTTATCAACGTAAGGACTTCATTTAAGCGCTGTTCATAGGAAATGCGATCTTCTTCGTTTAACTGGCGCACCAGATCTTGCGCAACACTAACGTCCACACGATTTAGCGTCTCTTCCGCCTTGCTAACAGCGTCCTCAACCTGGTTCAGAAGCTTATCATAGGCTTGATTTCCATCAATCGTGTATTGAACCGCTTGGAGGCGACTCAAGAAAAAGGCCTGATCTGTTGACTTTAATTGTTCAACAAGTGCCTGAGCTGAATGAACCACTGCTTGATCTAGCGTCTTTTCGGCTTTTGAGACTTCCTCTTCTACACGGATTAAGAGTTGGCTATAAGCTTCTAACTCATCAATCCTGGCTTGAACTGTTTCTAAACGCTTCAAGAATACGGCTTGATCAGTTGCATTTAATTGCTCAATTAAGACTTGAGCTTCATCTACAGTCGATTGGTTCAGAGTTTCTTCTGCTTTAGCAACGGTTTGTTCCACACGTGCTAAAAGTTGATTATAGGCTTCTTTTGAATCAATTTTAGACTGAACCACTTGTAAACGTTCCAAAAGGTTCTCCTGATCCTCTGATTTCAACTTCAATGTTACATCTCGAGCTTGGTCTACAGCCTCTTGTGTCTCAAGGATTTCAGCTTGGGACACCAAAGTCTTAGCTTGGTTGACCAAATCGCTGTATTCAGCAATTGCATCATCGATCTTCTGTTGAACAACATCTAAACGGAGATTAAAACCGGTTTGGTCTCCAGTTTTGAGTACGGAAACAGCGGCTCTTGCGCTAGTTACATCTGACTGATTCAACGATTCCTCAGCCAGTGTCACTGCTTCTTCAGCTTGTAAAAGCTTAGCATAGTATCCAAACTGATCTACTGTTTTTGACGAAATTGTGCTGTTTGTCGCAGCATCTTTGACTCGCGCGTAAATTGTACCGTCATTCATAATCGTGAATGGACCCGCATATGTGTTCCAATTTACATTATCGAAGGAGTACTCCACTACTGCTGCATCCGCGGGTGGTTGCAACGATACCAATAAAGAACCTTCGCTCACATCACCAGAAATTAAAATGTCTGCTGGTTCAGGAGGTATGGTATCGATATTGGTTATCTCATATTTCGTAATCGATGAAATATTTCCAGCAGCATCTGTGGCCCGTGCTTCTACTATAGAGTTCTTACTGATAAGTAGCGCGAGTTGATATCGAGTCCAGGCTCCTCCATTATAGCGATATTCGTTAATATCTGATGAAGATTCATAGTTTATTGTTATTGTCACCGGATTTTTCGTTGGTTTAGTGCTGCTAGCTGAAATTGTGGGTGCTTTAGGCGGCGTTCTATCAATGTTTGATACGGTATGGTTGCTTATAGCTTTGGTTCCATCTCCAGAACCTGCAACAGCAATAATATTTGTATTATCATTTACGGTGATAGGACCGGTATAGTTGTTGTACGTTACTCCGTTATTAACACTATATCTTTTTATACTTGCTTCAATAGGATAGGATATTGTGATTTGTACGTTTGTGTTAGTTGGGGTAGATGGAGTCTGTGTAATCTTAGGGGCAGTGATTGTGGTGCCAAGTAGATCTGATAGCTTGTATCTGTCTGATCGATTGCCAGAACCGGACCCACCTGTATAGTAATAATATTCGGCAACAACATATTTCACTCCAATGCCGAGTTGGGGATCAATTGTATTAATTAGTTCCTCTAAGTAGATATTGGGGTTTTCAACATCTCCCACCCCATCACCAATCGTCTTCTTTACAGTACCATTGACAAGTAAATCGTATCGATATCCTGCAGCAGATGTATTTAAACGGAGACTTAAAGTCTTCCCTTCAAACACGATGGATGTGGCAGCTGCTGCCTTGCCTGGTTGATAAACTGTTGTGCATAAGATCATCAAGATGAGCGCCCATATCGTTACCTTCTGAGTCATTTGTTTATTGAGAGTAAACATTGGAAAAGTTTGATTCTCCTTTATCATTTGATTTTAAAAGAGCACCTTCGAAGGAAGGTGCTCTTTGGGTTGTTTTACTGGCGGATCCAGCCATCTGGGGTTCCAGAAGGGTTTGTATCCGGATCGATGCCGCCGGTAGCGACTGTATCCATATTTGTGAGAACTGTGTTACTGGAGTCACGCATGTATTGAGAGACCAGGAAGCCTACCCCTACTGCGAGGGCGATCCCGCCCAACATCAACATTCCATTTTCAGTCGTCAAGGATGCGGACTGTTCGTTTTTCATCCAGTTACGGATTTTTTGGTTCATGAACTTATTCACCTCCTGCTGTATAGAATCTTATTCATTTCAGTAAGTTGCACTTTCTTAGGACGTACAACAGCATCACAGATCTCATTTGAATATACCGTCCCAGAAATGCATTTATCGGCTGAAACGGACTAGTGAACTGTTCCTATTGCATTACTGACGAATCCAGCCATCTGGCGTACCAGACGGATTAGTATCCGGATCGATACCACCTGCAGCAACTGTATCCATGTTGGTCAATACCGTATTGCTTGAATCACGCATGTACTGGGATACCAGGAAGCCTACACCTACCGCGAGGGCGATCCCGCCCAACATCAACATTCCGTTTTCAGTCGTAAGAGACGCGGATTGTTCGTTCTTCATCCACTTGATGATTTTTTTGCTCATGAACTTCTTCACCTCCATTGAATTCTAATAATCATCCTTGGTCCAAATCCTAACGAAAGTAAATACAATCAACTCGTTGTTAAACGAATTATTATTCTGTTGCTCGCCATGATCATACAACTAGGGGCTTCAGAGAATCTCTCAACGCACCAAAGTATGTTCCAGAAAGTATCAGTTTGTTATTGGCGAACCCAGCCGTCTGGTGTACCTGATGGATTTGTATCCGGATCGATACCGCCTGCAGCGACTGTGTCCATATTGGTCAGTACTGTATTGCTCGAGTCACGCATGTATTGGGATACCAAGAAGCCTACACCTACTGCGAGGGCGATCCCGCCCAACATCAACATTCCGTTTTCCGTCGTAAGAGATGCGGATTGTTCGTTTTTCATCCAGTTTGTAACTTTTGTTTTTGCAGCTTGAAACATTTCTTTCATTCCTCCATATATGTGATTTTTCGGTTAAACCGCTCATTGCCGTTCACCGTTCTACATGAATAATCATACTAAAAATGCTAGGGTTTCGTAAGTTTCTTATCGGGTACATTTTTATCCCCCTTTGGGTAATTTTCTTGATATATAAGGAAAAAAAGCCCCTCAGACCCTTCTGAGAGGCTAACACTTATGGTTGCTCAAACCATATCAATAATCTTGTTGGCAATCTGTTGAACAGGGACATTCCACAAATTCTGAGGGTTATCTTCCAACATGGATCGGACCGTTTCATTAATTCCGCCCTTAGCCGTATCCAATTCGGATTGTACTGTATTCATCTTTTCAACAACCCGTTGATCAAAGTGGTTTTCATCTAGTATTTGTTGAATCAGGCGTTCTCTAACTACACGTTCAGCATGTAGATCAAGTTCAGTAGAGAGTACTCTGGAAGTTGGAACAACTTTTCCTACGCCATGGGCCTCCATTTTCTCTTCAAGCCAATCAATAAACTGCGGGGTAGTCATAGCATTAAGCTCAACCCGATTGGACTGTAACCAGTCTCTCCATTCGTAAGAAACATAATCGGCAACCGGTCTATACTTGGTGCTTTCAAACGTTTCTACTTGTAGCCCAAGTTCCTCCGCTTCGTCCGGGTCTAAACCTAAATTGATAACTTTGACCCTCCGACCTGGTCTAGCTAAAGTTGCTTCCTGAAGTGTTTCAAATATTTTAGTACCTGCAGCGTCCGCGTCATGAATGCAAAAGAACTGAATCTCTTCATCCGTTTCTCCTAATAAGTCAAACAAATCTTTCACTGCTCTTGAGGCATATCCTTTCGATGACAGTAAGGCACAGTCATATTTCTCCGGAAATCCCACGTCCCTAAGGCTTGCAAAATACCCCTCTTTCTCTATAAATATAATTTTGTTAAACGTCCACTGAGGTCTGTTATAATTCTGGACCGCTATAGTTCCAAGTGGTATTTCTTCTCCGGTATGTGGGTGATACAAGGTTCCTCTTGGATCCCTATACATTCCTACTATATTTCCGTAATATGCTTCATACTCCGTTATAACTTGGCAGAAGTAGTTATAGTTCAGCTGTTTACCGCCGAATGCCTCCATTATGTAAGGGCGAATAGCATAATATAATTGCCGCTGACTAAATATATATTTCCCATCTCCACTTGTCTTTTCAATAGCGCTATCTAAGTTTAGTATAATGACTTCTCGCTCATTATGGCCGGCAGAAGCTAGAGATTGATTATACTTTTTGACTTTGGCTACTGCCTTCTTCAATGCTTGTTCGATAGCGTCTGAGAATGGTCGGAAATCTGGCTCCTTACCATCTGATTTAATAGGTTGATGTGGTGTGCTTACATTCACGTAAAAGTTCGTGGGTCTCGATCTCAATGTAATGTACAACCCACCTCCGTATATATCAGAGGTTGCCTGCTTGGTAGAAACTCTTAAATCTGCAGCCACTGGAGTTTTGTTTACTAGGATGTTAATGCTCGACTGTTCTATTCTTTCTCCATCTGCATCACCATTATTCACAACCCATGCCTCTACAACGACAGGTATTTCAGCATGATGTCTTCCTCGTATCGAAGTAAGTTTAAAAGAGCTATAGGTCTTGTGATATTGAGTATCTCCAAAGTTTCGGTTTACTCCGCCTAGTTTTCGAGGGGGAACCTTTTTGATGTTTCTACGCAGTATACTCAATATCTCATCGGCAGAATTAAAGTCTACTTCAGCTGTAGTTATGGAATCGTCATAACCGATTTCTTCATGTACTGAGTTCATCAGCTCCTTTGTTTTGGAAGCCGTAGCACCAAACAACCCTAAAAACTCTCTAAGGGTCATAGAAGCAGAATTAACAAGTTCAAAAAATGCTTCTGATGTATACCAGTATGGCGACGATTTCCCTTTGTACATCTCGCCCCCTTTAGAGAACTGAATGGCCAATCTACCCCAAATCAAAGTATTTTCGTTAATGGACAGACCCAATCGTACTAAGATGGATGTTCCCTGATGTTCGTCATAACCAAGAAATTCCTTAACACTTGTCCCATCGTCTTGCGGGATGATTTTGTACTTCTCTCCTCGAGTAGTAACAATGATATAGCCGTTCGTCGAGATAACTGCACCTGTTACTACCCTTAAGCCATTACCAAGGGCACCGCGTGATGGTACTCTTAGGAGCTTCGAAGAGATCATCGGACGATTGATTGAAAAATATTGTTCCAGCCATTCGGGATCCATTCCTACTCCGTTGTCTACTACTTTAAAACTATAGCTATCAACCAATTCCAATTCACAATCACCTGCTGCATCAAGAGCATTATCTACTAGTTCCTTCACGACCAACTGGGGAATAAAGCTTCGATGAACACCAGCCTTCTGACACAAGGTATCAATATTTCTGAATAACTTCCAATCCTCACGAACAAGTTGCAATTCGATCACCTTTCTTCCTTTTATTTATGACGATTACATCGTAAGCCCATTTCGAAAAATGACAACTTGATGAACTGAACACAAAAACACGCTTAAGCACTGTCTGGCTTAAGCGTGTGGATCCCGTTCGATTATGTTTGTTATATAAGCTTTAATGTAATTCGAACTCAGTATTTTTAGGAAGCAAAAATCTGTTTTTTCAAAAATGTCAGGAACTCTGCGTCTCAATTAGTGTCATGTATACCGCTTCTGCTCTCTGTCGAGGATTTGCCATCAATAACTCAGCAACCGATTTACAGTTGAATTTTTCAGGTGACCAATCACAGACTACTCTCCCTAAATTTCTTACGTAAGTTTCAGCATCGTACGCTATTGCTTTTGCTTGAATTTCAATTGAAGCAATAGGCTCGTATGAGTAGCACGGTGTATCGTAATTCTCTAATCCCTCGTAATTCGTCAATTCAGCTAGCGCCTGGTCAAGTTGCTGATTGCTCATTTCCTTAGCCTGCATGCTTCTCCCTCCCCAAACTTACCTAAATTTCCGCTCAATGCAACGCTTCATCAACATCTCCTCCTTATTAAAGCCCTCTTTCAGACGCCATTTGATCAATTTTTTTATAAAAACCTTGCATTGAAACAGGTACATCGTTTTCAATACATTCGCGTACATAATACTTAAAGCCCTCACCAATTTCAGCTAGCCAATCAACACCGATTCCACCTTCATATGCGGAGTCTTCATAAGCTTCCAATTTGGCGAGAATATTCTGTGCCGTCATCATCATGTATTCTCCTTTTTTGGGAGGCCGCAAGTCTGCTCCCACTTTATTTTCTAATTTAGACTTTATCCTAATAAAAGAATGTTTCGTTAGTTAAGTACAATTTCAAATTTCCCGATTGAACGTTCACAATAAGCACAAGTTAAGTAAAATGATCGTTTATCTTCAGGCATTTCTTGAATATCTACAGGTGGAGAGATTGTCATCTTTGTTCCACATAAGCAATTCACATTTAAAGAAACCTGTATTGCGTTTGGTAATTGGGATAACTTTACTGTAGCTATGCTAATACACTCCTTTCTTATTTATTTCATGCCTTAACTATATTTTGAGAACCAGGGCAAAGACTTAAATTAAACCTGCGACTATCATAAAATCAAATCTTTAAATTACAACTATGATCCATAAATACAAAAAACACACCTGGAGTTGTATGCTCCAAGTGTGTCTAAATGACAATCCTGATCGACTAGAACCGTTTAACTTATTTTTAAAGTTGCATTATTCGTTTATTATTGCATCAATTCGTTGCATTTGCTCAAGTGTTAACTTCATTTCAAGTGACGACGGACTTGAGAAAAATACACTAAGCCTAACGGCTAATTCGGATCTTTTTGTCTTATCTAAAAGATCATCTAGCGATTCATACAAATAGTAGTCTGCTGCATATTCTGTTTTCTGTCTTAGTTCATCTGTAACATCAAATTGGTATTCCTGATAACCAATCTTAACGGTTACGTATTTCCTACCAACTTTAGTTACTACTCCTTCGACATATTTAGAATTACTGTATCTGCTTGTGTTAACACCCAAAGTTAAATATGCAGTATCTCCAGTCTTAAATTGATAGTTGGCCATTACTGTTTCACTCCTTATAGACTGCTATTATAATTTTTTTGATGCTGCAAATTGCTCTTCCCTATCAATTATCTCCTTTGTAATTAATCTTCTCTAAGTTCGGTGCTACTCGTTGATATAATTTAAAAACAATCCGCCTCTTGAACTTCTCAGAGATAATATTAGTGATGGAGACCTTCGAGATTGTGAGTTAACTTATCTATAAGTTGTTGATCCTTTCTTTCCAACTCAATAAATCTAAGACTACTTCACGATAATCCTTTTCAAAGGGATATCCCCCGGCAAGCTGAACACTGAAAGTTTCCTCGATTTTATCCCATTCATCACCAAGGTGAGACCATGCTAGGATGACTTCATCCAATGCTTTCAAAAAGTTTCCCAATTCAATTACCTCCTGGATAGTGTCTTCTTGACTTAAATTCAATTCTCTCTAGACTAAACTGATTGGTATATAGTTTGAGTAAATTCCCAGATTAGAATCGTTGATGGAAGTAAGTAGTAAGTTCACTTTTCCTTACGTCACTTAAATAGTTCGTTGACATTTCAATAGAGAAAATATATTTATCCAACGCTGTTTTAAAAGATAAGAAATCACCTGTTCTAACGAGACCAATGCTTTTTCGGAAGTAGTACTCTACTATGGATAGAGGTGTTTGAACTAATTCTTTAAAAGACTTATCGCCAAATTTCTCAATATAATCTGCAGGATCTAAATCTTGAGGCATGTGTGCGATCCAGAGACGAATCCCATAACGCTGCAGATTATGAATTGCTTTTGAAGTTGCTTTTTGACCGGCGAGATCACCGTCAAAACATATAATAGCTTGATCTGTATATTCACTAACCATACGAGAATGGTGGTTGGATACAGAGGTCCCCAAGGAAGCAACGCCAGTCTTACAACCAGATTGCCAGGCTGCCACAACATCTACGTATCCTTCAAAGAACACTAATTTTGTGTCTTCTGAGATCTGACCTTTTACTCTATTAAAATTGTACAAATGTTCGCTCTTTTTAAAGATTGGTGTTTCTTTCGTATTCAGATACTTCGGTTTTATCTTATCGTTCATTGCTCTGCCGCCGAAACCAACTACCTTCGAATCTGTGTCATAGATTGGAAAGACAATTCTACCTCGGAAATAATCATAATATTTTCCGGCATTATCATTTCGGCCGACCAAACCACATTCCAACATTAAAGCTAAGTTAAAACCTGCAGCCTGCAGGCTTTCGGTAGCGAACCCATTGATGTCAGGGGCATATCCGATATTAAATTCCTTGATAGCTTCGAGCGTGATTCCCCTTTTTTCTGTGAGGTAGGTTAAGGCTAACTTCCCATTACTACTCAGCAAATATTCATGATAGACATTAGCCAGGTAATCGTGGGCTTCGTACATCGATTTCACCTCATTAAAGCGTTCCGATGATTTACGCAGGAGGTGACTGTAGTTTTCGCCAATATAATCTTCCTGGATCTGCTTTATAACTTCGGTTGCAGTAGAATCCGGTTTTGATTTCTTAGCCATAGTAGATAAAAAATCATAGTAGTCGCCCATTTTTCCGCATACAGGACAGTTGAAAGATTGTTCTCTTTGGTCCACAATAAAAGTTGCTTTCGAGTCATCATGGAAGGGACAGAACGAATAGAAATGTTGACCCGATTGGCGTAATACTAGGAAGTCTTGTATCACGGTTACGATGTCTATCTTTTGGGCAGCTTTTGTTGCAAAATCTCTACACATCTCATCAAGACCAGTCATTTGAATCATTATTGGTTTCCTCCATTATGTTTAATTGTTATCGAGCGTTTTTAAGTATTGTGGGATCGATATCCGTTTCAGCTGGTGATCCTCTGTATTCTCTAGAATTACCGAAGGGAAAGTACCCTTGAGAAGAAATGATTTCATGAGTAAAGCATCTCCATCAAACGTGACCAGCTTACCTACTTTAGTCTTGAATGTTTTAGATAATTCATCCGTAAAGACCAAGTAAGCTAAACTACTTACGTTTTCAATCTCGAGACTATAATCAATATTTTGTCTTTCGCAGAAGGACGTTATAAATGAAGAGAGTCTGGCTAGTTCATTTTCTTCAGGCTGCCAGATACTACTGTACCCGTTATCCAGAGCATCTTGGAAAATAGCTAAAATCTTCTTCTCCCAATCTGGATCATGTATATGGTTCATTTCCAGCTCTTGCTCCAGTTTCAACATATGGAGTTGAGTGAAACTTTCACGTATATCTTTTACATGCCCTATAACCTCGATTAAGAGTTCTTCGTTTAGAATGCCGGCCATATTGCAAGACATTATAGTGAACCCGGCTGCCGTGGTTACCTTTTTGGATAAAAGCTCCTTGAATGAAGCCTCATCACTCGAGATGAGTTCTTCCAGATTTACACCTACAACAGCTCGTATTTTTTTTTCAGTCCCTGCTAGTAAGATAAGGTCGTCTTTGCAATAAGGCTCTTGAATAAATAAACGGTTCATAATTGATCTCCCCTATAAAATAGTAAAAAGCAGAAGGTAACTACCCCTCTGCTCTTTCAATGCTTTTGAAATCGGCTGCTATCCAATTTGGTTTAAAATTGCTGTTATTTGCTCTTGATGTTGCTTAATAATTTGCTCAATCAAACTCATGTCTTGTCTCGCTTGAACTATACGTTTTTCTGCAGCTGCCAGTATTTCCTCAGCAGCATTCAAGACAGCGATGGAATGCCCTTGAACTGAGCCCCACTGACGAATCTCGGTACGCGTTTGATGGATCATCTCCGTTTTAGCTTGGAGTTCATCGAAATCCAGCTTTTTAGATCTTCCGATACTGTCTACTAAAGCTGTTACATTCGCGAGTTCTCGTTCGATCTTGTTTTGGTAGATTTCTCTCTCATGTTTAGTGTCTCCATTCAACGCATCCAGCTTTTCTTTAGCGTACATTGATGCCCCTAATGATTGGCCTGCTAATCCTTCAAGTCGTTGTAGATCTAGCTTAACTTGGTTCCTCTGCAATAAGTCTAGGTTTTTCTGTATCTTTGTAGGTAAGGTTATTCCAGGATCTGCAGCAATATTTTGTGCATCGATCTCCTGTTTTAACTCTATTAGGTCTGTAGGAGTCGAAGAATAATCATTTGATTCCATATCCCTTTTGATATCTGACAAGACGCCTACCTGAAGATCAGAATATTCGATCTCAGAGCGGAAATCATTGTTTCCACATCCATAGAGTACGCTTAGGGTAAGGATGAGGACTGTTACTTTAAGCAGGTTGTTTTTCATTTTCATTATAAAACCTCCATGAAAAAGATTATTATTTTGTTCGTTGCTAGAAGCCTCTCTATAAAAAAATAAAAAAAGAGCAACATTCTAATGAATGTGCTCTCTTGAAATTCCACTTAAGGAAATTATGTATTTTTAAAATAAACCATGAATTACTAAATAAATACCTTTGTCACCGTTGCTTTCAACATTACTATGTAGTAAGTTGAACAACCACTTTTCTCAAATCCACATGAATTCGTACTCATGAGTCCATCGTTACAAAATTTCATTTTTTTGTCTTCATGAAATGCATGTACACAAATTTGAATTTTGCTAAATGAGATAAGCTACAAATTGATTTACTCTCTTCATATTATATCGAACCCAGAATTTTGTAAACAGGATTGGTAAATAATCCTCCTTGAGAACATTCAAAAACTGAAAATATAATCTACGCTCTAATGCCATTATCAATGTCATATAGGTTTTGCTGCAGTAAGAATTACTTTTTCGCTTGGTAGAATTGTAGAGACGCCATGTTTAAAAATAAAATTTTGCTTTCGATCTGGAGAGTTTAAAACAAGAGAGTATTTATCATAATGAGATATCGTGCCAGTCATCTTTTTCCCATTAATTAAGTACAGTTCGACTGGTATCTTTTTCATTAGGCAATGCGATAATAGATCGTTTGAATTATGCTCAACATTGCAATTTTGCCTTGCAGTGATACCTACAGCAAATACAGGAACAATTGAAAGAATAGCATGCTTATAAATAAAAGCTTGGTAACCGCCTTTCTCAACTTCAATGACTATGGAGTAAGCATCATAGTGTATGATTTTACCCATCATTGGTACACCATTGCCCAGAAAGAGGGTCACTTTCACTTTCTCTCTCCGACATTGATTTAAAAAGAGATCCTGGACATTGTTGCTCATTTATACCACTCCATCCTATTTATTCGTATAAAGATTTTGTTGTGCAACACAATTGTGTGACTATAGCAACACTTTAATATAGAAATTTATTACTAATCCAAGCGTTGTGTTTCTTTGTTAAGGTAGCGAGATCAGGGTACATTTTTGTTTGATAGATTAAATTCTCACTTAACACATTAAGGACAGATTCACTAAATTCTTTCAGATTTATTGGTGTAGATTTGTGAAATTTAAAAGTAGTCAGCCCTTTAATCATCGAGTGAAGGTCGTAAGAATCCATAATCTGCGAACTCGAACCATTGCTACTTTTTCGACCACTAATAACCTTCCATAGGAAGCCCCAAAATTCTAATTCCTTGGTAAGAAGATGTGTATTAAGCAAAGGCTGGACAAATCCAAACATGGTTAGGTGTGACGAATATTCACCTATAGTTTTATCCTCGTCAATACTATATGACCAGAGAAACCGATAAAAGAGGTCGATGATGAGTTCAGTAGTTGAAGTCCAATCAACTATTGTATCCCTAGGGAAAGTTAATATAAAATAATCATGCCTTTTCTCCAGTACAAGAGGTCCACTTGTCTTATCAATAATACTTGTAAGATTCAATATTCAATCCTCCGATCTTAATCATAAATCCGTTATCAATTTTTACAAATATATTGATAATACGTTGTTTAAAGAATTTCATGCAACCAAATCGATAAATCCTTATCTTAAGTGTTCCTTACATCGTCTTATTATATTTATATGATGAAAACAAAAATCAAGCCTGTAACTCCCATTACAAACTGTGTAAATCCAGATCCGAAATCATCATTCTTCATTAGAAGTGATCCCGTGTATACAAATAGCACAGAACTTATTGGTAGAATTGATAGAACTAAAATTTCAAACAAATGATCATGGATGTTCAGTTTTGACCACCCCAATCCTATTGCCAAACATAGGGGTAAAATAAAAAGACCTATTAATAAAACCTTCCTTCCCCAAGAGAAGTCTTTGATTCTGATCGTAGCTAAGCGATCTATCCCACATGCAGCTGCTGCATGAACAATTCCACAAAATACGAGAATTGGAATAGAAACTCCAAAAATTCCGTAAATATAATAAAGAATCCCCATTAGTGAAGGTCTCGTTTCTCAGGTGCACTGAAAATATAAATATGACTTACCATATGGATGAAGACTGCAGCAATGATAATAGTAAGAACCCACCAATCCAGGTTAATCTCTAAATTAAAATTCACATCAGTTATTCTCATGAAACCGATCGCCACCACGAGTAATACTATGATTTGTGTGAGACTAAGTAAGAATCCACCTGCTATCTGTTTTAATTTCAACCCAAGTCCCCCTTATCCATCTATGTAAACAAAGTATACCATTTGGCCAGCAAAATGTATATCATGATTTACATTTATGCGTCTTGTCATTTACTTCTCTTTTCACTATCATTAAAGTGAAAAAAGTAGAGTGCAGCACCCTACTTTTAAAATCCCTTATGCCAAGAACTTATTTTGTTTTACCCGTGAGAATGCTAGCATATGGCGAATCTGCAGGGATCATAATAACAGGTTCACCTTGTAGTGAGGTCACATAGGATTGGAGTGTACGATATAGGTCATAAAACTCTGTATCTCGGCTGTACGCTTCATTATAAATTCGAGCTGCTTCTTGTTCACCCTCTGCAAGGGTCTTTTGAGCTACCAAATTGCCTTCAGATTCAATAATCCTTGCTTCCCGGTCTGCCTCAGAGGTTTTTTTCTTAGCCTCTTCTTCCCCTTCGCTAAGGTAATTTGCTGCTATAGAATCTCTTTCTGAAATCATTCGTTTATAAACACTTTGTTTATTCTCTTCTGGAAGATCAGTCGTCTTTATTTTGATATCCACAATGGAAATCCCGTAGTTCTCTTCCATAAGGTTTCTTACCTCTGTCGTGATACTAGCGTTCAGATCGTTCCGGGATCCCGAAGCATTCTTTTGTAGTGATGTATTAATGATGGCACCATATTCAGATTCCGAGAGTTTTCTTCGTACAGTATTGTACACTGCAGCATCAATCCGTTCTTCGCCGGATTTTACTGTCTGTACACTTTTCAAAAATTTGTTTACACTACTAATTCTCCATACCGTATAATTGTCCACCATCATGGGTTTTTTATCTTTAGTAAGAATAGAAGTAGATTTAGATGTATATATTTTTTGCTCTTTAGGAAGTCGAGTTATTTTTTCGATGAGGGGAACCTTCAGCTTTAACCCAGCAGCATTTTGGACACGTACAATTTCACCAAACCTTGTAACGACTGCATATTCGTTTTCTTTTACTTTGAAAGTAAATAGTGACATCATGACGAAGGCGCCCAGTATCAAAATGATCGTCAACCGAAGGAACCATGATTTATATGAGAATTTGAAGGTAACGTTCAAGCGAGGTACTCCTCTCTATTCACTTTATTTTTTAGTCAAATCAGTTAAAGGGAGATAGTTGACCGTCTGGCCATTCCCATCAACAATAAAGATCTTGGCTTTGGGGTAGACTTTCTCAATGGTCTCCAGGATCAATCGCTTTTTTGTGATTTGGGGATTTTTTTTGTATTCCTCATAAATGGCGTTAAACTCCTTTACATCCCCCTTTGCACCATTGATGCGTTCTGTCTTTTCACTGAGGGCCTGTTCCTTAGCAGCATTGGCAGCTGCTCTGGCTTGAGGGATTACTTGGTTGCGGTGTTTTTCTGCCTGGTTAATCTTTGTATTCTTCTCTTCTCTAGCATCGGTAACAGCAACAAACGCTTTGGAAACCTCTCCCTCAGGCGGTTCAATGTCTTGGAATTTGACATCGAGAATATGTATTCCTGTGTTGTACAGGTCGTTTGAAGCAATCAGTAATTCTTTTACCTCTGCCTGGATTTCCGTTTTGCCCTCTGTGATAACATAATCCAGTTTTTTGCTACCAATTACGCTGCGGATCGCGGCTACGGTAGCATTACCGAGGAAATTCTCAGGACTATCAGTGTTATATAAGTAGTTTTTTGCATTCGAGATATTGTATTCTACGATCGCATCAGCCCAAACGATGTTCTCATCACCAGTGATCATGAGAGCTTCGCTTTCTACTGAGACAGCCTTGTCCCCATCCTGCCTAAATCCAATCTCAATACGATGTGTCTTGTTCGCATCAACTTTCTCTACACTTTGAATCGGCCATGGCCATTTTAGATGTAACCCTTGAGTACTCTCATTTGTTACCTTTCCGAATGTCGTCACAACTGCTACTTCTTTTTCTTGTACAGTATAGGTTGAATTAAACAACAAGAATCCGCCAAGCAAAACAAAAACGAGGCTCTTCTCTGTGATTTTCATACTAAATCCTCCTATTTTAGATAATGCTTTGAAATCTAATTTTTCCGGTTTGATCGCTAGTTACCGAGGTGATGTCATCAATAGTGCATGCTTGGGTGAATGACTGAACATGACGAACTGAAACAATATAATGAAGATTCGATGCCAGCCAGCGCTGATTGAAAAGCATATCTTCTTGGCTAAGATCATCTACGTAGGATAGATTAAATAATCTACTGAGTTTTCTGATTGCATGTTCTGGATTCTTAGCTACCAGAGTAGTCATGCATCCCTTCATTCCTTTTCCTATCAGATCAAAATATTTGCTTATCTCAGTCGTTCCTCTTAATTCAGACACGTATAAATAATCCGCACGTAGTAAAAGCGCTTGATCAAATAAAGATGACTTTTGTTTGCTGTTAGATGCAGTGAATAGAATAGAATCCGAGTTAGGGACGTATACAGCTGGTCGGTGATCCTCAATCACCAAACTTCTAAATCCTACTTTAGCGTTGGATGCGGCAAGGGAATACAGCAGGCTGGTTGCACCTTTACCATCTTCAGTAATCAAAAGGATGTTCTTTTTTTGAGCTATTAAGGATGATATTTGCTCCATAGCGTTTGTTGGTTTTGTTGTCGTTTGCATACATTTGTACTCCTTCATAGATCTTTAATTTTTATGTATCCTCTACAAGTACTTTTTCTTGATATCATTTCTTCGATCTTGTATTGGATGTGAATTTGTTGCTACAATCGCTTGTTTCAACATGTCGGAAAATCCGGAATTCCCACTGGTACTTGATGACGAGTCTTTTTTGAGTTCACTTGCTTTCGGTACCGGTGGTTTCATTGTTACTAAAGGAAACACTTCTATTATTCTCAGGGGTCCCACCAACTAAAAGCGCAAAACATACGCTAAGCAAATTTCGACATGAAGAAAGCCGAATTTCCCTACGTTAAGGAATCATCGGCTTTTATTTTTATTGATTAAGAGGGCGCAGCGAATGTAAATTTGCTATTTTCTTCATATCAAAGGTGTATTCTCCAAGAAAATTGATATGTTCCCATCCTAGTGGCGAAATATGCTTTAATAAGTTCTCTCGCAAATTTCCTTTTTCTTTCAACAATTTTGTTGCTTCGGTTAGATATACGGTATTCCATACGCTAATTGCGTTAATTATAATGTTTAAAGCACTTGCGCGTTGAAGCTGATCCTGTAATCCCCTTTCCCGTAACTCACCCCGTTTTCCAAAGAATAATGCTCTTGCCAAACCATTCATAGCTTCCCCTTTATTTAATCCTCGTTGGATACGCCTACGTAGTGCTTCATTAGATATGTAATCCAAGATAAAAATGGTTTTTTCTATTCTTCCCATTTCTCGCAAAGCAGTAGCTAACTTGTTTTGCCTTGCATATGACCCTAATTTCCCCATCATAAGCGAACCAGAAACTTTACCTTCTCGAATAGAATGGGCTAAACGGAGCACATCATCAAAGTTCTCTTGAATAATCTTTGTGTTAATTCGCCCACGAAGTAAACTTTCAATTTCGGGAAAATCACTTGGCTTTTGAATTGTGTATAGTTTAGCATCGGTTAAATCACGAAGCCTTGGTGCAAAACGAAAGGCTAACAAATGACTTAAACCAAAAACTTGATCGGTATAACCAGCCGTATCAGTATAATGCTCCTCAATATTTAATTCCGTTTCATGATGAAGCAACCCATCAATGACATGTACAGCATCTCTTGCATTGGTATTAATGACTTTTGTATAAAAAGAGGAGAATTGATCACTTGTAAAACGGTAAATGGTTGCTCCTTTACCTGTGCCATAATGAGGATTAGCATCAGCATACAGCGATGAAACACCAACTTGTACTCGCATTCCATCTGATGAGGAGGTGCTTCCATCTCCCCAATATGCTGATAGAGAAAGCTTATGCTGGAAATTTACCAGAATTGCCTGAGCTTTATTTATAGCATCATCATATAGGCGCCATTGTGCAGCATTAGCCATTTGGTGATAGGTAATTCCAGGCGTTGCATCTGCCATTTTTGTCAATCCAATATTCGTTCCCATTGCCATGAGTGCAGCCATCAGAATGACCTTTTCCTCTCCCTTTGGAGGCCGATTGGTGGAAGCGTGTATTAACATTTCGTCAAATCCTGTCCATTGCGCTACCTCCATTAAAAGATCAGTGAGCTTAATTCTTGGAAGCATGTTATATAAGGATAAACTGAAGTTTCGTGCTTCTTCCGGGGTATCCTTTTCCAAACGATCCACCCTAAGTTTTGCTTTTTCAATATTTACTCCTTCAAGATCATCAAGCTTATTTGAAACCCCTGTAAGGCGTTGAGCTAGAGCCTTCCTTCTTTCCTCAAGGTATTCCTCTGCTGATGAACGAACTGCTAGTCTAGTTTCTTTAAGATTGGTTGTTGTCCATTCATCATTAGGAATAAGGTACTCCTCGAAGTTTTTATGGAGCCTGCTACCGACTACAGATATATCTCCTGAACGAATATGATTTTTTAATTCCGTTAGGGCAGCCATTTCATAATAATGTCGATTAATTGTTCCTTCCTCATCGTACACATGCTTTTGCCATCGTTTTGGAACAAAATCTAATGGAGACCCTTCTGGAACTTTTCTTTTTCCGGACTCATTCATCTCGTTCAATGTTTTTAATGCACGTAATAATGGTTCAGCTGCTTTTGTAGAACGAAATTCTAGAGATTTAAGAAGAGCAGGCGTATACTTTCTCAGATAAGTAAATCGATTTTCTAGCAAGTCAAGGTAATCATAATCCATCGGCCGGGCTAGTTTTTTTGCTTCTTCAACTGAAGTAACGATTTTATCCCAAGGCATTACCTTTTCAATGGTGCTAAATGGATCAAGCCCTTCATCTCGTGCTTGAATAAGCGCAGCCCCAATATCTGCAAAATGAACGACTTTTTCATTAACTGCTTTACCATTTTCCTGTTGTATTTCCTCTTGAGTTTTGCGACCTTTGGATTGTAAAATCATCATTTGCCGATCATGAATTTCAATTGCCTGGTCAATTAAGTCCTGACTGAGTGTCACTAGGTATGCTACAAGAATGGCGTATTTCTTATTTTCCTTAAACCTACGAAATGAATGGGGTTCATAACGTGCTCCGATACGTGATAATTGAAGCAATCGATTGGGATGCACTTCATTTATATTTGTCGGAAGCTTCAAATCCCGAATATATTCCAAACGCTCTATTACCTTTAAAAAGGCATCAGGTGATGACTGGCCGGGAAGTTCTCTTAACCATGCTAATGGGGTTTTCCTGCTTTCCACGAAGGGGTCGATAAGTTTATCCATTTTTTGCTTTTGCCAGTCTGAAAGGGTCTTGGTTAAAGAAATAAAAATCTTTTCCTCTGCCCTCCGACGGGTTTCCCAAACAAGTCGCTCTATAGTAGTTATGCCAGGAAGTATTATTTTTTGATTTAGTAGTTTGTCTTGAACGGTACGAAGTAGGTAAATAGAATTCTCATTTTGTAGGGCATGTTGCAATAAAAACTGTGATGCTTCGCGATATTTACTAGAAGAGAAGTTCTGATAACCATACACTTGTCGGATTTTTTCCATATGCTCATGTTTAGTTGGGTCCCGTTGGGCATATAAAGAAAACGATTTGGGATTTGCATTTATTTGTCTTGCGATGTATTGGATTACGTAATCGGGAATGGGTTCAACATCTGAGAGGGACCATCCAGGAAAACGCAAAACACATAATTGGACAGCAAATCCTAAACGATTATGGTCTCTTCTATGTTGTTTAATAATTTCAAGGTCATATTGTGAGAAAGTATAATAGATTTCTAGTTCACGTTCGGTCAAATCAGCTGGAATTCGTACAAATTCTACTCTTTGATCGGTTGTAAGTAGTTCTTTCCCTCTTGATGCCATATTTTCCACATCCTTTCGCAAGTAAATTTATTTATTTTTCTAGATATCAATAAAAAGTTGATCTGGAAGATCCCAATACTGTAACGATTGTTCTATTGCCACCAATGTTTTTTTATTAAAAGCTGCATATTTCTTCCTAACCGATTTAAGCGCCAATTATTATAACTGCCACATTTCTTTTGCTTTAGAAAGTAACTCTTCCAATTCAAGCTTATATTCTTCCATCTTTTCGATTGCAGCTGGGTCATTTTCATCTATCGGTTTCATATTATCATCATCATCAACGTAGAACTCATAGGTTTCTCGATCCTTCTGTATGCTGAAACCATACTCATATCCACCAGTTATTAATGGCCATATAATTAAAGATTCTTGGTCATCATCATTAGAAATTGCCAAATTTCCAGTAAAACTTAAATAACCTGGTTTTTTTATACTATAGATGTAGCCATCATCTTTTTTTAGTAAATGTACACCAAATTCATTTTTAGGAACAACTTCTACAAACTTATGATATTTGATAGAAGTGATTAAAAACCAACTCAAATTCCAAAGGGCAAATATTGATACAATAATTATGAGAATATTTTTCCTATTTAATTTCATTAGTTTCATAGATTTACCACCCTGTTTCCTTGTTTTTTAATGTCTTCATCGTGTGTAACGAGTATAACCGTTTTACCTTGTTTATTGAGATGTTTTAAAATGTCGAGTACAGTCTCTGCATTTTTCTTATCGAGAGAACCAGTTGGTTCATCTGCCAAAATGACATCACTTTTTTTAAGCACAAGGCGAGCTAATGCAACTCTCTGCTGTTCTCCTCCTGATAGAGTGTAAACCTTTTTATTCACCTTATCTTTTAGTCCAACTATCTCTAAAACTGCCTCTATTGTTATATCGTTCTTTGAGTCTTTCCGAACCATATTTAAGTTCTCCGCGACAGTTCTATTATCAACAAGGGCAAAGTTTTGAAAGAGAAATCCGATCTTATTCCTGAAATACTGTACCTGGTTCTTCCTCTTACTGATATCTAAACCATCCACCAAAATTTCACCGCTATCAATTTTTTCAATGGCTCCAATCATATTAAGGAGGGTTGTTTTTCCGCAGCCACTGGGACCCGAAAAGATGACAAACTCACCATCTTTAATGTCTAGATTTAGATTGGTAAAAAGAACTTTGTCCTCAAAAGCTTTTGATAAATTTTTAATTTTTATCATAAGCTACCTCCTTTTAATATCTTCTGTATATTTGATTCTTCTATTTTACGTATATAAGCCAATATTACGGACGCTTCTAGTATTAAGATAAACAAGCCTCCAACAGCTACATAGTAAACTTCCTCCACATTTGTTATAATACCAATGGCAACTGCTACAACAATACTGATTACAGTGCTGGTAATAGTCATCAAAAGGATCTTCTTATTTTTTTCCATGATGCTGTACCCCAAGATCTTTTTAATGGATAGTTCAATGGCATTGACTTCGTATTCCAATCGGATTATGGAATGGATAATAATCAGTTCAAGTATAAGCACTAATACACTAAGAATCACATTCATATACAAAACCCTTTTCACAATATCCCATTGGTATTCGTATTTTTCCAGTACATTGGTTATACTACGAAATTGATCCGTCAGACCATACTCTTCAATAAATGAATCAAACTCATTCTGAGATATTTTATACATAATGTCATGGTGATAGGTTGACTTAAAATCCTTCTCATTTATTGGATAGTTTGCAATATTCGCAACTGTATTGTTATAGATAATAATCGGGTTTTTAATAAGATCACTGCCGTTTAGGAAAAATTCATCAATAGTAATGATCTCAACATTATCCTCATAATAGATAACGCCAAAGTCATACTGGTAAAAATCCCCTTCATATACCTTCACCCGATGGTTTAACCGGTCAATAAGATCTTTATCCTTAGACAAATCTTTAGGAAGAATAAAGTAGATATCCTTTTTCAAATCTGCACCTTTAAGCTCTTCAATTTGACCTAACAAATAATCAAATGCATTTTTATTCGCTAAAATTGTATCATCCTCTTGTGACTGAGTGATATTCACTAATGTGGTGGCATCAAATCTTTCAAAAAACCTTCTGTAAAAGGTTTCATACATTACCGAATCCTTTTCAACATTACTATCATCGGTACTATCGCTATTCATAGTGGGCTTATAGCCTAAATTAGTGTAAAAGTAGCCAGAATGTTCTTCGAAAAATGCCCGTTGTTTATGAAATGTATATCCTTCAAAGATAGCTGCAATATTGCTGGAAATAATAAAGACTGTGAGAATGACTGTTATAAGTTTCATCCCATAATTCAAAGCCAATAGCTTTTTCGGGACTTTAACATTGGAGAAAACTTCTTTCAAATCATAGAAATAGAGATTAAAATAAAAGGCTGCGTTTATAACCAGCAATACAAAAAACATAGCTAAGGAAATCGAAAACTGAAAAAATACATTGCTATTATGGGACATTAGCAACAGTGATATAAGAAACACAACTCCAAAGACAACGGTATCTAATACAATGTTTTTCCAAATGATTTTGCTGATTCGTTCGCCTAATGATACTCGTATAAAGTTTTCTTTTTTCTGTAATATCACATCATAAAAAGACAGAAAAAGAATCACGGTATCGATGAGCAACCAGATAAAGAAAGTATTCTTCGAGGACTCATTGTCAGGATATCCTTCGTTGGGATGATTTCCAGCATACTTGTCAATCAAATCTATTTTGAATTGTTTAACATTATCCTTGCTGCCAATGACATTATAATCATTTACATTTGCGATATTAGGAATATCTTTAAAATCAAAGAAATGCACCTGTGTTGTACCCAACAAAAGACTTTTATATTCCTTTTCAAATATTTTTAGATAGTCATTAATGTACTTTTCAACACCTTTACTCCCATAAATATTGATCTCTTTAAGTAATGTGCTGTTAACACTTGAAGTGAGTGCAAATACCTCAACGTCATTACGCTCTGCGGAATCTAGAATATCCTGAAACATCTCATCAGCAGTGGTGTTCTCTTGCAGATACATGGTTGTATTAGAAAACACAGCATTAAAATTATTTAAATAAAGCTGATGGCTTTCTCCTATGATGAGCAGTCCCATCATAATCACAATAAAACTAACGATAAATTTAATGTTCTTCAATGAGTATCCCCCCTTATAAAGTAGACATAAATAAAAACTCCCCTCGTTTCAAACGAAATATCTTTCGTCATTACAAGAAGAGTATAAAGTGTAATATTCAACTTTTTATCTACTTTTCGGCGTGGTCTATCAACTTAAAGGTTGCAGAAACTTCTGCACCGCCATTTGATGTATTATTTATAACAAGTTGTCCTCCGTGCTTTTCGCAAATAACTTTACAGATATTAAGTCCCAATCCAACATGCACTTTGTCGGGTTCTTTTTTATCGCGAAAAAATGGTTTAGTTGCACTTTGAAGAGCTTCTTGCGAAAAACCAACACCATCATCGGCAACTATAATTGTAAGCATTTCATCAGCTGCCTCACATGATATTGAAATCCTTTGTTTTGTATATCGAATTGCATTCGAAAGCAGGTTTTCAAAGGCTTGTGTAACCAAATTTATATCGACATTTATATTTGAACAACTGCTTTTTGACTCAAACACTATATTTTGGTCTTTCCCCAAAATATTAGCAGTTTCTTGCAGTTGACTACTAAAATGATCAAAAGATATAGGGTAGGGGACAACTTCGATTTCTTCTAATCTTTGTATAGAATTCATACTAGTTACGTGGCATTCAAGCCGTTGAATATGGTTGTTCATTGTCGTAATAGTTGAAAGAACTTTATCTTTTGAAATTTTATCCTCCGGAAGATATTTTATAAGAAAATCTGTATAGCCACGGAGGACCGTCAAAGGTGTTCTTAAATCATGAGAAAAGGCTGCATTCAGTTTTTTTCGCTCTTCCATTGCTCTCCACATGATACGATTATTTTTATCCAAAGAGGAACGCATTTTTTCAAAGGCGTTGCAAAGCTTCCCCATTTCATCTTTAGTATCATACTCGATTTCAAAATCTAAATCATTGTTTGATATTTTTTCAGCCCCAGAAATCATTAATTCCATTGGCTTTTTCAACTTTAATTTATAGAAAAGCAACGGAACACCAACCAGAGAGCAAATAGCAAATATGGGGATTAAGACAAAGGGAAGTCCCTGATATATGATATACAAAAGCTTATCTGTGGGTGTAAAATATTCTGTCACATTTGTTGTGTCATAAGTTTTAATAACTTCACCGGACTCATCTATCTCAGAAGTATAAGGTACTACTCCTGAACGTAAATATGACCATTGAAGATCCAGAGCTAGTCCTCCTGTGTACTCCAAGGTTTTAACAGACAGCAGGGTAGCAATTAATCCAAACCCAAGCATAAATATCATAAAACTGAAAGAAATCGGCATATTCTGAAATGCTTTTTTTATCTTACCCATTTATATCCCACTCCCCATACTGTTTCGATATAGGGCTTAGAACCAACAGCAGAGAGCTTTGCTCGAATCCTTCGAATATGCTCTGCAATTACAGAACTATCCCCCTCACTATCCCATCCCCAAAGACTCTCATAAATTCGTTCTTTATCAAAAACCTGACCGCTGTTCAATGAAAGGAATTCAATAATTTCAAATTCCTTTTTGGTTAGCGTAACTTTTTCACCCTGAAAGTGAACTTCCTTTGTTGTAAAGTTGATAACAAGCCTATCTTCAAATTTTGCTTTATCTTTATTCACTTGACGCTGATCCCGTCTTATATGTGCTGCGACCCGTGCTCCTAGCTCAACTATGCTGAAAGGTTTCACAATATAATCATCACCACCAACAGCAAAGCCGTTTATTTTGTCAGTATCCTCTGCTTTTGCTGTCAAAAACAGTATTGGACAAGAAACAAATTCCCTGATTCTTTTGCAGACTTCAAGTCCATCAAAGTCAGGCATATTAATGTCAAGTAATATCAACTCTGGCTGTTTTTCTGCTTGTTTGATAGCTTCAGTTCCGTTTTTTGCTGTTAGCGTCAAATAATCATTTATATCAAAATAGTCTTTTAGCAAATCGACTACATCTGGTTCATCATCAACGATTAAAATTGTATTTTTCAACTTTTTATCCTCCAATCCTATGGACCAATTTTATCAATTAATTATCTATTTTTTATCAAAAATTCTAAGAAATTATACAAAGGGGTTCAGTCCCGAAATTGCGGATTTACAACGCTAAACTATTTATGGTTAAAAGTGGATGGTTTAACAACGATAATACATTTGAGACCTTCTGGTTCAGGCGTTCTTATTGCGGTATTTGTTGCAAAAGGAATCGCATAAGGCTGCTAATAACACCACCAAAATCGCTCATATAAGCAAACTGAAATTTTTTCCCACCTAATCGTAGGTGGGTTTTTTTGTGTTTTTCTTTGACTATTTATCTAATTTGTTTTAGATTTTTTGTGAGGCGAGAGCAATATTTTGTTAAGATAACAGAGAGGTGAATACATATGAGTGAACAAACACAAGGAACCAGAAAAGGTATTAATCCAATTCTTCTCACTGTGCTATTGGTAGTTGCATCGATTGTAATATTAATGGTGGGAAGGCAATTCCCTAATTCGAATTTGTGGGTGTGGATCATTCTATATTTAATAATCGATATAGGATTTATAGTATCAATGATATTAGGAATTAAAACGAAAGATAAACCTTTAATGGTATTTAGTATTCTTTCTAATACGGTTTTCTTTATCCTACTATCAATATGGATTTTCTTATTGGCTTTAGCTAACGGAATATCAGAACCTTAAACAAAAAGAAAGTCCCCAAATGATCTAACCCATTAAAGTTAGACAAATATTATTTATGCAACTTTTAAGACTTGAGTTCGGTACTCTACCGGACTCAGGTCTTTTAATTTTGCCTTCATTCGTTTGTGATTGTAATAGTAAATATAGTCCGCTAATTCCCGTTCAAAAGTGTTCAATACTGTCAAATTCCTGTAGATAAAGGAGTTCAGACTTTAATAAGCCAAAGAAATTTTCCATAACTGCGTTATCCAAACAGTTATCCTTTCGAGACATGCTCTGTGTAATTTGATGCTATTCTAATGTTTTTTGATACTGTTTCATTTGATAATGCCAACCTTGATCTGAATGCAGAGTTACTTGGTCTCCTGGATGAAGATGTTCAATCGCTTGGTCTAACATATCGCCCACCAATTTGTAAACCGGACGTTTCATGACGGTATACGCTATTATTTCGCCATTACACAAATCCAGTACTGGAGAGAGGTAACGTTTCTCACCAAATAGGTGGAATTCTGTAACATTAGTTACCCATTTTTGATTCATTTTCTCGGCAGAGAAATCGCGATTTAAAACGTTCGGAGCGATTTTGCCTACATTTCCTTTATAAGAACGGTACTTCTTCATGCGTACCAAGCATTTTAAACCGATTTCATTCATTAACCGATTGATGGTTTTGGGATCGTGTTGAAACCCTCTTTTTTTTAGCTCTTTCGTGATACGACGATACCCATAACGACCTTTATATTCATGATAGATCTCGTTGATAGCTTCTTTTAATTTCTCATATTTTTCAGGTTGATTTACCCGTTTTTCCCAATAATAATACGTGCTGCGTGGAATGTCAGCGACTTCAACTAAATCCACTACCTCATACTCATCCTTTAGTTCGAAAATTACTTGCGCTTTGATTTTGTTTGTAATTTTTCCTGCATTTGAACTAAAGCATTGAACTTTTTTAAGTAGGCATTCTCCATTCGTAATCGTTCGTTTTCTGCCTGTAAGGCCTCTAATGATCCCTCTACTGGTTGAATAGATTTCTTTGTCTCTTTTTTCATGGATGGACGCCCCTTTTTCTTCGATTTAAGGGCATCTAATCCTTCCGTTTCAAGTTTCAGCTTCCAATCCAAAATAGTACTAGGTGCTGAAATATTGAAAATGGCTGCTGTTTCATACAGAGACGTCCCTTGTTCGTTCATATAATTAAGTACGTCTAGTTTAAACTGAACTGTATAGTTTGTATAGCTTTTAATAAGCCCTTCCTCACCATTATAATGATACTGTAGAACCCATTTTTTAATGAGATTATGCGAAAATTCCATATATTTTACCGAGGGACTTATAACCTCCCTCATTATTTAAATATCTTTGAACAATTTCTAATTTCTTTTCGAATGTAAATTTGTACATAAAAACACCCCGCAAATGTTAGTTTGGTGTCTAACATTCACGGGGCAGTTTCAAAATGGGGGCTTTTTTTTTGTTTATAGGTGGTTTATATCTCACAAGCATCTCCACTTATAGGAATCTAAGCAGTATATACGATTTTAAAAAAAGGAGGGGGAAATATGAGGGGAAATATGAAAATCTCACAATCAGGCATTGAACTCATTAAAAGTTTTGAAGGATTTTCTTCCAAAGCATACGATGATCTACAACCGAAGGTGACAATTACTAAAGAAAATCAAGTCAAAGGACATTAACTATTGGCTATGGTCATACCAGGAATGTGAAGGTTGGACAAACAGTTACAAAAGAGAAAGCCGAAAAATTACTATTGGCGGATCTTGTTGAATTTGAAAGGGAAGTTAACTCTTATGTGAAGCAAAGCATTACACAATCTATGTATGAAGCCCTCGTATCCTTCACTTTTAATGTGGGAGCTGATAATTTTTCCAAGTCTGCTCTCTTAAAATACCTTAATAAAGGGGATTACGAAAAAGCTTATCAAGAGCTTCCTTTATGGAATAAGTCAAAGGGTATCGTGCTTAGAGGATTAATTAACCGAAGACTAAAAGAAGCCAACTTGTTTAAAATGGATGGATTAAATGTAAGTGCTAATAAGGGGCAATCGGAAACAGGAAAAACTACATCAAAAATCAAGAGTGTTGGTCAGATTATTGTAGACGGAGTGAAAAACTACACTTACATTTATGAGAAAACTTCTGATACATCTAAACAATTAGGGAAAGCGAATAAAGGAGATCAGTTCGATATAGCTGGCTCTGTTACTGGTTGGTATGAAATCATATACGAAGGAGAACGGGCTTATATTAAGTCTAAATATTGTAGCAAAGTATAAAAAGAGCTGTCCTTTAAGACAGTTCTTTTTATACTTTTTTCTTCGCTTCGTACTCCTTTACTAATTTATAAAAAGTAGTTTTTGGTATTTTAAGAATGTCCCTATAAAGGTTGGATTTCCATTCTTTATATAGTTGTTTGAAGTTGTTTGGTAATTTGGTTCTTGGGCATTTGCTTAGCGTATGTTTTACGCTTTTTGTTGGTAGGACCCCTCTCATTAATAGTACGCTCCTGTTGTTTCAAACTAAGTACGTTGGTGAACATGGTTTAATTTCTACTTCTTGAAGATCGTAGTTCTGAACTGTTCTCCGATCCTGGTTATAAAGAATTAATCTTTGATCAACATTAGAGATAATATTTCCGTAGAATGGTTGGCTACTCCCCAGAGGACGTATACAAAGCAAATTGCCTTGTTTTATCCAGATTTCAATCATTCCTTCGCTGACCTCAAGATTCATCAAAATAAACGCCTCTTTCATAAGAACAAATGGTGTAATCCACAACGCACATAATTGTACACCATGATTTACATTTTGGAAAGGTTTTATTGATTTCCTCTTACTGTACCTAACAGACACAGGGCTTCTTCAATAGCTCCGGTAGCGCCTCTACCATCATGAAACCCCAATAGTTTGTTGTACTCTTTTGCTAGATCTTTTGCCTTCCACATAGACACATGTTGCAGTGCCCCCTTCAAAATGATAATTACATCACTCTTCCGGATTAGAGGCTCGAGTTGCTTCTCAACCTTTCGCTTACAGAGACCGTGGTGATGATTCACATCAAGCCCATATTTTTTTCCAATCTGTTTAAATGTTTCTGTCTGAGTACCGCCGATAATAGCCAGTTTCATATTCGAAAACCTCCATTTTTTTAGATATGTCAAATCATAACCTGGAAGAGAACAATGACAAGTTCAACAATCTAACGTTAAAAAACCGACCCTCAGATAGGGTCGGTTTTTAGTATCAGGATTCTGTGGCTGAATCGACAAAGTCGATCTCAATGTCATCGGGGTCAAAGTTAGCGCATAACTTTTTGAAAAACTCCTGTACAGTCATCGCTTCTGGATCAATCTCACCCTCCGGATAGAGAAAACATTTGTCCCCCTTTTTTTGAATCCACCATATGGCTGGTTTTGGGTGAATAACTTTAAATGATATCGGTTGATCACTTAGGCCCATAGTCATCGTCGTATACTCAAGTCGGCTGTATTTCTCAATACCAAGAACTTTAATGATTGCATTACGCTGGCCTATCCCTTCTAAGAGTCCAAGTGCTAACTCTTTAGACACCCCACTTTTCATATGTGACAATGTACTTTTATACTCCTGTAGGGTTGCAGCTTTTTTATAATCAAACAAGATATCTGAGATACTGTATTCAACTAACTGGTCCTTGACCTGGTATGAAAATCGGCTTTGAAGGGAGATCCCCTTTTGAATAACGAGTTTCACGAGCTTATCCACTGTACAACAACCCCTTATAAAATGTAAATCATGTTATACATTAAGTTATCACTTCTTTTCCCTCACGTCTATTCCTTATCACAATCTAAATAAATTATGTGAGTATTTTTTCCTATATTCCAATTTCAAATTGTTACCTTTATCCTAAATATTGTGATATATTACCTTATGTATTTCAATAAAACAGAGGCCAATAGCTCCTCAACCATGGTTTGTTTTAACAAATGAGCTGCCAAAACAGTAGAGAACACATCTAGTAGAAATATGAACGCGAGAGGAAGATTAGATTGGGGAAGTTGAAGAAGGTATCTGCTACAATATTAGCAACATCCTTGCTTGCTGTTGGGTCGACTGAGGTAATGAAACTACCGGTAGCCTCAGCTGACGCACAGATCCTTAATTTTGTGACTACAGGTAATACATACGATGCTCCAACTCAGTTTAAGTCTGAAATTACCTCGGAATCAAGTTTGCTCTTATCCTGGAGTTATCTTGATGCACCGGAGTATAAAGTAACTAGAGATGGTGAAGTTATTCAGACGATTCAAAACTCTGGTCAAGAGACCCCTTCATTTGAAGACACAGGGCTGACTCTGGGTAATACGTACACTTACCAAGTCTACGCCACTAACGGAGTAGAATTAGGTGCAGCTGCCACTTTAGAGGTAACATTTGCTCCTTTAGCTAAACCTACAATTAATACACTTGATCCCGAATCTAATCCAAATAGATTTAGTTGGGAACCCATCCCTGGGGCAACAGGATATAATATTTTCAGAGACGGTTTTTACGTAGGAACTAAGCTTCCTGATGAAAAGCTGATTTGGCATGAAGCGGGAATCGAACCAGATAAAACTTATACTTATAGTGTGGTAGCTTTAAATGGTGTCTTGGAGAGTGAGCCTGCTACGGTCCAATTAACGACGACACTTGAACGAATTGAACAACCTGCTAATACTATAGCGACTGTAATTGGTGAAAACTCGATCAAGGTAAGTTGGGACCAAGTGCCATATGCCACTTCTTACAAACTATACCTTACTGGATCTGCCGCAAATTATTTTGAAAGTCAAGTAATTTCAGATCATGAATACATTTTTACAAATCTGCGCAAAGGTACAACTTACACAATCGCTGTAGAGGCTAAACGTGGAGATCTAACCAGTACAGTGAGTCGAGTAGTAGCTACAACTGAAGGTGCATTAATTCCCTTACCTACTAATTTGCAGTGGCAGGCGAATGATCAAGTTGGCGTAGATTTATCTTGGGATGCTGTGGAAGGAGCATCTGGTTATAAAGTATATAGAGATACGGATTATGTAAAAACAGTTACCTCCCCTTCGTTCCATGACTGGGGACTTCGATCAAATTGGACTTATGGTTATGAAGTATCGGCTATACAAGGCGACATTGAAGGGCCACGTTCGAATATAGTGGCTATAACAAAACTGATGGATGAAATCCCTATTCCTATCCCCTCTCTTAAAGTAACAGGGAAAACTTACTCGTCTGTAAGTTTAAGCTGGACAGAAGTTGATGGAGCAACAAATTACGGTGTTTACAGTGGTGGTGACCATTCAGATATCATCCCAAAAAACGCAAAGTTGGTTTACTATGGTCATGATCTGGAAGCCATAGATACAGGTCTAATAGCAAACACGGAGTACGATTACTATGTGTATGCTTACAAAGGAGGGAGTCGTAGTGAACCCGCTAAATTAAAAGTGGTGACAGCCCCTGTTGAGGTTGTAATTATACCTGAACCAACACCTGACTCTGGTTCCAATGGGGGTGGTGCCGGTGGATCATCTAGCGGTTCTAATGCTTCTCCATCAGGAACTGGTGTAACAACACCAACAACCATAACTCCACCTGATACGAGCTCGACTTCAACTGAAACAGAAACAGAAACGAATCAGCAGCCTACACTAATCGAACCTTTACCCATGCAATTCAAAGACCTTTCTAGAGACCACTTTGCAAATGTGTCTATTAATAGATTAGTATCTGATGGAACTATTAAAGGGTATAAAGATGGATCGTTTAAACCAAATCAAAAAGTGACTCGAGCTGAGTTTATATCTCTACTGGTTCGTGCTCTGAAGCTTGAAAATACTGAGAGTTACAAAACAACTTTCACTGACGTTCACTCTAGTGCCTGGTACATAAACGAGCTCTCAATTGCTCTACAGATAGGCCTTATCAAGGGATACTCTGATAACACTATTAAACCAAGTGAAGGAATGTCACGTGAACAAGTAGCAAGTATGGTTGCCGATATACTGGTTAAAGCAGGTAAAGTAGGAAAACCAGCTGATCTTACCAAGTTTAAAGATGAGCTCAGCAGCTCTACTTGGGCTAAAGAAGGATTGGCAATTGCTGTCTCCTCGGGCATCATGTCTGGTTATAAAGATGGAACTTTGCGTCCAAAACAAACAGTGACCAGAGCAGAAACAGCTGTAATCATTACTCGATTGCTTGATGCATTGTAATAAATGAATGGCCACCCTACGTCAACACTTGACCTAGGGTGGCCTTAATTATATATTTTTAAACCTTCTCACTCACTGCTCCTGATCGGATGTAGTTGTTTAGGCTAATAATGAATTCTCGATTAGTAGGTTTACGCTCATATCCAGGAAATACAGACTGAAAGTAACTCTCTCTGCCTTTTATCTTCCCCCATGTAGTAATAATAGAGTGCCTTATGGAACGTTCAACATTAGCTGGACTTGTATTCTGCTGTTCAGCAATTAATTTGTAAAGCAAGGTACTACTTATGTTTCGTTTATAATAAAGAACCGACATTGCCTCTACTAAGAATTTATGTCCTTGATAACGTGATGTTAAACCGAGCTTATGTAATGTCGTCATTGCTGCTTCTCTATGTAATGCAGCCGAATCATCACGAATATCCTTCGTAATTTCGATCATCCTTCCATCTCCGCATATCTTAAATATCTGTAGTTTATTTTCCGGTAGACCGGCAAATTCATCATTCTTTGATATAATCGAGCCAAGCATCTGCAGATCTTGATATGTTGTATGTTCCAATTCCTCCATTTCCACAATTAACTTTTGAATGGATTGGGTTTCATCAACCCATACATAGAAGTATTTGGCTATCGTCATGTTCATTCCCCTATTCGTGCAGTATTTTAGTTGGAGCTGGATATGCTCACACTGGAGAAAGAAAAATCCGCGCTCATACTGAGCACGGATCCTGAGATACTTCTTATGCAGTTAAGCGATATTTCTCATTTGTTGTAACAAAGAATCCGCAAAGGAGATGATATTCTCCTGCTGCTCATCAGTCGCATTTTGCATTACAGCAATCACTGTCGGTTTCATATCACGCAAATACAACAAATGCATTCCCAGGGCCCGTGCAATGGCTTGTTGCTTTTCAACTTCGTTTAGGCTTTCCTGTAAGTAAATACTTCGGTATCCGTTGCATACAGCCGCCATTCCCAAAACGATTCCTTTTGGAAGATCGATGGGATCTGGATTAATCGTGATTCCTTCACCATAAGCAATACTATATAGGTCGTCCGTTTGATATTGATTGGTCAGTGCTCTTACTTTCTCATTGATTGTTAAATTCATTTCCCGTTCCCTCCATGATCAATTACATTCATACAATATATATAGTACCTAAGTATCTTGTCGAATAATTTAAATGACGATAAAGCACGCTTCATGTCATCTCTACAAGGACTATTTTACCAAATTCAAAGAGAGTAATGTACAGGTTTTCGTCCGGATAAATAACTATTCATCAGGATAAAAACATCTTGGTCACGATGAACGCTCATAAAAATCGTAAGCAAATATCTCATATAATCCTTATGTCATACATGATTGCCAATTATTATATTCTTCTTCGAATTGCATTAGAGTAAAAACAAGTAGAGAAAAAGGACCTTCCTCTTGGGCAGGTCCTTAAATACCATTGTTTCGCAATTACGCAGTTCATTAGCTGTCTTTCGTTGATTTTCTAACATCTAGCATTATGAAGAAAGAAGTGGCTTGTTCATTAGATTCCACTTTGTGTTCTCCGTTGTATTGTTTTACAATCTCCTGAACAATCGCCAATCCAAAGCCTCTTTCACTTGTTGTAGAATTATCACCATTTGTGTTAGTTACATCAATAGGTTTGGTAGAGAAGCCTCGTTCGAATAATTTGGCCTTTACGTCCTCTTCAATTTCCGGACCATTGTTAATGACAATGATTTCAATATATGAATCATATTTTTTGCGTAAGGAGAAAAACACCTTCCGATCACTTCCCCGTAACTGCACTGCATCGAAAGCATTATCAATAAGATTAGAGATCAATCTGCTAAGATCTATTTTCTTAACCTCTTCGAATGTCTCATAATCTATTTCTGCATCAAAGTCAATTTTTCTGGACTCTGCTACTTTTACTTTACTCCGAATAAGCTGACCTACATACGGATTTTTGGTTTTGATGGTTAAATCAATTTCTTTTAAATCCTTATAGATCTCCTCCATATAATCTTGTGCTTCCTGGAAGTGTTTAGATTGAATTAGCCCATGCAAAACATTTACGTGATTACGCATATCATGTCGTGAGGAATCCATTGAAATCATTAATGACTCCATATTCTCTATAAAAACTTGCTCAGTCGATCTTACATCTTCAGCAGCCGTTTGGTTTAGTTTGTCGATCATCTTAGCCATACTGCTGGTCATATCGTTTATGATTTCACCAAGGGAATCGAGTTCATTCTTCTCGTTGATTTGTACCGTTCCAGAGAAGTCCCCTGCAGCTACCTTTTTCAAATGCGACTCCAGCTTTTTGATTGGTTTTAGTCTTTTCTGCACAACAATAAAAACACTAAAACCAATGGCAACGATTGCTAATAAATTCGATATAATGGATAACCAGGTTACAATCCTAGATAAAGCCTGCTTACTATCCGCATTAAAGACAACAATGGCTGCTTGATCGTTATTGATAGGGAGAAATGCCTTCGTCCATTCATCCCCATTTTTACTGAAGGGAACGGTAATACTTTTATTGTATTTGAGTAGTGCTATAAGATAATCTTCATCCGTCTTATCTGCATAAGTATACTTTCCGTAAACTGTTGGATGAATTTCATTGTTATCTGTTTCAAAAAGCGTTTCTCGGTTTAAATATTCATGGATGTCTATCACTGCGGCCTCTTCAATGCTTGGGCTGCTGCCAAGAATACTCTCTATCATTTTATTGGAGTTCACCAGATTAACCGCCTGTGCTGTAACAATGCCGGCATCAACAGTCAAGACAAATTCATTTCGTAAAGAAACATGTTCAACTGTGAGTTTAAGGTACTCTCCATCGGGCATAAGCATGTATGGACTAACCCAGACGTTATCTACAAATGATCCTTCTAAATTGGTTAGATCTCGATTTAATACGCTTTCGTAGAACCCCACGCTATTTATTCTTGGGTCTATATCGACCAGTTCATCCCATATCTTAGGGTTAACAGCATGCACTACAGATGGTTTTTGATCAACCGGGCGTACAACGTAGGCACCATTTAAGGAATAGTTGTAGACCATTTTCGTCAGTTTTCCATTATTTAAAGCGTTCCCCTCACGAGCAAGATCCTCTACTAGTTTAGAAGACTTTGAACTGAGTTGATCGTTCAACTCATTTTCCAACGACTTATTCGTAGAAGCATTAATATTTGTAGCTAATCCGCTGACAGTAGCAATCCAGTCTAATGTATCCTTTACATGTTTATTTACAGAGCTGTTCAGAAAAGCGATTGCGGATATCACATTGAAAACAAAGATCACGATAATAATAACTAAAATGGGTAACATGACTTGCTTGTCTAGTTTCTTACGAGCTGTTAATCCAGGTATCATTGCAATATCACATCCGATAACTTATCTTACTTGAGCATGAGACCAAGCGGTAAGTAAATTTTTATCATTCTTCACATCAGGGCGCTGTAATTCAAAAGTGCTTCCTTTAAACACAATAGAATTCTGGTGAATTTCTTTAACCGCCCGGAGATTAACTAAAGTAGAGCGATCAACCCGATGATAATGATGCGGCAATAGAAAGTTGAGATACACTTTTAAGGAAATATGTGAGTGATATTCTTCTAAAAGGGTCTGTACGAGCTGATGCTTATGTTCTTTACTAGCTTGGATACATAGAACCTCAGACAACGGTATCTGCACGATCTTTAATGCATCATATATAGGGACCATGATTCCTCCGTCTTGAATGTACTGTTTGTACTGTAGGTGCTCTACTAGCTTTTCCACAGCCTTTTGAATACGTTCAAAAGTGTAAGGTTTACCAACAACATCAATAATTCCCACATCATACGTTTCCGGAGCCTCTGGGTTGGCACCAGTAACTAATATGGCCGGTAACTCTACGCCACGATAAGGTAGACGTATGTAGGTATCCAAACCGGATCGTCCGTCGCCTAACTCAATATCAAGGATTAACGCATCCAACTCATCCTTCAACTCAATAGCTACATTCAGTAGCTCTTGACTATCCCTGGCAACCCCTTTAACTTCAACATTCCCCATCGACTCTAAATGATGTATTAATATATCCGACTGTTGTGGTATGTCCTCTGCTATTAATACTCGAATCTTCTTATCCATTTATCCCTCACTCCAAACCTAGGTATAATTAGTTGATTTTATCGATTAACGATTAATAGATCCTCATCAGACATCTGTAACTGCATTTCAAGAAAAGCTCGGTTCTTACCCGCCACATGGGCTTTTTTACTCCATGGTTTTGGTTTCTCCTCAAAGTAGACAAGTCCATTTTTTATATCAAAAACCCGGATGTATGTTAGTTGAATATAATTCCGGTGGTCTAATCGAAGCATACGATTCTTCTTTAAGAACCGGCTATTGGAGAAGTCTTTCATTTTTTGTGGAGCCTGATAGGTAGTCCCGTTTTTATGATGAAATGTGATTGTGCGATTTACTGTCTCAATGAGTAGGCAGTCATCGATATTGATGTTAATTAATTCATTTTGGATATCATCGATAACAAGTGCAAATAACTCTAATGGTTCGTCTTTTGTTTGCAGCGTTAAATCTAAGAACTCACGATTGCGTTCAGCGACATGACCTATCAGACTACTATCATTGGGGTCATCATCGAAATATACGATCCCTGTTTCTTTAACAAAGTGTTGAATCGCCGACACTTTAATAAAATTACGATGATCCAGGCGAACAAGCTTCATATATTTCAAAAGAGTACTTTTATCAAAATCTTCAAGGCGTTGTGGTGATTTATATGCCTTTCCGTTTATATGATGAAATGTGATCGTGCGATTTACTGATTCTATATATAAGGTGTCTTCCATACGGATATTAGTGAGTTGCCCATTCTGATCTGGATCGTAAACTAATGCTAACAACGACAAAACAACTACCTCCCTAATCCATGTACACAATGTATAAAACTATGTACTTAGTCTAACACCGCAAGAAGTGTTCTACCATGCCACTTTACAGCTGTAAACTTATCTTTACTTCTAGGTTAATATATTGTATAATGCGACAGGTTTATTCACTCTGCTCATAATGATATGAAAAAAAGCACTCCTTATGAGGAGTGCTTTTATAGTTTTGGCAAAGCCAGAATTTTAGGTTTAAGGGCTTTAAAGTAGCTACCACCAACGTTAGCTTTCTTGGCCGATGTCTTAAATATGAGTTGATTCCATTTTGGATCATATCCCTTTGCCTGGCTCCAGTTAACCACATAAGATCGATCGGTTTTATAAAAGCCTGGCAGAGAGCTCAATTCTTTCAATGAACTCCGTATTAGGTACTTATCGTCTTTATCCGTAATCGCCCAAATTCGATTACCATCAATATCATCCGTTGAGAAAAAGATAATATCGTTTAGAACAACAAGTTTGGGGATGGTTTCGTTGGTCTTTTCATCGAGCTTGAAGACTAGTAAACGGTCTATATACTCGATTTGTCTTTCTTCGTCCGACATGTCACCACTCTCCTATTCGCCTAATTATGTATTATCTAAGAGAGGCTTAACAACGCTATCCTCCTCTCTTAAATGAAGCTATTTTTTATCCGGAGCTGGTGGTTCAAACAGAAAGAATTTATAGGTAGCTACAAAAAACACAGTCCCCATCATAATCGTTACTGCAGCGTATCTAGCGATGAATCGCTTTGCTTTCAACACGCCTACACCTCCCTTCAGTTTTATAATGGATTAAAGTCAAGCTTTGGAGAAACATGACTGTAATAAGATGATCATTTTGAAAAAGCGAAGTAGTTATGACAATCAGAGAAGCTATAATTTTGAAGACAATAGCTCTCTTCGCGGTCAATTGAATGGAATGCTTACTAGCGGATGCTGGAGCAAACCGTAAAGTGAGCCCTAACGTTATGATACACATTAAGATTGGAAGTATTCCAGGCAAAGGAAGATATCCTGCTACTAAAATGATGAATGTGGAAACCACAATACATTGGAGTGGAGTGGTCAAATGCAGACCACCAGTAAAAAATCTGAAAATCCCAAACAAACACATTGTTTGAATAAGCAACTTCAGATCGTTCAGAAGCACACCTAACAAAACGATAAGCACAATAATACTCATATTGTTCATGGAATTGATTAATGAATACATCAAATTATCTTTTGTCACATGACGGCCAAATACTTTTTCTTTGTCATTATAAAGAACGACCCAGGATGCAATACGATCAGCAATTACTTCAATCCTCATAGATATTTACGTCTACTCCCTCATGACTTTCATTATATTCTTTCACGTAGGACAATCTCATCATGACAATAAATAACAGCAACATGACAACCATCGAGACTAATAACATTGTATCTAAGTGAAAATATATACTAATGAGAGAAGCGAGAAATGCTAAGATCGCCAACATTCCTGTAAACAAAATTTGCTTATTTACACCTTTGTAAATCACTCTTTCTTTATATGAAAAGGGAACATATGAAAAACCAATATTAAATCTTCTCATTAGAAATGAAACAAGTAAACCACATAATACGGATGAGACTTGTAATATGTATGAGCTAATATGAAGGGCTGAAGTAGCATCTTCAATCGAAAAAAGAATTAACTTACTAGCTAAATAATTAATGACCATATATAATGCTACACCTTTTATGGTCATGGCAAATGAGTAGAAATAACCCACTCGGAAAATAAACCGAAACGTCAGAAAGATGGCTAACACTTGGAATCCCGTATCAAACAATAGAGGAAGTTGAAATCCTTCTCTAATCTCATATGAGCAATATGAGAGTACCGCACCAATTAAAAGCATAGACATGAAATAACGCTTAATATTGAAACGAAAGAGTACAAACGTCAGAATAAAAATAGTTGTAATCTCTAGCGTAGACAACACAAGAGAGATGGCCACTTGTAAACCGTAAGTCATTATTATTCTTCCTCGCCCTCTGAACGTGTACACTTTTCAACAATCATAGTTCTATATACGCATAACTATTATACTAGACTGGGAAGATTTTAACAGCAATTTCGACAAAAAATGTATTTCATTATTTACAACTAGGTTCTGAATGATCACAAAGAGTCCTTTTTTTCATACATAAATTAATTGGATCTTTGTAATTAGCAGCCCAGTTATCTCATTGATAAATGTTTAAACCAGAACAAAAAAAGACTCGATGAAAAAAATACGAGTCCAATAGATAATTCATTATGGTTGATCAGTAATACCCTTTAGATAATCCACGGATGTTTCAAGCACTTCAGCTAGAAGGTTCAGCTTGCTTTCATCCGGCATATACTTACCTAGCTCAATATGACTGAAGCGTATCTCCGACATTTTTATAATTTTACGGACGTCACGCTGGGTCATGTTTTTGCTCTTACGTAACTCTTTAACACGTCGGGCAAGAATGACATTGGGTTCGTTCGATTCCCCCGTAATTAAAGCGACTTTTGGAGCCTTCTCAATTTCTAGATGTGGTGATAATTGAATCAATGTATTTGGATCAATTTCTAATGCTGTACCAATCTTATAGAGCGTATCGTATGTCGCTGGGTGCTGGGTGCTGTTCTTTTCAGCGAGTGAAAACGTTGATGATGATATACCAGCCAACTCAGCAGCTTTCGTTATTGTTAAACCGTTTTGCTTTCTTACTGCAGCAATTAACTCGCCTGCAGATTGATGATTACTTGTGGCCACCCGTACCTCTCCCCCATTCCAATCTATAGACTGAATTAAATTAAATCATTTATGTATTTTGCAGCAATATCATTTTATGAATTCATCATTGTACTGTCAAATTTAAAAAAAGCTTAATGCTTAAATTGGCCTCCATCTCTTTTACTAATAGGTTGGTGCAGCATACTGTACCGGAGAAGATACTTCAGCATGAGGGATAAATGTTACTAAGCGGATATTAAAGTTTACTGCCATATTAAAAAACTCCTTCTTTAAATGATTTTAGGCGGGGGTATAATGAGAAGATTTGAGTACCCCATCTCAAACCTTTCATTCTCACCTTCACTTAATAGGAGTTTTCTAGGCTTAGAATACAACCAACATTAGTTTGAATTTTAAAAATAACACCCTAAGTCTTTAGGGTGTTCATACCAATTACTTCATAATACCGAAGGTATCGCTTTCAAAATGATATTTGTATGTTCTTTACCTGATTGATTAGCTATCAGTAACGGTTTTTACGATTTTCATCAAAAAGTATATTTAATCGATGCATCAGCATTCTATCACCAGTTTTATCCGCCAAAGAATAAATAGTAGATTTAAACTGGTTATAGAAGTCTTCTATGTTCCAGTATCTCTCTATCCGAGTTATTAATCCATAAACAAGGTTGCACCAATTCCAATGTTCTTCAGTTATCTTACCTGTAGGTAAAGGAAAGAAGTACTGCTTTTGTTTTATGAATTCTGAGATTTCTATCTTGATCAATTCATCCGTATTAGACATAACAGCATCTTGCAGGCCATTGAGACTTTCAATATTATTGTATTCACAACTGTTAAATTGGAGGTTTACATTAGAAGCCGTCTTTCTAATATACTCAGATCTATACCTATCCTTAATTTTTGAAATTATTTTCCTTACGTCTTCACTCTTGATATATTACCGTTAACACCAAATAAAATATTTGGTTGAATTAATTCAATTATTTCATTTTCGCTGATACCAAAATTAACTGATAAAACCTCACACCACGAGAGTGCTGATGTCAGATTTGCAATAATATCAGTAATTTTTTCATTTCCCTTTAGGTTACGAATATAGGAACGGGTATTATCAATCATCACCTCTACCTGTGACTCTGAAGAATAGAAGTTATGTGGTTCCTCTTGATGATTATTTATATTAGTTATTAAGCTTGTTATATCTTCTTTAGAATAAGAACCTGTCTCGAACCAATTTTTTATATGAGGGAAAACTCCTCTACACATATCATTTTCAAGTGAATCCTTTAAGATATGGTGAGATAGATAAAGTATATCCCCGTTATCTATACTATACATTGTATTAAAAAGTTCATTCTTGGGATTAGAATCTAAAAGCACCATTTCCCCTTTGTGCTCAACTCTAAAGAATACAATGGCAAAGCACATACGATAAAGATCAGCCCTCGTAAATTTATCTGTGAACTGTTCTTCTCCAAGTATCTGAGTTACCTCATCTATAAAATTGCGTATTTTCTCAAAAGTCCTTAAATTTCTAAATTTAAGATTTCTAGAAATATTCTCAACAACTTTCCATACCTCATCTCCCAATATTGCCTTAGGTGCATCTTTAGCATATTCATCAATGGTATACTCTCTATCGATTGCTTTTTCCTTGAAATTATCAAAATCACCTTTATGATCATTACTAATATGGTTCGTAGCAGCTACTATGACTATCTTTATGTTTTCAATTTTAGAAAGACTATCAATTAATCCGAAAATCTCTTTAATATCTAGAGCATCGTGTCTCCGCTCCAGATCATCAAATACAATGATGAAAGTCTCTCTTTGTGTTAACTCCTTACTCAGAGCTTTCAGCATGTTTTGTATGACTGGTACCGACAATGATACTCCGGAAATGGAGATGTCGAGACTATTCATTTTTTGCCTGACCAAACTAAAGCTCTTTTTAAATTTTCCTTTAGGAGCACGATCTAAGATCTGAAAATAGATTTCTTGAATAACTGTATCCACATCTTTTTTTCCAAAGAGAGATACATAGCAAGTATTAGAATAATCGTTAATGAAGTCACTTATATATTTAGTCTTCCCAATTCCCCATTCTCCATTAATCAGGACTTTTTTATAGTTCGAATCCATGAATTGCTGAAGGTATTCTACAATTTCATTTGCTCTCAATTAATTTAGCCTCCCACTCCTGTTAGTTAAATCCCCAAATACCCTTCAGTCTATAATAGATCAACTACTGAAAAAAATGCATATAGTCTTCAGTGGAATTATGATCTACACCATGAACTATTGTTAGATATGTCGTAATCAAATCATTTCCTAGTTCTTCATACTGGGCCATATTCAGGGGTTGAATATCATAGTACTTGATAAATAGGCTTCTCATTGCAGCAATAAAAGCTTTTTCATCTTCTTTATCGGTTTCTAGATATACTAACTCACCCGAAGATACGTCTGCATGTGCACTTCTAGTCGCTATGGCATAGTCAAGAAGATAAAGTAATTGAATAGGAGTGTACCCCCATTCTTGACCCTTAAAACAGTTATCCATGTTCATTGCTATACCCTCTATTTTTATTTGCACATGTGTATCAAATGTATGAAAACGCTCTGATATTTTTCTGCATGCTGAATATTCGCTAAGTATTTGCCATGCTAAATTAGTCACATTATTCGCTCTTATTGATTCATATTCTTTATATCCATATTTCAAATATATACTTACACCATCTTTGGCATGTTCTAATTCATGAGCAAAAACTTCACGAAACTTACTATTCTGTTCTTCTTCATAATCTTGAATGTACCCTTCTCGGCCAATTCCCAGTATGAGTGATTGAATTCTTATTGTTATAAATAATTTTTTATCTACAACCTTGACTCCACAATCACCTGAACCATCA
>NZ_AWUK01000017.1 GCF_000499205.1 Paenibacillus sp. MAEPY2
ATTCGTTTTGCAGGGCTCTCTTCTAGGGTCTTTTTTGTTGTATATAGACAGGATTCATGTGAAATTTCATTGCTGTAGTAGTTATTGATAAATTGAACTAACTGACTTATTATTGTTAAGATAACTCCTAATCTAACCTGGTTTAGACTTGCATAAAAGAGGAGCACTACTTAGACTACTCAATCGTTGGAGGGAATGTAATGGCGTACTCGCAGTCAAAGACCGAAGCAGTGGCAACTCACTTAAGAAATAGATTCATGGAAGGCAATGTAGAGGGGCACGAAATCGTTGTTACTCTGATTAGTATGGTTAAAGCTCAGAAAATTAACATAGACGACGTCGCTCCCATTCTGTTTAATGTTTTTTTTGATAATCCGCAAGGCATTTTATCAGCACTTGAAAAAGCCAGTACATTGGTTGATGATGAGTTAATTGATTCAATCATCAATGAGGTAAACGAGAACGCCTAATCTTACATATTAGGGGAGATTCATTGAAATCCATCTGACCTTTTATTTTGTTTTTTTGTTCTCCCCCTCATTTCAGATTTATTTAGTTTATATTGGCTTGCTTATGTGCTTCGCGTTATTTTCCATCTCACCCTGCTTATTCTAAGAATAGACCTTGGCAGAATGACAGGAGAAAAGGAATTAACGAAGGGAGCAATACGTATGGATCAAGTAAATAAAGCAATTCTATTTTTAGCAGTCATTGAAACCATGCTTGAAGCACTGCACCATATCGAAGTGGACCAGACAGAACTTGTTGATTCGCTAGTTATGCTAGGTTTCGATCCCATTAACATTTTATACGAAACCAATACCATTAGATCCTTCCAGAAAGTGTGCAGAGCCTTTGCAGAACTCGATTTTGCAGATGAAGCGCTTTCCGCTTTTTTACAAGAGTAGCTACACAGTTTTAGTATTTAGAAATGACCGGATATATGTTTTTTTTGGAAAACGAAGCCAAAAAAGTAGAGCCTCAAGTCATTGGACTTGGGGCTCTATTTTTTTCTATTTTACATCAGACGGCTTAACATCCATCCTCTGAACTCGTATAGAACATGTAGGAGACATCACAGATATCTCCTTCTTCAACATGACCTATTTAACGAAAGGATGGTTATATGAACCAAGCAGGTGTAGAACATGTTACAGACCATTTAAATCACTCTGTAATTGGAGTGGTGGATTCAACCTTGTTTCACTCACAATATGAGCATGAACATCCTACCAAAATTGTGATCATACAAAATTATTATTTTTTGAAAGACGCAGCTCATTTTAATGATTGGTTAAATGAACGTTGCGAATAATCCTCTCTTTACCTTATCGTCCCCTCAAGCTTTTTGGCGTCTTCGTTCATCAATCAAAACCTTCAACATGAGCAATTCCCCGTAGGTGAGCTTCTTCTTGCGTACTTTCTCCACCCATGCCCATTCGTCAATGATTTTGTCGTTATAGGCATCTCCTATGTATTTATCAAGTTCATTCCAAGTCCATTGAGCATAATCCAGCACTTTATTCATATCATCATCATCCTCTGTAGCCACTTCTTCCTTAAGTGGACTTAATTTAGAATTGACTGCTTGCTTAAATCTTTCATATTCCTCAGGTTTTTTGATCCAAGGTAATGGACATTCCTTCCACCCAACAACTTCTTTATGTGTAAAGAACACATTGGGAAAGCCACGTTCACTAATCAAATAGACTGCAAGGTCTACAACGTTATTAAATGTATCCTCATGAATACTGCCGTCCTTCTCAATACACATTTCAATTCCCACTGTGCTATTGTTTGGATACGTTCCAAGATGGGATAAAGCTTCCTTTGTATACGTCTCACTCCCGCAATGGTATGCAAGTTCATCATCTGGAAGGCTATTATAGATGGAAATTCGATCTACAGAGTAATGTGCACTTGCATAACGACCTTTCCCAATTTGCTGTGCTAAGCTCGCAAAATATGTACTAATGTTTCTTGCCGATGCTCCTGGAGAAGCCGTATAATGCATAACAATTCCTCGTTTAGCCTTCAGTTTCATTCCCGCTCGACTATATTTATTAACAGGTATGTAGTCCTTGGTAATCGAAAGCATTACATCTTCTCCTTCCCTTCTGATTGATCTTCCTCACCCCGAAGCTTGAAAAGAGCAGAAGTGATAAATTTCGGTACAGGAAGTCCTAATTTTCCCATGTTCTCGAGAATACTTATTCCTTCAGTACCGATGATGAACATCAGCATGGCATCTCTCATAAAGTCGTTGGAATTGCCCGAAACTATATCCAGTTGATGAGCAATAATGACGAATACAAATGTCAGTGACTTGCGAGCAAGTCCCCACCATCCGACCCTACTGGAAAGTTCCTTTTTGTACCAAGCAGATAACACACCTGTCATGTAATCCAACCCCACAAAAATCGTTACTGCAATAAACAGGTGATCCATCCCTCCAACCAAGTACACCATGGCAGACAACAGCCATCCACATAAAACCGTAAAGATCGTATCTCTTTGCAAATCGCCTTCCCCCTTCAATATCTTTTTCATGTTTAGGTTAGGCGGAACAAGGGGATAAGTCTCATGAGATGTTGTTGCCTTTGTTTATTCTCCTCAGCATTCTACTAAGTGAACAGCAAAAATCCCTTTCGCATATGCTCTGCGGAAGGGATTTTCGCTGAATCATTAGCTGAACGTAGAAGGATCAGGTGTGACAGGAATGCCGGACTCTGGAGTTTGTGCTGTATTCCGACTGCGGAACATATCCTGAATTCTATCCATCACATATGGGGTGGAATCGATCAGTTTCTCGAACAGATGAGTTGAATTGTCAAGCGGAACGATGTGAACGCCCTGTTTGCCAACCACCAGGAACGCGATAGGACGAATGGATACGCCGCCCCCGCTTCCGCCTCCAAATGGTGAGGCCACCGAAGCGGAGCTTGCATGTTCAGTCGTACTGCTTCCCCCGCTTCCCCCTTTGCTGCTTCCTTCATTTACATGAAAATCACTGCCACCGGCAGCAAATCCGAATCCCACTTTACTAATTGGCAGGATTACGGTACCGTCAGGTGTTTCAACCGCATCGCCCACGATTGTATTGACATCCACCATGGCCTTGATATTTTCCATTGCGGTTTCCATTAAGCCTTGAATTGGATGATCTGACATTTAAATTCCCTCCAGTTTCAATTTAAGCTAGGTTTGATCTAACCATATCATCCCCAAAGTTGAAGGGACTTATGTAAGCCAGCCATTTAACAAAACCTCTAAACTTGAAACTGCTGACTCGTTAAAATAAAACCCGCCAGTTGGAACAAACTGTGGAAAATATCCGCTAATTCACATACTTATGTGTGCGCTTTGCTGTGTTGTCTCTTGAGCTTTAGCTTGCGTCTGCGCCGCTGCTCTTTTAAAAGTTTTAACCACATACGCCATCCTCCCTCAACCTGGAGCACCCGGGTTAACAACGTAATTCCTGCGATTAGGACTGCTGTAATCCGAATTTTCAGCTTCCAATCCAGCTCGGTTTGGAACTCCATTTCATCTTCCCACACAGGCACAACCTGTAACTTTGGCGTTTGCTCAAAATGGATTTGATAAGAGAGGTATCCAATGATGATGGACTTGATACTCCACACCCAACCTATGAGAACAGCCGTATACGCTGCATCGCCGATGCCAACGCGGGTAGACCAGGACAGATCAGTCATATGTACACGAGAAAGTGTTTGCTTGATCCAGAGCTTCAATGCTTCCGTTGCCCTGAGCATGACTTTTACATCCTTAGCCCACTTTTTGACTTTACGTTTGTTAACACGCTCTTGGCTCTGAGCTTCCCTCGAATGACTCATTCGCTGCTCCGTCTTCACCAGAAAACCTTCCTTCATATTACGAAAGACGATGCTGGGAATTTCATAGTTAATACGCACAATACCATATAGCAGACGAACCGTAATCTTGGCATAATCATCATGATTATGTTTCCTGAATGTAAAATGCACATGAACATACGAGATGAGGACTGCGACAAGAAGCAGTGCGATCAACAAGCCGATTCCTCCAAGCCAAATCCACACAGGCCTTACCTCCAAGCCCTCAATTCTTTTCTCGTCTAGTATGACACTCTATATAGGAAAAAATTCACGTCCGACCTGAAAATTCCATTTAATCTTTGAAACATCACCTTGCAATCCATTCCGATAACACGTCAAAAAAACCGGCACCCCGACAGGGTACCGGTTTTGGATCGATCCAGCTTCAACTTTATGAATCCATAGGATCATCTTCATTAGTTATATCGATTGTATTTGCATCGTCTTCCAGACTCGAATTGTCCAGGTCCAGATCCACATGCTGCACATCCAATTTTTCAAAGAGCAGCTGAGTTTCTTCCTCCAGATTTTCGGAATCTTCAAACAATCCTGGCTCAGGCAGATCTTTGAGCGAAGCCAAACCAAAGTAATCCAGGAAAGACTTGGTAGTGCCGTATAGAATCGGGCGTCCAATCGCTTCAGCTCGTCCCACTTCCTGAATGAGATCCTTGTTCACAAGCGTATGGATGGCGCGTTCGGATTTCACACCACGGATTTCCTCAATCTCTACCCGCGTGATAGGTTGACGATACGCCACAATAGCGAGTGTCTCCAAAGCTGCCTGGGATAAAGAGGTACGTGATGGAGAATAGGCCAATTTCTCAAAATAAGCCGCATGTTCCGGTAACGTACCTAGTTGGACTACCCCTGCAATTTTAAGAATTTGTACACCACGTCCCTGATCGGCAAATTCAGCGATCATTTCCTCTATCGCATCCGACACCAGTTCGGTACGTTGATCCACGATTTCGGCGATTTGTTTGATACTCAGACCTTCTTCTCCGGACAAAAACAGCAGGCCTTCAATAATCGATTTCAATTTCGGAAAATCCATGATTCTTTGTTTCCCCTCTCCACTCCATAACGATATCCTCAAACATCCGCTCCTGATAACAGACAATCTGCTTCATCTTCATCAGCTCCAGCACCGCCAAAAAAGTCACGACAATCTCATGCCGATAAATTTGGTTATCCAGCAGCTTGGAGAATAACAGCCTGCCTCCCGGTCCCATACTTTCCAACGCACCGATGACATCGCGAATGCGATCCTTAACCGAAATCTCATCCCGTTGGATGCGAGTTACGGTTGTACGCTTCTCCGCTTTACGCAGCGCCTTCTGGAAGGCTGCAATCAGATCCGAAGTATGCAAACCCTCGACCGGATTCGATTGTGCTTCTACAGGCATATACGGTCGCAAATCCTCGGGCTCTTTGGAGAAAATAAGGCTGCGTTCCCACTCCCGTTCGTGCAAGTGACGCGCAATTCCCTTGTATTTGCGATATTCAATCAGACGTGCAATCAGTTCTGCACGTGGATCATAATCTTCATCTTCCATATATGCATAATCCTCAAAGTCCTCGATTACCGGTGGTTTGGGCAGTAATAGTTTGCTCTTGATCGACAGAAGAGTCGCCGCCATTACTAGAAATTCACTCGTAATATCCAGCTCCAGCTCCTGCATCGAATGCAGATACGCCATATATTGATCGGTAATATCGCTGATGGGAATATCCTGGATATGAATCTCTGCCTTATCGATCAGATGAAGCAGCAGATCCAAAGGCCCTTCAAAAGTCTCCAGTTTGTATGTAACTACCGTCACTAGACGAATCCTCCCGCCAGAAAAATAAAAACCCCCGCTAAGCCGCCGAATCCGGTCTCCCGTGTTCGTCTGCGCAAAGCAGGGCACTATATTAAATAAGCACTATTTTAGCTGTTTCGTCAAGTTCGCCATTTCAATAGCGGCAGTAGCTGCATCCCAGCCTTTGTTTCCTGCCTTTGTTCCGGCACGCTCGATGGCCTGTTCGATATTCTCCGTCGTAACCAGGCCAAAGATGGTTGGCACGCCTGTTTTCAGGTTAATTGCGGCTACACCCTTAGCCATCTCATTGCACACATAATCATAATGTGTCGTTGAACCGCGGATCACCGTTCCCAACGTAATGACAGCATCGTATTTGCCACTTTCGGCCATTTTTTGTGCAATCAACGGGATTTCGAAGGCACCCGGAACCCAGGCTACATCCACTTCATCATCTTGAACACCGTGACGTTTGAACGCATCCAGCGCTCCGCTAAGCAATTTGCTAGTAATGAACTCGTTAAAACGTCCTACGACTACTCCATATTTTAATCCTTCCGATACCAAATGTCCTTCAAAAAAGTGTGGCATTCAAGTCATCTCCCTAATTATTTTTTATGATGTACACTGCTGATCTTCGGGCAAAATATTTCAACTCTTTTTTACCATCAGAAAAGCTGCTCAGTTTTTTTCTTCATTCTGCTCGATATCGTCGAACTTCAACATATGACCCAGCTTCGCCTGCTTCGTGTGCAAGTAGACCGTATTATCCTCGTTCTCTTCCATCTGAATCGAAACTCGTTCCACCACTTCAAGCCCGTAACCTTCGAGTCCTTTAATTTTGCGTGGATTGTTGGTTAACAACCTAATTTGACGAACGCCAAGATCCTTGAGAATTTGGGCTCCAATGCCATAATCACGAAGATCGGCGGCAAATCCAAGCTTCAGGTTGGCATCCACCGTGTCCAGACCTTCCTCTTGCAGCTTGTAGGCTTTGAGCTTGTTGATCAGTCCAATACCGCGGCCTTCCTGTCTCATATAAAGCAGAACGCCGTTGCCTTCGTCATGAATCTGTTTCAATGCTGCATCGAATTGCGGACCACAGTCGCAGCGATGAGAATGGAACACATCTCCAGTGAGACATTCGGAGTGTACTCGGACCAGAACAGGCTTGGAACCGTCAATTTCGCCTTTAACCAAAGCGATATGCTCTTTGTTGTCCACCGCATTTGTATAAGCAACCGCCTGGAATTCACCGAAGTCCGTTGGCATGCGCACAGCCACTTCGCGTTGAACCAGCTGTTCCTTTTCATTCCGATAACGAATCATGTCCTGAATGCTGATCAACTTCAGATCATGTTTGCGAGCTATCTCCTGCAGATCCGGAAGTCTGGCCATCGTGCCATCTTCCTTGATCACTTCACAGATTACACCTGCCGGATAGGAACCACACATAATGGCGAGATCTACAGCCGCTTCCGTATGTCCGGCGCGCCGCAGTACACCGCCATCTTTGGCGATGAGTGGAAACATGTGGCCCGGCTTGCGGAAATCTCCACTTTTCGCTTCGGGATCAATCAGACCTTTCACGGTAATGGAGCGTTCATGTGCCGAGATGCCGGTTGTGGTGTCTTTATGATCTACAGAGACGGTGAACGCCGTCCCATGAAAATCTGTATTTTGCTGAACCATGGGTTTCAGGTTGAGTTCGTCAGCACGTTGCTGCGTAATGGGAACACACACCAGACCTCTGCCTTCTGTAATCATGAAATTGATCACTTCAGGTGTAGCCTTTTCGGCCAAAGCGATAAAGTCGCCTTCATTCTCCCGATCTTCATCATCCACCACGATGACGGGTTTTCCCCGCATGAGATCGTAGATAGCTTCCTCAATAGAATTCAGAATGGACTGCTCTGACATAGGTCCCCCTCCAGTTTCCATTTCAATATATTTGTATTTGTATTGAACGGATGAATCAAGCAAATCCGTGGTTAGCGAGAAAATCCTCACTGATACTTCGCGGCTTACCTGCACCGTTCTCCTGATGTCCCTTACCATAGTGGAGCAGATGATCCACATATTTACCCAGAATATCACACTCGATATTGATGGTATCGCCTGTCTTTTTGACATTTAATACGGTCTCACCAATCGTATGTGGAATAATGGATACTGTGAATGCAGTCTGTGAAGTTTGCACAACCGTTAAACTGATTCCATCCAGGGTTACAGACCCCTTGGGTATTAAATATTTAAACAACTGCGTATCATCTGGTTTAATCTCGAAAACAATCGCATTCTGGTCACGTGTAATGCTGCCAATGACTCCCGTACCATCGACATGGCCCTGAACGATATGCCCGCCAAAACGACCACCTGAGAGCATCGCTCTCTCCAAATTGACTTTGCTGCCGGATTGCAATTGACTGAGATTGGTGTGTCGATATGTTTCAGGCATCACATCGGCAGTAAAACCACCACCCTCCAGGGTTGTCGCAGTTAAGCATACCCCGTTTACAGCTACGCTATCGCCAATCTTCAAGTCGTTCATGATGGCGGAAGCTCCGATATTCAGGACCATCGCTTCGCCTTTCCGACCAATACGCCGGATCTGACCGACTTCTTCCACCAAACCGGTAAACATGCTGCCGCCTCCTTTATTTATTTCGTTATAACAAGCTCATTTATTCAGGCCAAACCGGAATTCCGCCAATGCTAATATTATCTCCAACTTGCTCAATTTCCAGCTGATGTAATTGAATCGCCTGGCTCATGCGCTCAACTCCCTCGAAGCGGAAACTGCCTGGCGTATCGTATCCTCCGACAATTTTCGGAGCAATGAACATAAGCAGCCGGTCTACCAATCGCGCTTCCAGCATGGCCCCATTCAGTGTGCCCCCGCCTTCAAGCAGAATCGATCCAATCTCACGCTCACCGAGCTTGCTGAGTGCATTTAGTAGATCTACACGTGGTCCAGGACCACAGCGTATAATCTCCACACCGTAGGCTTCCAGCAGCTCAGCGGCTTCAGGACTCGCCTCATCCGTTGTAAGCACCCATGTCGGTACAAGTCCATCCTTGACCATTTTGGAGCCTACAGGCAGACGCAGCTTGGAATCTACTACGATTCGCACCGGGCTGATGCCTTCCACTTGCAATCTTGTCGTGAGCTCCGGATTGTCTGCAATCACGGTTTCTACACCAACCATAATGCCCTGATGTCGATGACGAAGGGCATGCACGATCTCCCGAGCCGACTCGTTGGAGATCCATTTGCTGTCCCCGCTACGAGTTGCAATTTTGCCATCCAGTGTAGAGGCCGTCTTTAAAGTCACAAAGGGGAGACCTGTTGTAATGTATTTAATGAATTTCTCATTCATGCGTCTGCCGCGCTCACGCAGTACACCAACTTCGACTTCAATCCCTTGTTGACGCAGCATGCTGATGCCTCTGCCGGATACTTGCGGATTCGGATCTTCGCAGCATACGACGACACGTTTCACTTTTTCATGAATAAGGCGTTCGCTGCATGGTGGAGTCTTGCCATAATGACTACAAGGTTCGAGTGTAACGTACACTGTACTGCCTTCTGCATCATTGCCCGCCATGTTCAATGCATGAACCTCTGCATGGCCCGTCCCCCGTTTGAGATGACTTCCGAGGCCCACGATACGTCCTTCTTTTACAACGACACAACCTACTACCGGATTGATTCCGGTCTGTCCTTGTGCCCGTTCTGCCATATCCAGTGCCAACGCCATATAAAATTCATCATTAATCATTTCCAAGTCCGTTCACCCCACGGTTAAAATCTCAGTTATAGACCTCCCTTCCAACAGAGAGGCATGTTCCATATCCAATAAAAAATCCCCGTCGAACAAACCGTTCGATGGGGATGATGAGAGACATGTGTCACCAGCAGTAGTATGGATACAGGCCAACAACACTTCGCCCAAAGCTTCATTTCAGGCAAGTGAAAGCAGACACATACCTTAATGAACTTCAATTACAGGTAAAGAGCTTCTATGATGTGGCATATGTATGAAGATTGCCGGAATTAACCGGATTTCTCCCTGCACAGGAAATGAATTCGTCACAAACTGTACAGCATCACTACTGCGGAATGCGGCCCAATAGGACAGCACCCTCTCCTTCTCCCATCCAGACTATACTGTCGGTTCTGGAATTACACCAGATCAGCCATCTGCCATAGGCAGACGGGTCACGGACTTTGCATCAATGCTGGATAGATATCCTCACATACTGCATCACCGCCGGTAGGGAATTACACCCTGCCCTGAAGGATTCGTTGCGTTATTAATTGGATGTTAGCACTTTAACGCCAAAAAATCAATTGTTTTTTGTTCCTTTTTGTCACATACTAACTTTTAATAAGCTTAAGTGTAAATAAAAACCGCTTCGCTAATTGCGAAACGGTTTGTGTACGGTCTTATGGATTAAGCTTCTACAACTTCAACAGTTTCCATTTTGTCGCGACCTTCGAAAGCGTCTACGAACTCCATACCTTTGGTTACTTTACCAAATACAGTATGTTGTCCATCCAAATGTGGTTGCGGTTGGTAGCAGATGTAGAACTGGCTTCCGCCTGTGTTACGGCCTGCATGTGCCATAGCCAATGTTCCGCGCTCATGTTTGTTCGGGTTGATTTCACAGTTGATTGTGTAACCTGGACCGCCGGCACCGCTACCGTTAGGGCATCCGCCTTGAGCTACAAAGCCCGGAATAACACGGTGGAATACAAGACCGTTGTAGAAACCGGAGTTAGCCAGTTTCTCAAAGTTTGCCACTGTGTTTGGAGCTTCTTGATCGAACAGATCGATTACAACTTCTCCGCCGTTTGCCATTTTGATTTTCGCTTGTTTCGCCATATGTAAATGACTCCTTTCGTATTGACCATCGTTAATGGTGCCAGAACGCATGACCCTGGGCCAAGCTTTATAGCACTTTTCTTAGTGTACACCGAAATTCGATTGATCGCAAAATAATCAGCAAGATTTTTTCGAAATCCTGGCTTAAAGACGCAAAAGAAGACAAAAAAGGATTGTCCTTTTTTGTCTTCTTCATATAATAATGCTCCGCTATTTACATTTCAATTAACGGATAACTGGCTGTTTGGCAATGCGCTCAGGTACCAGATCATTCTGAATGATGTCCTGATACGTCTCACGGCGTACGACAACATCCCCTTGACCATCTTTGACAAACACCACTGCCGGACGACGGATCCGGTTATAGTTGCTGGCCATGGAGTAGTTATACGCGCCTGTGCAAGCTACTGCGAGCAAATCTCCGCTTTGCACTTTAGGCAGGTCCAGATCCCAGATCAACATATCGCCGCTCTCACAGCATTTACCTGCAACAGATACGGTCTCCTGGGCAGCTTCATTTGCACGGTTAGCCAATACAGCTTCATATTTGGACTCATACAGTGCTGGACGTGGATTATCGGTCATCCCACCATCCACTGCCACGTATTTACGAACCCCCGGAATATCTTTGCTCGTTCCAACGGTGTAAAGCGTTGTTCCAGCTTCACCCACGATACTGCGGCCTGGTTCAACCCAGATCTCAGGCACAGCATAGCCGATTTGGGCAAAATGATTTTTCACTGCATCCGTGATGGCTCTCACGTACTGTGAAACTTCAAGTGGCGTATCTCCATCGATATAACGGATACCGAAGCCACCGCCCAGGTTAACCACTTTGAAAGCAACGTTAAGGCGCTCATGCACATCTGCTGCAAACTCAGCAACGCGCTGAACAGCCATTTGGAAGCCTTCAACCTCAAAAATTTGAGATCCGATGTGTGAATGCACACCGAGCAATACCAGATTAGACTGCTTGGAAGCCAATTCGATAGCTTCAAATGCCGTTCCGTTTCCGATATCGAATCCAAATTTGGAATCTGTTTGTCCTGTCGAGATATATTCATGCGTATGCGCTTCAACACCAGGCGTCACACGCAGCAAGATGTTCACCTTGCGATTTTTGTCTGCGGCTACAGCTTGCAGCAAGTGCAGTTCATTGAAGTTATCCACAACGAAGCAGCCAATCTCTGCATCAAGCGCCATTTCGATCTCTTCCAGCGTTTTGTTGTTACCGTGGAAGTGAATGCGCTCAGCCGGGAAGCCAGCTTGCAATGCCGTAAACAATTCCCCATCGGATACAACATCCAGGGAAAGTCCTTCTTCCGCAGCAAGAGCACACATAGCCATTACGCAGAATGCTTTACTTGCATAAGCCACCTGGAAGCCCAGGCCAGAAGCTCGGAATGCTTCCATGTACTCTCTGCAGCGCTCGCGAACCAATTGCTCGTCCACAACATACAGGGGAGTTCCAAATTGTTCTTTCAGGTCAGTTGCATCGACTCCGCCAATTTCCAGATGTCCCTGTGCATTTATTTTACTTGTACCATGTAAATACATATTCTGCATTCCTCACTTTTTTATATACTGGAACAGCTGTTATTCCAATGATTTTACACCAGTATATCAAATTAGAAAATGAGAAGAATGGATTTTTCGGCTGATCATTTGTGTTTTTTACTTTTTTCCAGTTTCCCGTCTGGATCATTGTCCATTTTGGTATTGTCACGCGTTTTATTGATTGAAGGACGTTTTTTATTCTCCAACAGCGGTAAACGGAACAAAAAGTTACCCAAAGCCTTTGCATTAAACGGTATGAACGGCCAGAGATACGAAGAGTTGTAAGAGCGATGCAAGGTGAGAGCTACGATTATAAACGTCGTCCCGGCAACGAATCCAGGAACCTTGAACATCGCCACAGCCACCAACAAGAACAACCTGACCAACCGGTTTGCCAAACCAAGCTCATAACTGGGGGTTGCAAACATGCCGATCGCGGCGATAGCCATATACAGTACAACTTCATTCACAAAATAACCCGTTTTCACAGCGATATCCCCGACCAAAATGGCCGCAATCAAACCCATGGCCGAAGCGAGTGGAGTAGGGGTATGTACTGCTGCCATCCGTAATAAATCCACCCCGAATTCAATAAGCAGGAACTGCAAAATTAGCGGCAATTTTGCATTCTCGTGAGGACCGATGAACTCCATTCCTGTTGGTTTGATGGCAGGGTCAATAACCATTAACAACCATAACGGCAGCAGGAAAAGCGAAATCAGAATACCTCCAAATCGTACCCAGCGCAGATAGGTTCCCATAAACGCTGTCTGTCTGTTCTCTTCCGCATGCTCGCATAAGTCAAAAAAAGTCGTCGGCAGAATCATCACACTGGGTGATGTATCTACAAAAATAACAACCCGTCCGTCCATCAGATGGGAAGCCGTCACATCCGGTCGTTCCGAATAGCGAACCAACGGATACGGGTGCCATCCCTTGTTAATAATCGCCTCTTCAAGCTGCTTATCGGCAGCGGGGATGCCGTCGATATTCACACGTTTGATCTTTTCACGAACGGAATCCACTTGAACCTTGTCCACGATATCGTCAATATATACAACACAGACATCCGTTTGAGATCTCCGCCCAACCTGCATAATTTCAAATTTTAATCCAGGGTCCCGTATTCTTCGACGCACTAACGCCACGTTGGTCAGAAGTGTCTCCGTGAACCCGTCTCTTGAACCACGCACCACTCTCTCCAGCGAAGGTTCCTCTGGTGAACGTACCGGATAGCTACGCGTATCCATAATGATGACGGAACGATCCCCTTCAACAAACATGGCACTCATGCCTGTGAGGACCTTGTTGATGACGGCACTCATTTTCTCCACTCGCTCAACTTGAATATGAGGAATGTAACATTCGAAATACGACTTTAACGCATGTCCGGACACTTGCTCCGGTGTAAGATAGGTTAACCTTTTTAATACCTCGAGCAAAATCTCATCTTTCGCAAATCCAGTCAGCAGCAACAATCCAACGCGTTTGCCGCCCAAGACCATTTCCCTCATATTCACATCAAAGGACTCTCCAAGTCCCAACACTTGCTGAAGCGTGTATTTGTTATCACTCATGCGAGGGGAGATATCGTCGTTTTCCTGCCAATATTTCACCGATTCCTCAATACTGTCAGACATTTCATTTTGCTTCTTCTTTTCGTGAGCCTTCTTTTCTTCTTCCTCCTGAATCTCATAATTAGATTTAGGCATCTTCTCTTCGGATGCTACTTCGTTGGAGTCCTGTCCGTCTTTGCCCGATCGTACGTCCATTTCCCATCCTCCTTTGGCCTAACGTTCTAACGCTGGTATACAAAAAAGTCAAACAGGGAGCCTGTCATCTTCCCCAAAATCATGGCAAGCAGCAATCCAAACAAATAAGATTTCATGCCCAGTCGTTTCGCCAGTACAGGAAGTACATTAAGCACTTCCGTGAGTGCCGCAGCAAGCAGACCAATGAACACACCGCAAAATAGTCCGATGATCGGGCTGAGCAGCAGTACGCCATGTACTTTCCAGTGCCAAAAATCCGCAACGGTACCGAGCAGCGAACCTCCGATCAAGGCCCCTTCATACCAATGGGTTTTATCGTAAGTACGCGTAAGCTGCGCCAATCTGGGGATCATATCGAGCACGAGAATCAGCGCAATTACACCACTTCCTACGGCGATTCCCCCCGCAATTCCCAGCACAATGCTGATTGCTCCGTTAAGAACGCTCATCCGCATTCATCTCCCTGCGTTCCTCTTCATGCATACGTTCGGTTTCTTCAATCACTACATACTTGTCTACATTTTGCTGATATAGGAACATTTCTACTTCCAAAGGGGTAGGTTCTTCATTCCACTTTTTCTTGAATAAATGATTGAAGAACACGGCCATACCAAACCCGATCCCGATAGAATACGCCACCTGAAACAGATACGGATGCTCATCCCTGCGGCCTGTAATCATCTCTACAATTCGAATCTGAACTTCCTGCATGTTGACGTCCGCATGAAAATTCATAATAGTCAATGCTGATCCAAAGAAAAGCAGCAGCCACACCAAGATGAACAGAGATTTGGATGGCTTGCCACTTCCCGCAACCACCTCAACAAGCGTATGGCCCGATCCGATTAATTCAACGGTGACATCTGGCAAGACCCGACGGATCTGAGGAATGATCTGCAATATATCAATGAGGATTAGATTGCCGTCCTCCGGTCCGGGGTGTAGCAATTCGAGCTCAAGCAGCCTTCTTTCCTGTTCTTCGGGAGAGGTGAGCAAGTGAGCGACATCTCCAAGCTTGACGCTTCGGCCCCTCTGGATGCGAATACGGCTGCGCAAACGAACATAGACCATTGGAGTGGGTGTCAGTGACATCCGAAACACTCCTTTACTGCGTAATTTAGGTTAGTATTTGAAGAATGTGCAAATTTATTACATTCTGTTGGAAAAAGGTTGTGTGGACCCTGCGGGCGCTTCGGGATGGATCGGCCATCGGTCGCTGTTGCACCAGGTTAGTAGGGGAAATACACGCGGGCACTCCAGCAGCAGACCAACCTTCCGATCGCTGTTGTCTCCAAATTTTCTTGATTTGTTTCTAATAATGTATAAATTTAGAGAAAAAGGCGAGCGCTTCGCTTCTTCAGGTTTATTCTGCCGCTTACGTTGCTAGTGTATTAGAAACCATTTCGGGCTTCGCTCCTTTGTCCGATTCCATCCCTCCGCTGCACGGGTCCCTTTTTTTCCAAAGGTCTGCAATAAATATGCTGGGGAGTGGTAGTAGGAGATTTTATAAGCTGGGAATTAAGGCTATATTTCTTTGTCAGGATCCCTTTTTTCAGATTAAAAAAAGCCGCTAATTAGCGACGTATTGAGAAGAGAAAATCTTATGGATAGACTGGTAATAAACTTGGGGATCGGGCTTTTTTGTTCAATGTCTGATCCCCTCCTTATTTCTCAACTCCAATTCCCTTCTGAACTTTAACGGGGTGATTTGCATACTTTTGCGAAATTGGTTGATAAAATAACTCGTGCTATTAAAACCGACTTCATAAGCAATCTGAGTAATGCTATAATCTGGGATTTGTAACAGCTCCACGCTCTTTCGGATGCGATAATCGATAACATATTGCATGGGTGTCGTCTTCAACATTTGCTTGAAATAACGGCATGTCTCCGAACGGCTTAACTGACCCGCCCTTGCTATATCCTCCAGTTTGATTGAATCGGCAAAGTGCATGTGAATCCATTCGACCATGTCCTTCATTCGCCTGCTTTTGAGGACTTCTGATGGATCATATTCCAGCGCATAGCCACTCGTAATCAGATGTTTCCACATCGTCAAGAGGTGTGAAGCTACATTTATTTCGTACAATGGAGGCTGCTCATCCAGATTCTTTTTAATATCACGGATGGCGTCCAGGATTTGAGATCCCCAAGGTAGTTCCCCTTTGATCAGAAGATAAGGTAAATTCGTGGCTGAGATGTAAGGATGAACATACTGCACATATAACTCAGAAGGGACGACAAAATAGGGAGACAGGTTCAAACAGAGATAAATACAATTATTGTTCTTACGGTTGTCTTCTGCCATATGCATGGAACCACTGTTGATAAACAACCCGTCACCTTGTGACACAACGATCTTTTGATCATTCACATAAAAAAGAGCTTCTCCCTGGACAACCAAGACAAACTGCAATTCATCATGCCAGTGTAAAGGAATATGCCCGTGAACATTGCGTACAATTGTGGTTTTATAACACGCCACAGGCAGTGTAACCGTACGATGCTCCGTCAGCTCCCTCCCGTTTTGATCAATCCTGAATTCTGTCTTAAGCATATTCTCTCATCTCAATATATTTATATTTATCTGTGCAATATTGATATTATTATAGCCTATTTCATCTTAAGATATCACTATTCTTATATTAAGGTGAGGGCACTATCCATGAAAATACCTATTCAAAGATCTAGAAAAACAGGCATCTTCTTCGTTCTTACAGGAGCGATATGCTGGGGCATTGGCGGAACGGTTTCTCAGAAGCTGTTTCAACAATACGGAATCGAAGTCAACTGGTTTGTAACGGTACGACTGCTGATTGCCGGCATACTGCTTCTCGGAGTGCAATCCTTAACACCACGCCGCTGGCAAATTTTTGATATGTGGAAAAGCAGAAAAACAGCCTTGCAGCTAATCATTTTCGGTTTATTCGGGATGCTGGCTGTTCAGTATACGTACATGGCGTCCATTCAACATGGCAACTCCGCAGTAGCTACACTCCTTCAATATCTGTCACCTGTCATGATCATGATTTATATGATCTGGCGAAGACAGGCTGCTCTGACCAGAAAGGATGTTACATCAGCGATTCTGGCACTAAGCGGGTGTTTTCTTCTGCTGACAAATGGTTCTCTCTCCCAATTGTCTGTGGCGTTACCCGCAGTATTGTGGGGACTTTTATCCGGAGTTGCTGCTGCCTTCTATACCCTCTATGCTGTGAAACTGATTGAAAAGTTTGATTCACTGGTTGTGGTAGGCTGGGCAATGATTATCGGAGGGGCTGCACTGAGTCTCATCCACCCACCGTGGAAAATGGACTTTGTCAGCTTGCGTATGGAAACCTACGGATACTTGGCATTTACCATTATTTTTGGAACGATGATTGCATTCTGGTTCTATATCGAAAGTTTAAAAAGCCTGACAGCAAAAGAAACAAGTCTAATGGGAAGCGCTGAACCTCTTGCTGCCGTTGGCACGACAGTGATCTTGTTGAATGAACCTTTTGGTTTATTTCAATGGCTGGGGACCGCATGTATCATTGGATTGATCATACTGTTGCAGTCAAATCGCTCCAAACCCAAACCCATTCAAGTCAACGACAAATAACCTTCTTCGCATATAAATGCGCGATAGAAGGTTGTTAGTTGTCGTATATTGCTGGTTTAACACCAATATTGTTGTCTGCAATCCAAAAATCACTGTGCGATCTGGTCGCGGATGGATTGAAGTATTTTTTTCTCCAGCCGTGACACCTGCACCTGGGATATGCCCAGCCTGCTGGCGACCTCGGACTGGGTCTGATCCCGATAATACCGGAGGTATACAATCAGCCGTTCCCGTTCACTGAGACCGCCAATCGCTTCGTTAAGCGCAAGTTTGTCAAACCACCGTTCCTGAGACTCGTCGGCAATCTGGTCCATGAGTGTAATCGGATCGCCGTCATTCTCAAACACTGTCTCATGAATGGATGTCGGCGGTTTGTTGGCTTCCTGGGCAAATACCACTTCCTCCGGAGTTACCCCCAGTTCTGCAGCTACTTCCTTAATCGTTGGCAGACGATCGAGGTGTTTGGACAGTTCGTCCCTTTTTTTACGGACTTTATTCGCCATTTCCTTGAGTGAACGACTGACCTTGAGTGTACCGTCATCCCGCAGGAAACGCTGAATTTCTCCGATAATCATCGGGACAGCATAGGTGGAAAACTTCACATCATAACTGAGATCGAATTTATCCACCGATTTGAGCAGCCCGATACAACCAATCTGGAACAGATCTTCCGGCTCATATCCCCTGTTCATAAAACGTTGTACGACGGACCAGACGAGTCTGATGTTGCAGTTCACCAGCGTATCCCGCGCGACATGGTCACCCGACTGACTGAGCGCAATCAGCCGTTTGACCTCGGCATCGTCCAAATAGGTCTGTGAAGACTGTTTCACTTCAGCATCCATAAGAACACCAACCCCTAATTATACAATGCTTTCTTGGATTCGATCCTCTTCTTCATCTTGATGGAGGTGCCTCTGCCGGGCTCACTGCTGACTTCGAATTCATCCATGAAGTTTTCCATAATGGTGAAACCCATGCCCGAGCGCTCAAGTTCGGGTTTGGACGTATACAGCGGCTGTTTGGCCAGTTCAAGATCTTCGATGCCTTCACCACGGTCTTCCACAATAATGGTAATCATGTCATCGCGAATCTCGGCTTGAATGGACACGACACCTTCCGGATTGTTATTGTAACCGTGGATGATGCTGTTCGTTACGGCTTCCGAGATGACCGTCTTCAGATCACTGAGCTCGTCCATCGTAGGATCAAGCTGGGAGATGAAGGCAGCAACCGTCACCCGGGCGAACGATTCGTTCTCCGACTTGGCCGCGAATTGCAGATTCATGAAATTTGCCCCCGTTCCTTCATTCATGAGACGACCTCCAGACCTGAGAGAGCAGTTCCCTCATTTTCGTAAATCGGCATAATCTTGAACAATCCCGACATTTCCAGCAAACGATACACTGGCGGATTAACATCACAGACAACCATCTTGCCGCCTTTATTCTTAATGAGCTTGTATCTTCCCAAAATGACACCCAGACCCGAACTGTCCATAAATTGCAGATCTTTCAGGCTGAGTACCAGATGCTCGCATTGTCTGCGCTGAATAGCTTCATCCATCTGCATCCGTACCATGTCAGCTGTATGGTGATCCAGCTCCCCGGATAATCGCACAATCAGAATCCCGCGGTGATGTTCCATTTCCACATGCAAGTTCACGTTTGCTCACTCTCCTCCCTGTCTTGAACAAAGATTTCTACGTTTCCGAAGGCTTTTCCTGCCCCCCGACAAAACTAGAAGAAAACCCCTATTTAACTACAAAATATGTTCAAAGGATGTACGTACCCTGCATCAATCGCCACTTAATCGAACAACTTGGAGGTTGTGCGTTTAAACAGCTTCCACCAGCCAGCCTTGTTCACATCCTGAGGAGCCTGAATGTCGAATTCCTTAATTACCTCGTTGCCCTGGTAGACGACAAGCTTACCTACACTCTGACCTGCTTTAACCGGAGCTTTTAATTCTTTTGCCATCAGCAATTCATGACGAATCTCATCCGATTTCGCACCTTTGCGCATCAGCACACTATAATTTTGCGTTGCATTCAGCGGCAATTCGGACACTTCACCTTTTTCAATTTTCAGGCTGCCCAGCAGGTCCCCTGACTTGTAAAGAGCTTTCATCGTGTATTGCCCAAAAGCATAGTCAAACATCGAGGACACTTCACTGTTCCGTGTTTTCGTATTGGGTTCTCCAAGTACAACCGCGATGGTACGCAGCCCGTCCTTCATCGCGGTAGCCGAAAGACAGAACTTGGCTTCGGATGTATATCCTGTCTTCAATCCGTCCGCACCGGAGTAGAAACGAACTAATTTGTTGGTATTCACCAGCCAAAATGGCTTCTCGCTATCTTTACGAAGGTAGTCCTGGTATGCTCCTGTATATTTCGTGATCCCGGGATGCTTCAGCAGCTCACGACTCATGACCGCAATGTCATGGGCGGAAGAATAATGGTTCTCTACCGGCAAGCCGTTACAGTTGGAAAAATGAGTATCCTTCATGCCGAGCTCCTTCGCGCGCTCATTCATTAGCTGCACAAAGGCTTCCTCGGAGCCGGCAATTTTTTCGGCCATCGCTACAGAGGCATCATTACCGGATGCCATGGCAATGCCTTTTAACATATCATCGACCGTCATCTCTTCTCCAGGCTCCAGAAAAATCTGTGATCCACCCATGGATGCGGCATATTCACTCGTTCTCACTTTATCCGTCATCTTAAGCTTGCCCGAGTCGACCGCTTCAATGGTGAGCAGCATGGTCATAATCTTCGTAATGCTCGCCGGAGGCAGCTGATCATGACTGTTTTTTTCAAAAATAACCGTGCCCGTATCCGCATCCATCAAAATGGCGGAGCGTGCCGACGGGGCCAGATCTGCTCCTCCCGCAGCTTTCGGTTTTTCTTCAGCCAGCGCTGTTGATGCCACCAGGGGCAGCAGAATACAAAGGGTCATGAACGATGCCATTATTCGTTTCTTCACTAGGGTTACCTCCTCAAATGACTTGCTTACTGCATGTTCCATGCATGTACTGCTAATCATTGTCGGCCCGTTTGGACTAAATTATTCCATGTAAAGAATGATTTCCCGAACTTTTTATCTAATCGGTGTGAAACACAAAAAAAGTACCTGCACCCACTTCGTTGATGAGCAGCTTGTTACAGCAAATCAATAAAAAAAGCAATCTGCCCCAATGATTCTCACGAGGGAAGATTGCTTCTCTATATTACAACTTACATTTGTGGAATAACAGCCAGAACAAGGGCCAAGAAAGACTCACGAACACGCTCTGTCGTCTCCATAACCTCATCATGCGATAACGGCTGGTCCAGAATGCCGGCAGCCATGTTGCTGATACAGGAGATACCGAGCACTTCCAGGCCGGCGTGGCGTGCCACGATGACTTCGGAAACCGTCGACATGCCCACAGCATCTGCACCCAGTGTACGCAGCATCACGATCTCAGCTGGTGTCTCATAGTTCGGACCGAGCATCCCTGCATATACACCTTCACGTACATCAAAACCTTGTGAAGCGGCCGTGTCCTTCGCCAGCGCGCGCAAACGGCGGCTATAGGCTTCGGACAGATCCGGGAAGCGCACACCCAAGGCGGAGTCATTCGGTCCGATTAACGGATTCTTGCCTGTGAGATTCAGATGATCCGAGATCAGCATCAGGTCACCAGCTTCATATGAGGTGTTCACACCACCTGCTGCGTTCGTTACGAGCAAGGAAGTCACACCCAGTTCTTTCATAACACGTACCGGGAAAGCTGTCAGTTCCGGACCATATCCTTCGTACATATGGAAACGACCTTTCATCATGACGACCGGACGGCCTTTAATGGTTCCCACCAATAATTCGCCTTCATGTCCCTCGACTGTGGACACTGGAAAATGCGGAATATCCTGATAAGCGATGCTGACGCCATCTTCAATCAGTTCTGCCAAAATGCCAAGTCCTGAACCTAAAATCAAACCGACTTCCGGTTTAATGGAACTTTTGCTTTGAATGTAAGATGCCGCTTCCAAAATCATCTGTTGGTTTAATCCTGTCATAAGATGTTCCCCCTTGAGTTGAAACGTTCCGTCTGTTTCCGCAAATGCATCAATTGAAACATACACACTGAATCGATGCATTTGCTTATGTATAACGGCGTTTACGTGTGTTCAATTTATTTTATCCTAAATCGGTCTATTGTTCCGCTTTTTTTTGCAGATTTATATCCAAGTAGAAACTATTTTGCCCGCGGATGATGAGATTCATAAATCTCTTTCATCGTTTTGCGACCATGATGTCCATACTGCTGCCCAGGCTGCTCCACATGACCAAGCATGTCCTGCACCGCACGTGTATCTGCCCCACTGGCAATCAGATGAGCGGCAAAGGAGTGACGCAGCGTATGTGGCGTAATTTCACCTGAGATTCCCGCATCCACCGCTGCTTTTTTGAGCAGCTTCCAGAAGCCCTGACGGGTTAATCTTCTGCCGGACACGTTGACAAAGAGAGCCTGCTCGTCCGCCTCATTTTTGACTAACAGGTTGCGATACTCATTCACATAAACACTCGCCCACTGTGCTGCGGGCGCACCTATAGGCAAAATTCGTTCTTTGCCGGCACCTCCACAGCGGATAAAGCGCATACCTGGTTGTACATCCCTAACGTCCAGCGCAATCAGTTCGGAGACGCGAATGCCTGTTGCATACAATAGTTCCAGCATGGCCCGGTCACGAACACCCTGCGGTGAACGAGTATCAGGGGATGCGAGCAACAATTCGATCTCTTGGATGGTTAACACCTGTGGTGGTGTCTTGTCTGCTTTTGGAGCCTCCACATCAAACGTGGGGTCCTGTAATATCTCACCACGCCGCATCAAAAAATGAAAATAGGAGCGCAGGGATACGACACTGCGAGCAATAGTAGCATTCGCACGACCTGCCTGTTTCAGCTGACCTATAAACAGGATCACATGCGTCCGGCGTACCTGCTCCGCTTCCCGGATACCGTATTCTTTATCCGCAAATTCGATGAACTTGTCCACGTCCCGAAGATACGATTCCAGCGTGCTGCTCGACATCCCTTTATCCTCTTCCAAGTATAAGGCATAGGCGTGTATCGTCTGCTTCATGCACAACGCTCCTCATCTGACAGGACTGCCACACGGGCAACCTGCTTCCGTATTTGCATCCCTGGCTGTCCAGCTACTCTCCGTACCAATAGAATAAACGGAGACGCTCTGCCATCGTAGGACGTCCTTCCCCGTTACTAGGCCAAACCGTTTCCTGAAATACTTTAACCGCATTTCCTGTTGGCATCTGATATTGGTCCACAGGTGAGATCCAGCCGTTGAACAAATCCAGGACATGATAAAACAGATAAACTAATGCAGCAAAAAATACGATAAATCGAATAAAACGGAGCCCTCTCCGTAGCGATATAATCATGGGTTGTACCCCCTCCTGGTTCGAACTGATTCGTCTAGAATCAGGGTATGTCCGCAAACACAGGAATATGACATTCAGGGTAAACCTCACATCACACGCTGGACCAAAAAAGCTCTCCCGTCAAAACCGCCGGTGAGAGCTTGAAGATATGCTATGTTATTCTTCATCTTTGGGCTTCTGGTCATTTTTAGCTTTGCAACGGTAACAAATCCCATGGAAATCCAGTCGGTGATCTACTACCGAAAAGTTAAATTCCCGCTCCAGTCGCTCTTCAAGCGGTCCAAGCCAGTCTTCACGTATTTCATCCATACTTCCGCATTGAACACAGATTAAGTGATGATGGTGATGCTTGGATGTATCTCCGCGTAGATCATAACGCGCTACACCGTCGCCGAAGTTGATTTTCTCTACAACATGCAGCTCACTCAGCAGTTCGAGGGTACGGTACACGGTTGCCAGACCGATTTCGGGAGCCTTTTCTTTCACGAGCATGAATACGTCTTCTGCGCTCAGATGATCTTCTTCATTCTCAAGAAGTACTCTTACGGTGGCTTCCCGCTGGGGCGTTAATTTATATCCTTGGGACTGTAGTTGCTGCTTAATTTTATCGATCCGTGCTTCCATTTTCTCCCTCCCCCTAGGAAATCACTGCACACTGCAACTTAACCCACTTCTTTCATTATAGGGGGAGTACATAATTAAAGTCAACATTTTACACGTTCACAGCGCAAGCTAAGCAGGTAGTAACATCGGCGTGACCCAACGCATCATCGCAGGTGTGACCCATGTTTCAAATGACGCAACCCCTAACAGCAGCGCTGCCATAACGAGAGTCAACACCATGTAAGAAGCAAAAGGTTTCTGACGGCCTGGCGTCCGCTGCATCAGAACACGGTTCCGAATAATATATAAGGAAAAGGTCATGGCCGACACACTGCAAATCAGCAGTACCGGAATCACAAATAAATTATGAGGTGCAACGGAAACCAGAGCAAACAATAACCCTTTCCAGGAATACTGTCCGACAAGGTAACCCACTGTAAATCCAATAAGCACACCTTTCAGAAAATCCAGAACCAGTATGCCCGGCAGGCCGATGACCGATAAACCCAGAATGAAGATCAGACCTACCCATTTTAGATGAAGCATGGCAATGTCCCAATAGGTCCCGGTTTCAACAACTTGTCCGCTATGCTGTACCGTCATGAAAAAATTGCCCAGATATCCTTCAAGATCCTGGCGTTGTTCAAGGGACAGGGCGTTGACCATCAGGGCGCCAAAAATGACACCCACCAGAAACAAAACAGCCACGAATACATATAACGAGCTTTGGCCTTTGAATGTGAAGTAGGCAGAGCGCATACAGGTGCGAGTCCCCTTTCCGGTTATCATGCTGCAAGGATTTCGAATGTAATCCTCATAGTCATTCTTATGAACCGGAATGCACACGTATGACTCTTGTCCAAGATTCAGCTTCCTTCTTCAAGACCAATGTCGTTTCAACACCCCATTTGCTAAATCACTTTATGAGCCTACTACAAATTTCTCTACTCCGATCTTTCCTTGTTAGACACCTTTCCGTACGTGCCTCCGCCTCCGGATGACAATTCCAGTTGACCATTCCGTGCCGCCACGATAAGGCCTGCGAGAACAGGTCCAACGACCTCTGCAAGTTCAACCTCACTTGTACGATGCAATACGTTCATTTCCGTTCCAAAGCGGTCCAGCAGCTGGCGCAGCTTGGCTTTCCCCAAACCTGGAATGAATTCCAACGGTACCTGATAGTGATAAGCAGGCCGGTTTGCTGGAACATGCGGGCTCTCCCGATCAGCGATGGCCAATATGCGATCAAGTACACCCTGCACTAGCTTCACACTGCCACAGTGTGGACAGCGTTCAGCCGACATCGCTTGCTCATCCATAATGCTTCCACAGGCTGCACAATAGGTACGGTGGTATTTGCCAAGTCTCGGATCCAAGCCATAGTTGGCCATAATACTTCTGCCTTCCTGTCCCTTGAGTGCCATGTTGAATTCTTCAAAGGAAGGCTTTGCGAGCTGCAACTCGTTATACTCTCGTCCAATCTTACCCAGAGAATGAGCATCCGAGTTGGTCAGAAAAGGAACTTGATCCAGCTCCCGAATGTAGCTGGCCATGGATGAATCGGAGCTGAGTCCAAGCTCGACGGCATCGATCAGGCTTGGGTCCAGCACATCAGCCATACGAGGGGCTGTGCTGCCATATATGCCTTTATGCGGGGTAAAAGCATGCGCTGGCACAATAAGCCCACCCCGCGCTTTAATCTCAGCCTGCATCTCAAGCGCAGGTACATACACCCGCTGAGAGCTCAGGTTCACATTTTTCATATAACGTTTCATCCAGTCCGTGAAGGACTTCATCGTTTTCAGATCACGGAAGTAGGCCAGCATATGAAACTCCCGCATCCCCGGTTCACGCAGCTCCAATTCCGTACCCAGCAGGATGGTTGTGTCCTGATAAGCAATGCCCCCTCCCTCAAGTTCGGACATCGTGCCGTTCTCCAGCAGCTGTTCGATGTCCATTTGCACAACCGGAGAGTGGCAATCAATGACACCGAGTAGATGAATTCCTTTGCGATCCGAGGCTTCCCTGGCAATGTTCTCAAATGTCAGATCACGGCTGCCGCTGATTTTGACAGCTTCACCACGTGAGGTTCGGCCAATGTGAATGTGGAGGTCTGCATAACAGGGATCCCAACCCGCAGACGCTGCCCGTTGCTCATTCATCGTTAAAACCGTCCTGTCGTTCTGTAAAGATCCCAGGCATACACAGCCATCATCGTTTTGGCATCACTAATCCGATTCTGATCCATCAACTCGTATGCCTCTTCAATCGTAATCTCGGACACTTCGAGAAATTCATCTTCGTCCAAAGCCATGTCTCCTGCTTCCAGCTCTTCGGCGATGTACAAATGGATGATCTCATCCGCAAATCCGGGTGACGTATAAAATGAACGCAGATGCCGCAGTGATTTAGCTACATAACCAGTCTCTTCACGCAATTCGCGTGCTGCTGCCACTTCAGGTTCTTCTCCCGGGTCCAGCTTGCCTGCCGGAATTTCCACTTCGGTACGTCCCATGGCCTGACGATACTGATCTACCACCAACATGCGATCGCCATTCAGGGCGAGCACTGCGACTGCTCCAGGATGACGGATAATCTCACGGGTAGCGGTTTGGCCGTTGGGCAGCTTCACGGTATCAACCTGTAGCGAAATGACTTTACCCTTGAAAATGGGCTCTGTGGATATCGTCTCTTCATCAAGTTTTGGATTGGCCAGGTGCTTAGGATTGGTTGAGTTCATCTGATTTTCAACTCCACTTCTTCAAATTTTGGTTCTCTTTATACGTATAAACCTCTGTTTTTTGGCATATGGTGAGCTTATAGCCATTTCAAGCCAATATAGCGAATCAGGGGGACAACCAATGAACAGTTATTTAACACCGCAATCCGTACACGTGGTCGGACAAGCCAGACAAGTCCAGCTCATCCTCAAACAATGGGTTCGTGAGTGGGGTCCCGAAGCCAAATTAATCGATATGCTCGCTGGACGCAAATGATTCTGTTCAGGGTCTGTCGTACCCATGAATATAACATGGTTTTGCCAAAAAGTCCGAACTCGGTTTGTACCGGATTCGGACTTTTCGGTTGAAGGACGGGGAGTTTAAGCCCCGTCTTTTTGAATTACTTTTTACTTGTAGCCGTTTCCTGAATAATGGCCACAACCACTTGGGACAGCTTCACAATATCCTCGGCGCGGATGCGTTCTTTCGTCGTATGGATATATTCATAGCCAACAGCCAGGTTGACCGTAGGTATGTTGAACCCATTAAAGATGTTGGCATCACTGCCACCACCGGATGCAAACGTGCTGGTCTCCAGACCCAGGCTTCGAATAGCACGCTGCGCAAGCTGAACAACCTCGTGTTCATCATGGAAGCCAAATGCAGGATACAGGATCTCACTTCGGAATTCAGCGGTTGCACCATATTTGCGGCATGTCGTTTCCAGAGCTTCACGCATCTGAGCTACTTGCAGTTCTACCTTTTCCTGCACAATACTGCGTGCCTCAGCCTCGATCTGTACAAAATCACAGACAACGTTCAGTGCTGAACCGCCCTGGAATTTGCCGATGTTCGCCGTAGTCTCATCATCAATTCGTCCCAGCTTCATCGCCGCAATTGCTTTGGCAGCCACTTGAATGGCACTGATCCCATCTTCCGGATTCACACCCGCATGTGCGGATTTTCCATAGATGTTCATTTGAATTTCCGCTCTGGCTGGAGCAGCCACACAAATTGTACCCACCGCTCCGTTGGAATCCAGGGCATAACCGAACTCGGCTTCAATATCCTTCGGATTCATTGCACGTGCACCAACCAGACCCGATTCTTCACCGACAGTAATTACGAATTGAATTTTCCCGTGAGGGATGTTGTTCTCTTGAATGGCTCGAATCGCTTCAAATAAAGCGGCAATCCCCGCCTTGTCATCTGCACCCAGAATGGTCGTGCCATCACTGCGAATCCAGCCGTCTTCACCCAGCTCAGGTTTAATTCCCTGTCCAGGTGTTACGGTATCCATATGACAGGTGAAAAAGATGGGCGCTACTTCTTCCGCACCCTCGGCTTCCCAGGTAATCACGAGATTACCCGCGCCATGTCCGGTTTTCTCCATCGTGTCGTCCTCATATACGCTGAGGCCAAGCTGAGTAAATTGTTCTTTTAACACTTTTGATATATTCTGTTCATGGGTTGTCTCACTATCAATCTGCACCAGTTCCATAAACTGATCAATAACGCGCTGCTGTTTTATCATAGGACTTTCCTACCTTTCGTCAATACGTTACAATACAATTACTATGGTCTGTTTATTCATTTGTTGAAAGGAGTTCTCTCATCATGCAAAAAAAGAAATGGTTCCGCATCATTATCTATCTCATGCTGCTCGCCATGATTGGGTCCACCCTTTTCATTGCGCTCGAACCTTTATTGTTCGGATAGAAACCTGAAGCCTTTTGACTGTCTGACTTACAGACGGAGAAGGGCTTCTTTTTCTGTAATCCAGGTAATCTCATACGGGAAAATCCGATTGAAGTATGGAACGATATCCTGTGCAACCTGTTCCACAGTGTAGGTTTTGCCTGTAATATCCTCGAGCGAGGTCACACCATACTGCTCAATGCCGCAAGGAATAATTCCCTGGAAACCTGCGTGCTGAATGCCGGAGGTGATATTAAAAGCAAATCCGTGACTCGTCACGAAGCCACGCCGATGTTTACACCGATTGAACTTTACACCGATGGCGGCAATTTTCAGATCTTCGATCCATACACCCGTGTAACCCTCTTTGCGTCCCGCTTCAATACCCTGATCAGCCAGATAATCAATAATCATCTGTTCCAGACAGCGTAAATAGCCATGTAAATCCAAAGCTTCATCCCGTCCAAGAACAAGCAGCGGGTAACCTACCAATTGGCCAGGGCCATGATAAGTAATATCACCGCCGCGGTCAATTTGAAACAAGGAGATGCCTTGCTCCCGCAGTTCATCTTCACTGAGAAGCAGGTGCTCCGGGTGATTCTGTGAACCGATCGTATACGTCGGTGGATGCTGGAGCAACAGCATCTGTTCCGCTCCTTCTCCCTCATCCAGTTGCTGCACAATCGCTTTCTGGCGGTTCCAAGCCTCTTCATAATCAAGCATCGGTATGTATACAACATCCAGCGGCTTGCTCATGATTTCTCCACACCCTTCTGTTTCAATGTTCATTGCCTGATGAGCATTATTGAAGAAAACGGGAAAAGTGCACGGCCTTTGGCACATACACTTTCCCATTATCCATCTATTCAGCGCCGGGCATCATTAGTAACTCATTGAAATGATGCATACGCTCTCCTTAATAAACTTTCGTTTCCATCGTGTATCCTTCAAGGTTCTCTTTTACACGTTGCAGGAAGCGTCCGCTGATGACCCCATCCAAAATACGATGATCCAGGGAAAGACAAAGGTTCGCCATGGAACGGACAGCAATCATGTCATTGATGACCACAGGTTTCTTCACGATGGACTCAAATGTAAGAATCGCTGCCTGCGGGTAGTTAATAATAGGTTGCGACAGAATCGAACCAAATGATCCCGTATTGTTCACCGTGAACGTACCGCCCTGCATATGGTCCAGCTTCAAAGTACCTTCACGTGTTTTACGTGCCAGCTCATCCACTTCCCGGGCTAACCCTGCAATATTGCGCTGATCCGCGTGTTTGATTACAGGTGTCAGTACAGAATCTTCTGTACCGACTGCCATGGACAGGTTGATATCCCGTTTCACAATAATTTTGTCGACAGCCCAAACGGAGTTCATGATTGGATAGTCTTTAATGGCGTTGACGACGCCCTTCATCATGAAGGACAGATACGTCAGGTTAATGCCTTCCTTACGCTTGAACTCATCCTTGAGTTTGTTGCGGAGCATTACCAGATTGGTCACGTCCACTTCAATCATCGTCCATGCGTGCGGAATTTCCGATACACTTTGACGCATATTACGTGCAATAGCATTACGAACGGGGGTAACGTCGATGAAATATTCGGATCTTCCCTGGCCGCCACCCTCGACTTCGATTTGCGGGATTTTCGGACTTTCAGTCAGATGTATGCCGGAATGTCTTACAGGAACGCCTGCATCAGCTGCAGGGATAGACTCCGCATTAGATGGGCCGGTTTCTCCGACGCTCCGGTTCAGGCCGCTGAACGGTGAAGAAGAAGGCGCTCCTGAAGGTGCATGCTGCCCTGAAACAGAAGACTCTGCAGGAACAGCACTTGTGTTACCTCCTTGTGCAACGTAAGCCAGCACATCCTTACGGGTAATCCGACCACCTGCTCCGGAACCCTGAATATTCTGCAAGTTCAAGCCATGTTCGGCTGCGAGTGTCTGCACCGCAGGGGAATACCGGTTACGCATTGGCTGATTGGGATCATGAACTGCCGTACTCACTGCACCTGCCGCAGGTGTGTAACTCGCACGTTGTTGTACATGGCCTTGGGCCTCATTATGTTGCTGCGTGGTTGGTGTTACCTGCTCTGAGGCCTCCTCATCGGTAGCAGCAACCTGCATACGGCAGATCGCTTCTCCAACAGCAATGGTCGTGCCTTCTTCGACCAACAGGTCACCCATAATTCCATCAACGGTTGATGGAATCTCTGCGTTGACTTTATCCGTAATGACTTCACAGATTGGCTCGTATTGTTCAACCCGGTCACCCGGTTTTTTCAACCATTTGGCAATGGTAGCCGAGACCAGCGATTCCGCCAGCTGCGGCATAATGACCTCGATCCATTTCATACTCATTGGTTTTATCACTCCAAACTTTGCTTTTAAACGATCTCACTACACGAATTAATACTCGGCAAGCGTACGCATCGCTTCCTTGGCTTTATCCTTGCTCAGCATATAAAATTTCTCCAATGTTGGGCTAATCGGCATTGCCGGTACATCCGGTCCGCAGAGACGCTGAATCGGCGCATCCAGTTCGAACAGGCATTCTTCACTAATGATAGCTGCCACTTCAGCTCCTACACCACCGGTTTTATTATCTTCGTGCACAATCAACACTTTTCCTGTCAGACGAGCCGATGCAATGATGGCTTCGCGATCAAGCGGCTGTAATGTGCGCAGATCCAGAACGTGAGCAGTAATGCCTTCTTCACGCTCCAGCTCCTCGGCAGCCTGCATGACAAAATGAAGTGGCTGGCTGTAACCGATAACTGTAATATCTGCTCCTTCACGAAGCACGTTGGCTTTACCAATTGGAACGATGTAATCATCCTCAGGCACATCTTCCTTGATCAGCTTGTAGCATTTTTTGTTCTCAAAAAAGAGTACCGGATCCGGGTCGCGAATGGCTGCTTTGAGCAGTCCCTTCGCATCGTATGCCGAGTAAGGAGCTATAATTTTCAGACCCGGTGTGCCAAAGAAGATCGATTCCGGACATTGGGAATGATACAACCCACCGAAAATACCGCCGCCAATCGGCGCACGAATAACGATCGGACAACTCCAGTCATTGTTGGAGCGATAGCGAATTTTGGCCGCTTCACTAATAATCTGATTCGTTGCAGGCAGCATGAAATCCGAATATTGCATTTCGGCAATAGGTTTCATGCCATACATCGCAGCACCAATGGCTACACCTGCAATGGCTGATTCGGACAAAGGTGTGTCCATGACACGCATTTCACCGAACTGATCCTGCAACCCTTTGGTTGTAGTGAACACGCCGCCTTTGACCCCTACATCCTCACCAAGGATAAAGACATTTTCATCCCGCTCCATCTCTTCTTTCATCGCGAGACGGATTGCATCAATATATTCCATAACCGCCATGCTTACCGTCCCCCTTCTTCGCTGTCCGCATATACGTGCGTCAGAGTGTCCTCAGGTTTTGGATATGGCGCGTTGTCTGCATATTCAGTCGCTTCTTTCATTTCCAACGCAAGCTGGGAAGCCAGATCCGCATCCCGGGCTTCGTCCCAGATGCCGCAGTCGATCAGATAGTTCTTCATGCGAAGGACGCCGTCCTTCTTCCAGTTCTCTTCAACCTCTTCCTTCGTCCGGTAAGCCAGATCATTGTCGGAAGTGGAATGCGGAGACAAACGATACATCATCGCTTCAATAAGCGTAGGTCCTTCACCAGCGATTGCGCGGCGGCGAGCTTCTTTAACTGCACCGTATACTTCCAGCGCATCGTTTCCGTCTACACGAAGTCCGGGGAACCCGTAACCAAGTGCACGATCCGATATTTTACCACTAAGCTGCTTGTGGATCGGAACCGAGATGGCATACTGATTGTTCTCACACATAATAATCACGGGAAGTTTATGAACCCCTGCGAAATTGGCACCTTCGTGGAAATCGCCCTGGTTGCTTGACCCTTCGCCAAAAGTTACAAAAGAAACGAATTCTTTCTTCTTCATTTTGGCAGCAAGTGCAAACCCTACAGCGTGCGGAACCTGTGTGGTAACCGGGCTGGAGCCCGTAACAATCCGCAGCTTTTTGTGCCCAAAGTGACCCGGCATTTGCCGTCCGCCACTATTCGGATCTTCCGCCTTTGCAAAAGCAGACAGCATCAGCTCACGTGGCGTCATGCCCACTGCCAGTACAAAGCCATAATCCCGGTAATACGGTAAATAATAATCGTGATCCCGGTCCAGACCGAAGGCAGCGCCTACTTGCGCAGCTTCCTGTCCTACACCGGATACGTGAAAGTTAATTTTGCCGGCCCGTTGCAAGAGCAAGCAACGCTCGTCGAACTTACGTGCGAGCAGCATGTATTTGTACATATCCAATACTTCACCATCGCTAAGTCCCAGCTGTTCATGCCGATGGACCGCGTCTGCAGTACCTTGTGAACTCATATGAGGTACCTCCTTTTAATCAGAGCCTGTGCCCGTCTTACTACCCGATCTTATAACCTGGTACTAAGACTTGGCTTAACCTTATTATAATCCCATTTACCCAAAAAAGGAAAGGACCTTTCTCATAAGCCTGTCCGGCTTACATTCCAATCGCTTTTCCGTCAACTGCCAACATAGCTTCACCCATGATTTCCGATAAAGAAGGGTGAGGATGGATCGTCTGTCCCACTTCCCAAGGTGTGGCATCCAGCATCTGAGCCAGAGAGGCCTCAGCGATCAGTTCCGTCACATGGGTACCGATCATATGTACACCCAATATATCATTCGTCTTGGCATCGGCGATTACCTTCACGAATCCATCCCGGCTTCCATGAACCAAGGATTTTCCAATCGCCTGGAACGGGAACTTGCCTGTTTTGACTTCGTAACCGCGCTCTTTGGCTTCACGCTCCGTGAATCCGATACTCGCTGCTTCCGGACGTGTATAGACACAACGCGGGATTCGATGCGATTCGACGGCATGTACCGTTTCACCCGCCAGATGATTCACAGCCAGAATACCTTCATGACTCGCCGCATGTGCAAGCTGTAATCCGCCGATAACATCGCCGATGGCATAAATATGTCCCTCACCGGTTTGCAAATGGTTGTTCACGGCAATGAAGCCACGTTCAAGCTTGATATCCGTATTTTCGAGTCCGATATTTTCGATATTGGCCTGACGACCAACTGACACCAGCATCTTGTCTGCTCTCAGGGTCTCGTGCTTCTCGTCCCCCAGCTTGACATCAATCTGAATACCGTCTTTCTCCACGCTATATGTCTCCGTCAGGACGCTGGCCCCTGTCAGGAAACGAACACCGCGTTTGCCAAGCAGTCTCTGCATTTCCTTCGCTACATCTTCATCCTCTGCTGGCAATACATGAGCGGCGGCTTCAACAACTGTAACTTCAACCCCAAAATCATTCAGCATGGAGGCCCATTCGAGGCCTATAACACCACCACCTACAATGATCAGAGATGCAGGAAGTTCGTCCATTCGCAGAGCCTCATCACTGCTCATGATGTACCTGCCGTCTGGCTCAAGACCTGGCAGCACCCGCGGGCGAGAGCCGGTTGCAATAATGAGATTGGTTGGCACCACTGTATCCATCTCGCCATCTTCGAACTCGACAGCGACTGCACCGCTCTGAGGAGAGAAAATGGAAGGTCCGATCACGCGCCCATTGGCGTGCACGACCTGAATTTTATTTTTTTTCATTAAATACTGCACACCTTGATGAAGCTGCTCCACAATCGCATCCTTGCGCGCCTGCACTTTTGGAAATACAAGTGTTGCCCCAGCTGTCTCAATACCGTAAGCTTCACTCTCTTGAATCTCCGCATACACTTCCGCACTTCGCAGCAATGCCTTACTCGGAATACAGCCACGATGCAGACAGGTGCCCCCCAGCTTATCCTTCTCGATAATAACGACCTGTTTCCCTAACTGTGCAGCACGGATGGCAGCAACGTACCCTCCGGTTCCTCCTCCAAGAATGGCAACATCACATGTAATTGGCATCTCTTATGTTCTCCTCTATAAATGTAATTTCGATGAATTTGTAAGATGATGATTCGGATGATTCTCTGTTTCATAGACATTTATCTGTATTCCATTGTACTCCCCTTGAGCAGCCAACTCAAAATTTGACTCTGAAACGCATGGACAGCTTCTGGAAACCAAGCTATGATGGAATCAGGTATGACCTGTAAGCGCAACCTTTATTTTACGTCAACTTCAACCAGAAGGAGTTTAATGGTGATGAATACTAGACTTGTCTTTGCACGATTTGTGGCGATTCTTGTTCTGGTCATTCCCGGGTTAATGGCCATGAAGGGATTTCTGATGATGAAAGACGCCCTTTTCCTGTATTATGCCGAGCATGGGAACGAGCAGATCTCCCCAGGTTTTCAATGGCTCTCCTTTGGCGGAGGACTTGTCCTGTTTGCCGCAGGCATGAGCTTTCTGGGAGGCTGGATTCTATTCCGTGACCGCAAGCGTAATTATGTAGGACCCCGTTTTCGGTCCAAAAGCGCACCCGCAGCCGATAAAGCAGACACGCCCGGTACGACTTCCTGAGTCCGGGCTTTTTGTCATTTTTTCTGGCTGCACTTTTCATCATCCGGACCTTATAACTACCTTTATATACCTCGCACGATCAGGTATAATGCTTATTTATTCAAACACATATTTTGCATAAATTCAGAGTTAGTATCTTGAATATGCACAATGCCCACTCTTCCATAGTCAGGATGGATCAACATGGTATCGTTTATCATTACGCTAAAAAGATTGCTCAAAGGCATTTTCCATGCCTTCAAGGACCAGAAGTTCCTGGCTTTGTTTGTATTAACTGCTGCGACACTTCTCTCGGGCACGTTATTTTATACCCGCGTTGAAGGGCTGCACTGGATTGATGCCCTGTATTTCTGTGCAGTAACTCTAACCACGGTGGGACATCCGGATTTTGTACCGTCGACCGGATTCGGCAAGGCATTTACGGTCATCTATATGTTTGCAGGCATCGGCCTCACCTTCGCCATGATTGCCAGAATTACAGCAGGTATTCTATTTCCCCGTAAATTGCAGACAGAAGAGAACCCGGAGTAGTCTCCGGGTTATTCGTATAATGCATCCCGCAGCTTGGTGGACATGCGTGACTCTTTGGAAGAGGACTTCAGAATCGTTCTGCGCAACGTCAGATTACTGGCTTGCAGCCGCTCCGCTTCAGCGAATAAATCTGCAAACAACATCTGCGCAGCTTCGTCAAGGGTCGACTGCCCTTTCAAACGTTCATATCGCTCCTGCAATTCGGATAATGCTTCACTCATCGTTAACACCTCTTTTCAATCGCTCCTGGTTCATCCACTACACTGACGTAACCAACAGCTTAACAATCCATATAGTAACACAAAGCTGCTCAGATTAGTTCTGGCTCTTACTAAAGATTTTGTGGTACTCTGTAATGGTCGCTTTTTTTTGTTGAATCCCGTATGTGAGAGGAGTAGCAGAACTGTGCAAACAGGACGAATTACTGTAATTACAGGACCTATGTTTAGTGAAAAATCCGGTGAACTCATTCGCCGTTGTCAAAAATTAATACAATTTGGCCGTAAAAAGGTCGTTGCCTACAAACCTGCTGAAGATGATCGATTTGCCCAAGACGAGATTGTTAGCCGTATCGGCTATCGTTTGCCTGCCCATTCCATTCCCCGGCAATTGACCCCGGAATCTGTGGAAATGATCCTGACTCAGACCAAAGATGCTGATGTTGTTGCATTTGATGAAGTGCAATTTTTCAGCAGTGCCATCATGGAACTGGTCTCCGAGCTTGCCTACTGTGGCAAACATGTCATCGTGGATGGATTGAATATGGATTACCGTGGCAAGGAATTCGGATATGTTGGCGGTTTACTCGCCATGGCGGATGACATCGAGAAGCTGTCGGCATTCTGTGCCGTATGTGGAAGCCCGGATGCAGCTTTTACCCAGCGTATCGTTAATGGAGAGCCTGTGACGCTTGGCCCGGTTGTCATGATTGGCGATTCAGAGGCTTACGAGCCACGCTGCCGCTGCTGCTTCATCCCTCCTCACAAAGTTGAATGCTGAGCTGATTCAGCTTACAATGATTCGTCTATAGATTCTGATCAGCGGTATCTGCTGCTACAGTTTTCCTTGAAATTTTAAAAAAAGCCCCTTAGGGCTTTTTTTGCTATAGCTCCTATTTTACCAGCATACCCTTAATATACCTCTCCTTATCTAGTTTGTTAATTCTTTCTGTACACAAAAAAGCACCGCCTTGCAGCGATGCTTCCCATCCGTCATCTCCCGCTAGTCCCGGGAAACAAAATATTTGTTGGTCATGTAGTAAGCGTCGCCACGCGACGTTTCTACCATTCCTTTTTTGGCATCCAAAAATACAATTTCTTTGCACTTGGTGCAGTACCATTTGGTGCGCTTATATGGAGATTCCGTAACATATGCCGTGCCACATTTGCAATCAATCTTCATTAATAACTCGGTTGATTTATATGCGCTGGACAAACGTTCCATGTTATCCTGCTGCTGTGTAGGCATAATTGTCTGCTGATAATCCGATAAATGATTCTGAACTTTAAAATCTGCTACCAATCCTGCATTCAATCCAAAAAACTCCTTGCCGATTTCGGTCACGAAGCGCTTCTCATTTCTGTAGCAATCCAGCCACTCAATAATCTGCTTATTTGACAGTGGAACCGTACCCTTGATACCGCTGTTTAAGGTGTAGGTCATGATGTATAAAGTATCGTCTTGTCTACCTGAGTACATTAGAATCCTCCTTCGAATACATTTGCTAATGTACTACAAAAACGCTCATAAATCAAAGCAATGTTATTTCCTGAGCGTATCTCTTCCTTATTAAATGGGTAACATTCCTCGATGTTCCGCCAATGATTTACAAGAACTGCATACACCTGTAACATTTCCCTGGGAAGTCGCATAATGCACGATGGACTTCACTTTTTTATTACAAATGGAACAATGGTACCTCCTTTCCTTTTTGGGAGTATAATCGGATAGTTTTACTACATTTGAGTTTGATTTGAATCTACGCACGAAGTTCAGCCATTTCATCTCTTTCTCTCTCTTCCTTGATTGCCTTCTAAGGGGAGAATTGCTTATGCTTGGGCAATAATTGATCCTACAATGGGTTATGTATACGATTCCAAGTTGCATGTCTATCTCATAAACTATTCGACGTTTTGAGCCTTTTTCCTGTTTTTAATCACTAGGCATATAAAAAAAACCGACAGAACCTGCTCCAGCTTCTTAATCAAGAATAGAGCAGGCGTCATCGGTGGAGCTTTATTTATAAAACGTCCCAAGAACTTCAAGCTCAGGGGAGCGCTCAATTCGAAATGGATAGATATATCCCAGATTCAGCTTGGCAAACTTGCGACTCCACAGGTCAAGACCAGATGTAAATTGGTACGCCTGATAGACAAACTTGGAACAATAATTGCGTTCAATACTATGCAAATTCGTCTGCAGACGATAGTATTTCACCTGTTTGTAATGTTCCTGTACCCACTCCGCAGCCTTTACCCCCGCCTGATTCAATCTGGAGCGAAATACAATAAAACGATCCCCTTCATAAAAGCGGGTAATGTACCAGTCCATCGAATCGGCAAATACAGGCCCGTAAGGGTGAACGTGATACACTTTACCATCGAGCCCAATAATCCCCATATGCCCGGCGTAATAAGTCGATTCCGAACTTGGCGTATACACAATATCCCCCGGCTCCAGCTTCATCTGGCCCAAAGCGGTAATTGGCAAATCCTGATGCAGCCTTCTCGCCGCTGAACGTGTGCGACGTCCTTCCACCAGCAGTCGGTGCATTTTCCCAGCAACAGCGAGATAAATTTCAGACCATTTGATTCTTTTTTTCTCAGGGTCTTTGAACCAACGATGAATCAATGTGGATATACGTTGAAATTCTTTTTTCATATTCTGCACTCCACTCTAATCTGTTTTACATTTTTTGATGTTTTTTTCACTTCTATGGCTCATTATAGACAGTTGATGATGCGTGTTCAATTCCGGTGCCTATTCTATGTTGTGCAATTAGGGGAAGTTCATACCCAAACCGATGCTAAAAAAAGCAGTTCCGGCATTAGCCGGAACTACTTCGTTTGAGTTAAACTTAGTATGAAGAGATTCTATTCTTCCACAACACCAAGCGCTTTATTTTTCTCCTTAAAACGGCTGTTATGGGAAGACACATAAGCAACTTTCTCTGCTTCAGGATCCATATACAGTTTGGCGCTGTTTACCGCGAGTGCTGCATCCGTAAATGTACCAGCAATCAGATACAGTTTACTTCCGTAATCGACAAAGTCTCCTGCGGCGAAGACACCTGGGATATTCGTTTGCAGCTTCTCTGTTGTACTGACATGCCATTCACCAAGATCAAGTCCCCAATCCCGGATCGGACCAAAATCGCTCTTCATGCCATGGTTGACGATAATCGCATCCACATCAAGAATTTCGCTATCACCTGTCTCCACATGGGATATTGTCACCTGTTCGATGCTTTCACCACTTTGACTGTGCAAAGTATCAACGGCATACGGTGTACGAATATCCACTGAGGATTCTCTCATCCTCAGTACATTGCGCTCCAATCCGCCAAAGCGGTCACGACGATGTACAACCGTTACTTGTTCTGCCAGTGCTTCAAGCTCATTCGCCCAATCCACAGCGGAGTCACCTCCACCAGAGATCAGTACACGTTTGCCACGGAAGGGTTCCAGCTCTTGTACCGTATAGTGAAGATTGGTAACCTCATAACGGTCAGCGCCTTCAAGCTCCAGCTTGGCCATTTTATATATACCATACCCGATCGCCAATATGACGGTACGTGTCCAGTGTTGTTCTCCTGTAGCCGATGTCAGCAGAATCGTGCCATCTGGCTGACGCTCAAATCCTTCAATTTGCTGTTCAAACACAATCGTTGGCTCAAATGTTCTCGCCTGTTCTTCCAGCTGTTTTATTAAATTTTCACACAGAATGGGGGTAACTCCGCCAACATCCCAGATCATTTTCTCTGGATAAAAGAGCATGCGACCACCCAATTTATCCCGCGCCTCAATCAATTTGGTCTTCATATCACGCATCCCGCTGTAAAATGCAGAATACATGCCGGCAGGTCCCCCGCCGATAATTGTTACATCATATAATTCCAAATGCTGATCCATTTCGTTACCTCCATCAGTTCGATCCAAAGCGCTCGACTATTTGATATCGATTCTCATTATCACTATTTTTCTAGTCTAATGGGAAACTTATCAAATTACAATGGCTAAAATTCAAACATTTCTTATACAAAACTGCCATCCCGTTGGTCCGCTATTTCACTTTGGGAGCTGCCAGTAAATGTTCGACGACAAAATCGAGCTGTTTGTTGATTGAATATACATCCGAATAATAGAAAAAATCAAAATCAATTTCAATTAAACGACCTTCTTTGACAGCAGGTACACTGCTCCATACCGGGTTATCCGTCAGATTGTCCGCCCCTTCATATACCGAACGAAACACGTAGTCGCCCAAGTATTGGGGAAGAACTTCCATGGATACCGTTGAAGCTGCAGCTTCTGATACTTTATCTATTTTTTGTTGAACCTTTTCGGGTGCTTCCATTTCCAAGTACTCATAAATGGCTTGTGAGCCTCGTCCATATTGCTTGCTTTCTGCAATCGACATGCTTTTGAGACCACCCTCGACAATGGAAACCGTTTTGTCCAATATTCCAGCATCTGCCAGCTTTTGTTTGCTTTCCTCTACTTTGCTGTTGAGATTATTAATTAAAACGTCAGCTTCCTGCTCTTTGCCAAAAATGCTGGCTATACTGTGGAGTCTTTCTTCTGTTGTCATTTTCTCATATGGGACATACACCGTTGGTGCAATATCTTTTAATAACGTGTAAGTCTCTTCTGAAGGAACAATAATCAAATCTGGGTCCAGATCAATGACAGCTTCAGGATTTGGTTCAAACCAGGTGCCCAGTGAATTTACACCTTCAAGCTCATTCTTATATGCAGCTCCGTCGTATACGTCCGATGTAGCAATGGGCTTAATTCCAAGTGCAACGACGTCTCCTTGGAGATAGAGTACAACAACCCGTTTAGGATTTGCCGGAACAACAACATCACCCTTAACCGTGGGAACCGTGCGCGTTCCATTTTCATTATTCGTTTGGCTACCTGATTCTGATGACGAGGATGCCGCTGTGCTGCTGGATGAGTTCGCATTGGTGCCTTCTCCCGTTGTCGGCGTTGTTGCGGAACCTGTTGAACAGGCTGATAAAAGCAATGTGATGCTCAAAAGTGCAACCATAATCATGCTGGAGCTTGTTTTTCTTCTTTTCATTAATGTAGACCCTCCGTCTATATATTGATAATGATTCTCATAATCAATATATCCTCGCATCCATCTCCAGCCAATGGACGATTCGGAGAATTGTAATGGACGATCCTCTGCCAGACTCTGATCTCTTATTTTTCGCTGATAGAGCGTGGGAGAAAGGCCTACATGTTTTTTGAAAATACGGCTGAAATAATACACATCCGCGTATCCCACTTCTGCCGCGATTTCACGTAGGGTTGCATCCGATCGCATAAGCAGATTCCGGGCCTCGGCCAGTCTTGTTTGAATGAGATAATCAATCGGACTGTGTCCTGTCTTTCGTTTAAATTGCATGGATAAATGACGGGAGCTGTAATTGAATTGTTCAGCCAGAAAATCCAAAGTGACCTGTTCCCTATAATGCTGCTGTATGTAGCGGAGTGTTTGCTCAATAGGGTCTGGAAGCACCGTTCTTATCTCCTGCTGTGCCAATTGAAACGATAATTCATGAATAAATTGGTAGAACAAACTTTTCACTTGAAGTAAGTCCAGGCTGTCTGCCTGATCCCAAGCTTTCTCCAGCGCACCAAAATAGCGCATTAAAGTAAGCGGATCACTCGGCGTAAACCCGTATTGCAAAGAAAACGGAGCAACCTGAGGTTGTGGCAACTGCCATGTTTTACGATGACTTGGAAACACAAGGAATGCCCTGTAGAACAGCAAAAAATATTCAAACTTTTCGCTTACCCGAATATCCAGTGATGATCCTTTACCACCATGCAGAATACAGAATCGCTGTGCTTCATGTGCATTTCCATCCAATTTAAGTTGAGCTGCTGTATATAAAGGCGTTTGCCGGAAGCAAATATGACTCCTGTATTTCCCCTGCCTCCATGACGATCCGGCGTATATCCAGAATTTTAACAGCCGCTTGATTCCAGCATTGCATCTGTTCATTTAATTGCATCGATTACTCTCCAATCCCAGTCTCACCCGGAACAAAGACCATGTACAGGCCAACGTTCTGTAAACCATCCTCTAACCAAAGTGTTAGCAGAGGTTCACTATTATGCCTTCATTATAGATGATAATAATTTTCATTATCAACTGGTTTTTAACCAGGATTAGATTTCGCCAAATTACATTCCACTTAGGTCCATTATTTTTTATTCGAAATTTTTGTGAACCAAGCTGCCAATTCCTCGGTCTGATCCAACGTTGCGATCGGGTCAAAGTACCATGAACGATCTGGACTCCATATATACACTCGATCATTCTTGACAGCCTCAAGCGAACTCCACACCGGTTTTGTTTTCAACTCATCCACAGTTAGATTATCTGCTGTCAGAATAATGTAATCCCCAGCAAATTCAGGAATCGCCTCGGAAGACACTTCAACAAGCTGATCCTTCATTAATAGCTCTTTTTTATCTGTTGGAGGATTTAATCCAAGTGCACTGTATACGGCCTGACCTCCCCGACCAAAATTATCACCAAAGGCCAAGGGTCCTTTATCATAAAACTGCATGATCGAAACTTCTGCATCCACATCAATGGCATCATGAACTTGCTTCTTTGCGTCTGCAATACGTGAGTCATAGTTGGCTAACCATGCCTCAGCCTCCTTTTCTTTATTCAGTGCTTTACCAAAATAAGCAATCTCCTCATGGGTATTTTTCAACTCTCCATAAGGAACAACCAGAGTCGGAGCAATTTTGCTAAAAGAATCAAACAAATCCGGATCACCGGTGACAATCAGATCTGGTTGCAGTTCCAACACCTTTTCAAGAGAAATCGTTTCGTATTCCCCAATATTCTCTACGCCCTCAAGTGATTCGATAAAGTAGGGATTCTTCAGGTTCATCTCCGGTGTACCTACTGGCTTGATACCCAAAGCAATCAGGCTGCCCAAATATAAATCAACCACAATTCGTTTGGGTTCAGCCGGGACCGTGATATCTCCCTTGACCGTCGTGATGGTACGAGGCTCGGAAGTGTTCGATTGGCTATCTGCCGTTACTGTGCTGGTGGCACTCGAAGTCCCTTTGCCTCCAGCTGCTTCTCCCCCAGAATTACTAGTTGCGCCTGGCGAGCAGGCACTAAGCAGTAAAGTAAGACTTAATAAAATAGTAAGCAGCATTCCCGTTCTTGTCTGTCTATTCATGTACATTATTCCTCCGTGTTTATATTGATAATGATTATCATCATCGTTATAAACATACCTTCTGGCTCTGCCACTGGAAATGTCATTTCGCGCCAAGGCCGATGTCAGATCAGGCCATTTTAGCGTTCCAGACGTCTTTTCCTTGTATTGAAGGGGAGAAACACCTGTATGTTTTTTGAACATGCGTCCCAAATAATATCCGTCCGGATAACCGATGCCAGCTGCAATCTCATCCAAAGTAGCGTCGGTGTGCAGCAGCATCTCCTTGGCCTTGAACAAGCGAAACTGGGTCAAGTAGTCGATTGGACTATAACCCGTCGCTTGCTTGAACTTGCGAGACAGACTTCTGGAACTGCTGCCGATCTTCTCTGCCAAAACGTGCAGCGTTAGCGGCTCGGCATAGGAGGATTCCACAATTTCAATGACATGGCTGACTTGATTCTTATATGAATAGCGATTCGCAGATTGCGGAATCTGTGCTGATATTTGTTCTACGAAGGGATAGAATAGACTTTTTGCCTGAAAATGATGAATAGGGTTCTTTTGATCCCACAAAATGTGCATCTGTTTCACCTGCTCATAAAGCTCAACTGGTGACTTGGGAGCAAAACCATAAGTTAGCTGAAATGGATTCAGGTGCTCCATCATTTTCCCCAGATCGGTCCTTCCTCCACTTGGCAAGCTTGCTCTGTATATAAGGTAAAACAGGTTCAATCCAGATTGTCCAGCCTCAATATGCAGCATACTTCCCTTTCCACCATGGAGAACATAAAAACGACTCACCTCATGCTTCTGGTCATTCATTGTCACATAGGCCTTCCCCTTGATGGTGAATACAAACGTGCTCGCAGGAAATGTATATGTTAGCTCCTCATAGGGGCTTAACTCCATATAACGTATATCCGCAATATTCACAGCAGCATAGTTCCAGAGTATGTAATAATTATTCCACATTTCACTAACCCAACCCCGTCTAAATAGATTGTGACTAAACTATCCCTCACTCATTGATAACCATTATCAATTATTATCAGTAAGTAAGCAAATCCACAAGTGAAAGTGAATTTATTAGCCTCCGTATATTCATTTGCTTCGTGTAACATCCGATATATGTAAGGAGATCCATGATATAACGAAGAAGGGGAAAAGATCATGAACTCAATTTCACCTGCCGCCAAAAGCAGCGTCACCCCCGGGAGCCAAGTCTCCAGCAGAGATAAGGAAATTCAGGGACTTATGAAACAAAAAATCAGGCTTAATGAAGAACTGCAATCTGTCAAATCCAATGATCAATTGGACTCCAAAATTAAGGCTGAACGAGTTAAATCTATAACGAGTTTCATCCAACAGGTCGATAATCAAATGGCCCAAATCAAAAGCGAGGAGCTTCAAGAAAAAAATAAATTAAAACAGTCTGATCAACCTAAGCAACAACAGCCTCAACCGTCTGAGGTCACCGACGAAAATCACGCTCCGGCAATGGGTCATCTAATCAAAAATAGCCAGACTTATGATCAGTTAGGTAAACTTGTCGGTTTGCGTGATCGCATGCACGGGTCTATTCAAACATTAGAGGGTGAAACCAGATTCGACCGGATCGTTCTCGATAGCGACTCGGGAAATGACATGGGCAAGTCAATGATGTTGGAAAACGCAGAACAAACTGTTTTTCAAATGAAGCGTGAGATGGTCCAAGAGATTGATTCTCAAATTCGCAAGGTTGATGAGTCAATTGGAGAAAAATTAAAAGAAATAAACCAACCGGTACCAACAGAAGTTGCTGATTCGATTCCACCATCTCATGCAAATGAAGTTCAGGAAGTGAATAAAGAAAACAAGGCAGAAAATAAATCGAAGATTTCCAATGGTTCACAGAATGATAACGACCTGGGAAAAATTCAAGAAACGCAATCAAATGCATTCTCTGCCCCTTCCTATGTTTCACTCGACATTCGGGTTTAACCAGTTACATAAAAGGATTGTATTCTCAGTAAAAAACCGTTATTTACAGGCCAATTTCCCCTGATAAATAACGGTTTTTCCACATCCGATGAATCTCTCCCACAATTATCGTTATACAGCTTCCTCATTTCCGCAAATGATGCTGCCATTCACCGATTTACATACTTTTTTAATCCGGGTCGCCTCACTCACAATTTGATCGATATTTTCATACTGTTGTCCACGGTTCGTAACCACAGCGATTGATACCGACACGAGTGGTATAGGTCGATTCAGTCCAGAACGTCCTTCGCCCAAAACATATTGATTATCCAAGTCATCCTGATTGTAGAACATTCGCTTGATCTTCTCAAAACCTGCTATCACCTCTTCACAGACATCCCTAAAGTCATGATGATTTAATATTCCAATAAAATCGTCGCCGCCGATATGGCCCAGAAAAGCTTCTGGAAAAACAAAAAGCTTCCGGAGCAGATTAGCAGTAGCTTGAATAAGCTGATCCCCCATTTTGAACCCATAGCTATCATTGTAGGATTTAAAGTGATCCAAATCTATGTATAGAACACTAAAATAATCAAGCTGGAGTAACTGATCTAATCGTTCATCTATGATTCGGTTACCCGGAAGCCCTGTCAAGGGATTCATGAAAATCGCCATCTCGGCTCGAACATCCGCAACTGCAAGCAGCAAACGTCGGATACTAACCGCTCCATACAAAACGCCTTCAGCCGTTATAAGCACCAGATCGTATAATTCTTCTTCAGATCGATTCATCGCCAGCACGCTGACATCCGTAATCTGTTCAGCGTAATCGACGACCAGTGCCCGAACGTTCATAACCAGTTCCACCGGGCGTCCCATGTACAAATTATAGCCGTATTGTGTCCCAATCTGCTGGAAGAAACGAGCTCGCATCATTAATGAGACGCCCTGTTCTCCCATAATCGCCACACCTTCCAGATTGGGATTGGACTTAAAAAGATTATAGACGATATCACATTTTGTTTCTGGCGCTACTACAGGAATCGTATCGGCTATCTCACCTATTTGCGTAAATATACCATTCGCCTCCTCTATACATAGCTATACCATCTACTTTTTCAAATCTTTAATTACCCTTGGGAAAAGATAAGGGAGACGGCTTTAATACGGTGTCTGGCCTTCCAAGTGCGTAACCCTGACCGTATTCAATACCTTCACGACGCAAAAATTGAATTTCTTCGTAACGCTCGATACCTTCTGCGATGATACTGGTCCCCGAGTCGACTGCAAATTGTTTAAGGATCCTTACAATGTGCTGCTGATCCGGATGTGTGTCCACTCGACTAATCAACGCTCTATCTAATTTAATAAAATCCGGTTTGAGGCTTACAATCGCTTTGAGACTGCTGTAACCAGAACCTGCATCATCAATGGCAATCCGAAAGCCCTGAGATCGATAATTTGAGAGGATCCGTTCGAATTCCACATAATCATGAACGGCCTGTTTTTCGGTTAGCTCGAAGACCACTTGTTCAGGGGATAGACCATAACTGTTCAGCAGACTGATGGTTTCTCCACTGCGGTAGGTTGAATCGGCTAAAACCTGAGGATGTATATTTAAAAAAACGACAGTATTTTCGGGATACCGCTCTGTAGTTAAAGAGGCTCTGAATCTTTCAATCGAAATCTCACGACAGAAACGTTCAAACGCAAAAACCTGATCCGTATGACCAATGAATTGATAAAAAGCTTCTGCATTTGGAAAAAGATTAGATATGGGCGGACGGTTCAATATTTCGTAACCAAGACATCTCCCGTTCTGCAGATTCAAGATTGGCTGAAAATATGTAGTAAGCATTCTATCCCGCATAATTTTTTGCAGTCCGGTGAATTGCCTGTAACTAAGAATAGATTGTTGAAGCGATTTATGTACATATCTCAGAGAATTGTATAGTTCGTTTTTGTATGTATAGAGAAAAGTGGTTCTCTTCATATCATTCATCCTTTATACCTATAATGTGATCTAGTCAGTGGTCACATCGTACCACTTTCTCGCTGAGAAAGCGTTAACTGCAAGTAAAAGTTTGTAAAAAATTTCACCATTCGAAGTACACATTCAGAGAAATTCATACTTATTCGCTTCTGTTTAATAAAGATTGCTCCACTCCTTGAAGGAAAGTACAAAATTGTAGGTGAAAAAAACACCACGCTTCTATCGGCCTTGGAAGACTCAATAAAAATGTGGTGTTCACTTATCCATACAGAAGTTCAATTATTTGTTTCAGATTACCCTTATTCCTGATCCTTTCAGGACACCTTATGCTCAATTCTGAGCTTGTCAGCGACCATCGCGATGAATTCGGAGTTCGTCGGTTTCGACTTGCTGATGTTGATCGTATAGCCAAACAGGTGGCTGATGCTGTCGATGTTGCCACGGGTCCAAGCCACTTCAATGGCATGACGGATCGCACGTTCGACGCGAGACGGCGTTGTTTTGAACTTTTCGGCAATCGCTGGATATAGGGTTTTGGTGATGGCTCCCAAAATTTCGATATTGTTATACACCATGGTGATGGCTTCGCGTAAATACTGATATCCTTTAATATGCGCAGGAACGCCGATTTCATGTATGATGGACGTAATACTTGCATCCAAATTTTTGTGTTTACCCATCGGCACCACGTTGGACTTGTTCATAAACATCGATGAACCGCTACCACCGCCTGTGGAGATCGTGGTTTGTGTGCCAACCAGTTGACGAACACGATTCGCGAGTACTTCCATGTCAAACGGTTTCAGGATGTAATAAGAAGCTCCGAGTTGCACGGCACGCTGCGTGATATTCTCTTGTCCGAAAGCCGTAAGCATAATGACTTTGGGCTGTGGAGACAGATTCAGGTTGCGCAGACGCTCCAACACACCCAGTCCATCCAGGTGAGGCATAATAATATCCAGAATCAGTACATCTGGTACATCGCGTGTTTGCTCCAGCAGCTGCAGCACTTCTTCTCCATTGTAAGCAATCCCAGTCACTTCCATATCTTCCTGTTCGGATATATATTCGGCAAGCAAATTCGTAAATTCACGATTATCATCGGCCAGCAGTACCTCAATTTTTTGCAAAACGGTTATCCTCCTTTAATTTAAACATCGTTTCGTACATTTCCTTACAGGTTAAATTTTCGACACAGGAGAGGAAATTCCTTCTGTCGAATATTATTTTTCTTTATTTTTTTTTCTAGTTGCTATATAATAAATATTTTATTTCATTATCTGATGTTTTATGTTTCCATTCGACAAAAAAACCTTAAGGAGGTTAACCCGCCTTAAGGTTTTTTGCATTATCCTTCTTCATCATGACTCCTGCATCCTGTAACATCCATTCAATGAAACAGCCATAACCTGATTTCGGATCATTGACGAATACATGGGTCACAGCACCAATCAATTTTCCATTTTGAACAATTGGACTGCCACTCATGCCTTGTACAATGCCTCCGGTTTTATCCAACAGCTTCGGATCTGTAATACGAAGCACCAAACCTTTCGTTGCCGGTTCGGATTGGTCGGCAACATGAACAATATCAATCGCGAAACGTTCCACTTGCTGGCCCTCAACGACAGTGAGAATTTCTGCAGGACCTTCCTTTACTTCATGGGAGAAAGCAACGGGAATGCCTTTGGAATACAAACTATGTTCAGGATTACCGGACATTTTACCAAAGATACCAAAAGCCGTATTGCGTTCAATATTGCCCAAAATTTTACTTTCTTTCAGGAAATGAGCACGTTTCTCACCCGGATCACCGGATTCGCTCTTGGAAATCGACGTTACATTGGACTGAACGATCTGACCACTACCGACAACGATGGAGGTTTGAGTGTTCATATCCGTAATGACATGTCCCAGCGCGCCATACACGCCCTGATCCGGAGCATAGAAGGTTAATGTCCCTACACCTGCTGCGGAGTCACGAATGTACAATCCAAGCCTCCAGGCTTTATCTTCAGCATCATAAGCAGGTGTCAAACGCGTTTTAACCGTTTCTTTGCCACGTTTTAATACGACATCAATTCCTTTTTTGTTCTTGCCTGCAAGCTCAACAGCTTCAGCGACACCCGATACACCATCCAGACGCTTACCGTCCATATGGGTAATCAGATCTCCAAGCTTGATGCCTGCTGATTCTCCAGGGGATACACGTTCATCCTGACCAGAACGGACCAGATGGTGCCCTACAACCAGAATCCCTGCAGATTTTACTTTAACGCCAATGGTTTGACCACCGGGCACTACACGCAAATCCGGAATCACGTTTACGTTAACCGTTTTTACCGGAATTTTGCCCCACAACTTTAACGTTAATTTGGCCTGTCCCGTTTGTTGGGGATGAAGATGCAAAGGTTGTTGCTTCGTTACGTGGACCGCAGTTTCCTTTCCATCGAAACCGACGATGTCAGGGCGATCCACAACAGCGCTTGAAGCAGCCGGTACAGCTAGATGAACATCAGCCTGCCTGCCTGCAAATACCTGTACCTCATCAGGTAATGAAGCATAACTTTGCACAGGCTGAATGGCCTGGCTGATCACACATAGAAAGAAGGCAAATAAAAGACCTAGCAATTTCTTCCTGAGGGGGGAATTCAATGGCTGTCACACTCCCTTTGCTTCTTTCGCTTGACGAAAGGTGGTCGCCAATTGCGTACCTATAAGATAACCTCGCCCCCAGGCTTTTATTACTGTCAATCATTACGCCAGTCGCTCGTTTCACCCTTTTTTGGCTTCCGCCAAATTCAACATTTCCTGTGCGTGATGCAGCGTTTTTTCTGTAATTTCCACACCGCCCAGCATACGTGCCAATTCTTTCACTCTGCCTTCGTCTGACAGCGATTCCACTTGTGTCATTGTGCGACCGTCATAGACATGCTTCTCGATGAGATACTGATGATCCGCCATACAAGCCACTTGCGGCAAGTGAGTAATAGAGAAAACTTGGCAAGTGGAGGACAGACGGTATAATTTCTCCGCAATGGATTGTGCTGCTCTTCCACTCACACCCGTATCAACCTCGTCAAAGATCAATACCGGTATCCGATCATGACGTGCGAAGATACTCTTCATCGCCAGCATCATTCGGGACAACTCTCCACCAGAGGCAATCTTGCCGAGCGGACGTAAAGGCTCACCTGGATTCGGAGAAATGAGGAATTCCGCATTATCTGCACCCTGACGCGTTAGACGAATGCGACGCCCATTCCATTCGATCCCTTTTGAATCTTCAAAAGGAGTAATCTGAACTCGTAACGTTGTTCTCTCCATCTGTAAATCCTTAAGCTCACTTTCCACCTGTGCTGCAAGTTCTTCTGCACATTGTTTACGAACACGGCTAAGATCCTCGGCAGACTCCATAACCAATTTGAGCAATTTGTCTCGTTCATTACGCAGCTTCTCCAGACGTTCATCCTTGTTCTCCAGCTGGTCGGTTTCATGGCTAATTTGTTCATAATAATTCAAAATAAGTTCCACACTGTCGCCGTATTTCCGTCTGAGGCCAGAAATCAGATTCAGTCGCTGTTCCACTTCTTCCAATCTACCTGGGTTAAATTCGATCTTCTCGCGATAATCGCGTAACTGAAACGTGGCGTCTTCCAGCTGATAAAATGCTGACTGGAGCTGTTCAACAATAGGCTGCAGCCCCTTGCTGTCATAGCCCGATATATCTTCAATGCGTGACAGAGCGATGCTCACAGCTTCTAACCCACGTTGACCGCTAAGCAGATCATAGGCACCGGCTACACTGTCCATCATTTTCTCACTATGGGATAGTTTGACCCGTTCTTCTCCGAGTAATTCATCCTCACCCTGTGTTAAAGAAGCAGCTGCAATCTCTTCCAGCTGAAAGCGATACATGTCCAGCAATTGATATGCCCGTTGACTGGATTCCTGAAGCGCACGCAGTTCTTTTTCCGCAGTAATAAATTTACTGTAGCGCTCCTGATACTCCGCTTTGACTGGACCTATGATGGCTGCCCCGTATGTATCCAGAAGTCCCAGATGACTCTCTGCACGCAACAAACTTTGGTGCTCATGCTGCCCATGAATATTAATTAATTTCTCTCCGACTTCACGAAGCATCGTCAAATTGACCAGTTGGCCGTTAATACGAGATGTGCTTTTACCTTGCGTGTTCAATTCACGACGGATCACCAGATGCTCCTCCGGCTCACAATGGATACCAAGCTTCTCCAGCGTCTCCCATACGGGATGGCTTGGCTCCATTTCAAACAGAGCCTCCATCTCGGCCTTCTCACATCCATACCGGATCAGATCGGCCGAGCTTCGTCCACCTGCAATTAAACCCAGCGCATCAATAATGATTGATTTACCCGCCCCTGTTTCGCCAGACAAGACATGAAATCCCGGGTGAAAAACAACATCAACCTCTTCCACAACAGCCAGATTACGAATCGATAATGTAACTAACATCTGCAAAAACACCTCCGGATGACTCCTCAGAAATTATGTTTTTGAACCATTATATTCTAGGAAATATAACCCATAATCCGTTCAATAACGGTCACACTGTTACCTTCCGTCCGGCAAATGATGAGTATAGTATCATCTCCACAGATAGTCCCCATCACTTCGGTCCACTCGATATTATCGAGCAAAGCAGCAATGGAGTTCGCTGTGCCAGGCAAACACTTCATCACAACCAGATTGTTTGAATGATCAATGTGTAAGAAGTTATCCACCAGAGCACGTTTCAGCTTCTGAATCGGATTATATCGTTGGTCTGTCGGTAACGAATACTTGTAACGTCCATCATCCATCGGGATCTTGATTAAAAGGAGTTCCTTGATATCCCGGGATACTGTAGCTTGAGTCACTTGAAATCCGGATTTACGCAAAGCTTCAACCAGATCATCCTGGGTTTCTATTTCGTTTTGACTAATAATTTCACGTATCTTAATGTGTCGTTGTCCTTTCATACATGCCTCCAGTTAAAAGTTCAATATATTGCAATAGACGGCAAATTTTAATTTTCCGTATACTTTGCCATGCTGCAATTCGTTATTCGTTATATAAGCAACTTCCAGGTTATATAAATACCCTTAGTCCAGATCATCTCCATCGTATACGTCTTCCTGATAATCCATGAGCCTGATGATCTTAATATCCGATTCCTCCATGTCCACATACAGCAAGCCTTCACAGCCGGGATATAACAACAAATAATACAGGAAACGGTCTCGCAGGGCTGGTCCAGTAAGTTCAAGAGGTTGCCTGCGACGCGACGTCTTTACCAGATATCTTTCCTCATCACGCTCTGCCACATAATCAATGAACAGCCTGCTGTAATAAACGGATTCATTCGCTTCAAAGGCAAGTGGAACCTTCATTTTACCTCCGATGACTTCATATCCTTCCGCTTCAAGTAGATCCAATGCCGGTGAGTCCTGGATTTCTGAATTCAGTTGCATACCCGACAAACTTACCGGAATTGGACGATTAACCCAATTCCGCAAGCCAAAGAACAGCCATAATATCAAGCAGACAGCAAGTACACCAATAACAATTGTGTCATATTGCCCATCCATCATCGCTCACCTCGAAGACATATTCGAGATTCGACAACCGATTTCCTTTTAGAATGTCACCTTTCCAGCGAAAAGAAACCCATCTTATGATGAGTTTCCTGTAAAAGTATGAGCAGCTTCCATTGCAACTTGATCTGCAAGTGCATCAAGTGAAGCCTGAACGTTCTCTTGTTGTGTTGCCTCTGGTTCTTCCAGACGCCAGTGCGCGAGAAATTCGATATTGCCTTCTCCGCCTGTAATCGGCGAGAAAGTTAAACCCTTCAGCTTCAATCCAAGTTCATTGGCGAAACGGAGCATCGTCTGCAAAACATCCTTGTGAACCTTAGAATCACGAACGACGCCAGACTTGCCGACTTTCTCACGGCCTGCTTCAAACTGAGGTTTAATCAACGCTACAATGTCTGCCGGCTGCTTCAGAAGTGCCAGCAACGGGGGCAAAATAATTCTCAGCGAAATAAAGGATACATCGATACTGGAAAAATTCGGTACAGGTCCATTTAAATCTTCCGGAGTCACATAACGGAAATTCGTTCGTTCCATTACAGTAACTCGTTCATCATTACGGAGTGACCAATCCAGCTGGTTATATCCTACATCGATGGCATATACATGAGATGCACCATGTTGTAGAGCACAATCGGTAAATCCACCAGTCGATGAACCGATATCAAGCATCACAAGTCCATTCATATTGAGGTCGAAGTGACGGATCGCTTTTTCAAGCTTTAATCCGCCTCTACCGACATAGGGGTGTACTGAACCCTTTACTTTAAGTTCGGCTTCCCTTGGAATCTTCATGCCCGCTTTTTCAATCCGCTCATTGTTGGCATATACCAGTCCAGCCATGATTGCAGCTTTTGCCTTCTCACGACTTTCGTAATATCCCTGCTCAACCAGCAGAACATCAATTCGTTCTTTCGGGAGTGACATGTCTTTCTCCTATCATGTAGTAATCCTAATTAATCAATCATGTGTTCCAGTTACTCTAATTGCTCCTGTTACGAAGGGAACCGAGTTCTGGACATGCCATATGAAGATTGGGCTGCCATACTGCGCAGCTCGGAGCTCACATTCTCGACCGTGAGTCCCACTTCTGCTCTCTGATCCTCAATGCTGCCATGTTCAATGAATCGATCCGGTATCCCCATCAGTTGCACGTGAACATCATGCAGCCCTTGTTCTGCATAGAATTCCAGAACTGCACTGCCCATACTGCCAGCTTGTGATGCTTCTTCAAGCACAATCAACTTCGTGCCTCGGACTGCCAGATCACGCAGCATCTGCTCATCAAGTGGCTTAAGGAAGCGTGCGTTAATTACACCAACCGTAATACCTTCTCTTTTAACCGTCTCCGCAGCTTCTTCAGCAAGCTGTACCATCGATCCCGATGCGATAATCGCATAACCTTCAGATGGACGAAGCTGTTCCCATGTACCGATTGGAATCGGAATAAGTTCATCGTCAAGAGGTACGCCTACAACATTGTTTCGTGGATAACGATAAGCAATTGGACCTTCATTATATTCAAGCGCCGTCTTCATCATATGACGCAGTTCATTCTCATCCTTCGGCATCATCAGAACGATATTTGGAATATGACGCATAAACGCCACATCGTACACACCCTGATGCGTTTCGCCATCCGGCCCGACAAATCCGGCACGGTCAATAGCGAACATAACATTGGCGTTATGACGACAAATATCATGTACAATCTGATCATATGCACGCTGCATAAACGTCGAATAAACAGCAAATACGGGTTTTAACCCTTCCATAGCCAGTGCAGCACACATGGTTGCCGCATGCTGTTCAGCAATACCCACGTCAATCATGCGATCAGGGAATTCCTTGCTGAAAGGAATAAGTCCCGAACCTGTTGGCATGGCTGGTGTCACCGCTACAATTCGTTTATCCTGCTTGGCAAGATCAATCAACGTTTTACCAAACACTTCAGTATACATTGGTTTGCCTACAGCTTTTAGTACTTGACCTGATTCAATCTTGTACGGAGAAATGCCGTGCCATTTGTGTGAATCGGCCTCAGCTGGCTGATAACCTTTACCTTTGGTGGTAAGTACATGCACCATGACAGGGCCATCCACGTTATCCGCCTGTTTGAACGTTTCAATCAATTTAGGAATGTCGTGTCCATCAATAGGTCCCAAATAGGTGAAGCCCAGCTCTTCGAACAGAACTCCTGGAACCATCATGTATTTCACACTATCTTTAATCCAGCTCGCTGATTTGGCCAAACGATCCCCGATGGCAGGAATTTTTTTGAGCATTCCTTCCACTTCGTCCTTGGCTTTCAAATAATGACGATCCGAACGGATTTTGCTCAAATATTTATGCATAGCCCCAACATTCGGAGCAATGGACATTTCATTATCATTGAGGATGACCATCAGTTTTTTCTGCTCATGACCAATGTGATTGAGAGCTTCAAAAGCCATACCACCTGTAAGCGCTCCATCCCCGATCATCGCAATAACCTGATTGTCTTCACCTTTAAGATCACGGGCAAGCGCCATTCCCATTGCAGCAGACAACGATGTACTGCTGTGGCCGGCTTCCCATACATCATGTTCACTTTCGTTACGTTTAACAAATCCGCACATGCCGTTGTGCTGACGCAGTGTATCAAAGCGATCCATCCGCCCCGTTAGAACCTTGTGCACATAAGCCTGATGCCCTACATCGAAAATCATTTTGTCCACAGGACTGTTATAGCAATAATGCAGGGCTACCGTGAGCTCAACCACTCCTAAGTTTGGTGCAAGATGGCCCCCTGTAACGGACAGCTTCTCAATCAGAAACTGCCGGATCTCTGCCGACAAAAGGACGAGATCATCCTGAGACATCGACTTTAGATCACTGGGTTGTTTAATTTGTGGAAGCAGCACGAGAATCTCCCCGCTTTCCTAGATTGTTTGATTGTTTTGTAAACGATATATACACAGTTTATTAAATCACATTAAAACATTATAACATAAAAGAACAAGAATCATAATTTACGGCACTATACTCCAGATAACGAGCATTTTCGCCAGCAAAGTACGTATGATCTTCCTCCATATGTATTCCCCATTTCATTTGGGACAATCTACTCATGAACCCAGAAAAAGCACATTAAAAGGATTACACTATTCTGAGTGATTTGAAACAGTGATGTTCTCCAGAACCTAATGATCACGACTCATCAGATAATCAGCAATCTCCATCAGTCTGGAAGGGTCAGGTAACTCCGCTCTATCAAGCGCATCTTTTGCAGATTGCGTAAGGGATTTCACCTCATGAAGAGATGCATCCATACCAATAAAATAAGGATATGTAACCTTTTGCTGATTCACATCACTTTGCGTCTTCTTGCCCATTTTCTGCTCGTCACCCGTCAGGTCCAGAATATCATCCTGAATCTGAAAAGCCAGCCCCAGGTCTCTGCCAAACACCCGCAGTGCTTCCAATTGGCCTTCTGTTGCACCACCAATGCGAGCTCCAGCAATGAGGGAAAACACAATTAAATCTCCGGTCTTATGCAGATGAATGTACTGCAGTTGGGCAAGATCAGTCATACCCTGCTCGCCTTCCATATCAGCCACTTGTCCGCCAACCATGCCTCTGGCTCCAGCCAGTTCGGACAATTCCTCCACAATGGACAACAATGCATCTGCTGACACACCGCTGCGACGACCTGCCTGAACGATACTATAAAAAGCATGCGTTAACAGTGCATCACCAGCCAATATAGCTGTCGCTTCACCAAACACTTTGTGATTCGTTAATTTTCCCCTGCGATAGTCGTCATTATCCATTGCAGGGAGGTCATCGTGGATCAACGAATAGGTATGAACCATCTCCACGGCGCAGGCTACCGGCAGTGCAGCTGAACGCTGTGCACCGAAGGCTTCCGCCGCAGCAACGACCAGAAGTGGACGAAGGCGTTTGCCCCCGGCCATAAGTGAATACTGCATCGCGTCAACCAGTGACTGAGGCACATCCCAGTGAACAGGAAGAGTCTGCTTCAACTCTCCCGTCACTTCAGCTGTGACTTCCTCAAGATACATTTCAAACGAAGGACGATTACTCATTGACTTCACCGCTTTCGTCGACGGCAGTGCCGAACGGTTTCTTGCGAAGTTCCCCATCCTCTTCTACGATCATCTCGATCTTACGTTCCACTTGTTCCAGCTTCAAACCGCAAAGTTGTGAGAGCTTCATTCCACGCTGAAACAAATCAATGGCCTGTTCCAGTGGAACATCACCATGCTCTAGCTGACCTACGATGTCTTCCAATGCCGCCATTGCCTCTTCAAAATTCAATTCCGGTTCATTCGCCATGGGTATTGTCGTCCTCCTTCATTCCCCAAACCTGACAGTCCAGCTGCCCGTCTGTTAATTTAATCTTTATCGAATCTCCAGGCTGTACATCCTTCATCGATTTGATCAATCGTTGCTCCTGTTCGTCATATACAAGGCTGTAACCTCGTGACATGACTTTGAGCGGGCTAAGCGCATCCAGATGCCGCACAGATGATTTCCATTGCTGCTGCTTCGCTCTCGTAATAGATCGGATGGCAACCTCCAGCTGACGCCGGGCTGATGCATTCTCGCGTCTTGCTGCATTTACCTGTTCACGAGGATTAAACCGCTGCAATGCCGCACGCAGACGCTCCTGCTTCTCAGCTGTCCATTTCATACGCGTATTTACCGTTCTCAGAAGTCGTTGTTGCAGCATGTCCAGTCGCTCCGTATGCTGCATCAAGGTTCGTCTTGGGTGCACAAGTACAGGTGAACGTTGCAACCTGGCCAGTCGCTCGCGATTATGAACAGCACGCTGCCGTAAGCTGTGCTGCAGCTGACGCTGACGCTGAGCAATCTGATCAAGCAGTTCAGCTCGATTGGGCACTGCCAGTTCGGCAGCAGCCGTAGGCGTTGCTGCACGCAGATCCGCAGCAAAATCGGCAATCGTAAAATCCGTTTCATGCCCGACTGCTGAGATCACTGGAATGGCCGAGCCCACAATCGCTCTTGCCACGATCTCCTCGTTGAAAGCCCACAACTCCTCCAATGATCCACCGCCTCGTCCGACAATCAGCACATCGGCTTCGCCCATTCGGTTCAGGTTGTTGATGGCCTTCACAATGGAAGGAGCCGCGCCTTTACCCTGAACTAGAACAGGATATAGAATCACTTGGGCAGAGGGATATCTGCGTTGTAAGGTAATCATGATATCCCTTACCGCTGCACCTGTAGGAGAAGTGACCACACCAATTGTCTGTGGGAAACGGGGAATCTGCCTTTTCCGTGATGCAGAGAACAGTCCCTCGTCCTCCAGCTTTTTTTTCAGCTGCTCATAGGCCAAATACAGACTTCCGATACCATCCGGTTGCATGTGTGTGGCGTAGAATTGATATTGTCCATCCCGTTCATACACTGAGACATTGCCACGAGCAATAACCCTTGCACCCTCCTTCGGTACAAAGGGCAATCGTTGATTATGGGAAGCAAACATAATGGATTTAATTCGGCTGTCCTTGTCCTTCAATGTGAAATACATATGACCACTGGAGTGATGTGTAAAGTTGGAGATCTCTCCGCGCAGCCATACATCCGACAGTACCTGATCCGATTCCAGCTTCATCCGGATGTATCGGTTCAGGTCTTTAATGGAGTAGATTTTTTGATCTGCCACAGATTCGACCTAGGCCAATCCGTGAGCGCGTTTGGCAGCGATCAGTGTATTTTGCATCAACATAGTAATCGTCATTGGACCTACGCCTCCAGGAACGGGTGTAATTGGACCAGATACCGTCTTCACGCTTTCGAAATCCACATCCCCTGCCAGTTTGCCGTTATCCAAGCGGTTCATCCCAACATCAATTACAACCGCACCTGGTTTAACGAAATCGGCATCCACAAAGTTTGCACGTCCAATGGCAACCACAAGAATATCTGCTTGGCGCGTGATCTCTTTCATGTTCGCTGTGCGGGAATGACACATGGTTACCGTTGCGTTCTCACGTTGAAGTAGCAAGGATACCGGTTTGCCGACAATGTTGCTGCGTCCGATAACTACAGCATGTTTGCCCGACATTTCGAGACCCGTACGCTTGATCAGCTCGATTACGCCCGCAGGGGTACATGGCAACAGGCTATCATCACCAATGACGAGATTACCCACATTAACCGGGTGGAAGCCGTCCACATCTTTGTCCACGGCGATCGCATCGATAACCGCTTTCTCTTGGATATGCTTCGGTAGTGGGAGCTGAACCAAAATGCCATTAATGGATTCCTGCTTGTTCAGCTTGTCCACCAGAGCGAGAAGTTCCTCTTGGGACGTGCTTGCATCCAGACGATGAACTTCGGAATAGAAACCGAGGTCGTGACATGCTTTTTCTTTATTACGCACATATACTTGGGATGCCGGATCTTCCCCGACGAGCACAACAGCCAGACCAGGTACTACTCCCTGTTCGCTAAGCTGTTTTACTTCAGTTGTCATGCTTGCGCGGATTTCTTGGGATACTTCTTTACCGTTAATAATAGATGCTGTCACTGTACTCTCTCTCCCTTATGTGAACATATGATTTAGAATCGGTACTGAAAACCGGTCTTTTTGAAAACAAACTATAGTTAATTGTAACTTAAGACATTTTTGCTTTGATGGTGTCGACTTCCTGAATCATGCGCCCAAGTACACCATTAACGAATTTACCGGATTCATCTGTACCAAAATATTTGGACAATTCAATCGCTTCATTGACGGATACCTTTGCCGGAATATCATCACGGAACACCATTTCATACGTTGAAAGCCGTAAAATCTGGCGATCTACCCGCGACAGACGACTTATCTGCCAGCCTTTCAAATAATCGACGAGTAAGCCGTCAATCGCTTCTTTATTGTTCCATGCGCCCTGTACCATTTCGGTCACGTAGGTACGCATCACATCTGCATCACGAATAACCACTTCGGTTTCATTGTCTTCAGCGGCTTCATTGATCAACATATTCACGGCTTCAGCTGCGCCCACTTCATTCATTTCCATCTGATACAGACTTTGTACTGCAATTTCCCTTGCCAAACGTCTTTTCATTTCCTGCCTCCTGCAGCGCTCCCTCTGGAGCGTCATCATGCTTATTTTAAAATATAAAATCTTTGATGGAATCAGAGATCTTATTATATTGTTATCCCTTTTCACAAAAAAACCTGCAATCGTTTCCTCCAAAAAACGGGCAACCTAAACTACAGCTCTATTTTCGGAAGAAACATATTGCAGGGTTCAGGTGGCTCACTTAAAGGGACGCCAGCGATCGCCGAGCCATTGCCCCCATTCCCTCCAGGGAATGAACGAGCCCAGCTTCGAGTCGCTTCGTCTGCCTAACGTATAACCGATGAACACCAAGAGTGCAAAGAACAACATATCCCAAAAACCGATCCATACATAAAGAAATCCAAAAAAGATGCCGCCGATAATTCCGGTAATTCGGCCCCTGTGACTATCCCAAATCTCTCTCAACAGCATCAGTGAAACTCACCTCATTCCACTCGACTCTTGTAGTTAGGCGACTGGGTAACGTTGGCGATATACACGGTGACAAAAGAAACCGGGATACCCGTAATCTCCTGTACATGATCATGTATTGCCTTCTGCAGATCGGATGTCAGCGTCGGGATTGGCGTCTCGCCATCCACTACCGCGCGAATCATAATCTCCAGTCCGGATTCAACCACACGAATACGAGCTTTGACATCACGCACTCCCCGGAAACGGGAAGTTGCTTTGAGACAGAGATTTTCAATCGTTTCCATCGAAATCTGTACATCACCATACTCGGTACGCTGATCTACAGACGGCAATGAAGCACGATCACGCCGAACCGAGATGTAGAAAAATCGCAAACTCAGGATAAACAAAATCGCCGCTGCAACAACCGCCGCAACAATAACGTTTTGTTCCTGCTGGTAATTCAATTCGTAAGGCAGCACACCACTGATAAGAAGTATGACTGCTGCCGATATTGCTCCAACGCTTATGCTGTATATAAACAACAGAAGCCGATCCAGTATTTTAGCCACGAACTGCACAGCCTCCCTTGCTCACTAACATTGCTTAACCTGCCCATTGGCAAAAAGTGATCCTCAGGTGCAAGCTTTCGCTTTCTATGAAGACCTGTCCAAGACGGGATAACCCCCGACAGTGATGCCGGGGGAATCTGTCTTCTTTTATTTTACGCGCTGACTGTTCAGGTCGATTTCTTCTACTTTCTCGGTGCTCTTGAACTGTACGTCATGAATGTGCACGTTCACTTCATTCACATTCAATCCAGTCATGTTCTCAATGGAGCGCTTCACGTTCTGTTGAATTTCGGTAGCCACCTGTGGCAGACGGTACCCATATTCAATAATAACGGAAACATCCACTGCAGCTTCACGCTGACCTACTTCAACCTTAACGCCTTTGGAAAGGTTTTTGCGACCAAGCAATTCAGCAAATCCACCAGCGAATCCGCCGCTCATGCCTGCAACACCTTTGACTTCAACTGTAGCCAGCCCAGCGATCACTTCAATAACTTCAGGTGCGATCTGGATTTCACCGATATCCGTTCGTTCAAATTCTGTCGGCAGTGTACTCATAACTGTTCAACACACCTTTCGCGAAATAAGTTTGCGGCCATCCGTCAGGGTGATGGTATTCAGGCCAATCTGACCTTCAGAACCCTTCCGGTCCGGCTTTACCGGAACTCCTGCAACCTTCATCCGCTTATTACCTACGGCTTATCCTCTGCAGGAGACATGCGCTCTTATTATTACATACTATATCATTTGGGCTACATTATGACAAACAAGCCCAATATACCTTTTAAATCTCATTTTCCTCAAGAAATTTGATATCAAAGTCACCACGAACGAACGTTGGATGCTCCAGCAATTTCTGATGAAAAGGAATCGTAGTGGAAATGCCTTCAATCGCAAATTCAGCCAATGCACGCTTCATCTTCGCGATGGCCTCTTCCCGATTTGCTCCCCACACGATCAATTTGGCAATCATGGAGTCATAGTAAGGAGAGATGGTGTAGCCCGGATAAGCTGCACTATCTACACGTACACCCGGACCTCCTGGTGCAAGGTAGAAACCAATTTTACCTGGTGAAGGCATAAAGTTACGGTCTGGATCTTCTGCGTTGATACGGCATTCAATGGACCAACCGTTGATCACAACATCTTCCTGACGGAAAGAAAGCGGATTGCCTTCAGCTACCGAGATCATTTCGCGGATCAGATCCACTCCTGTAACCATCTCTGTTACGGGGTGTTCCACCTGAATACGTGTATTCATTTCCATGAAATAGAATTCACCGTTAGGGCTGAGCAAGAACTCAAGCGTACCTGCTCCAGAGTAATCCACGGCAAGTGCTGCCCGGACTGCGGCTTCTCCCATCAATGTACGCACGTCTTCAGAGATAATTGGACAAGGTGCTTCTTCCACCAGCTTTTGACGTCGACGCTGAACGGAACAATCACGCTCGCCCAGATGCACTGCATTTCCATGTTTGTCTGCAATGATCTGAATCTCTACGTGTTTCATGCCTGTCAGGAATTTCTCCAGATAAACTCCGGCATTGCCAAAAGCTTTCTGTGCTTCCTGCTGGGCAGCTGTAATTTGCTTGATCAGCGTTTCCTCATCTTCAGCGATACGAATCCCTTTACCTCCACCACCAGCGGTAGCTTTGATAATGACAGGATATCCAATATCTCTAGCAATCATAATGGCTTCATTCATATTTTCAACCAAACCGTCGGATCCCGGAATTACAGGTACACCTGCATCCTTCATCGTTTGTTTGGCGACAGCCTTATCTCCCATTTTGGTAATAGCTTCCGGAGAAGGGCCGATGAACGTAATATTGCAGGAACCACAGATTTCTGCAAAATCAGCGTTCTCTGCCAGGAATCCGTACCCGGGATGGATCGCATCACATTCCGTCAGTGTAGCTACACTCATCAGGTTTGTGAAGTTTAGATAACTGTCTTTCGAAAGTGTAGGCCCGATACAATACGCTTCATCTGCAAGACGAACATGCAGGGAGTCTTTATCCGCTTCCGAATAGACTGCTACCGTCGAAATGCCGATTTCACGACAGGCACGAATAATACGTACCGCGATTTCACCACGGTTCGCAATCAGTATTTTTTGAAATTTCATTTCGTTTTTGTCCTCCTTCGAAGCTCATGCAGTTGCGTTATGCGGCTATAACCGTTATTCCGGTTTTACCAGGAACAGGGGTTGTCCATACTCAACCAGCTGTCCGTTCTCAACCAGCACTTCAACGATTTCTCCCTTGATGTCAGCATCAAGCTCGTTCATCAGCTTCATCGCCTCAATGATACATACCGTTGTTTTCTCAACAACTTTATCACCAGCGCTTACAAAAGGACCTACTTCCGGCGAGGAAGCTCTGTAAAAAGTACCCACCATCGGTGATACGATTTTATGTAAATGACTTGTAGTATCGACTTGCGGAGCAGCCTCAGCTACCACTGCAGCCGGTTGCACCTGTGGTGCAGCAATCATTTGCGGTTGAATAGCAGCTGCCTGCACATACTCGGTTTTACCCGGTTTGCGAATCGACAACCGTGATCCTTCGTTTTCAATTTCCAACTCTTGAACGGAACTTTCATCTACCAGTTTGATCAGTTCTTTGATCTCACTCAATTTAAACATTTCCATTATTCACTCCTTCGGCATCATGCCAGTCTCACTAGGACGGTCATATGGCTTTATGTATTATATCATAATCGATAAAAATGGAAAGAGCCCGAGATCTGATCCAGCTCTCGGGGCTACTTTTCCATGATTTGGATTACTGTTCTGTCACGTATTGCACGCTGATTTTATTTTGGGATACAGCCAGTTCTTTCATCACCAGATCCACAATGGAAACCGCCTGTTTTACATCCAGTTTGTCACTAAGAACAACAACTTTATACTTGTCTGCATCCTCTTGAACGATGGCATTGGCAAACTGCTGCGACAGTGTTTCTTCAATGCCATTGATTTTGGCTTCTTTTTCTTCAAGCGTACGAAGCTGCTCTGTTGCCTTGGCATTTTCCTCTGGCGTTTTGCTTAGATCGCCCGCAACGGTCATGAGTTCCTCATATTTGCGGTTATTGCTCTCCTCACGCTGCCACTGGTAGTTTTGGAACTGGCTGCTCGCGGACGCCGCCGTATTCTGCTCCTCCATCTCTTTAAGGACGTCCTCATCGGTTTTCGTTGCACTACCGTCTGTTCCGGCATTTGTCTCAGGGGTGGTTGCTGTGCCTTTGTCTGTCCCTTTTTCGCTGCCTTTACCTGCCTCACCTTGTTTCTCTCCCGATTCCGCAGCCGGTGATTTCCCGGTGTCTCCAGCTTCTTTACCGTCTACAACCGCAGGATTATCAACAGATTCAGTTGCAGCTTGGTCTCCTTCAGTCCCTGTAACTTCACCGCCATTGACCACTTCATTCACAACCAAACCTTCTGTCGGATCAAGGATTCCAGCTGTTTCCTTTGTTTCTCCCTGCTTCATCCCATCCACCTGCGTGCTCTCAGCTACAGGCGTATTAACCGGACCGGAATCTTCAGTGAACAGGTAATAGGCGGACAAAATGACCATCAGACTCAGCATGGATACGAGCCATACCGTTTGACGTTTGTTATTCATTAGAACTTCCTCCTCGAATTGGCTTCATTCTTGTGACGATCAAATCTTGTGATACAGGGTCCCGGACTAATCCTGCTTGCGCGGAACAACCGAAATTCGGTAGGCCGCAACATTCAGTCCTTTTTCCACAGCATCTGTAATCAGGTCCTTCACAACCTTGTTCTCTGCACCTCTGGCAACGACAAGCACGCCCCGGATCTGCGGTTTGAGCTTTTTCGTGACAATCGGCGTCTGATCCCCTGATATTTCATACGTAATAATTTCACCATCCCGGGTATACTGCGTCATATGTCGTTTGCCCCCGTTGGCATCCGTTTCTTCGGTGAGCTGCTGCGAATCCTTCACATTACGCTGTACAACAAGCTCCTCAGTAGAATCCACGGTAACCATCACATCAACGGTCCCCACACCTACGATATTTTCCAGCACACCCTTGATCTTGTCCTCGAATGCAATCTCTATCGCCTGAAATGGGTTCTGATCCGTCGGATCCGTCTGTATTGATGCCATGGATGTAGTTGGATCAGGAGGCTCTCGACCGATATTTTCGGAATCAATCTTTTTGACATTGACGAAGGAGTTGAACAACATAATTCCCACTCCGATCAAACCAAGGATAATAAGCCAGCGAAAGGTTTGACTGCGTCGTTGTCCACCTTCTCCGCCACCAAACCAGCTTTCCATCTTTTTGAGCCATTGCCTCATCGGTTACCCTCCTTCTCACAGCGCCGAAGCGCTTTTATTTTCTTTCACCTGTACTTTGTTTGCATCAATATCCCACTTCTCCGTCAATAGCGTAATAATTTGTACTGCACGTTCTGACCGGGAGGCTGTCTGTCCTTGCTGAGGATTTGTCTCTGCGTGTTCACCCGAAACAGGTGTGGAGTCAGCTTCCTGTCCATTTTGCGAATCGCCAGAATTCCCGTTACTTACTCGGCCACTTTCACGATTGCTGCCGCTGTTCACCTCGATCTGTACATCTGGGACCTCAATCTGACCGATCTGGATTGGCTCTTGTACTGGAGTCGATTCAGTGGGTTCAGATTTCAAATCAGAGCCGAGTGACGGTGCTGTACTTGCCGCTGCTTCCTGTTGACCTGTGTTGGAACTACCTTTGCCCGTTGTAGTCTCACCTGCCATCTCCACCAAAACATACTGGATCACGGGAAGTTCCACCGAGGATGCCAAATCTGTCTCCGGTTTGGTTGTATCCATGGCGAGCTTTACCTCGACGGACTGAACTCGCACCCCGGTTGTTTCTTCAATCTGCCCTTTCATTACGTTAGCCAGTTCTTTGGCTGTCCATTGCAGCGACTGCTCCTGTTCATTGGATTGCAGCCGCTTGCCTTGAGCCAAAATCTGTTCAAGTGTTGTACTTCCATCGGACGGCGAATCCATGGCGGTCATCGCTCGCTTAAGCTCACCAACCGGATCACTCTTCAAGAGCTTCGTTATGGGAGATAACAGGGTCAGCAGGATAAGAAGGCTCAGCACAAGCTTGACATAGCGTTCCATGGATCGATTAGGCAGCAGCATATCCACGAAAGTCGCCAGCAGAACGATCATAATCAATTCCCGGAGCCAGCTGCTCAGCCACCCCATCCTTCCAACCCCCTTTCTCTTGAGCAGCCCCTCATCTCATCATGACAGTCAGATTGCCTGCGGTTAGCAGGATCGTAATTGCCAGAAAAAACATCAGTCCAACGGCCGCCAGTGCTGCAAATACATAGATCATACTTTTGCCAATTGCCTGCAGACACCCTACAATCGGCGTATCGCCTAGCGGTTGCATGATCGCGCCAGTGATGTTGTAGATCAGGGCTAGCGTCAAAATTTTAAGCGCGGGAAACGCGCATAAAAACAAGATGATGATGACACCCGTCAATCCGATTGCATTTTTCACCAGCAGTGACGCTGTGATCACCGTATCGGTTGCATCCGCAAACGTTCTGCCGACAATGGGGACAAAGTTGCCTGCGATGTACTTCGCCGCCTTCAGGCTGACACCATCTGCCACGGAGCCTGATGCACCCTGCACCGAAATGACGCCCAGGAACATCGTAAGCAGTATACCGAGCAGAGCCACACTAATGTTTCGTAACAGATCTGCCAGCTGTGTCAGCTTGTACTTGTCGGACAAGGAACTGACGAGATGTAATACTGCCGAGAAGAAGAGCAGCGGGAATACCAGCATGTGAATCAACGTACCAACCAGATGGATCATGAAAATAATGAGCGGATGGGTCACAGAAACGGTAATGACATTTCCCATTGAAGCCAGTAGCGTAAACAGCAGGGGCACCATGGCCATCATAAAGTTGATCATGCTGGCTATAGCATCCTTGGCGTATCCAATGGCTACACTGAAGCTGTTGATGGCGATGATGATAATGACCATGTAACAGATGGAGTAAGCGATTTTGCTAATATTGTTTTTCTCAAAAGCGGTTTGCAACGTCTCCAGAATCATGCTTAGCACACTTAGCATCACAATCGTGACCAGAAGTTTGCCGTTATATAAAATCTCATGCAGCATGAAGGTTCCTATCGCTATAAACACCGACTTCAGGCTGAACCCTTCATTGCCGGGCATTAACATATCCATAAAGGAAGGTGTTTTTCCTTCCGGGAAAAAACCGCCGTATTGCTGCATGAGTTGATCCCAATATTTTTCCACCTGATCCTTAGGAAGCTGGTCAGCCTGCTGCTGCATCCACTCTCCTGAGGGAGAACCAGCGGCAACCTGTCCTATGATCGCAAACAGAAAACACAGCGTCAGCACGAAGGTAAGGCGCCACTGCGGCTTGTAATGCATCATTTTCATATGAAGTCCGCACGCCTCCCTCTACACCGGCATCAGCTTCATGACGGTTTCGATAATAATGCTGATGATCGGTATGGCGAGTACAAGGATCAGCACCTTGCCAGCAAGTTCAATTTTGGAAGCGATGCTCTCCTGGCCCGCATCCCTGACAATCTGTGCCCCGAATTCAGCGATGTACGCTATACCTATAATTTTCAGTACGGTTTTCAGATAAATGCTCTCCATGCCTGAATTCTCGGCAAGCCGTTTCAACACTTCGATTACGGCGCCAATCTTGCCAATCAGCAGCATGAAGATCACAATGCCAGTCGCGGCAGCAATCAGAAAAGCGAACATGGGCTTCTGTTCTTTGATAACTAAAATGAGCACCGTTGCGATGAGCGCCAGACCTACAACTTGGATAATTTCCACAGGTCACCACCATCCCGGCTTCATGACCGTTCTCATTGAAAAAGAAATATCGATTTGATCTCTTGCAGCAGGCTGTCCAGCATACGGACCACCATGAACAATACAACGACAAATCCGATCACGGTCACCCAGTGAGCCATATCTTCCTTTCCCATTTGTTTCAGCACCGTATGAATCATCGCAATGATGATTCCGATGCCCGCAATTTGAAAGATTGCGTTCACTTCTAAATTCATGACCTTGGCACCTCACTATCCCGGCTATTTCAGAAGATCAGAATGACGATTAACGCTCCGACAAGCATCCCGAGACTGCGGCACATTCGTTCATATTTCATTTGATCGGCTTGGGCACGGGATTCCTCATGCATGAGTTGCTGAATGGCTAACGAGATGTGCTTGGTCTGATCCTGACGATCACTGGTGCCAAGGCTGAAGCTCAATTGCAGCATGACCTCCCGCTCGTCTGCCTTCATGGCTGATCTTCCCCACGCCTCTTCTATCCCAGACTGCAGACTCTCAAGAGCAGTGTGACCATGGGGAGGTTCCATCTGCCTGGCTGCGTGGAGGAACAGCGTTCGAACAGGTTCTTTCGTTTGGGCTCCCATTTTCCCCATTGCATCAGGCAACGGGGTCAGCCCGTAGTTAATCTCGGTCATCAGCCGCTGGAGAGCGGCGATTAATTCTCGCAGTTGTCTGGGCCTCAAGGCATACTGCCTTGCCTTGTAGAATCCGGCGAGCGTACTGGCCAGCAGAATGATGACGGCACCGAGCATGTTAAGCAAATGCCTCACCTCCCACTTCTGTCTGCTGGAGGCCACGCATTTTACCATCGGCCAATCGAAAGGTCATGCCCCGGCTCGTCCGCTGCAGCTGTACATAGCGCTGAAACATCTGCTCGACGATCAGGGTTCTCAGCGCAGGTCTGGAAGAAAGCTCGGCCAAGTCACGACCATGTGCAGTAGCAATGACAGATACGCCAGCATGGAGTGCCTCCATCACTGCCTCCGCATCTTCAGGACGGCCTATCTCGTCCACAATCAGGACATCGGGAGACATGGAGCGAAGCATCATCATCATGCCTTCTGCCTTTGGACAACCGTCCATGACATCGGTGCGGGGTCCCACGTCAAATCCCGGTACACCCTTGTAACTACCAGCGATTTCAGATCGCTCATCAACGATGCCAACCTTTAAACGCGGACGTATACCCTGAACTAGCTCATTGACACCCGTAAGTTTGGTTCCACTGCTAATCTGTCTTGCCAAATCCCGCAGTAATGTGGTCTTGCCTTGCTGCGGGGGAGAAAGAATTAAGGTGTGCATGACCTGTCCACTCTTCATGTCCAGCAAATAAGGCAGAATGCGATCAGCGACTCCGTGAATCTCTCGGGCAACCCTGACATTGAATCCATTGATATCGCGCAAGTATTCCACGCGACCGCCACTTAGCACTGTCCGGCCAGCCAGTCCGATTCGATGCCCGCCAGGAATGGTGATGAATCCTTTACGCAGCTCCTCTTCCAATGTATAAAGCGAATGATTGCTGATCAGATCCAGCAGCCTGTGTGTTACCTCTTTTAAGGGAATATAGGCTTCATCAGGCTTCGAAGTCGGACTGCCCTGGGGTGTGAGGAAGTGGTAGGTATCTCCTGCATTGATTTCCAGTGGTCTTCCTTCACGGATACGTACTTCCTCCACTTTATCTAATAAAGCGGGCGGCATTCTTCCCAGAATGGTTCGAATCGGTTCCGGAAAGATATCCTTCCAGTTCACCATCATGAATAGGCCCCTCCAACCTTGATTTCGGTTTTGTAGCGTTCCTGGTGCTTGTTCATATCTCAAGTTTATGTGTGTACATTGATTTTATGACGCTGAAATCTATCATTTTCTTCAAAATAGCGATGAGAGTTAAAAATCATAGATCAGCCTGCTGTTCTAAATCTAGGCACCCGTCTAGATCCAATTGCATATAGTGCTTGCAGACAGGTGATATTCATTCCGGGATAAAAAAGGACAGAACCACCTACCCCAAGTACAGAAAGGAGTTGTGGGGAGTGAGAGTTGATGTGGTAGGCAATGTGAATGAAGTTCGCAGAATGGATATTGCAGGACGATGTGTGGTTGTAATTGATGTGTTGCGAACGACCAGTACGATTGTTACGGCACTGGCATATGATGCGGCGGATGTGATTGCTGTAGAGACGGTTCCTCAAGCGAAACAATTGAACGTGAAGGATGCCATTCGTGGCGGGGAACGTTTTGATAAAAAAATTTCAGGATTCGAGGCAGGCAATTCCCCCTATGAATATATGACGCCGAGTATTGTGGGCAAAACCATTATTCTGACCACTACAGATGGTACACGCGCCCTCATCAAAGCATCCAAAGCCAAACATGTGCTTGCAGGCTCATTTCTCAATGTGAAGGCTGTAGCGGCTGTTCTGTGCGAGCTGCGCAGGGATATCCTATTGTTATGTGCCGGGGATCAGGATGAGTTTGCAATGGAAGATGGCCTGTGTGCAGGCAGCATTATTGAAGAATTGTACCGGCAATCCCCATTTCCCATCATGCTCAACGATCTGGGACTGGTGCTTCATCAGGCTGCAACCCATGCCGAAGTCAAATTGCCCGATCTGGTTCGAGTATCTGCTGGTGGCCGAAGGCTGGAGAGGCTGGGCAGAATGCATGACGTAACGTATTGCACCCAATTGAACTTGCTGGACTGCGTTCCAGAGATGGGTGAAGGGAACCGAATGCAACCCTTCCGAGGAACACGTAAGGAAAGAATGTTTAAATTGTTGTGAACAACCTAAAAAGGTGTACTGCTTCCCGGATGGGAATACACAGTACACCTTTGTTGTATCTTTACAGCTATATCGGTTTTTATCTACGAACTTGCGGTCCGCCAATCACGGCTTGCTCTGCCGTATCCAGATCATACGCTGTGTGTAGGGCCTTAATTACGTCATGAAGCTTCTCTCCGTCAATAACACACGATACCTTGATCTCGGAAGTGCTGACCATCTTGATGCTCACGCCTTCGCCCGAGATGACTTGGAACATCTTCGCAGCAACACCCGGATGGCTAACCATTCCTGCACCAACGATCGAGACCTTAACAAGGTTTTCTTCCGAAGTGACTTCACGGTAAGGCAGGCGGCTGTGAAGAGCCTCAATGACACGCAGTGCGTTCTCACGATCAGACAGTGCAACAGAGAACGAGAAGTCTGCCTTTCCGTCCATCACACCGCTCTGTACGATAATGTCAACGTCCAGCTGTTCAGATGCAAGGGCACCAAATACCTCAGCAAGAACCCCCGGTACGTCTGGTACACCCAGAATACTGATGCGAGCCACGTTTTTGTCATAGGCAATTCCACTAACTACCACGCCTTGTTCCATTGTTGCTTCCTCCTTCACAACCGTTCCTTCATTATGGTTAAAGCTGGATCTTACAATCAAAGGCACACCGGAATGCTTCGCGTATTCCACTGCACGCGGATGCAATACCGCTGCTCCCAGATTGGCCAGTTCCAGCATTTCGTCGTACGATATTTCCTTGAGCTTGCGTGCAACCTTTACAATTCGCGGATCGGTAGAATAGATACCGTCTACATCCGTGTAAATCTCGCAAGCATCCGCCTTGATGGCTGCTGCCAAGGCTACTGCCGTTGTATCAGATCCGCCGCGGCCAAGCGTCGTAATCTCGCCGTCTTCCGTCATTCCCTGGAAGCCTGCAACGATAACGATGTTGCCTTCTGCCAGCGCCTGATTCACCCGTTCCGGATGAATATCGTTAATCCGTGCTTTGCCGTGTACCGGCTCCGTCCGGAAACCCGCTTGCCAGCCTGTAAATGAAATGGCTTTGCGTCCCAGCGCCTGAATTGCCATGGATAACAATGAAATCGAGATCTGTTCTCCCGTAGTCAACAGCATATCCATCTCACGTGCAGGCAGTTCACTGTTCAGCTGTTTCGCCTGATCAATCAGATCATCCGTGGTATCCCCCATGGCCGAAACCACGACTACGCACTGATGTCCTTCATCCGCTTTTTCTACAACACGTCCGGCTACACGCTTCATGCGTTCTGTATCTCCGACCGAGCTGCCCCCAAATTTCATGACGTACAATGACAACGCAAATCCACTCCCTACCTTGTGCAGTATGCATAATTGATGTCCATCGTCATTATTCTCTCCGAAAAATGACTTTAACCCAGTATATTACGAAAGCGTCTGATAGGCTAATCTTTTTTCGAAAAAACCCTTTGCCAGAGAAAAGGCAAAGGGTTGAATTCATGCTTTATTTTGCTTACACCAAGTGAACGTTACGCGCGGGAGGAGTATTTACCTTCACGCGTATCGATCAGCAGAACATCGCCTTCGTTGATGAACAAAGGCACTTGAACATTCAGGCCTGTTTCCACTTTAGCATTTTTGGTAGCGCCTTGTGCAGTGTTGCCTTTTACGCTCGGCTCTGTTTCAATAACTTTCAACTCTACGCTTGTAGGCAAGTCGATACCGAGGATTTCACCTTGGTAGCTAACGATTTTTACGTTCATGTTTTCTTTGAGGAAGTTCAATTCCCACTCCAGTTGGTCGCTTGTCAGTGTGAACTGATCATATGTTTCGTTGTCCATGAACGTGTGCTCTGTACCGCTAGCGTACAGGTAGGATACGCCACGGTTTTCGATGATGGCACGGCCAATGGTTTCACCCGCACGGAATGTTTTCTCAACGGTGTTACCGTTACGCAGGTTTTTCAGTTTGGAACGTACGAAAGCCGCACCTTTACCTGGTTTAACATGTTGGAAATCGAGTACGGTATAGATGTCGTTGTCCACTTGGACAGTCAAGCCTGTTTTAAAATCGTTTACTGAAATCACAAAAAATCCCTCCTGATATGGTTGAAAAGTAGGTGATATGAGACGATGGGTTAATTTATAGGTGGATTCATTCTATACACCTGGTAATCGTGTGCGACGTGACCGTTTCGGGATCGGATCGTTCCTCCGATCGCTGTTGTCTCCTCATTTTCCCGATTAGATTTTGATAAGGTTTAAAATGAGGAGACAAAGGCGAGCGCTTCGCTTCTTCAGAATCGATTCCGCTCCCTTCACTACGCTTACGCTTGTCTGGGTTAGTAGTGAATACCCCAAATACCTATAAATTAAAAATCGTCTTATATCACCAGTGGCTGTAAATTAGCCGATTACGGTGAACTTCTTGTCCGAATTCGTCAAAATGTGAATACCTGTCTCGGTAATCACCACGTCATCCTCAATACGCACGCCGCCAAGACAGTCAATGTAGATACCCGGCTCAACGGTTACGACCATGCCCGGTTTCAATACATCGTCGCTAAGCTTGGACAAGCGGGGAGCCTCATGGACTTCCATACCCAGACCGTGGCCCGTGCTGTGTCCGAATTGCTCTCCATATCCGTGCCCTGCAATAATATCACGTGCCAATGCATCGGCTTCCCGTCCGGTCATACCCGGTTTCAGGTTCGCCAACGTATGTAACTGGGCTTCCAGTACGATATCGTAAATTTTACGCAGTTCAGGTACAGGCGTGCCAGTTGCGATGGTACGTGTCAGATCTGAACAGTATCCATCCAAAAGCGCACCGAAGTCAAATGTAATTAACTCATTTTGTCCGATGACTTTGCCACTTGCTACACCGTGAGGCATAGCAGAACGTTCACCCGATGCAACGATGGTGTCGAACGAAGAGGAAGTTGCTCCATGTTTTCGCATGAAAAACTCCATCTCCAAATCCACTTCACGTTCAGTCATACCCGGATTTGCGAATTGCAAAACGTGACTGAATGTTGCATCTGCCAGATCCGCAGCTCTTTGCATTACAGCGATCTCATCTTCGTCCTTGAACATGCGAAGTTGCTCCACGATACCGGATACAGCTTTCAATTCAATAGACTGAAGCGCTTCAGCATAAGCAGTATGCGTGCCATAGGTGACATGATCCTGCTCAAAGCCAACCTGCTTGATATTCGCCGATGCTAGCAAATCGCGAACGGATTCCAACGGTTTCGGTCCATGTTCCACAACGGTAAATCCTTTGGCTTGTTGCGGTGCCTGTGTCATATAACGGAAGTCGGTAAGCAAATAGGCTTCCTGTTCCGTAATCAGCACATATCCCGCTGAGCCTGTAAATCCCGTCATATAACGACGGTTAATCGGATTTGTAATCAGCATAGCCGTGAGTTCATGTTCATGCATGGCCTCACGTAACTTATTTACTCGTTTGTTTTCCATCGGTACCCTTCTTTCTCTCACATTCCCGGGTCCCCGGCTCAGGTTCGCTTGTCCAGATGACGCACGAGAGCCAGCAGTCCCAGTTCGTAGCTTACTTCGCCAAATCCGGCAATCTGCCCGATTGTTTCTGCAGCAATTACTGAATGATGTCTGAACGATTCGCGTGCATGAATGTTGGATAGATGTACTTCTACTGTAGGAACTTTTACGGCATTGATGGCATCACGCACAGCATAGCTGTAATGGGTCAGCGCTCCGGCATTCAGCATGATTCCGTCTGTATCGCCCATCGCTGCATGAATACGATCAATGATGTCCCCTTCGTGATTGGATTGATAAAAAGTGATGGAGACGCCCAGCTCCTCTGCCTGTCTGCGAATTTTGTCCTCAATATCCTTCAGACTAAGCGTTCCATAGATGCCGGGTTCACGTACGCCGAGCATGTTCAGGTTCGGGCCATTGATTACAACAATCCGTTTCATAGCTACTCCACCCTTTCTGCAAATAACCATCTGCTATTTTAACACAGCCATTGCCGGATTGAGAAGCTTTTTTGCGGCTATGCTCCTGCTTGCTCTGGCTCACGTTTCCGTTCATCCGTGAACTCCATGGCTACGGTGTACCCGATAAACAGTCCCCACAGCAAGAAGAAACAAAATTCTGTAATGATGGAATCCCAGGTTAAGCGGTTTAAGGGCTTTACCATATCCAGTTTTGGACCTACCAGGACAAAGATAATCAGCCACCAAACAATGCCGTAGATCATACCTGGAATCGGGCCTTTGAATTTTTTTAAAGTGAACGTGTAGATCAGAGATGCGATAAGAGAAAAGACAATAAAAAACAGCCAGCCAGTCAAATGTCCTGCTGCAGTATATATAAAATGGTGTTTAAAAAACGGTTCAGCCAAAAATCCTAAGGGCACAATCGTAAAATGAAGCAGATAGGACAGCCAATGCAAACCTCCCCAGATAAAACCTGCGAAAAAACCAAGCTCCACTGCAAAAGGTAACGGCTTGGTAAAATAATGCGCTTGGCCTTGCCGCTGAGTAGGACGCTTGCCCCGGTCCTTTGGCTCTCCTTTGTCAGCACGTTGATTTTCCTTATGTGATGTGCGTTCACCGGTATACTCTGTCATCAATATTCTCCTTCACAATCAGTTTGCAAAACCTGCGGTTAAATCTCCAATTTTGTCCTAACTCTACCGGGTAGTATGTACAAATCAGGACAAAGTTAACAACATCGCCCTTGGATCGACTCGCAAACTAGAAATTGCTCTCAAAATTCGATACAATAGGGATATTAAACTGCCTTCGACCATGAAGGCCTAGAACAGAATAGGAAGGTGAATAATTTGCCTCAACAATCCAAGCCTGTCAGCTACGGGGGGCAAGCTGTCATTGAGGGCGTAATGTTCGGCGGTAAACATGTCAACGTTACAGCTGTGCGAAGAAAAGACGGCGAAATTACGTATCTGGAAGTTCCCAAGCAAGACAAGTCCTGGGTCATGAAATTGCGGCGGATTCCACTACTGCGCGGAATTGTCAGCATTATAGATTCGAGCGTCAAAGGAAGCAAACATCTCAATTATTCTGCTGACGCATATGCTGATGATGAATTGGAACCTGAAGAAAAAGCAAAGCAAAAAGAAAAAGAAGGCTCAGGTTGGAGCCTAAGCATGATTATCGGCGTCACCGCAGTAGCTATCCTTTCGTTTCTCTTTGGTAAAATTGTGCTTACATTGTTGCCGGTTGTAATTGAGAATTTTCTGTTCAAAAATGCATTCGACAATCAGTTTCTGCATAATTTACTGGAAGGCGGAATTAAGCTGATCCTGTTGCTTGCCTATCTGTGGCTGATTTCCCAGACACCGATGATTAAACGTTTGTTCCAATACCACGGTGCAGAACATAAAGTCATTAGTGCTCACGAAGCCGGAGAAGAGCTTACGCCAGAAAATGTGCAAAAGTATAGCCGTCTGCATTATCGTTGCGGAAGCAGTTTTATTATGCTGACTGTCATTATCGGCGTATTTTTGTACTCGCTCTTCACATACGATAATCTCTGGGAACGTATGGGACAGCGGCTGCTGTTGTTACCCGTTGTGCTCGGTATTTCGTTCGAATTGTTGAAATTGACCAACTCGGTTCGTGATATCCCTGTACTGCGTTATCTCGGATACCCGGGACTATGGCTGCAATTGCTGACAACCAAAGAGCCGACCAATGAACAGGTAGAGGTATCCATCGCTTCGTTTAACCGTATGCGTGAACTGGATGCCAAGCTTGCAAACGTATCGGCAACATCGGAAGTTCCTGTTGCAACATTTGATCCTGTGAAAGGGTGAATGATATGAAAAGGCAGGCCATCATTTTTTGGACGCTCATTGCACTCGCTGCTATTGGAATTTTGAATTGGCTGTTGAGTGGAGGTATATCTCGAATTGTGATACCCCTGATCGTATTCGGGGTTGTGTTCCTGCTCTATAAGTATCCGCCCCGGCGTTGGGCAAGCAAAGCATCGTCACCGAAGATTAAACCATCAGCTAAAACCATGGCTAAAGTTAATGCGCAGTCTGGTGCCCGGAAAAGCAGCTCATCTTCCAAAAAACGCAAGGATTATCCTTTCCAGGTTATCCAGGGACAAAAGGGTAAAAGCGATGAGGACGTACCCAAGTATCACTAAAGCACTAATTTCGACTAAACACACAAAAAAAGCAATTCTCCCAACATGCGGAGAATTGCTTTTTCTTTTATACAGGAGTCAGAGGTGGTGTATCCGCTGGTTTCTTTCTTAACTCTCGTCTCTGTTTGTCCAGCTGGTCACCATAGTTCTTGGTGTTCCATCCACTGAAAAATTCAGTTCCGGCGTTAACCCCAGATTGATATAAAGCTGTACTGTCCTGTACAGAAAGGTTAAACTCCGTAGGTTTAATTCCAAGGGTAGGGATTTTCACCGTACGGAATCGATTGATCTGTTCGATATATCGTTCGTCATGAGCAGTAAGCATCGTTTCTACCAAAGCTTGAAGCATACTTAGGGGACCCCTGATTCTAGCTGGCTCTCCTTCGGTTTTACCAACCATTTTAAAACCAACCACAGGAATGATGTCTCCTCCACGTTCTGTACGCTCCCCATCAAACAGCCAGAGCGGAAAATTGCTCAGTAGTGCTCCATCGACGATATAAACAAACTGGTCCGCAAAACGTAAACCCTTAGACAGGATAGGGGATCTGCGAATGGCTACCGGGTCAAAGAAATAGGGGATACTGCAACTCATGCGTACAGCCTTGGCTACCTCCAGTTTCGAAGGATCTATTCCGAATCGTTTAATATCATCCGGCAGCACCAAAATGGTACCATTCGAAATGTCGGATGCAATAATTAATAACTTTCCTGGAGGCAGATCAGCGAACGTCCGAACCCCCTTTTTTTTCAGCATATCCCGAATCCAGCATTCCAGCGCTTCCCCAGAATATAGCCCCTTCTTCAAAAACAGCCTTGCTGCGGGTCCGATCCACCTGGTTTCAAATATGAGAGAACGTCGCAGCAACGAAGCAAACGGCGTATTCTCGATAATGCCTTTCATCTCTTCCGCCGAATAGCCCGCGGCTAGCAAAGCAGCTACGATAGAACCCGATGACGTTCCGGCTACGCGATTGAACTCGACACCATGATCCTCTGCGCCCTTTACGGCGCCGGCAAGTGAAATTCCCTTTACGCCGCCACCTTCAAATACTCCGTTAATCAACACAATAAAACCCCCGTTCTCCAGGCAGTCCACGCTACTACTGCAACTGTATGAGAACAGGGGTTGGTCATATTACGTTAAAATGTTTTACAGTCCATAATAGGCCTTTAATTTGGTGATTAAGCCAAGCGGATTTTTCGTCAGGTACTGTGAGCTGAAGTAAATATCACCTTTCACCGTATCATATTTCTCATTGTATATAAGCTGGTCAATAATTTCCTGTGATGTCTGCCACCCGATTTCCGGTGTGCCCAGCTTATAAGGGGAGTGTCCAATGTACAATTTCACATCAGTATTTGCCACTTCATTGGCCCACCAGTCTACCACCTTGTCATATCGTGCTGCACTGAGTGTCATGCTCCAGTACACTTGGGGTGCAACATAGTCGATCCACTCCTGCTTGATCCATGTCCGTACATCCGCATTCATGCTGTCATAAGCGGTTACTCCGGCTTTTGTATCCGAACCGGTCATATCAACCGATTTGTTACGCCACACACCAAATGGGCTAATGCCATATTGGACGCCAGCTTTTACCTTGTGGATACTCTCTCCAAGTTGCTTGACAAATTGATTGATGTTGTCACGGCGCCACTCTGCACGGTCACTCGTATTCAATGTGTTGTATGCTTTGAAAGCCACATCATCATTAAATGTTACATTGGAAGGATAGAAATAATCATCCAAATGTACGCCATCAACATCGTACTGATTGACTACTTCCATGATGGTATCAATAATATGCTGTCTCGCTTCAGGAATACCCGGGTTAATATACAATTTGCCTGAAGCATTAACCATCCAGTCCGGGTGAAGCTTGGATACATGATTGACTGCGAGCCCGGTTGTACTTGCCGAATTGGTGGCTCGGAAAGGGTTGAACCAGGCATGGAACTCAAGGCCACGTTTGTGAGCTTCCTCAACCATGAATGCAAGTGGATCATAACCGGGGTCTTTCCCCTGTGTTCCTGTCAATACACTATTCCAGGGTACAAGACCTGATGGATAGATCGCATCCCCATTGGCTCGCACCTGAACAAATACGGCGTTGATTCCCATATCCTTCAACGTATCGAGCTGCTGAATGAACTCCAGCTTTTGTTTCTCCACGTTTCCTTTGGCTCCAGATGAAGGCCAGTCTCCGTTTACGGTCGAAATCCATGCTCCCCGCATCTCATCCGTACTTGGCGTAGTCCCCGTTCCACCAGGTTCTGCTGGTGTGACTGGATTAGGGTCAGGAGCATTGCCTGTGGTCAAATCAATGGTCTGTGCAGATTGGTTCCAAGTAACCTGGATTCCAAGGTTCTCACTGACAAATCGAATTGGTACCATAACACGGCCTTGCTTCAATTCTACCGAGGCATCAAGATCAACCACGGCCCCATCCACTGTTGCCTGCTGGCGTCCACTCGTCATCGTAATGACGGAATCGAACTTCTTGATGGTGACTGTGCGCGTAGCCTGTGACCATAGAACAGAAGCACCCAGACCTTCGCTAATGACACGCAGAGGAACCATCGTTACATTTACTTTGGGCAAAATGTAAGGCGATACATCCGATTCCAATCGTTGACCATCCAAATAAATGATAATTTCCTTTTGACTAGCTGCCTGCGCTGTTAGTCCTGCAGTTTGTAAACCCAGAACAAAAATGAGCAGCAGGATCAATCCTTTTCGAAGCTTCATCAGTGCAATCCTCCAAAATAATTATAAATTCGCGGCAAATTCTGCTAGTTTAATAGACGCTCCTAACGATTATTAAGTTGCGAAAAATCGCCAAATTTTGGACGAGAAAAAGCAAAAGGACGCTCCCTACCGTTTTAGCGGCAGGTGCATCCTCTGATTTTTGAATGGATATGCGTTGCAATTTTCCAGGTGAGTCTGGCTTTTAAGGCTTAGGATTCGGTGTTGCTCATGTCTTCCTGAATACTTTTCAGATCACGCAATCGACTCTCATCCTGGCGGAAATATTCTACCAAAGACTCGATGCAGGTAATGGAATCCCAGCTCAGATGGTGCTCAATTCCTTCGACATCCTGATAAATATTTTCCTCCTGAACACCAATGGTCGTTAAAAACTGTTCAAGCAGATGATGGCGCTCCATCAAACGTTTGCCCATCTTTTTGCCTTTTGGCGTAAGCACTAGCCCGCGGTACTTCTCATAGATCAGGTACTCGTCTTTGTCCAGCTTTTGGATCATCTTCGTCACCGATGAAGGATGCACTTCCAAACCTTCAGCTATATCAGACACACGAGCATAGCCCTTTTCATCAATTAATTTGTATATACGCTCCAAATAATCTTCCATACTGGGCGTTGGCATCTGCTTCCCTCTCTTCTCTCTGACCGGCAATATTCTTGCCTGGTCCCTATCTTATAATGATACATGTTATCAATACGCATTGGCAAGTCCTGCACAATTCCTTCACTACTTACTGACCGTAAAGCGCTTTTCAGGCCTCTTTCCGTTACCATAGCGCAAGTATTGGCATGGGTGACTTATCCCCAAACGAGGCAAACTAAGCGAGGTCCCGTATTGAAAGGAGTGATTTCGTGAGTACAAGTGTAGCGCATCCACCCGTTCGCAAAGCAAAAGGCACTAAACCCTTTATTCCCGATTTGGTGTATTTTGAACCTGGTGCGCTGGAATATGAGAAAGGTAAACGGATTATGGAATGGGTCACCTCCAGAGATATTCCTTATCAAATGACGACATCCCATAATCGAATCACCAATCTTCCCGGTGAAACGGAGCAGGAAAAGTACCGGATGGCCAAGCGAACCCTTGTTGTCGGCGTGCGTAAAACACTTAAGTTTGACCAATCGAAGCCCTCAGCCGAATATGCCATTCCCATTTCCACAGGCTGTATGGGTCACTGTCATTATTGTTATCTTCAAACGACACTTGGGGCCAAGCCCTATGTCCGTGTCTATGTAAACACCGAGGAGATCATTCAGGCTGCCAAAGGTTACATTGAGGAACGTGCGCCTGAAATTACCCGTTTCGAAGCAGCTTGTACATCCGATCCCGTAGGACTGGAGCATATTACGGGAAACCTCGGTGACCTGATTCGTTTTATGGCGGAGGAGGAACACGGACGACTTCGCTTTGTGACCAAATATCATCACGTTGAGCCTTTATTAAACATCAAGCATAAAGGACACACTCGTATCCGTTTCAGCGTGAATTCCGATTATGTGATCAAAAATTTTGAGCCAGCCACCTCACGGTTTGAAGAGCGTATTGAAGCCGCAGGCAAAATAGCTCATGCCGGTTATCCGCTCGGATTCATTATTGCCCCAATCATGTGGTATGACGGATGGGAAGAAGGATATTCTGAGCTTTTACAAAAGCTTGCCGATACACTTCCAGAAGAAGCAACCAAGGATCTAACCTTTGAGATGATCCAGCACCGTTTTACCAAAACGGCAAAAGCTACCATTGAGAAGCGATATCCCAAAACCAAGCTCGAGATGGATATCGAAAAGCGAAAAATGAAATGGGGCCGATGGGGACAGTATAAATATGTGTATAAGGATGATCAGCAGGATGCTTTGCGCGAGTTTATTACTGAGCGCATTTTTGAGCATTTCCCACTGGCCAACATTGATTATTTCACCTAAGCGTAGAATTGGCCCTTATATTAAAGAACTTTTGATTAAAAAAGCAGGTTACATGAACCAGAATCATTCTGGTTTTCACGTAGCCTGCTTTGTTCTTATTGGAATAAACCATGAATAAAACAACAACTCGTTGATGGCTATATAAGGTTATATAATCATCCAGTCTGGTGTTATTTGCTGTAACCAGATCGTTATTTTGGTCATCTGATCCGTGAATAACAAAACCCCAAGGAACAACATTAATGCGCCCCCGGCTTTCATCATGATATTGGAATAACGCAAGATCCAGCGGGTAGAACCGATGAAAAAGGCCAGAATGAAGAAAGGTAACGCAAAGCCGGCCGTGTAACCCGTAATTAATGCCAACCAGGTGGTTGGTTCGCTCGCAGCCATCGCGATGATAGCAGTCAAGATCGGTCCAATACAAGGCGACCAGCCTGCCGAGAAACCAATGCCAAAAATAAATGAGCCCAGGTAACCCGCTGGTTTCCATTTCATATCCATCTTACGCTCTTTCATCAGAAACTGAGGTTTGAACAAACCAAGCAAAAATAAACCCATTAACATAATCAAAATCGCGGATAATTGACGAATAAGATCACGGTTATCATTGAAAAATTGACCAAACAATCCGGCTCCCAGCCCCAGCGAATAAAACACAGCCGAGAAGCCCAAAATAAATGCCAGCGTATGAGTCAATGTCTTGAAGCGAACTTCACGCTGATTGCGTTCATCCTTTAATCGTTGTACCGTCATCCCCGTAATGTAAGAAAGATACGAAGGATACAGCGGAAGACAGCAAGGCGAAATAAACGAAGCTAATCCTGCTACAAAAGCCAGCCACACATTAACATCAGGCATGAAGCGGATATCTCCCTTCCCTGGGGGCTCACTTGCTTACGTTCAAAATCAGGCTCGGAACCCTTTTTTTCCAATCATCGTAAGAATCAGCATCATGATAAGCAAAAGTACAATCGTTGCTCCCGGTGCAAGGTTCCAGATCCCGGCCACAACCAGTCCAATAACTACGGCAATTTCGCCAATAACCACAGACAATATGATCGCCGATTTGAAACTTCGTGCCATCAGTAAGCTTACAGCTACCGGAATGGTAAGCAATGCCGATACCAGCAATGCGCCGACGATTTTGATCGCCGTACTAATGACAAGGGCTGTCATTACGGTAATCAGCATATTCAGCAGTTTCACAGGCAACCCGGTAACCGCTGCGGCATCCTCCTCAAAGCTGAGCAGGAAAAACTCCTTATGTAACAACGCTACAACGATGACCACGATCAGCGTAACCACACCCACCAGCTTCAAATCCGTGGAGTCTAGTGTATAAATACTGCCGAAAAGGTAACTCATAACATCTGTATTATATCCTTTGCCCAGCGTAAAGAACAACGAAGCCAGCGCCACTCCACCGGACATGATGATCGCAATCGATAATTCGGCATAACTCTTATACGCCTTACGCAGTTTCTCTATTGCAAATGAGGCGAGCACAGCAAATATCAGCCCCACCGCAATCGGATACACTTCGATCAGAAATCCAAGTGCAACCCCGGCAATCGTTACATGAGACAGAGTATCGCCAATCATGGATAAACGTCGCAGCACCAGAAACAATCCGATCAAGGGTGCTGTGATGCCAATTAGCAATCCCCCCGCCAGCGCCCGCTGAAAAAAATCACTCATTAAAATTTCCAAAACACACACGACTCCTTCGGCCTTGCTCTAATCTGGTTGTGTACTCGCTCTAACGAACCTGGGTGGTGGTATGCTGCAAATTCGTCTCGGCACAGTCTTCCACCTCATGGGAATGACGGACATGGAAATGAATTTTTCCGTTCGTCACTGCCGCTTTGGAACCGAGATAACTTTCCATCCGGTCCATATCATGTGATACCATCAGGAATGTCATCCGGTGGTGTTCATGCATATGGGTAATGAGTTCAAAAAAGCTGGCCTGGGATTCGGCATCAATGCCCACCGTCGGTTCATCCAGAATCAGCAGATCAGGGTGATTAATAAGCGCCCGTGCCAAAAACACACGCTGCTGCTGTCCGCCGGACAGTTGTCCGATTCGTTTGTTCGCCAGATCCTCGATCCGCATCACCTGCAGGGCATCTGTGCACTGCTGCTGACATTTACGGGACATTCGGCGAAACATATTCTTGTTGTTGTACAAGCCGGACATGACTACTTCCCTTACCGTTGCAGGGAACAATGGGTTAAACGCATTTTTTTGCGGAACATAACCAATTCGTTCCCAATCCTTGAAACGGCGGATCGACTGTCCGAACAGCTTGATGTCTCCCTCGGCTGGAGGCAATAGTCCAACTAACATCCGCAGCAATGTCGTTTTGCCCGCCCCGTTTGAACCGATAATCCCGACAAAATCCCTTTCCTGGACCATAAAATCAAGATTTTCGATCACTCGCTGGTCACCGTAAGAAAATGATAGTTTATCGATCTCTATAATTGGATCATGACACAATGGCATGATTTGCTGCATGGCAAAGCCGCCCTTCATTATATATAAGGATTGCAAGTCGAATCCTTCAGTCTATCTTATTTTAATGCGATCAGCAGATTTTGCAAATTTTTCTCCATCAGGGTGAAATAATCATCCCCGTTTGTGACTTGTTCTTTGGTTAAACCTTCTACAGGATTAAGGACCATTGTCTCTACACCCGCTTCATTGGCAAGGGTTTTCGCCAGTTTGTCAGATACCAGCTCTTCGAAGAAAATGTATTTAATCCCTTCATCCTTCACGAGCTTAGCCAACTTCACAATATCTTGACCTGTGGGCTCCGCATCTGGAGAAAGTCCCATAATGGCATGCTGGGCCAACCCATAATCACGTGCTAGGTAACCAAATGCCTGATGCGAAACAACAATTTCCTTGTTGGGAACGTTGGACAATTCGTCTGTAAAGTGCTGATCCAGCGTTTCCAGCTTGCTCCGCAGCTCTTCATAACGTTGTTCATATCCTTCTTTATGGGCAGGGTCTACTTCAACCAGGCTGTTTTTGATATTTTCAGCCATTATCATTGCCGATTTGGGACTTACCCATGTATGGGGGTCCACATGATGGTCTGCAATATCCTCTTCGTTAGCTTCATCAGCATGTTCGTCACTATGTTCATCAACCTGTTCTTCACCATGACCGTGTCCATCATCACCCTCAGCAGTTAATAGAGTAACCCCTTCACTTACTGCAACTGACTTCACCTTGGTATCGCTATTCAGTGACTTCAGGAAGTTGGGGACCCATCCTTCCAGGCCTGCACCATTGTATAGGAATAACTGAGCTTTGGATGTATTCACAATATCTTGGCTCTTCGGCGTCCAATCATGTGGTTCAACACCTGTTGGCAGCAAATTAATGACATTCGCATCGTCTCCGCCAATTGTCGCAGTAAACGCATAGACAGGATAGAAGCTCGTGATCACATTCACTTTACCTTCCACCAGCTTGGCACTCTCCGAATTATTACTCTGACCGCATGCCGACAATATGAGCAAACTAAGAACAAGCAGACCGCTGAGCATCCATTTCATCTGTCCTCTTCTACCTGTTGCTAGAGTCCGGTTTACCTGGTCTAGATTTCTTCCATTATAAAATTTCACTAGTATTCACTCCGCATCTCTTAATCGTAAACATTACTGAAAGAATTATAGGTAACCTGCACGAACTTGTCAAGCCGCTCTGTCCTATTCATTCTTTCCTTGAGCACGGAGTTCATAACAGTATATGCTTGTTTTCTTCGCATCAGATCCAATTTCGTCCAAAATAAAAAGCGACCCGATTTTCATCGAGCCACCTTCTATTACAACTATTATAAATCAAATCCTTGGTTGCAGGGTCAAAACCCTATTTCACTTGTGCACCATTAGGCATATTATCTGGTACCGTTGCCAGTGTAAGCTGGTCTCCGTGGGATGCTGCCAGAATCATGCCCTGGGACAGTTCACCGCGCAATTTCACAGGCTTGAGGTTCGTCACACAGATGACTTTGCGTCCAACCATATCTTCTGGGGAATAAAACTTCGCAATTCCTGATACAACTTGACGTTGCTCATAGCCAAGATCCAGCTGCAGCTTCAGCAATTTATCGGCTTTCTTGACCGGTTCACAGGCAATTACTTGAGCGACACGCAGTTCCACTTTGGCGAAATCATCAATACCGATCTCTTCTTTGCCTTCTGGTGCTGTGACGGGTTGAGCGGCTTCAGAAGCGCCTCCAGCATCTACTTGAGCTGCCTCAGGCTGCACTTCAGCTTTTTTGCCTCCAGTCATCGCTTCAGCAATATAAGCAATCTCCTGTTCAGAGTCCAAACGCGGGAAGATCGGGTCACCCTTCTGCAAAGCGTTGCCAGCCGGAATAACGCCCCATTGCTTCGCTGAATCCCATGCCGTCAGTTCACCTTCCTGAATGCCGAGCTGTTCCCAGATTTTGCGCGGAGCACGTGTCAGGAACGGCTGCAACAGGATGGAAGCAATCCGCAAGCTTTCAATCAGATGCGACATTACCGATGCCAGTTCATTCCGTTTCGCTTCATCACGAGCCAGAGCCCAAGGCTGAGTCTCGTCAATGTATTTGTTGCTGCGGCTCACAAACTGACTGATCGCTGTCAACGCTACGGAAAATTGCAGATTTTCCATGGCCTGCTCCACTTTCTCCACAACAGCAAGACCTGCTTCTTCAAGAGATGAATCAAATTCGGTCACACCGGAAGTAAACTCAGGCGCTCTGCCTTCGAAATATTTGTCCACCATGGCTACCGTACGATTCAACAGGTTTCCAAGGTCATTTGCCAGGTCGGAGTTCACACGCTCTACAAAGCTTTCTGGAGTAAACGTACCATCTGAACCAAATGGAACTTCACGCAGCAGGTAATAACGCAGTGCATCCAAACCATAACGGTCAATCAGGGTTACCGGGTCAACGACATTGCCTTTGGATTTGGACATTTTGCCGTCTTTCATCAACAGCCAGCCGTGGGCAAACACTTTTTTCGGTAAAGGCAGGTCCAGTGCCATCAGCATAATTGGCCAGTAAATCGTATGGAAACGAACAATTTCCTTCCCTACCAGATGCACGTCCGCTGGCCAGAATTTGTTGTACAGCGATTCGTCGGATGATCCATAGCCCAGAGCTGTAATATAGTTGGATAACGCATCAATCCATACGTACACAACGTGTTTCGGATCACCTTTAACTTTGACGCCCCATTCGAAAGTTGTCCGCGATACAGCCAAGTCTTCCAGACCCGGCTTGATGAAGTTGTTAATCATTTCATTTTCACGTGACTCCGGCTGAATAAAACCCGGATTCTCTTCATAATATTTCAGCAAACGATCGGCATACTTGCTCATCCGGAAGAAGTAGGATTCTTCTTTTACCAGCTCCACCGGATGTCCGCTATCCGGACTTTTGGCCGAGATAATCTCGCCCTTGTCATTCTTCTCCACATCAACCAGCTGGGTTTCCGTGTAGTAGGTCTCATCCGGGATACTGTACCAGCCTTCGTACTCACCCTTGTAGATATCCCCTTGTTTCAATAAACGGTCAAAGATATCCTGTACCACTGTTTTGTGGCGTTCTTCCGTAGTCCGAATGAAGTCGTCATTGGAGATGTCCAGCTTGTTCCACAATTCCTTGATACCCACAACGATATCGTCGATAAAGGCTTGTGGCGACTGTCCTTTCTCTTGTGCCTTGCGCTCAATCTTCTGACCATGCTCATCGGTTCCTGTCAGATAGTGAACAGCATAACCGCGCAGACGTTTGTAACGAACCATGGCATCACCCGCCACAGTCGTGTACGCGTGTCCGATATGCAGTTTGTCACTTGGATAATAAATCGGTGTTGTCAGATAAAATGTTTTTTGATCAGCCATAAATGACTTCTCCTCCTTCATATGGTCCTGCATTTTTATTGCTTGCTTTTGCCTAAAAAAGAACACAAAAAACTCCCGTCCCTATATGGGACGAGAGTTGCTCTCACGTGTTACCACCCAAATTCCCCGTGCTTTTCACAAAACACAGGCTCTGCCGGTCCTTCGACCGCCCATTAACGCTGGATCACGCCTCAGCCTTACGACAGCCCGTTCTAAATGATCAACGTCTGCACGCTCGAAAGAGGTTCCTCCGGGACCATATTCCATCCTCCTCCCAGACCGGTTCTCAGCTCATCCGGCTCTCTGCACTGGGGGTGTGTCTGTACTTATCCCTTCACTGGAAATCATTATACCAAAAATATACTGAAATACTGCCTCCTTTGTCAAGTGGACAGCAATTCTTAAATCAACTCAATTCTGCAAAACGACCATTGGCTCGTTAATCGGATACCATCACAGACTTTTCAGCCTTTGGTGGAACCAAATCCACTCCTCCTGGATGAAACGGATGGCATTTCGCAATGCGCTTTGCCGCAAGCAGCGATCCTTTAAACGCACCATGAACTTCAATCGCCTCCATCGCATACGCCGAGCAGGTAGGATAGAAACGACACGTCGGCGGCTTCAATGGAGAGATATAGCTGCGATACACCCGAATGGGAGCCTGAACCAATCTGCGGGATAACTTCATCGTCAGTGCTTCCCGTGAGTGTGCTGATGTCCGGATGACGCTTTGGCTGGCATATGTTCGGCACAGTCCTTACAGTACCCGAAAACTTCAAATTTATGATCGACGACCTGGAATTGCTCAGGCGCATCTGCAAGCTGCATCGGGCAAAAAACGATTGGATATGTCTTTTGGCATTTCAGACAAATCATATGGTGGTGATGATGATCCTCACTGCAATGTGCTCTGAACTTCACCCCATCCTCAAAGATGACCTGCTCCAGTACACCCAATTCCTGCATGACACGCAAATTCCGGTACACCGTATCAAAACTCAGTCCGCTGTAAGTCTTACCCATATATTCATAGACGTCCTTGGGTGTCAAATACCCGGGGGATTCGGCAAATAACCGGGCCAGTGTCTTCCGCTGATCCGTAATGCGGAGCCCCTGCGAGGACATGGTAGTAATAATCTGTTCTGTCGACAGCATGACCTATAGCACCTCCTGTCATACGAGCATTCTGCATAAATCCAAAGAGCGAATTCAATTCAGCAACACCTATATCGAAATGGGTCTATCCGTCTAGGTATTGTACCCGTTAGCGTGTGAAAATCAAATTATGCAAAATGCTGATACTTATGCTTGATTTATATACTACTAATAATGCCTTAAATGAAGTTCATAGTCAACGAACGGACCTGATCCCGCTGATTCTACAGTCACAATGAAAAAGGACCCCATAAACATGGAGTCCTTTCCTGACGGTTCAGATGATTAATCCTTCGGGCGACTTTTGGGGTGACAGGATATATAGCATATAAGCTTTCACTCCAAACCGTCCGTTTCTGGTGACAGGAGAAACAATTATTTCTCTGTCGGAAGCGGTGTGAACAGCAAGTTGACAGGAAGATTGCTTCCTGGTGCTGCGGAGAACAGAATCGTTACACTTTGACCATACGAGCCTGTACGATAGAGTACACTTTGTTCATTCGGAGCGCTTACGGATTTGCCGTTCGAAATCTGTACAACTTCTCCATTAACGAGCGCTACACCCGAGTATTTACCACCACGTGGGTTGAACGAGATTAAAGTGCGAGGAGCAACATTGTTCAGTGTGATTTTGTAGAGAACACCGAAGTTACCCGCGTTAGAAGCATCTGTATACGCCATTGGATCTGTTCCGACCAGATTCGGGTCACTTGCATTGTCGCCGAGCGGCAGACGTGCAGGCTTCGACCCCACTTCTTGGTCGTACGTAATGATACGTGTTGCATTCGGGTATGTTCCCCGGTTATGAACACCATCACGATCCAGAACAGGCAGGGTGGACCATACCGTCATCGGATCTTTATTTTCTTCGATCATGATAATGTTGTAATCCAGCCTGTAGTCGCTGAAAACATCAGAATACAGTGAAATAACTTGCCCTTGCTTCATAGGAAGAACACTCAATTCGGTCAGAATTAGCTTGCTCTCTCCAGGTTGGATGTACACTTTCTTTTGTCCCGTACCGTTCTGTATAGACTGGAACCAGCGATCAATGGACAATTTACCTGCCGCAGTTGCTATTGGTGACGGACCTGCAAAGCCCATGTTTTGCTGCTCTAATGTTGCTGCGTACATATTATTATTCGTAGCAACAACGTACATTTTCACGTTTTTGCCTGTATTGTTCACATGGTGAATCATGAAACGGGTCTGACCGATTGAAGACTCTTTGTACACAATCCCTTCAGAGTTAACGGTTTCCGGGCTGTTACTGCGAATCAGCACACTTTGCTCATCGTAATAAGTGTACGGAACTTTCTCAATGGCAGGAACTTCACTGCCGTTGAAGCTGAACTTATCACCTACCGGCGTGAACAACTGATTAAAGTCAGAGATAGTATACAGTGTTTCATTGGTAATATTGACATTCTTGGTATAGCTGTTACTAGCACCATGTTTGTCCGTAACGGTAATCGTTACCGTCTTTGGTCCCGGAACAAAGAATGCCAAAGCATTGTTTTCCCATTCTGTTTTCACAATGGCATTTTCATCATCGGTGCTTTGATCAATGTACGTGATCTTTTCACCCATTTTGTATTCTTCCTTGTCTGTCATAAACATCGCTACAGGAGGAAGATTGGGTTTCTGAACCTGAATCGTAACAGAGTACGGATCACTCCATTGTCCGCTCGAATCCTGGACAGCATACGTTACCGTATATGTACCTGGTTGATCAAACGAATCCTGACGGCCCGTCCAGCGCTCGTCTATAATGTCCAGTCCCTTGGGAGAGCTGGACTTAGTGTTGTATGTCACCGTGTCTCCTGCAAAAATCTCTTTTGGTACCGTGAAGCTGGCTACCGGTTTGGTACTCAGGTTCAGTACAACAGTCTTCGCAGACTGATTCACTTTATAAGTAATGTTGAGTGCCTGCGTAATCGACGTCAGTGGCACCATGAACGTATTTTTTTGTTGATAGGCAGGGCCCTTCATCGTTCTGGATTCACCGTTTACTGTGTAAATAGTGCTATTCGTTTTGAAGCGAAGCTCATCTTCGCCACTAATAATAATGGTTTCTTTGGTTGTATTGTCATATTTCACATCATATCCAACCCGATCAACCAGTGCGCGGATCGCTACATATGATACACCATTTTTAACAGCCATCGGCTGTCCTGCAAGATATGTTTTGCCGTCTTGCATCATTTTATTGCTATTCATGTAAAGTGTCAGATCTCCGCCTTTACTTCCGGCTACAGATTGACCGCTTGTAGATGGTTGCTCAACCTCAACCGGAGTCGTAGGTACTGTTGTTTCCTCTTCCGAACCCTCTTCATCAGCAGGGTCTGTAACAGGGTCAACCGGAGTAACATCTGTTCCCGTAGTTTCATTGGTCACCGGGTTTGTTCCTTCAACTTCATTGTTATCAGACTGTTTTGAATCTGACCCGGACTTTACATCCGATTCCGCGATGGTTTGTTCTTTCTTCACAACCTCCACGGATTTAACATTGGCTGTATTTGTTGTTGTTGTATCACTTTGATCGGCTGCTAGTACATTCGCTGGAATCGCTGCAAACGCTTGGAATACAGCTAAAGCGGTAAGTACGGATAATTTCTTCTTCAAATTCATTCTTTGTCTTTGGCTCCTTCTGCTCCCATTTTATAAATATCCCCCTCAAAAAGTCATACTATTAGACGCTTGCAGCCGGGAAAAGTTGCTAAAATTAATTGATAAGAATTGTAAACTTTTAATAGAGCGAAAATACTATGAAAATAGTTATCTATTATACTTTTCGATTTGGAGTGAAATCGGTTTTAAAACCTGCCGCAAATTCCAATAAAAAAAACCCCTCCAGGACATGGCTGAAAAAGCACCATGCCAAAGAGAGATGGATATCGAACTTGCTAACGCAAACTGACAGGTAAGCGTCCTGTCGGCTGCAATTCACCTGTTAAGACAAGAGACAATGCGCGAACCACTGCAGGAGTATTCTCGTACGTACATATATAACTTCCCGGCGTCGGAATCTCCAATAGATCATATGGATTACGCAGAGCGACTACAATCAGGGAATACTTCTCACTAAGTTTTTGAACCAAATGATGCTGTCCTTTCGGAAGATGCCCTGCGGAAGTATAAGTACATATGATAATTTGATCATCTTCCGACACATTATTAAGGATCAGGTCCGCTTCATCATAGGTCGGCTGTGTCGTTATTTTATGCTCCCGAACTCCGCCTCTCAGCTGCGATAACGCCACGCCAAGTGAATCTGTATGAGACCAAGGTTCATCCACTTCTGTCCGTTGCACAACTTCAGGCCAGATGACATACACATTTTTTTCAGGGTCTAAAGGAAGTAATCCATCATTATGAACCACAGTAATGCTATTGGAGGCGATCTCATCCAACGTGGATTCGATAGAGGCCAGCGACTTTGGTAATTCATCTTTTTCTATTGTTGAGAAATCGACACCATCTTCATCGGATCGATCAGGTACAGCATCATCCTCTTCCATGGAACCAAACGTATGCTCCCACTGACCACAACGCGCTGTCTTCCATGAAATAATACGTTCCAATGCCTGATTTATGGTTGCTTCTTCAATTCGCCCAGTGCGAACGGCTTCAACAACGGCTTCAACAGCAGAGACTTGATCTTGCAGTGTATGACTGACCAGAATTAGATCAGCACCTGCCTCCACAGCACGAATGGCTGCCTCGGCCACACCATATGGCTTGGATATCGCATGCATTTCCAGACAGTCTGTAATAATAATGCCGTCAAAGCCCATTTCTTCGCGTAACAGACCCGTCAATACTTTACGGGACAATGTGGCCGGAATCGGCTCCGGTTCAATCGCCGGGAAGATGACGTGAGCAGTCATAATGGCATCCACTCCAGCCTCAATCGCCCGACGGAACGGTAGAAGCTCCACCTGATCCAGCCTGTTACGTTCATGAGGTACGGTGACCATACCGAGATGTGAATCCACCGCTGTATCTCCGTGTCCGGGAAAATGTTTCGCTGTCGCAGCAACACCTCGGGACTGATATCCTTTGATAGCTGCTGAGCCATGAGCAGCTACACTCTCCGCATTCTCGCCATAGGATCGCACCCCGATGACCGGGTTCAGAATATTGTTATTCACGTCTAGCACGGGAGCAAGGTTCATATCAATGCCGATGCTTTTCAACTCATGACCTAGAATTTGGGCACATTCGATTGTATACGCCGGATTGCCGGTTGCTCCGAGCGCCATATTTCCCGGCACCTGGGTCACTCCCTCCTTGTCAATCCGGGCCACCATGCCACCCTCTTGATCCACGGAGATCATCAGAGGCAACTCCCCTGCTTCAGCCGCAATTGCTTGCAAGTCGGCAGACAATTGATTTAACTGGTCTACGCTCTCCACATTCCGTCTGAAGTAAATGATGCCTCCAACATGATAATTACGGATCAGTTGATTGATCTGTTCATCCGCATGCTGTCCATGGAACCCACACATAAACATCTGCCCTACCCGCTGTTCCAACGAAAGCTGATCCATTGATTTCATACGCATGCTTCCCTCCCCATTATGAACCTGCTCTTAGGTTTGATCTGAATTCCGAAGGTTTCATGTGAAAATGTTTATGGAACACTTTGGAGAAATATCGCCGCTCCTTGTACCCTGTCGCTTCTCCGATCGCTGTAATACTCCATTCTGTTGTACTTAATAATAAGGCTGCGCTCTCCATCCGCTTATGGGTCATATATTCAACAAAGGTGACCCCCATCTGATTTTTGAACAACTGGCAAAAGTAGCCCGGACTGATTCCCAGCCAATCAGCTACCTCATCAATCCCCAGATCACATTCCAGCCTGGCGTTCATATACTCGCACGCAGACATAATCAGCTCTGACACAGAAGGGCGAGGCGTACTTTTCTTATCATGACAAGCAAAAGCAAGTGCCTCCGCCAGTTCGATTAATTCCTTGATGGAGGTTGCTGAATGCAATGCACTCCAGAAGTGTATTTCGTCTTGTTCAGCCATGACATGTACTTCGCGCAATTCACGAAGCATATGTACAAGCAAAAAACGCAGGCTGTTTTCGGCTACGCCGTCCAGCGCACTCTTATGCTCGCTCATCCGATGTTTGAGCATAACGAGCAGGTCAATCAATCCCTGTTTGTTTCCCTGTCTGATCCAACGGGTGATCAAGTCCAAATCTTCTTTTGTTATCCACAGCGTTGCCCTTCTGGAAGGTTCTTTGGATGACATGATGGAGGGCTCACCAGTCTCTGATTCCAGCACATTGCTGCGCTGATCAGAATCATTCATAATCAGCAATCGCTGACAGTGCCGATATCGCTCAGCCATCTGATCATCCAACCTCACAGGCATAACATCCTGAATGACTCTTGTTTTCATGCCTGAATCTGGCTCAAATGTCGCATCTAATTCCAACAGGACCTGTTGAGCTAATGCAGCTGCCCGAAGTTCCCATTCATCTGACGCCTCCACCAGCATGCACCATTCTCCCTTACGGGCAGAAATCAGCAAAGTTCCTTCACAGATCCCGTCTGTAACCTCTCTAAGTCTGGAACGGATCATTCCATGCCAGCTTTGGTGCCGGGCCCCGGACCATCCGATCGAATGCTTGAAATAACCCGACACATCGATAAGCAGAAGGACATACCGTAACGAAGATGCCTGAGGTTCCGGGGAAGACGGAGGTAAAGAAAATAACGTATCCTCTTCTTTTCGCATCAGGTCAATGATATGTTTGTGTCTTACCCAAACTTCCATCTCCGATTTGCGGTGGCGTTCGGCCTCCATTTCCAACCGTTTCTTCTGGATCTGCCCGGCAAGCTCACGCAGTTTATGTTCCAGATCCAGATAATCAATTGGCTTGCATATGTATTCATGGACATTGTAACGAATGGCCGTACGGGCATACTCGAACTGCTGATATCCTGTCAGCAAAATAATCTCGCAAGTTTCACCTTGTTCCCGCAACATTTGAATCAGCTCCAGACCATCCATGGAGGGCATGCGAATATCACACAACATAATGTCAGGGTGATATTCTGCAACTTTATCCAGCGCTTCCGACCCGCTTCTGGCCATACCCACAATTTCAATGCCCATGTCTTTCCACGGCAAAATAAAACTCAAATTCTCCAAAATCGGCAGCTCATCGTCAACCAGCAACGCGGTTAGATTCATTCATCTTCCCCCTGCTCATATTGTGGAATAATACATTGAATGATGGTGCCATGCCCCGGAGATGAACATATAAACACCCCGTATCCGGCCCCATATTGAATCCGTATCCGATCTGCCACACTTCTTAATCCCAGCCCTCGGCGCTCTGCCATTGAAGATAGGGGCTTCGTTCCCTCTGCCATGATGTATTCAGGCGGGTCATTTGCCATGTATTCGAATCGAGCCAACATTTCCTGGGGAATACCGATCCCATTATCCTCAACTCGCAGCACCAGATTATTTCGTTCCACAAATGCGCTGATCCGAAGTACACCCTGATATTCAATTCCCTCAAACCCATGCTGAATACTATTTTCCACAAGAGGTTGGAGAGTGAGCTTGAGCATGGATGATGTGTACAGATGAGATGGAATGTCGATCTCATACCGGAACAAATCACTGAATCTGTAATGCTGGATCTCAAGATAGCTCTGCAGGTGCCTTAGCTCCTCACTGAGCGAAATTTCCTCCTGATCCTGAATGCTGATTCGCAGCATATTGCCCAGTCTTGTCACCATTTCACTTACTTTACGCCCTTCTCCCCTCATGGCTAGTCCGTTAATGGATTCCAGTGTGTTAAACAGAAAATGAGGTTTGATCTGGGCTTGAAGCACGCGTAGTTCTGCCTTAGCCTTCTGCTGCTGCTCGGCACGCACACGTCGGAACAGGCCTCCGATGCGATCCAGTAATTCATTGAACCCTTGGGCGAGCAGCTGCATCTCGTCAAAGCCACTTCCTTCAACTCGGGCATTAAAGTCCCCGTCATCTACACGTCTCATGAATCGTACGAGAACCGCAATATTACCTGTAATCCGGTTCATGAAGAACACGTTGAAAACCATCGCAGCAAGCAGACACAGCAGAATGATGATAATGGACCAGCCTGCAAACACATTCGTCTCTGCGGATAATGCTTCCCATGAAGTGACACTGACCAGACTCCAGTTATAGTTTTTCAGATGATATTGTGAAATGATGCTTTCACTGCCATCGAACACGGCTCTGGTGCTGCTGAACCCCGGTCCATAAATGCCAGAACGCACACCCAGATTCTCCATCTTCTCGCCGCTGTAGCGTCCGGAAGGATCGTATACGATCAGACCCTCTTCATTGATCAGCAGGAACGAAGTATCCTGTGCAGGATCACTTATTTTTAAATGGCGGAAGATGCGGTCCATCTCCCCTTTTTTAATCTGAACGACCAGAACACCGATATTCTGAAAATAACTGAGCTCCTTGACCAACCGAATCTGAGTAAAGACAGGCTCTACGCCCGTCAGTTCAGGATATTCCAGAGGGGCCAGCCATTTGGGTACGCCGTTGAGTTCCTGGATTTCTTTGAATATTGGATGAACTTTAAATTGTTGAAAAGGAAGTGCTTGAAAGTTTTCCTTCGTGAATATAGAGACAATCTGGTTATCCTGAGACGAACGCGGACGCAAATCATACAAGAAGGCATAACTGATGAACGGGTAGTTGTATAAAAGGGAACGGAAATTACGCTGACTGGCATTCAGCGACAACTGATTACCGGTTCCAAGATCTTGCTTGCTCGGATCTTTGGCGTTCAAAGCCATCTGGAATACCGATGTGGCAATGCCGTTGTCCGTGACATTGTTGATCTGTTGAAAAACATTCTCGATATTATAGCTAATGGCCTGAAGTGCATATTCAGACTGCTGATTGTATTTTTTCTCAATCGTATGTGATGTGACCAAGAACATGCCGATCCCAAGCGTGCACATCGGTACAATGATGAGCAACAGAAATGCCATGGCCAGCTTCATCCGCAAGTTCATTTCCCGTTCTCCCTATATAACGCGTCGTTAATTAGCCTTTTACGCTACCTGCTGTTACACCTTCAATAATTTTTTCCTGCAATATAGCGTAGATCACCACAACCGGTACAACACTGTATACAATGCCTGCTGACATCTGGGCATAATTCATCTGATACTGATCACGAAACTGGACCATGCCGACAGGCAGTGTACGCAGTTTATCGGTGGATAAAAAATAGTTGGCGAGTAAAAATTCGTTCCAGTTGCCGAGGAAATTCACAATAAAGACTGTAACAATGGCTGGAACTGTAAGGGGTATCACTATTCTAGCAAAGATACCCGGAGCCCTCAACCCATCCATAACCGCCGCTTCCTCAATTTCTCCAGGGAGCGACCGCATAAAGGCAGCCAAAATAATAATCGTGAACGGAATTGCATTGGCAACATAAGGAATGATCAGCGCCAAATGAGTATCCAAAATGCCGAGCTTGCGGACAAGTAAGTATATTGGCAGCATGAGCGCATTGTTTGGAATCAGCATGCCCGCCAGAATGAGACTGTAGAAAAACATGCTCCATTTACGGTGTCTCATACGTGTTATAGCAAAAGCAAACATGGCACCAAGCACAATGGTTCCCACTGAGGACAAGACCGAAATGTACATACTGTTCCAGAAATACGTTCCAATCTTGGCATTTACCCAGGCTTCCACGTAGTTATTAAACTCCCAGGTGGAAGGCAGACCAAACGGATTCAGTGCAATCTCGTTGTTATCCTGCTTAAATGAAGAAAAGATTACGAATAAAAAGGGAAACAGAATTGCAAGTAGATACAACATCAACAACACATGAGGTATACTGCCTTTTATGCTCTTTGTCATCAATATTCCACCCTTTCGTTGTGTCTCGCCACCAGCAACTGATATACCGCGGTGAGCACAAGCGTCAGAGCAAAGATCAGAACCGCAATCGTATTGCCATAGCCGTATTTAAAGTTGGTAATCGCATATTTGATCATATACGTAGCAAGCACTTCGGTAGAGCCTGCGGGTCCACCTTTGGTCATAACCAGAACAATGTCAGCTGCCTTCATCGCTCCGGCAATGGATAACATAATGACGACGGAAATGATAGGTCTGATTAGTGGTAATGTAATTTTAAATGCTCTTTGTACAGCTGTGGCACCATCAATGGCTGCCGCTTCATCCAGATCTTTTGGAATAGCCAGAATGGCCGCCAAAACCATGACAATATAGAATCCCGTCCATTGCCAAGCATTGGTTACGAGAATAGATATCATTGCGAACCGGTTATCAGACAGCCAATAGACCGGCGAAATACCTACGGTTCCAAGTAACTGATTCAACAGGCCGATGTTAGGCTCGTAGATGAAGCCCCACAGAATACCGATGACTGCCGTTGACATAATGGACGGCAAAAAGACGGCTGTTTTGTACAAACCTTTCAATTTCTTTACGTTCGCAATGAGCAGGGAAAACAGCACAATGATCGGCACCTGAATCAAAACGGAAAAGGCGATAAAGAAACCGTTATTACGAGTAGAAATCCAAAAACGTTCGTCTGTCAGTGCTTTTGTATAATTGGACAGTCCCACAAAACGCGGCTCTGCGGATACCCCGTTCCAACTGGTCAGACTGTAATAGAGTGAACTGCCGATAGGATACAGGAAAAACATGATAAACAAGATCAGTGCCGGCAACACAAACAACGTATAGATCAACGGGCTGCGGAGTGAAGTATTCATGATCTACCTCCTTCAGTGACTTCAACTTCTTATGCTCATATATAGAGCAGATTCCTCAGCAGTAATTCTTTAGAACGGACCAAGGGTTATACCCCGGCCGTGTTCCAACCGGGGTAAACCAGCATGGTGTTAATAGGTACGCTTCTTTGCTTGAAAGATTGTTTATTCTACGGAAGCATTAGCCTCTTCCTGAACCTTTTGCAATTCTTCAGCCATTTTCTCTGGCGTTGTCTGTCCACCAACCAGCTTCTGAATTTGCAGGTTGCCAATCTCTGTCGTAACATCAGCTTGAACGAGTGCATCAAATGCCGGGAATGAAGTCTGGGAAGCATTCAGAACAGCTACGATTTCTTTCATCAAATCGTCGGTGATGCTGTCTGTCAGCACTTTTTCATCCAGTTTCATCGCCGGTAACACACCGTCTTCTACGAGCCCACGTACTTGCATATCTTCGTTGTAGAAGTTTTTGATAAACGCTTTAACAGCCGCCAGCTTCTGCGGGTCATCCGCAGCCGCTGCGGAGAAACCGTATCCATTATTGACGTCACGCATAAGCGCTGTCTGATCTCCTACACCGTTCTCTACCGGAGGCATATTAAAGAAACCAACTTTGCCAATGAGCGACTCCCCGCTCTGTCCTTCCTTGAATACAGACGATTTCCACGTTCCGTCATACATCAGAATCGCTTCACCGCTCGTAAATTGAGTTGTATATTCAGCATATTCATAGCCAAGCTCGCCTTTTTTGAAGTAACCTTTATCCACCCATTCCTTATGCTTCGCAAATCCAGCTACAACGCCTGGATCAGTCCACTTGGCTTCGCCTGTAGCAAACTTCGCCGTAATATCAGGTCCAGCGTAACGTGACCAAAGATGGTTTGTTAACATGAGTGGAACCCAGCCTGCTTTGGAAGCAGAAGCAAGTGGCACCTTGCCATCAGCCTTGATCTCAGCGAGCATATTATCCAGCTCAGCCATTGTTGAAGGCGCTTTCCAACCTTTTTGCGTAAAATACTCTTTATTGTAGAAGAAGCCTTCACCCGATCCCCCAATAGGCAGTCCGTACACTTTGCCTTCATAGGTGAATGGTTCAAGTGATGAAAATTGGTCTTGAATGCCCAGCTCTTGCAGAATCGGTGTGAGATCCAACAACATGCCTTCCTTGGCATATACTTTGGAGTCCGGACTGCCGAACAATTCGAAGATATCCGGCGGATTGCCCGCTGCCATCTCCCCGCGAAGTTTCTCTTTGCGGTTTACATCGGATTCAACGCCGTCCAGTGTAAAGGTCAGGTTAGGTACTTCGCTCTCCACTTTGGCAACAACGTCCTGCAGAATGGCCAGCCTTTTTTGTTTGTCGGCACCCACCTGAGTGTGACGGAGAAGCATCTCAACCGGTTCCTTGCTTGTCTCTGCAGGCGTATTGCCTGCTCCCTGCTGTGGTTCGCTGCTTGAGCTTGAACATCCCGCCAGCGTCCATGAAGTGATGAGCAATAATGAAAGCAGCAATGTCATTCCTTTTTTCATTCGTATGACCCTCCTCAAGATATTGAGCATTTGGCTTTACACTCTGATTATAAAAAGTTGTAGCTAACATCGTAAGGATGACAATTCATCAATGGAGGGATAAAATCCTTCACTGGACAATTAATCTTGTGTTTACAATTGGTAACAGCACAAAAAAACAGCCCCTGCGAAACCTGTTCGCAAAGACTGCTTGGTTGGGATATAAATGTTGTTACTTATTGGAGCAAGACGCGCCCGCTGTTTCTGTGCGACCTTCCTCAATCAAACGATATGCCCGCTCTACTTCCTCATCACTCGGAGAAGGAACACCATCGAGCGGATAGGCCTTCCCAAGCGCCTGCCATTTGTAAATACCCATCTGATGATAAGGCAGGATTTCGAACTTCTCAACACCATTTAGCGTTCCAATAAACCGCCCCAGATTTAGCAAATCTTCTTCCTCGTTGTGAATCCCCGGCACATACACGTGGCGAATCCACATTTTTCGTCCATTGTCTGATAACCACTGTGCGGTGCGCAATGTTCTCTCGTTGGATTTGCCCGTCAGCTTGATATGCTTCTCATCATTGATGTGCTTCAGATCCAGCAGCACCAAATCCGTGTTATCTAACAAATCATGAATCCGATCCGGTTCATTAAAACCGTTACTGTCCAGCGTAGTGTGCAATCCCCAGCGGCGTTTCGCTTCTTTGAAAACTTCGGCTACAAAATGAGCCTGTAATGTCGGTTCTCCGCCGGATACCGTAAGCCCTCCGCCGGAACTGCGGTAGTAGGAGAGGTACGGTTCAATTTCAGCCAGTACCTCCTCTACGCTCATTTCCCTGCCACCATCCAGTGCCCATGTATCAGGATTATGACAATACTGGCATTTAAGCAGACATCCCTGCATAAAAAGCACGAAGCGGATGCCTGGGCCGTCAACCGTCCCGAAAGTTTCGAGTGAATGAATATGTCCATTAACCATGCTGCCTCTTCCTTTCTGTATCCGCATCCGCTGTGCGTTATTATGGAGATTCTACTGCTTTGAACCGTTGATTTAAGCCCAAATTACATCGAACCGTGGAAGGTCCGGTTAATGACATCAAGTTGTTGCTCACGCGTCAGTTTGATGAAGTTAACGGCGTAACCGGATACCCGTACAGTCAGCTGTGGATAGTTTTCCGGGTGATCCATCGCGTCAATCAACTGCTGACGATCAAATACGTTCACGTTCAGATGGTGTGCCCCTTGACCAAAATAACCGTCCATCATGGCAACCAGATTGGATTTGCGTGTGTCTGACTCTTTTCCGAGTGCTTTAGGCACGATGGAGAATGTGTTAGAAATTCCATCAAGGCTGTGTTCGTACGGCAGTTTGGCTACTGAGCCAAGGGATGCCAATGCACCTTTTTTATCCCGACCATGCATTGGGTTCGCCCCAGGTGCAAACGGTTCGCCTGCTTTACGGCCATCCGGTGTTGTACCTGTTTTCTTGCCGTACACTACGTTCGATGTGATCGTCAGTACCGATTGAGTTGGAATTGCATTACGATATGCTTTGTGTTTGCGAATCATGCCCATGAAGCTTTCCACCAGTTCAACCGCGATGCTGTCAACACTGTCTTCATTGTTACCGTAACAAGGGAATTCGCCTTCAATTTCAAAATCAATTGCGATGCCTTGTTCGTTGCGGATCGGTTTGACTTTAGCATACTTGATTGCACTCAGGGAATCTGCTGCAACCGAGAGACCAGCAATACCACAAGCCATCGTACGAACGATGTCACGATCATGCAGGGCCATTTCGATACGCTCGTAGCTGTATTTGTCATGCATGTAGTGAATGACGTTGAGTGAGTTCATATACAGTTTGGCAAGCCATTCCATCATCGGTTTGAAACGTTTCATCACTTCATTGTAATCCAGAACTTCGCTCGTAATTGCTGGATATTCAGGGCCGACTTGTGCACCCGATTTCTCGTCACGACCGCCGTTGATTGCATACAGCAATGCTTTTGCCAGGTTGGCACGAGCGCCAAAGAACTGCATTTGTTTCCCGATCTTCATCGCAGATACGCAGCAAGCAATACCGTAATCGTCTCCGTAGATTGGACGCATCAGATCATCATTTTCGTACTGGATGGAGCTCGTTTCAATCGATATCTTCGTACAGTATTGTTTGAACGCTTCCGGAAGCTTGATGGACCAGAGTACAGTCAGGTTCGGCTCAGGTGCAGGACCGAGGTTGTTCAGGGTATGCAGGAAACGGAAGCTGTTTTTCGTAACACGGGTTTCTCCATTTACGGACATACCGCCGATGGATTCGGTTACCCATGTTGGGTCTCCACTGAACAATTCGTTATAATCCGGCGTACGCAGGAACTTAACAATCCGCAGTTTCATTACAAAATGGTCCACCAGTTCCTGAGCTTGTTCCTCAGTTAGCAAGCCTTCTTGCAAATCACGTTCGATGTAAATATCAAGGAAGGAAGAAACACGTCCAAGGGACATCGCCGCACCGTTTTGCTCTTTGATCGCAGCCAGGTAACCGAAGTAGAGCCATTGGAACGCTTCTTTTGCGGTTGTAGCTGGCAAGGAAATATCGAAACCGTGCATTTCACCCAGTTGTTTCAATTCCTGCAATGCACGGATCTGTTCAGACAGTTCTTCACGCAGGCGAATGACATCTTCATCAATCACATCGACTTCAAGTGCATTCAGTTCGCCTTTTTTATTCCGAATCAGGAAGTCCACGCCATAGAGAGCTACCCGGCGATAGTCACCGATGATCCGGCCACGGCCGTAAGCATCCGGCAGACCGGTAATAATGCCTGCTTTACGTGCTGCACGCATGTCGGATGTATAAGCATCAAATACGCCTTGGTTATGTGTTTTGCGGATGTTCGTAAATATATCAATGACGCCTTGTGGCATCTCAAAACCATAAGCTTCACAAGCATCAATCATCATGCGAATTCCACCAAATGGCTGAATGGAACGTTTGAATGGAGCATCCGTTTGAACACCAACAATCTGTTCTTTGGATTTATCCAGATAACCGGGTTGGTGAGAAACAATCGTTGCTGGCGTATTTACGTCAACATCGAGTACCCCCCCGTTATCGCGTTCTTTTTTGGTAAGATCGGAAACGATATCCCATAACTCTTTCGTATTTTGGGTTGCACCTGCAAGAAATGCTTCGTCGCCATAGTAGGGTGATAAGTTGCGTGCCAGAAAATCATTCACATCTACGGATTTCGTCCATGTTCCTTTGGTAAAGTTTCTCCAGCCTGTTTGTTGTTTGACATCTTTTTCGATCACCGACATAGTAATCCCTCCACAAATTTGGATTTCCGGACACATGACAGGATGCTTCACTCGTCTCATCTGTGCCCAAAGCCGCGATTAATGTGATAAATTTCACATGTGAGCCGGAACATGTTCTCTCTACTTGGGAACCGGAACCGCGGATGAATGTTTTTCTTACATTTTCAGTATACGTCTTCGCTCTTTCAACATCTGTGATTTATATCACAAAGTTTGTGACCATCCTCACTTCGCCTATGCTGTATCAAGGTGAAGTGAACAATTTACACAGGATCACTGCGTGGCAGAACAACCTTCCAATCGCTGTTATCCCCAGATTTTTTTGATCCCCTTTGAAAAAGGTTAAATCCGGGGATAAAGGCGAACGCTTCGCTTTTTCAGGTTATTTCTCCCCCTACGTTGTCGTGTAAAGTGTTAAATTCAATGGCTACCCCAAGGATTCCGTTTACCTTTTTACAGAAAAGACAGCAATCGGGGCTCCCCATTTCGGGGAACCCTGACTATATCTGCCTAAATCCTGCTGTTGCTTTAATTGTTATTCAAACTTGCCGTAGAATGCGTTGCGGTATACATCTGCCAGTTCAGTTACGAGCGGCATTTTTGGATTGGCTGTTGTACATTGGTCCTCGAATGCGCGGTCTGCCAGATAATCGACATGTGCTTCAAAATCTTTGGCGTCAAATCCGATTTCCTGGAACGATTCTTCAATACCCAATGTTTTGTTCAGTTTGCGAATCGCATTGATGAGACTGGTAACCCCTTCTTCTGTCGTACGTGCAGGCAATCCCAGAATGCGGGCAATCTCGGCATAGCGCTCATCTGCAACAAAGTGCGAATATTTCGGGAACGATGCAAACTTCGTCGGTTTTTTCGCATTGTAGCGAATAACGTGCGGCATCAGGATCGCATTGGTACGTCCATGTGCGGTATGGTACTGACCGCCCCATTTATGTGCCAAGCTGTGGTTGATGCCCAGGAATGCGTTGGCAAAAGCCATACCGGCAATTGTCGAAGCATTATGCATTTTCTCACGAGCCAATTTGTCACCTTGCAGCGCCGATTGCTCGAGATACTGGAATACCAGTTGAATTGCTTTGATTGCGAGACCATCCGTGTAATCATTCGCCATGACGGATACATATGCTTCAATGGCGTGAGTCAATACGTCCATACCTGTATCCGCTACAGCGGTTTTAGGCAGAGAGTATACGAATTCCGGGTCTACGATGGCTACGTCTGGTGTTAACTCGTAGTCTGCCAGCGGATATTTGGTATTCCCTTGGTTTTTGTCTGTGATGACCGCGAACGATGTTACTTCCGAACCTGTGCCCGAAGTTGTCGGGATGGCTACGAATTTCGCTTTTATGCCGAGACGTGGATATTTGTAGATCCGTTTGCGGATATCCATGAATTTTTGTTTCAAGTCGTTGAAGTCTGTGTCCGGATATTCATAGAACAACCACATCGCTTTGGCAGCATCCATCGGTGATCCCCCGCCGAGTGCGATAATGCAGTCTGGCTGGAAGCGGCGCATCATTTCCGTACCGCGGTCTACCGTTGTTGTCGATGGATCGGGTTCTACATCAGAGAACACTTCAATGGCTACTGGCATTTGACGTTGACGCAGATAGTGCTCTACTTTTTCCACATAACCGAGTTTGACCATCATGGCATCCGTAATAATAGCTACGCGTGTGATGTCCGGCATTTTGGCAAGATACTGTGTTGCACCTTTTTCGAAGTAGACTTTGTTCGGCACTTTGAACCACTGCATATTCACGGTACGGCGAGCCACCCTTTTCACGTTGATTAAGTTCACAGCGGTTACGTTGGAAGAAGTCGAGTTACGTCCGTACGATCCGCAGCCCAGTGTCAGTGACGGCATGTTGGTGTTGTAGATGTCACCAATGGCGCCGTGCGTGGATGGTGAATTCACGATAATCCGTCCGGTTTGCAGACGATCTGCGAATTTGCCAATCACTTCTTCGTTCGTCGAATGAATAACCGAGGAGTGACCCATGCCGCCAAAAGCAACCACTTCTGCTGCACGCTCAATCCCTTCGGCTGCCGTTTTCACTTTGTAACAAGCCAGTACCGGGCTTAGTTTTTCAGCCGACAATGGGAATTTCGTGCCTACACCTTCAATCTCGGCTACGAGAATTTTGGTGCCAGCAGGAACCTCGATACCGCACATTTGAGCAATGCTGACTGCAGATTGGCCCACAATCGCCGGATTCACTGCACATTTCTCAGCGTTAATCGCACCTGCAGTCAATTTCGCAGCCTCATCCTTGTTAACAAAGTAACAACCGTTGGCGATCATTTTCTTTTTCACCTGATCAAAGATCGGTTCCTCGATGATGACCGCTTGCTCGGAAGCACAGATCATGCCGTTATCGAACGATTTGGACAAAATCAGATCCGTTACCGCTTGATTGATATCTGCACTTTTTTCAATAAAGCAAGGTACGTTCCCTGGCCCTACGCCCAGTGCCGGTTTACCACAGCTGTATGCTGCCCGTACCATGCCTGATCCGCCTGTTGCCAGAATGAGCGCCACATCATTATGATTCATCAGCGCATTTGTGCGATCCATGGAAGGATCGTCAATCCACTGGATACAATCTGCTGGAGCTCCATGCTTCACTGCAGCATCAAGCAGAATTTTGGCGGCTTCCCGGCTACAGTTCTGTGCAGATGGGTGGAAACCGAAGATGATCGGGTTACGCGTTTTGATGGAAATCAGTGCTTTGAACATCGTAGTGGATGTCGGATTCGTTACCGGGGTAATCCCCATGATGATGCCGACAGGCTCCGCAATTTTCTGGAAGCTTTCGTATTCGTTATCTTCAATAACCCCTACTGTTTTGTCATATTTGATGCTATGATACACATATTCTGTTGCAAATATATTTTTGGTGATTTTATCCTCATACACACCCCGGCCTGTTTCTTCCACGGCCATTTTGGCGAGCATCATATGTTTGTCCAGACCTGCCAGCGCCATTGCTTGCACGATGCGGTCAATCTGTTTCTGATCCATGGACATGAATGCTGCGTGTGCTTTATTCGCTTTGTCAATTAACGTTTGAATATACTGACCTGCTGTCGGTTCTTTTACTGGGGCGACTTCGTTCTTTACAGCCATCTCCCTCATCCTCCTAAAGGTTCATATTGGTTTGTCTCTCTTCTTTACATTCACATCGTATCATGGGTAAAGGGTAAATTATGTGATTTTTTTCACAAAGTATAACAAATTTAATTTAAGTTTTTTAGTGTCTCCCCACCGGCCATTTACACTTCCTATTTAAATTATAGGGCTGTCAGATTCATCCTCCCCTTTAGAAAGTGAATTTAATCACAATGTTTGAAATTTCGCCATTTTTACCCCCTTTCCATGCCCCTCAAACGGCAAGATAAGGTATATACTGAACTTAAAAATTGAACCACCGCAATTTGTACCGTCCTTCCCGGCCGAGATGACCCTGATCAGGACGGCAACGGTTTGCGGCGAACCACGGGGGCCGGACCAAGCTACAGAAGGTCGTCCGATGGACACAAAGGGGAGATAGACTTATGAGAGAACAACTGAGTGTACTGGAAAAACGCGGCAATACCAACTGTTTCTCGGAAGCGAATTTCAACCATCTGCTCGTAACGATGAAGGACAGAACCTATCCGGAAGGAACCCATCTGTATTGGGAAGGAGATGTCTCTGACAAACTTTATTATATGAAACGGGGCCGGGCACAGATTACCAAATCCACGGATGAAGGCAAGGAATTGATTATGTACATGTATCAGTCCGGGGATATGATTGGTCAGGCTGACCCGTTCTTCGGGTCCAAACACAGCTTCTCGGCCGAGGTACTTGAGGATAGTGAGATCGGAGTACTGGAGCACAAAGACCTGGAAATGCTGATCTGCCAACATTGCGACTTCGCCATCGATTTTATGAAATGGATGGGTATCCATCACCGGTTGACCCAGACAAAATTCCGTGATTTGATGTTATATGGCAAACCTGGCGCGCTCTGCTCCACGCTGATTCGGTTATCCAATTCCTATGGTGAGCCTCATGGAGATCATGTCATCATTCATAAAAAAATAACCCACACGGATTTGTCCAATATGATTGGAGCGACCCGTGAAAGTGTCAACCGCATGTTAAGCGATCTGCGTAAAAAAGATGCCATTGAATATGACAACGGTATGATCGTCATCAAGGATCTGCACATGCTGCAGGGCATTTGCCACTGTGAACTGTGTCCTAACGAGATTTGCCGGATCTGATGCTTTCCCGGCCCTTGCCTCCCCTTATATGCAAATGAAAAAAGCCCAATCTTCCTTACAGAAGATGGGCTTTTGTTATGCTTAAGATACAGTAGTCAACTCGAGCTTTACTGCATCACGTGGATTCAACTTCATGTCCAAACCGTTTTCCATCAGTTCCTTGTCATTCACCATGATCATCCAGCGTTGGTTCATCCGGGGAATTACATTTTCAACGGAAACAACAAATTTGTTGTTCTCCGACATTCTTACAATCCCACTGGACTTTAATACATCACGCACCGTACATTCCTGAACATACACCCCGGCATATTGACGATTGAGATTCGGCATAATATTTCCGCCGCTCACCTTGAGCAATGTTGTTTGGTAAGCAACATCGTCTCCCCCATTGTCAGCGGCTTTCACATATATGATCACTTCATCTTTGGCATGAAGCTCCATGTCCCACTTTTCGGGGTCAATATCCTTGCCGTTCAGTTTGACAGCCCAGCTGAGAGAGGAATCCAACGAAACTTCCCCAACGGATTGGATCCGCTTTCCATCTGCCGTAAAATCAACAAGTCCACTGTTCAATAGTGCTTTCTTGAGCGTCAGACCTTCACTAAAATCTCTCTTAATAGACTTCGTTGCGTCAGGCAAAAAAGTACTGCCATCCACTGCCACTGTAATTGTATTCTGTGATTCGGTCTCTTTGACGATAGGCTGTTCGGAAGGCTGTGTCTCGCTACACCCGGCCAATATAACCAGAATAAGCAGACATATACCTATGTAACCGGGGATTCTCTTCTTCATGTAGGTAACACCACCCTGCGTAAAATCATTCACCCTGTTGTCCATAACCTCTATTATGGCACAAAATTCATGCAAAAAAAGTGTCAATGCCGTTACTTTTCCTCGAGTAGCGTCCATAATTGGGTGGTACAACACAAAGAGCCTGCAAGCAGGCTCTCTGGCTCCAATCATCACTACAGTCTATTAGGTACGTTATTACTGGACACAAGCCTGCATATAGGTGCGGCCTCCGTCTCCATCCTTCAGATACGGATTAAGTCCAAAGAACTGTTCCTCCGACACATACACCCCTGTCAACAAACGCCCTTCGAGCAACCCACCGTCCACCTGTACGCAGAATGAAGGTGCATCCACATATTCCTGGTAAAGTGGAATTTGACCAGATGGATGGTGAACCTTGGAGACCTTGCCTTGCTCATGCAGCGGCCGTTCAGAGAAATAGGTAGGTACAATATAACGTGCAATCACATCCAGCTCCTGCACTGTGTAAAAGGTGTCATCACCCAGCCAGGGAGCGAACATGCGAATCTTCTCATATTGTGACCATACAATCGCCTGAATCAGCATCTCCGCTCGAACAAAACGTCCTTCGCCCACCCCCAGATACATACGTTCTTCATGAAAGGTGGCTTCGGCCTGCACCCCGATGGAATCGGGTTGTTTCAGCTCACATCCGATACATTTCCAGCCTCTTGCTGTCTGAATCCATTTTTGCAGTACCGCCGGAGCCGTTCTCTGACCATTGCTATTCGTGGAATGAGTCTTCTCTCCTGCGACATCATCCTTCACCGACGGGGAATATACAGTGCGATTAAATAGCTCCGCAGCTTTTTTGTAGATCAGATGTACCTGAATGGATGCGCTCTCAAGTTCTGCAATATCTTGCTTGCCGTAGCGTACTTCACGGGATAAGCTTTCTTCTCTCATGACAAGTGGCCTCCTCGCTCCGGCCGCCTGCGGCCATTTTATTTTACAATTATACTACAACTCGCGACAACATGTGCAGAACCCTTAAGACAAAAACTCCTGATTTCCACTGGAAATCAAGAGCCTTTATCCCATCAGTTCATTTAGTTTGAGCTAAGGAATCTGTTACTACTCAACCCACTGCTCTGCCCAGTCTTGAATTTGATTCATAACGGGCTGTAGCGCCTTGCCTTTCTCTGTCAGTTCATATTCGATACGAACCGGCGTCTCTGGATAGACATGGCGGATCAGTATGCCTTCGCTCTCCAGATCCTTCATCCGCTCTGACAACATCTTGTCACTCATCGATGGAATCAGGTTGGAGATATCCTTGAATCGCTTCGAACCACTCATCAACGTTTGAATAATCAGACCGTTCCAGCGCTTACCCAGAAAGGAAAACGCTGTCTCAAAGCGCGGACACATCCGCAGATCTTGGCCTTCCACATTAATCACCTCTTTAGAGATCACTCAACTTACGTTTAGTTAGTATATTTCATAATAACATATTTAAGTCTCAAAGAAAACGTCTGCCGCTAAAAAGTTAAAATTTTAGGGGCATAACTCAACTTCGATGATACAACTCAGTATACATCACATGGGACAGAGGAACCATGGGAAAATATCGTCTAACTCCCATGTACCTATCTTACCCAAAAAGAACCCAGCTGCCACAGTCATACTCGACTTGGAGAAGGGTTCTCTGGTATATCGTTTATTTATGCATTCACAAAGCCAATTTGGGGCTTAAACCAGTACGTTTCCAAGCGCTCTTACAGGTTCGCTGAAGCCAAATTCCGGCTTAACGTTGCGCGCAGGATATGCCCACTTCACTCCATTGCTGATTACTTTTAGAATTTCCGGATTGTAGAAGGTCGGGTACGTTTCGTGACCTGGGCGGAAATAAAAGATTTTTCCGGAACCGCGGAGGAACGTACATCCACTCCGGAATACCTCTCCGCCTTGGAAGTTGCTTACAAACACCAGCTCATCCGGCACTGGAATATCGAAGAATTCCCCGTACATTTCTTCTTTTTCCAAAATAATCTTGCTATTGATACCCTCGGCAATCGGGTGGGACGGATTCACACACCAGATAATCTCCTGCTCATTGGCTTCACGCCATTTCAGATCACAACTTGTGCCCATCAGCGCCTTGAATGGCTTGGAGAAGTGACCGGAGTGCAGCACAATCATTCCCATCCCATCCAGGACCCGCTGTGCAACCTTCTGGGTAATCTCATCGCTCACACGATCATGTGCCATATGTCCCCACCATATAAGCACATCTGTAGAATTCAGCACCTCATCACTTAATCCATGCTCAGGCTGATCCAGTGTTGCCGTGCGAATAGCAAAACCTTCGCCTCCCAGTCCGTTTGCCAACGCCATGTGCAAACCTTCTGGATAGACTTCTCTTACTTCATCGTGAATTTTCTCATGGACAAATTCATTCCAAATGGTGACGTTAATCATATTCAATTTCCCCCTAGTGTAACTCTAAACCCACCACATATCTCCCAGCGGTTCTTCAATCAATACTTGTTGGAGATTTTGCACTGCTTTAGAGAATCCTTCTTCTACCGACATCAGACCATCTTCGTGTTCAATACTTACAACATAATCATATCCGACCAGACGCAGAGCACTAATAATATCAGCCCAAGTCTTGTTATCATGACCATAACCGACCGAGCGGAATTGCCAAGCACGATCAAGCATGTTGGTGTAATCCTGCATATCCGTTACACCATATTTGTTTACGTTAATTGGATCAATCGTTGTATCTTTCGCATGGAAGTGATGAATCGCACCTTCACGTCCCAGAATGTGGATCGCTTGTACCGGATCAATCCCTTGCCACCACATGTGGCTTGGGTCCAGGTTCGCGCCAATCACTTCACCTGCTGCTTCACGCAGTCTCAGCAAGGTAGCTGGTGTATGCACCGAGAATCCACCGTGCAGTTCCAGTCCCACTTTTACATTGTGATCCGCAGCGAACTTACCCCACTCTGTCCAGTAAGGGATAACTTTGTTGTCCCATTGCCATTTGAGAACTTCTTGGAAGTCGTTCGGCCATGGTGCAACAGGCCAGTTCGGATATTTGGCATCCTCATGGTCTCCCGGACAACCGGAGAATGTATTTACGACAGGCACTTCCAGCTTCTCAGCCAGTTCTACCGTTTTAACAAAATCATCGTGAAATCCCTTTGCAATATCCTTTTGTGGATGAAGCGGGTTACCGTGACAGCTCAATGCGCTGATGGTCAGACCACGGGATTCTACTGCATTTTTGAAGTTTTTCAATGCTGTCGGGTTGCTCAGAAGCTCATCCGGTTTGCAATGCGCATTTCCTGGATGTCCACCTGTTCCAATTTCTACTGCTTTCAAGCCTTTGGATGCTACATAGTCGAGTGCATCCTCCAATTTACGTCCTCCGAATAATACCAAAAATACGCCGAGTTTCAAGTGCGATTCCTCCCTAGATTAGATATCATATTAATTGCTGGTTTTATGAACTATGAACTGCATAAATATACCGTCCAGATCACATAATTGTATCATTATTGTGGAAAATCAAGAGCTATTCTATCCTGAAATTAAACGTAAGAATACTGGTTATTTCTTTGGAAATGACACCCTGCAGGTTTAGTTGAAATAAACCGCTTTGCCTGTCTGAGCAGACTCGTAGATTGCTTCAAGAATTTGAGTAACCACGATGGCTTGCTCTGGTTTCACAACTGGATCCTTGTCTTCGATAATCGCTTCAAGCCACATTCTCGCTTCACGATCGGCTTCATTTTCTGCACTGCCGGAATAAAAAGCAACTCCACCTGCGTCCAGATCCACCTTGGTTTCATACAGACGACTGCGCTTCTCGCCATTGATCCGCAGACCGTCCTTCATATCCGCGCCACCTTCTGTGCCGCAGAGCAGTGATTTGGCTTCACCGAACTCAGCTACATTCAATGCCCAGCTGGATTCGATAATGATCGTGGCACCATTCTCCATGGTCACAAACCCGAATGCAGAATCTTCCACCTTGAATTGTTCCGGGTCCCACGGTCCAAAAGCATTCGCCGCATTTTCACGCTGACCCAGCTTGTGGAAAGTGGAGCCCATAACACTCTTCGGCTTGTAATTATCCATTAACCAAAGTGTCAAATCCAGTGCATGCGTACCGATATCAATCAACGGTCCGCCACCCTGTTTCTCTTCGTCAAGAAATACACCCCAGGTTGGTACAGCACGGCGGCGAAGTGCAATCGCCTTACCGAAATAGATATCACCCAGCTCGCCTTCTTCGCACATTTGTTTCAGATACTGGCTGTCATTGCGGAAACGGTTCTGATATGCAATGGACAGCTTTTTGCCTGTACGTTGTGCGGCTTCCAGCATAGCCTGCGCTTGTGCAGAAGTCTTCGCCATTGGCTTTTCACACATAACATGTTTGCCTGCCTCAAGAGAAGCGACCGTGATGACGGAATGGGAGTCGTTTGGTGTACACACGTGTACCACATCAATGCTCTCATCCTTCAGCATCTCGTTATAATCGGTGTATACTTTGGCTCCCTCAGCACCGAATTCTGCTGCTGCCTCCTCCGCACGTTCCTTCACAATGTCACAGAAAGCGACCATACGGCCCTGAGATTGTTTGGACAAGCTGGGCATATGTTTACCTTTGGCGATTCCACCACAACCAACGATGGCGATATTAAGTACTTTAGACATGAACAAGTCCTCCATTAGCGGCATATTTTCTAATCCAGTATAGCTGTAATCCAACCTTCAACATATACCGGTGCACCTCATTCGAAATCAATTAGTGTGATTGTACAGCTTCTGACTGATTTTCATCTGTATTGTTTCCCGCTGCTGCTTCATAAGTGCTCTCCAGCTGGATGTGTTTGCCCTCAAGCGAGGAGCGCTGGAACGCATGCATAGCTTCAAGCACATGGTAGGCAAGCTTACCACTGGCCTTGTGTTCGCGTCCGGCTCGAATGGATTCAACCATTTCTGTAACGCCGATCCCGCGCTCGTTCTGTCTGCTTTCAAAAGCAGGCGTCACAGTCTCCCATGTGTCCTGACCGAATCTGCGTAGCTTCACTTCCCCATTAAAAAAGTTGGGGTCCGGTATACTCATAGTGCCTTCAGTACCGTAGATTTCAATTCGCGGCAAATCCGAAGCACCCCGGATATCGAAGCTGGTGATCATTGTTGCAATGGCACCTTCCTCAAAATCAATCGTTCCTGCCAGATGTGTTGGCGTCTGTACCTGAAGAAGTGTACCTTCCTTGGGTCCGGAACCAATAACACGATCTGTGATCTGTACACCCGCTGAGGAACTGATTCTGCGAATCGGCCCAAGGAGAGTAATCAGAGCAGTCAAATAGTAAGGTCCCATATCGAACATGGGCCCGCCACCAGCCACATAAAAGAACTCCGGATTAGGATGCCAAGCTTCTGGCCCTCCACCCATGAAGAATGAAGTTGCTGCAATCGGCTTCCCGATTAGCCCTTCTTCAATGGCCTTGCGGGCAGTCTGAATGCCCGATCCAAGGAACGTATCCGGTGCTGAACCGACATACAAGCCTTTTTCCTCAGCCAGTTCAATTACCTTGCGACCATCCTCTAGAGAGATTGCCAGTGGTTTCTCGGCATACACATGTTTGCCTGCTTCAAGCACAGCCAGATCCGTCATGGCATGACTTCCAGGAACCGTCAGGTTTAGCACAAGCTCAATTTCGTTATCTTGCAGCATCTCATCTACATTGTAAACGTTTGCGATTTTGTATTCATCAGCGCGTTCTTGTGCCCGGTCACGGATCAAATCCGCAACAGCCACCACTTCAATGAGAGGATTATCTTTTAAATTTTCCAGATAAATGGCGCTAATGTTACCGCAACCAATAATGCCTGCTTTCATTTTCTCCACAGTGGTGTTCATCTCCTTATGAGTGGTGAGAACCTGGAATTTGCATATTTGTAATTGAAGGTTTTGCGCTAGATTGTTGCACTTGAATTTAATACTATGGTATTCCGTTTCGGCTTCAATTAAAATGAATAATATGATCGAAACATGAACTATCTGGTCATAATTTTCAAATTGCAAGGAGTATGCCAATGCCGACTGATTATTCCTGCCAGGTTCTTACAGCAGGCTTCTCGTTTCATCGCAAACCTTATATAGGCTTGCACCCTGAGGGAGTAAAGAATTACCTGATGAGGCTCCAGACGGATGGACGCTGCCGAGCCCGTATAGACGGCGTCATGTCGCTTGTTGATGCGGGTGATCTGCTTCTTTATAATCCTGATGAACCGTATGAACTAAGAGTAGACAAAGAGAAAAATCCGATGGGTGAACGACTTGTGGAAAGTGGTGATTACCACATTTTCTTCAATGGGGACTGGGTGGATGAGTGGTGGAAACATCACAAGAGGCCGAACCGGATCAAGGTGCAGCTGACTGAAAGCCTGCTCACCCTGTTTCGCCAGCTCGTACTGGAGCAGCGCCGTATTTCCAATCCTTACCCTGAAATCTCCAGTTATTATATGCGCATTTTATGTCTTGAAGTAGATCGTTTGCTCTCGGAGCATCCGACGAATACCAATACCAACTATGTGGCGTATGAGATTAAAAGTTACATTGAAGAGAACGCTTCTTCTCTATTCAAGCTTGAAGATATTGCTACCCATATTGGAATCAGTGTTTCACGGGGTGTTCATCTTTTCAAAGAAGCGTTTGGTAAAAGCATTATGCAGTATACGCTTGATGTACGGCTGAATATGGCCAGAGAACGGATTATTTTCAGTCCTATGACGCTTGAACATGTAGCCGAATCTTCCGGCTTTAACAATTATACGTATTTCCATCGGGTGTTTCGCTCCCGTTTTGGCATGTCGCCCAAAGAATTCCGAGTCATTCACCGGGAACAGATGTAATCGCTTCACTTCATTAATACGTATTATTCGTAACCGAAACTTATTTGCGCGCGGCAATCGCCTCAGATACAACCATCGCCAAATCTTCGTTGCCAAACATGGACAGTACGCCCAATACGGTATCGTCCGGAATGTCACCGGCTTCCTCCTTGGATACAACCAGCTTCAGCACCTGCTGCAAACGCTCGTTGCTCAGCTGTTCCGGGTAGGCTTGCCGGTACATCTCTTCCGGATCCAGTCCTTGATTGACACACCACTGGGCAAATACCAGAATCATCATTTCCTCTTCCTGTTTATACGTCTCAATTACCGCTTCCTCAATCTGTTTGTTGCGTTCTTTTTCATATTCATCCATGGTGTTATTGTTCCTCCAATATCGTTTAATGAATCATTGGTGCGGAAGTCTACATTCACACTTCCGCACTACCCTGCTTCAAGATCAACCGCGGATCAGCTGTTCAGCCAAGTCATGGCTGTCCATGACGTGACTCGCACTGATTGCACAGTCATCCGGGGTCTCCAGGTTTGCCAAAAATTGATCAATGGCTCCCGTGAAGCCTCTTCGGGTCAAAATACTTTCCCAGCTGCCAAAGGTTTCCTTGCGTTCCTGTGCACCGCGTTCCTCATACTTCGCCATGTCCATGTTGAGCACTTCTACCGAGCGACCCCCGCCGTACAATTCAAGCTTCTCCAAATCAGCTCCAGCTTGCCGTACCATATCAAATCTGCCATAAGCCGTTCTACCCAGCTTGGCTGATCCTGCCGCATGCAGTAATCGGTCCAGTTCATTTTTGCGTATCCACTGATGGAGCAGCTGCACATTGTGATCCGAATACCATAACATCAGGTCAAGGATATGGATCAGATCATCATAAATGGTTTCCGCAGCCGGACGATCCTGAATACCCGTCCGATGCTTCGTGACTGTCAGAGATTCGAAGCCTTGTCCAGCCTGCATCCAATCTTTAGCGTTTTGATACAATGGTGCAAATCTCCGGTTAAATCCTACGGCCAGCAACAGGCCTTGCGCTTCGGCAAAAGCGGTCATTTCTTCCGACTCCCGCAACGTATAGGACAGAGGTTTGTCCACGTATACAGCCAGCCCCCGCTCCAGACATTGCATGACAATGTCAAAATGAGCTTCTGTCGCTGTATGTACAAACACCGCATCCAGATCCCAGGACAACAATTCTTTCATATCCGTTGTGCCATTGTTCAATCTATAGGTATGCTGAATTTCCTTCACCGGCTCGGGAGAACGGTTCATAATCCCCGTGATTTCCACGTTCGAGTGGGCAGTCAACAGCGGTAAATATACTTTACGTGCAATATCCCCGAGTCCGATGATCGCGGCACGGGTTCGCTTGGTTGTTTCCATTATGATCATTCCACCTTCAGATGAGTTCTATAATTCTACGTCCTATAGTGTAACCCTTCAGGCAGCAACATGCCAGTGATTGAGGCCAGAGCCTGCATGAATTGTTCATCCGTTGGTCGAACGTGGTAAACTTTAGAGAGAAAGCGATACGGATCGGGATGAAGATGGACTTTCCTGGTCTGAAAGGAGCGTTTGGGATTTTGCGAAAATGGTTATGGCTCCTCTTATATGTTTTACTTGCTGGAGTCACGTTTATTTACAGATATGAACTGCTGGCCTGGACCGATCTGCATCAGTCCATTCCACTTTTACTCGCCATGGCGACGTTGTTTGCTCTTGTACCCGTAATTCCGTACAAAATCGTCATTATTGCCTTTGGCTATAGTTACGGTACCGCAACAGCAGCCTGGATATGCTGGCTTGGAACCACACTTGCTGCACTCCTCGTATACACTGGAGCTAGAACGATATTCAGAAATCAAGCCAGGTCCTACCTGGAACGCATTCGAGGTTTGAATCGATTTACAACATGGATGGAAGCTCATCCCTTCATGGGTATCATGTCTATGCGGCTGCTGCCCATCGTGCCCCAAATGGCGGTTAATATCTATGCGGGCATTACCTACACCCCATTCTGGGTCTTCATGGTCGCGACGGCGATTGGCAAACTGCCTGCGATTTTTGTTTTTGCCTACGTGGGTGCGCAAGCAGAATCATCGATCTGGCTGAGTCTTTTGATCCTTGGTGGTTATCTGGTGTTCATGACGATCATGTTGCTCTTGTTTCGCCTGCGCTCTCGTAAAAAAGTCTAAATCGGACCCGTCAGAAACAGTTCTGATTCATCCTCTTTACGATCCTGCTTGGTTGGCTTGCCAATTCAGGATATAATAGAAGAGTAAGCCAAAATATCATTCTTCATCAGAAATGGAGTGACTATAGCATGGAACAACATTCAAGTGAAAAAGCAACTTTTGCAGGCGGGTGCTTCTGGTGTATGGTATCCCCCTTCGAGGAACTGCCCGGCATTCACAAGATTGTATCGGGTTATACAGGAGGACATACGGAGAACCCCACATATGAGGAGGTCTGCTCGGAAACGACAGGTCACGTAGAGGCTGTTCAAATTACGTTTGATCCGGCTATCTTCCCCTATGAGAAGCTCGTTGAATTGTTCTGGCAACAGATTGACCCAACGGATACCGGTGGGCAATTCCATGACCGTGGCTCATCTTATCAGACGGCCATCTTCTATCACAGTGAAGAGCAGCGCCAGATTGCAGAAGCTTCCAAAGAAGCTTTGGCACAAAGCGGACGTTTCGACAAACCCATCTTCACACCGATTTTGCCAGCGAAAACGTTCTATGAAGCAGAGGAGCATCACCAAGGTTACCATCACAAAAACCCTGCGCACTATAAACGGTACCGCAAAGGTTCTGGACGTGAAGACTTTATCGAACGCAATTGGTCCGGCAAAGTGGATAAAGACGGCCTGAAAGAGCGTCTGACGCCGCTGCAATACGAAGTTACCCAGAACAACGCAACCGAACCAGCATTCCACAACGAATTCTGGGATCACCACGGTGACGGAATTTACGTGGACATCGTATCCGGTGAGCCACTGTTCAGTTCCACTGATAAATACGATTCCGGCTGCGGCTGGCCAAGCTTCACTCGTCCACTGCGGGACTACAATGTGAAGGAAAAAACGGATCTCAGCCACTTCATGATTCGTACCGAGGTGAGAAGTCGTGAAGGAGATTCCCATCTGGGTCATCTGTTCAACGACGGCCCTGCCGAAGCGGGTGGAATGCGTTATTGCATCAATTCCGCAGCTCTTCGTTTTGTACCCAAAGAGGATCTAGAAAAAGAAGGATACGCCGAGTACGCCGTACTGTTTAAATAAGTAACGGTTCAATGAAGTAACGGAATTTCATGAAGCGGTAACGAATCGACCGCTGAGCAATACACCAAAAAGGGGATTCCCGTCATGTTTATGACATCTGGGAAATCCCCTTTTTGGTGTGCCTTTTTGTATAGATCCGAATCAGAGTTACATCTTCAACTTCTTACCTACCTCTTCACTGCGGCTATCACATCATACTTACAATCCAACCGATCCAGTAGGCAAATGGAATCAATAACAACTGAGCCAGCAATGTACCAAATAAACGGGATACGAGCATACAGCCATAGATCTGATTCATTCGATCCAGCCGAATCTCACCGCGCAGTGATTTGTCGCTGAGCAACGATATACGAGGATCAATCAGGATGGTTAACAGAATGGTCGCTATTCCATTAATGAGTCCGGTGGATTGTGAAGCTGCTACAGCCTGCCCCGGATAAAGATACGCAGCGTAAAGACTGGACAGGACTCCGGTCGTATAAATTGCTGTCACCGCTATGTTCAACGTCATTAGACGTCTGGGCATGCCATGTTGTACTAACCGCTTTGCCATCTTCCAAGATGGCGGGGTAATATAATACGTTGCATTTTTGATCTTGCTGCGCTTTAACATACCTCGAACCATGGAAGGAATCGACCCTGCCGCTTCGAAATGAACGACCATCCGGGAAGCGAGTTTGACCATGGTTGGAAAACATAATATCGCTATGGCTGTTCCTATCGTGGCTGCACCCATTAGCCAGTGCAGTTGCGCTGCAAAGTGTGGATTTCCTCCGCTTGTCGCAGTGTCCACCAAATTGCCTACCATCGGCCCTTGGGCCATATTGGAGGTACGCGACACCAGCAGCAAAATCCCGGATAGGGACAAGGCCAGCGCAATTCTGCGAGTACGCAAACCCCCAAGGCGCAGCGCATAGGACAGACTATCAGCCGCATGAATAAGCATCGTAAACAACATAGGGATGGCCAGGCTCAAACTAAACATATGTAAATCTCCTTATCATTTTCCTTAATGTGATTCTATTGTACTTTTAAGTATGGAAGTATTATACTCCTCATCCACATAAAAGTATAGAAAAGCGCAGAGAAGTTGAACGGAAGAATGTACACAATCTAAGCAAAAGCTTTGAGGTTCTGCAAGACATTCGTTTATTCATCCCGGTACAGGGTAATATACAAATAACTTATATTGTACAGGAGGGAATCAATATGCCGTGGAACAAACAGGATTATCCCGTTTCCATGAAAAATCTGGAGCCTCGTGTCAGACATAAAGCCATCGAAATTGCCAATGCATTACTGGATGACGGTTATGAGGAAGGACGCTCCATTGCAATCGCTACTGCAAAAGCAGAAGAATGGGATGAGAATCATCCCAAGTCAGAGGGCTCCAAGCATGAAACGAAACAGTCTTCATCAGACAGCAAGTCGGACCATGGTAAATCTTCATCTTCACGCCGTCATTCCGAGCCTGTCTCTTCTTCCAAAAGCCATGATAACATTCATGTGGTGCCTACCGACTCCGGCTGGGCCATTAAGGAAGAAGGTCAATCCAAATCTCTGGCTACGTTCCGAACGAAAGCCGAAGCTGTGGATGCTGCGAAAGAAAAGAGTGAAAAACAGAACATTCGGGCTATTATCCATAATGAAGATGGTCAAATTGCTTCTTCCACCAAGCCTTAAGTGGAGCTGATTTTAAAAAAAGAATATATCGTGAACGTACTACGTCTATTCGTATACTGGAGCAAGCAAAAAGCCCTTTCGCCGCTAATGGAATGATTCCCATCAAGCATGCAAAAGGGCTTTGCTTTCGGTATGACGCAAGCCCACCTTACTCGAACAACATTCATTACGAATAAGGCGGTTGCTTCGTTTAATGCGAAACCCCTCTAGCCACCGGAGCTCGTTGTGAAGCACCGCTGACTACTTTGGCTGCAGTTGACACGGGCAGCTTCACAGCAGAAGTCGTAACTGTACGACGAGCCGGGAAACTGACCATGTACGTGATCACTTTACTGGCAATCCATACGGCCAGAATGGTATATAAAGTTTCTTTTACCGGTAGAAAGAAAAGCGACAATCCGAGTACAAACGCATCGCTGACAAAGAAAACCGTTCCCAGCTTCCAGCCCTTCCAACGGCTAATGAGCACCGCCAGAATGTCATCTCCGCCTGTCGCTCCTCCGAATCGAAGCACCATGCCAGCTCCCACGCCGGTGATCACACCGGACAGGACTGCCGGAATCCACAGATTACCGTGAAACGGAATGACCAAGGTGGAGTACCGCTCAAACCCGTCATAGAACAATGAGAATGCAGCCACACCCAGCAGCGCCTGAATCATGAACTTCCAGCCCTTGAGGAACCAGGCCAGAATCATGACTGGAATATCCAGCAGCAGCATGCCGATGGCAGGTGACAAGCCTGTCGCGTATTTTCCAAGCAGGGCCAGACCGACAAATCCGCCCTCCGATAAATGATTCTGAAAATTAATGTGATAGTAGGCAAATGCCAAAATAAATGTTCCGAGCAGCATAATGGCGAACTTTCCCGCCTCTGTCTTAACTTGTTGTAAGGTTAACGATTTTCTCTTCATTCAGGTTCCCTCGCAGTTTGTAAAGGTTGGTTTGCACCGACCGTACCCTGCAAAAGGCAAGCCTGGAAGAAATCATCGTATTTGTCCTTCGAATAGTATTCATTCCAATCCCCTCTTTCGCAGAGTCAGCCGTTTTTTTTCTTTACGGTGGTGTACTCTACAAGGGGCGCTAAGTGTAAGAGAGATCGTAACGTTTCCAGATCGTCCTTGGGGAGATTATCCTTCGGGAACTCATGGTATCCTGATCCTTTCTGTCTGTTGGTGGTTAGCTGTGCCAATTAAACGTATACTTTACACTAATCACTTCGATTGTAGCACCCTCTTCCGATCGCTGTTATCCCCGGATTTTTTTGATTCCCTTTTTGTAAGGGAAAAATCCTGTGATAAAGGCGAACACTTCGTTTCTTCAGACGGGTCTACACTCTCCGTTACCGTGTAAAGGTTTAGTTTAAAAGTCTAAGCTAACTTGCTTATTCTTCTATTATATAACACCGATGTGATTGGGTCGAAACAGTCGGCCCTTCAAATATGAGCAAAAAGCATACTTAGTCCTGCATAAGTCGCCAAACAGCCACACCAGGACAAGCTTCTCTACCTAATAGTGCAACCTGCTCCTTCATTCTATGATTGAAGCTTCCAAATATAACTGTCCATTCACCCAACTGTGACAATTTGGGTCCATTTTTTATTTTTCCGCGGATTTTAAAGGAATCATTTCCCTCTTGCACATACACTATAGCAGATGTAATCGGCTTATCTTTGGTCCAGTTAAACGTTTCCAGACTTACTCTGCTTTTTATGGTATAATATAACAATTGATTCCCACTACCGTTTAAGCGAGGCGGATTGATGAAAACGTTAAAGCCAAGAGTCTTTATTGGCTGCTCGCTGGAAGCGAAGCCGATTGCAGCCGCAGTACACGAAAACTTGCGTTTCTCGGCCGAAGTTACCCCTTGGTACTCCGGAGTTTTTAATCCAAGCAGTTATACTATGGACGATCTGGAAACAGAAGTGCGGACGACTGACTTTGCCATTTTTATTTTTCATCCGGATGATATTTCGAAAATTCGCGGGAAGTACTATGCCTCTGTCCGTGATAATACAATGCTGGAAATGGGTTTGTTTATGGGTCGTCTGGGACGAAAGCGCATTTTTTTCATTCTTCCTGAGGATATTACGGACATCAAAGACACTTCCAAAATTGAAGGTTTACGCATGCCTACGGACCTGTTGGGGTTAAATCCACTCGTTTATGAAATTCGATCAGACGGGAAATGGGCGCCAGCCGTTTCGGTGGCCTGCTCCAAAATCGCGGACAGTATCGAAGAACAGGGACGCTGGAGCGATCCCGAAGTGGATAAAATCATCGAGAAGCATAAACGGTCTGAGGGGGAGGCACGGTTACAGCTGCTCAAGCTGCTGCGATTCTTCAGGGAGTTACTGCGTACCCGCAAAGCAGATTCGGTTATGCTGGAGCGAATGAGCGATGCACTTCGAAGTGCATTTGTATCCCTTCCTCCATTTGCCGTGCGTGGGACTGCCATATACCGTACAGATGACAGTGGTCATATTGAGCAATTATGTGGTAATGTTGGGGAACCGGGGAGAAAATATAACTTGTCCGCCAATGACGACAAGCAGCCCGATGATCCGAAGCGTATTCTGGTTATTGATTCTTACCTGGAGAACAAAATCAAGATCAATCTCTACGATGACTACCTTGAGAAAGAGTATCTGCTATGCTATCCTGTAGCCAAGAAGTATGTAATCACAGTCCACATTATTGGACATATTGAAGCGGATGAGGCGATATTTCAGCAGATGGACTTGGAGAATCGTCATCTGTTCAACGCCATCAACGATTTGTTAGGAGGCGAACCGGAATGAAACCGGAAACGAAAAAAATAAGCAAGCGCTGGGGCAGCGAGAAAAAGGTACGCCTCAGTTCTGCGCCCGAAGCATCACGACCGGTTCCGGAACCCAAGGAAAAAGATCGTTTCCACAAACCGGCCGTACCGCTGACTACGATTGGCCCTTCCCTGAAGGGTAAGGAAAGACCTTACAAAGTGATTCTGGAAAAAGAGGCTCTTTACGAGAAGCCTCAGTATCTGGCTTAACCGCTTTATGCTCATATACAACTCTGCCGCCTGGATCGGCAGATTATCTGGCCCCGCCGCCCAAGGCAGGGGCTCTTTTGTTGCAATGCTTTGGCAATCCCTTCATAACCTTCGCTAGTACCAACGGACTAAGAGCTCTTCATCTCTTCCTCTGATGCATTAAGTTGTTTTCTTTATGCCCTTAGGTTTCCTGCAAAACCCAAAAATTATACCTTATTTTGGAGAAGGCATGTCCCTATTTGAATGCCTCCAACCTCAGCATAAATCGGATTTGGACTACTTCCAATATTTCTCGGTTGTATTGTGTATCATCATTGCATATATTGATTATAATATAAGAACATACGTTCTGTAAACAAGAACATGTCCGAATCCATGGTTAAGGAAGTGAAAGTATGTCATCCTCCTCTTCCGCACCATCCCCTGCGGATGAAGACCACCGTTTGATTAAAAGCATGGTTGTACGCACTCTGCTGCTGGATGTGCTTGAACGGGATATTCGCACGCTGGATACGTTACAGCTCAAAATGCCAGAAGTCTACATCCTGTCCCTGACCCGTATTCAGAATCAAGTACTTAAGGAAATGCTGACGCTTCGCAAACAGATGAGAACTCGTGGCGTCAAGGTTCTGGAGGAGAAACGGCAAGTCGATGGGATTGAAACCCAGTATCTGTGCAGAGGATATTTGCAGCGGTTCTATATGCTGTGGACGTTTGCGCGGAATGAAGTCAAAAAAGAGCTTAGTCGACATCTGGATATGGACTTGACGAAGACTTGATGCAACTCGGAACCTACTGTACCAGACATGATTCTGGCTGAATGATCCGCTGGACTTTCTCGTCATATGCCCGCTCAAAATCGGATCTCTTCTCCTTACATGAAACAAGTTGACCCGGGGAGACTCTGTTTATTAAGATAGTATAGAGATATATCCAACCATTCCAATAAGGCAGGGTCTGAATTCGATTCCTATTACAAAAACAAGCCTGCCAGCCAATATGGCGGGACAGACTTGTTCAGTGGACTTGATTTCAACCGGATTAGCTCTCAACGTCTTATCAATCAAGGAGTTGTACTTCATGGACTTGAATTCGCATTTAATTAAAAATCAAACACCCGCACATACAGGCATTGCCGCAGATGTAACCGAACTGATCGGCCAGACACCTGCCGTTAAACTGAACAGACTCACAGGCAGTGACTCCGCTGACGTATACGTGAAACTGGAATACTTCAACCCAAGTGGCAGCGTCAAAGACCGTGCCGCCTATAACCTGATCGTTCAGGCTGAACTTGCGGGACACTTGCTTCCCGGCGCAACCATCATCGAGCCGACCAGCGGCAATACCGGGATCGGTCTTGCGATGAACGCGGCTGCCAAAGGATATAAAGCCATTCTAATCATGCCGGACAACATGTCCAAGGAACGCATCAATATTCTGAAAGCCTACGGCGCAGATGTGGTGCTCACCCCTGCGGCAGAGCGGATGCCTGGTGCGATTCGCAAGGCCAAAGAGCTTCAGGCCGACATTCCGGGAAGCTTCATTCCCCAGCAATTCGAGAATCAGGCGAACCCGGATATTCACCGGATTACCACGGCTCCCGAAATTATGCAGCAGATGGAAGGCAAGCTGGACGCCTTCATTGCCACAGCGGGGACAGGCGGCACCATTACCGGAACGGGAGAAGAACTGCGCAAGCAGCTGCCGGACATTCGCATCTATGCGGTGGAGCCAAAAGGTTCACCTGTGCTGTCCGGTGGCGAGCCCGGACCTCACAAGCTCGTCGGTACAAGTCCGGGGTTCATTCCGGACATTCTGAATACCGACGTGTGGGATGCCATTATCCAAGTGTCCGATGAGGACGCACTGGATACGATGCGGCAGCTTGCTGCCCGGGAAGGGCTGCTGCTCGGCCCTTCCTCTGGCGCTTCGGTGTGGGCCTCCCTGCGCATCGCCCGGGAACTGGGGCCGGGACACCGGGTGCTCTGTATTGCGCCTGATACCGGGGAACGGTATTTGAGCATGGGTATTTTTTAACAAAGAAGAATTCTTACACAAGTCAAAGGCTCCCCTCCAAAATGAGCGCTTGTTCACAGCCGGACGTTAAATCCGCAGCATACAAGTACTTACTCTGGAAAGGAGCCAGTTAAAAAATCTAAATAGGAATGTGAACTAGTGTGTCAGGGTTGTCCATTCTACACCTTCGGGAAGCAGGGCCGCAATGCGGTCTTTGGCTTCTTTTTTGCTGTACAACGATTCGTCGAGAATCGCGGCTGTCCCCGAATCACTGCTCGTCCGAATCAAACGTCCCAGACCTTGCTTCACGCGCAGCAGCATGTACGGAAGATCGATCTCTTCGTATGGTGCTGCCGACGCACTGCGTTTTGCATTGAAGACAGGGTCCTGTGGTGGATACGGAAGCGACCAGATCATGACATTGGACAATGACGGACCTGGAACATCCAGCCCTTCCCACAGATTAACGGAGCACAGCACACTCTCCTCATCCTGCTGGAACGCGGCGATCAGATCACTGATCTCCCTGTCGCCCTCATACATAAAGCGCAAACCTTCTGCTTCAGGTACATGAACGATGTCCTGCTTGAACGCGCGCAGTTCTTCCATCGTACGGAACAGAATCAGCGCACGTCCCCCGCTCTCCTGAAGTAACGACACCGCGTCACGCAAGCGATTTTCGTTCTCCGGGTGACCGGGTAAAGCTTCATCGGTAATCTTCATCTTCATTTTGTCCGCATAATCATACGGGGAAGCCACCGAGAACGATACAAAGTCATCAATGCCCAGGCTGTCCGCTACATAACGGAATGAACTATCCACAGATAACGTGGCAGAGGAGAACACAATTGGAATACCTGTGTTGAACACACGCTCGTTCAGCATTTCCTTCACCGTACGCGGCATGATCGATAAGGTCGTCTCATCTTCACTCTCTTCCGCCCAGCAGATATAGCCGTCTTCCTTACGGAACAATGCAAGTGCAGACTGAATCATGTCCAGATGTTCTTCCACGACACGCATCTGATAACCATCCAGCGAGAACAAACCGCTCTCAAATACCAATTCTTCACCGATCGCATCCAGCACACTCGTCAGACGTTCAATCTCACGCAGCAACGGTGGCTCTACCCGAACTTCTTTCCGTTCCGATCCCGGAATTGCCACCGTATACGTATCCAGCAATGCAAACAGTCGCTCACTGCTCTCAATCGCTTCATCCACACGCTCCGCGAGGGATTCACGAATCTCGCCTTCCAATAGACGGGTTACGAGTTCCTCGAAGATGCGGTGTTTCAGTTTGTAGCTCAGTGCGTTCAGGGCTGCTTCTTCCAGCAAATGTCCTTCATCAAATACAACTGAGCTGTGATCAGGCAGGAGTGGTAATTGTCCCTCACGTTTGCGCGCATCATAGGTCCACACATGCTCCATGTAATAATCATGGGAACAGATGATGATGTCTTTGGAACGACGATAATGGTCACGCGATAGCGTCAGGCCGCAGCGTTGTCTTTTGGGACAAACAAAACAATCCTGGAACGGGTCCCAGTTGATTTTGTTCCACTGGCGATCATTCAGATGCGGATATTGTTTGCGGTCACCATACGGATGGAATGCCTGAAGCGTACCCGGCGTATTCACAAAATCCGGAAGGCTCTCATGCACTTCTTCAATGACAGGCGCATCTTCATCTGCAAATCTCATCGCACTTAATTTGTTTAGACAAACATATTGATCAGGTGATTTACCGAGACGCGCGTCCACTTCCAAATCCAGATGTGCAGCCAGCTTCGCAATATCTCCGCCCGGCTTCACCAACTGTTCAATCAAGGACTCATCGGCACAGGCGATGACCGCCGGTTTACCTGTATAACGTGCATAACAGACCGCGTAGAGCAGATAGACTAACGTCTTGCCTGTTCCTACACCGGCCTCAGCCATAATGGTCTTTTTATCTCCATAGGCCCGTTCAAGCTGGTACGCCATAAAAATCTGTTCATCCCGTACCTCGAAGCCGGACTCAGGTAAAATATCGTAAAAAACATCGGCAACCCATTCCCCTAAACGGGATACAAAGGGCTCTGCCGGATCATATGCAAAAGGATAACGTTGTGTAGACAATCCTAGGTCAGCCTCCATTCTTATACAAGCGGTCCGATTTTATTTTTCCGTTCAAAAAAGGCCACTGGGCAAAAGTTAATTATCCCACGCGATGGGGTGGGTGACAAGCTTTTTTTAATGGGATGGATGTATAGAACGGGCTCGCAGGGAAAATATATATTTGAATCCATCATAAGGAAAGGCGGTGTTCCATCTTGAAACACGATGACTCTCAATCAAAGCATTCCCCCGAATCAGCATCTGAGACATTAACGGATCGTCAGGGTCACCCCATTACGGACAATCAGAATGTTCGAACCGTCGGCAGCCGGGGACCGACTACGCTGGAGAACTATCACTTTCTCGAAAAGATCACCCATTTTGACCGTGAACGTATTCCGGAACGGGTAGTGCATGCCCGCGGCGCTGGTGCTCATGGCGTATTTCAGGCTTATGGGACGGCCGGGGATGAACCGGTATCGAAGTATACACGTGCACGTCTGTTTCAGGAAAAAGGTAAAGAAACGCCCGTCTTCGTTCGGTTCTCCACGGTTATTCACGGCGGACACTCACCGGAGACGCTTCGCGACCCGCGCGGATTTGCTGTGAAATTCTATACCGAAGATGGAAACTGGGATCTCGTTGGTAACAATCTGAAAATCTTCTTCATTCGTGACCCGCTTAAATTCCCGGATATGGTACATGCCTTCAAGCCCGATCCGCTGACCAATGCACAGGATATGGAACGGTTTTTCGATTTTGTCTCCCTCAGCCCTGAAGCTACCCATATGATTACGTTTCTCTTCTCCCCTTGGGGAATTCCGGCCAACTATCGGCAAATGCAGGGGTCGGGCGTCAATACATACAAGTGGGTGAATCAGGAAGGCACAGGCGTGCTCATTAAATATCACTGGGAACCGCTCAATCAAGGGATACGGAACCTTCTTCAGAAGGACGCCAGCGATATTCAGGGACAGAACTTCAACCATGCCACCCTGGACCTGTATCAAGCAATCGAACGCGGAGACTATCCCGAATGGGAGTTGTGTGTTCAGGTTATGGAGGACGGCGAGCATCCTGAACTGGACTTCGATCCGCTGGACCCAACCAAGCTGTGGCCCCCAGAGCAGTTTCCGTTTTTGCCTGTTGGAAAAATGACCTTAAACCGTAATCCCGAGGACTACTTTAATGAAGTGGAACAAGCGGCTTTTGGCACAGGTGTCCTGGTGGACGGACTGGATTTCTCGGATGACAAGCTGCTGCAAGGGCGCACTTTCTCCTATTCGGACACCCAACGTCACCGGGTCGGTGCGAACTATCTGCAGCTGCCTGTGAATGCGCCGAAGAACCGTGTTGCGACCAATCAGAGCGGCGGGCAGATGCAATATCAGGTGGATCGTGCACCGGGTCAGAATCCACATGTGAACTACGAGCCTTCCTCCCTTGGTGGGTTAAAAGAAGCTACACCGCGCGGCCCGGAACATGAACCGCTTATTGAAGGGCGACTCGTCCGTGATAAGATTGAGCGTACGAATGATTTTGGACAAGCTGGAGATACGTACCGGGCATTCGAGGATTGGGAGCGGGATGAACTGATCAGCAATATGGTTGGCGCATTGGCACAATGCAAACCGGATATCCGGGAGCGCATGATCTCTTACTTCACCCAAGCGGATGCGGATTATGGTTTGCGCGTCTCTGAAGGGCTGGCCTCTGTACCAACCGATGATAGTGCGACAGTCCAACCGAAACATGAACCAAGCGTGGAGCAAGCAGAGAAACGCAGTCGTGAGACGGATGGTTATTAAAATGGAAAGCATTGTGAAACTCTGGTCTATGCCTCGCTTATAATGCATGAGATTGTTCGGATCGATAAGTCCCAGCGTTGGTTTAATATAGCACATCGCTTGATTCGATGAGTCTTGCCATGAAGGACAGTGCTTACAATGATCAGTTAATGTCACTTCGAACATCGCCCCAATAGTCTTGCTGCCTCTGGCAGCCGCTATGGGGCTTTTTGTTATGTGTTGATTGCCCCATCATTTCGATAGAGAGCACGGATTATGTTTATGCCCCCTATTGGATGCGTGCTGCTCTTTTTTTGAAAATGCGAAGTTCATTTGGGTGGATTGAGGGTGAGTCTCGTGCCTTGAGGGTTGTAAAAGCGTGCATCTCTAGGTTCATTTCAGATGATTCATCGTTAAATCAGGGCTACCAGCCAATGTCAGGATTACACTTAACCTGTGAAACTCCAGGCACTGAGAGCGACTACGACTAACCTGCCTGTATCTAGACCCATCTGATCAAATGATTATTGAAGATAGCGTTTACAACATTTACCATAAAACTATGCTGTACAGAGAGTAATCATCCAATCGCAATGAGCTACTTCATTGGATGCATCTGTCCGGCATACCGCAACAGCTCACGAATTCCATTTTACATTAACCAAGGAGGTCTACTAATGAAATTATTCCCATCCACATCTACTCATGTGTCTGCACGATCTGCCCATTCTCTGAAGGAACGTTCCCTCAAATCAAAAATGGCCCAGATCTGTCTGAGTGCCGCGTTCCCTCTATTATTGATTGGTGGCGGGTCGGTTAGTGCGGCGGAACTGATCGAGAGTAGCTTGCAAAATAATCCATCAGAAGCAGCCGCTACCTCAAGTGTGACACTTGCTGCGGGTGATCTCTATGTCTCCCCTAACGGCTCAGCCAGCAATCCGGGAACCATAAATAGTCCAACATCTCTGGCTAACGCATTGACCCAAATCGCTCCGGGTAAAACGATCTATCTGCGCGGCGGCACCTACAGCTTCTCACAGACCATTACCATTGAACGTGGTAACAGCGGCACCTCCTCACAACGTAAAAATCTGGTGGCGTATGGATCGGAAAAACCGGTCTTTGATTTCTCCGCTCAAGCCTTCGCTTCCACCAACCGCGGGCTGCAAATGTTCGGAGACTACTGGTTCGTCAAAGGGCTTGAGGTGAAGGGTGCAGGCGACAACGGAATCTTCATCGGAGGCAGTTACAACCGCCTGGAGCAGATCGAAGCTCATCACAACCGGGATACGGGTATTCAAATGGGTCGTTATGCTTCCACAGCCGCCAAGAGTGAATGGCCTGCATATAATGAAGTGATTCGTTCCTACTCCCACAACAACTATGACCCGGATGACGGCGAGGATGCAGACGGTTTTGCAGCCAAACTGACCGTTGGCCCAGGTAATGTCTTCGACGGTTGTATTGCGGCCTATAACGTGGACGATGGCTGGGATCTGTATAGCAAAACGGACACAGGCGCCATTGGCGCGGTTACGATCCGCAACAGCATCGCCTACGCGAACGGTGCAACATCAGACGGCACTTCTACCTCCAACAGTGATGGCAACGGATTTAAGCTCGGCGGTGAGAAGATTGCGGTAAATCATATTGTCGAGAACAGCATTGCGTTTAATAACAAAAAGCACGGTTTTACCTACAACAGCAATCCTGGTTCGATCCAGATGAAAAATAACACCTCCTGGAACAACGGGCAAAGCAACTTTGCCTTTGATGTAGGGACCCACATCTTCACCAACAACCTGTCCTTCCAAGGCGGCGCCAGTGACAAAACAAGCGGAACCGACGTCAGCAGCACTAACGTCTGGTGGAAGAACAAAAAAAGCGAGAACGCCAAAGGCCTGCTCGCCAGCGCAGCCGACTTTGTCTCCCTCGTGCCTTCGGTAACGCGTAGCGCGGACGGAACGCCTGTCTTGGGTAATTTCTTGAAGCTTGCGGGTGGCAGTGATTTGGTTGGGTCAGGTACGCCAGCGGGTAAAAATATTGGGGCGCGGTAGGTGGTAGATAGTACGATAAAAGAGTAATTTAAAAGCAAAGTCCCCTCCCCGTGCCAGCCTAATCGGTGGTAATGGAGAAGGGGATTTTTGAATTGCTGTGTATTGTCTACTGGCTGGCTTCTAGGTTGATAGATATTCAAGGTTTGGCTAGAACCTCAATCATCAGTCTGCCGCCTGTACGAAAACCTTGCTCAAATGCCGCTTCCACATACATGGATGTGGATTGTCCGATCAAGTCGATCAGTTGTTCCAGAGCATCGTATTCGTTCTCCGTAAGCTGTGTTTTGTAGTCCTGCATCAGGTCCGATATCTGGCGATTGATCTCCTGATACTCGGCTTGTTCAGGATGAATCGACTCGTCCAACCGCAGGTTCCCGTGAAACAAATCTTCGATCAGGTTTGACATGTTATCCTTCATGGTAAGGTCACCTCAGGAAGATTGTAACTCAAGGGATGAGGTGAGATGGGAATTTAGCGGGAAATCCGCTAGTATTATTTTTCGTTTTTAGTGTGATTAGTCAAAGTTAATATTAAAGAATTTCCCCAACATCAAATCAACGTAAGTGTGGGTCAATAACTAGTTATTCGCATAGAGTAGGAAGACAGGTTTGCTTTCATGTTTCGCTTTTTCCAGAGCTTCCTCCGACAAGGAAACCAATTCAAAGGGTTATGGGCATGTTTCTGCAGAGTAGATGAATTTTCTCTGGCTAGTCTATTAGCCTGTTTTCAACTAACTGGGCCAACGACATCTCTTTTGTAATATATAAAGCTTTTCTGATTTCACTTCTACAAAATTCAGCATTTCTCATGTACAAGCCATACTCTAGCCTCTATTGTCAATCTTGGAGTCTTTAAATATAAAATTATAGGTATTCACTAAATATTCTCTATAATTTCCGGTTGGATAACCTCTTTGTTCTCGTAAGTAATTAAGTGTCGGAGCCTTCTTTTGTGCATCCATGACTCCCACTTCTCTTGTTAATAAATCTTTAGGAATCCGAACTTCTTAATTTTTACAGTTCGACCGTCTCAACTCCAGCTTGTAGTAGGTTAGTATATAATATTGAAATATTACTTGAAAATTGCCGTCTATTAATAATTTCGTTGTATTGTTTTATTTTTCTTTCTTCACTAAAAGTAAATAGTACCCTTTGTTTTGCTCTTGAAAAGGCAACAAAAAAAGCTCTTTTATCTTCTTCTGAATTATTAACAAAGTTCCAAAATGCTGAATCCTCCAGACCTACAAAAATCACAGTATGATACTCAAGACCTTTACTCTTGTGTATAGTCATAATTGGTATACTATTAATACCAAGAACATCATTAAGAGCCAACTCCCAAGATTTCAAAGATCGATATGAACTAGCCAGTTTTTTTGAAAACTCTTTGATTTTTTTGTGCAAATACTTTCCACCTTTATACTTTGGAAATATTGTACAATACTTGTCTTCACCCAAAAACCCAAAGATATTTTTTAAGTAAGCTTCTAACTCTCGCCCATTTTTCAAGCCGGGAAGTTCCGTCTTTAACCTAGTAATAAAATCAATTAGTTCACTATCATATTGATAAAAAACCTCCGGATTTTCAGCTATTTCAGGGTTCATGAAGATCAATATATCAAAAATACTTTGCCACGAATCCGGAGCTCGATCTTTTATAACTAATGTCAGGACATGAATTAGTAATGTAACACATTCTTCCGAAAGCAAATCTTGAAATTCTTTTTCTACTCGGGCAATAATACCTTGTGTTTTCAAGTCCAATATAATTTGTTCAGCATAAATATCCTCTTGTTGTTTTACAATTATACAAATATCTCGAGGACTTATAATAGTATCTTCTAACCATTCTTTTATTTTTTTTGATAAATGTTCCGCCTCTAATAGATGAGTTTTAAACTTCCAAATTTGACATACTCCTAAAGACGATTTTTCATCTTTAATTAGATTAGGAGATTCAACTGTCAAAGATGATGAATCTAGGTCCCTTGCAAGGTAATTTTGAATATCAATTAGTAAAGGCGCAGAACGATGATTCTTGATTAATCGTTCATCTTTTGAAGAAAAGTCCTTTTTAAATTCTTGGAACGCATTTGGTAAAGCACCAGCCCAGCCCATTATTCGTTGCTTATCATCACCTACGGCTGTAATTACCGTTTTCGAATATTGGAAGATTTGTTTTAACATATCATATTGTGTATTTGTTGTATCCTGAAATTCATCTAAAAATAAGTGGCTGTATGTAACTTTTAATGCATTTTTAATCATTGTGTTTGTACTAATTAAATATTCGACTAATCTCGTTATCATTGGAAATGTTAGAGATGCAGTAAATTCCTGCGAACCTTTTGGCATAATTCCCCACAAATCATTAGAAAATAAACTGTAAAGATCCGTTACATTATATGTAACATTTAATGGTAATCGTTCATTTCCAAGATACTCCATCAATGTGTCATATTTCAATGCGTAAACTGGATATTTTTCAGTAAAATGAGGCGCTACTAATTTTTTTAATTCATTTTTATCAGTTACAATTTCATAGTCCTGAATTGGACGATACATTTCGTCCATGCTATTGCGAAAGTGATCGAGTACCTGTTTTGCAAAAGAATCATATGTACGTGATTCGAATCTTTGACAAAGCTCATTTCCGCATCTTTTTCTTACCCGTTCCGCTAAATTTGCGGCTGCATCTACTTTAAAACTAATTGCCAGAATTTTTTGCGGAGGTTTACAAATCCCTGTTTGAAGTAAGTAACTCGCTCGTTGAGCCAGCAACTCTGTTTTTCCCGCCCCAGGACCAGCAACAACCATAACATTTTCTCCGCTTCTAACAACCTTGTCCGCAGCGCGTTCTAATACAATGCCCTCAGTTGGAATCCATTCTCCCGGTTTAACAAGTGCCATAGTATCTCCTCAGGTTGAGACTGTTATTTTTTACTTTTGTCAAGAATTGTTCTAACAGCGTTCAGTGCATTCATAAGTGAAGCTGGACATTTATCCATAAAATCGTTAGGTTCAATCTTTGCTAACGCCTCTAGATGTGTACTAGGTTTACTCCTACCCAAGAATAAGCTATTGTACCAGACCATTAATTCTTTCTGTTCTTTGGAATATGTATTTCCAAATTTTGTTTCATTTTTATCTTTTTTCAAGGTTGCGTTTACACCATTTAATATCACTGTGTTATATTCCTGAGGGTATCTCATTTTATCAGGTATTTCCGGCCCATTCTCTGGGATAGATTTATATACATCAGTAAAAGACTCAAGCATGAGCAAATCAATATCAAGAGGACCTGAAAAGAAAAAATTATAGGATTCTAACTTCTTAATCCACATTTTCATCTCTGCTATAGAATTTGGACCACTTGGATCATCTAGAGTACGTTTGTGCATTTCCTCTAGAATATTTTTTGGATGTGTAGTGCCGCCAATTGTTAATAACTCTCTTACGTCGACGTCTATTTCTATGAGTTGTTTAAATGCATACTTGATTCGGCTCCATCCACCAGTTCCTCGTTCCCTATCGAGATCTAATAGTGTGACAAAAGGAACATCCAATTGTTTTAATAACCTCCAAAAATGGTTGACAAATCTTCCCCCTAAAGGGACAACAGATATTGTCTCATCATCAAGAGCAATATTTCCAACTTGCATTAATCGTGGGATTATTAACTCTTCACTATCTCCTTCACCAAGTATAACTAGTTGAGCGAAATAAAGCTCTGGGTATGCTTTTACAGCTTCCTTAACATATTTTATAGCCAAATCACTATCGCTAGGTAATTTAATCTCACTTACAGAGGTAGTTCCAACATGTTCTCCAGTATGTGAAACTTTTACATGGCGTATCTCTTCTGGATTAATTCTTTTGACAATCGAAGGACTATGAGAAGTAAGTAGAACTTGCGCATTACTCGTTTCGGATATATCTCTAAGATTTTTGGTTACTCTACCTAAAAGATGAGGAGAAATATGATTTTCTGGTTCCTCAACAGCTAATATTGTTAAAGCAGCAGGGATTTTTTGGGGAAGGAATTTTCCTGTTTCATCTTTTATAATTTTTTGTTCAATTCCCAATAAAGTAGAAACTAATGACAAGTAAAAAAGCGATCGAAGTCCATCACCTAATTTATCGATTGTATAATTTGTGATATCTTCAGTAGGCGAAAACTGAACATTTATATTTTTAAGCATGGACTCCAAGGAAGTCTCATTGAATAAAATATTAGCATCAGTATACCTAGGATCACGATGGTACTTATTCCATGCTGATTTGACCTCGTTACGTATCTCTTGCAATCCGTCTACACTACTTAAATACTGTTCTAGTGGTAAGATGTTTTTTTGAATTTCTTTATTAGTATCTTCCGGCCAAGCTATACTTTTAACCAACCGCCATAAAATTGTACCAGATGCTAATTTCAATTGATTTGAGGGTTCTCTTACAGCAGGAACATATATCATTTGAATTAGAGCTCTTTCATTAGAAGACATAGGCTTAAGAGAATCCTCTTTTTCTTCATCTCCATACGGCACAACAACATAATACAGCTTTGGATCAATTTCTCCGTCAGGTGTTACACTTTGTGTCCACTTAGCTTCAAGACGTATTCTTAAATATGGTACCTCATGTGGTTTACCAGTCATCATTTGCTTAAAGAATGATGGTACCGTTTTTACTCCTTCACCTTCTATTTGTAATTCAGAAAATTCTATTTTCGCTTCTATTCTAAGTAATTGTTCCTCGGTGACTTCATCTGGTTTTTTATTAGGTGGTACATGAAAATCACTTTTATTTATTACCCGATCTTTTGAGTTCAATCCGAATAACTTTAATAGAGCCTGAATTAGTGCAGTTTTTCCACTACTATTAGAACCAATAATAGTTGTTAATCGAACAATATTTATTGATGTTTCCTGATCACCAAAACATCTGAAATTCTTGATTCTCAACTCTGTTATATTCATAAGGTGATCCCCCAATAATATACTAGTTATTTGTATAATCTAAACGAAAATGTTGAATCCATACGAAAAACTTAGATCGCATAGCTACTATGATTCGACAGCCCCAATAACACTCCTGCAAAATTTGTAAATATTTATAGATTTATTTCACGAAATATAAGCCTCGGGAACTATCCCAAGAAGTTTAAATAATACTTTCTATTAATTTGAGATGATAGTTCTTACCTATAACAAACCGTCAATCCCACCTTACTCTCTTCCCTATCATACACAATCCGCTACACCAACTTCTTCAGTGCCTCATTCTTTTCCTCACTCGACACTGCTCCATCGCAGAATAATCGGTTTCCTCCGCTGCTTTACTAAATTTCAGAAACACCCCTCGAAATTCCTGATTTTCCCAGTACATATATCTTCTCGTTCTTAATCACATTTATTATTCTGGAAGAAGGAGTAAATTGGATTTATGTCGAAATAAGGAGTATCTACTTAGCGTTATTACAATGGGAGGTTAGTTTTTGAAAAAGAGAATAGTATTGCTAGCAACCAACTGGGGTTCTTCCGAAGGCGGGATTAATTCTTTTAATTATGATTTAGCACTGGGGTTCTCAAGCCTATTAAATGAAACATTTGAAATAGTATGTGTAATTCCTGATAATGTCCTATACGATAACTTATTAGATATACCAAGAAATATCGAACTACTTAAAGTGAAGAATTTTGATGATTGTTATTCTATTGTCAAGAAAATCACTGAAAAACAGGGGATTGTATCTTTGTGGATAGGTCATGATATCTTTACAGGCAGACAAGCTAGTACATGTGCGAGCTACTATAACGAATCAAGTTTAACCCCCTCTTGCTCTGCAGTCATTCATCATATGGATTACAGTAATTACTACTTTATAAAAGAAGATGATGCAGATAAATACCCACAGAAAGAGAACCTTCAAAAGGAGGTTCTTGTTGAAGCAGATTATGTGTTTGCTGTTGGTCCTAAATTGCGAAGATCAGCAGAAGACATCCTTCGAAGTAAAGGGATCAATTATAAACAGGTAGTGGAAATTATTCCTGGACTGGCACAGATCCAGACCTTAACTGAACCTCTTCACAGATTTAGCTGTATATCTTTCGGGAGAATGAGTGACGATATTATAAAACAGGGAAGTTTGTCTGTAGCTGCGTTTGCAACTTTTTTTAAACAGGTAAAAGATCATGAAACATATATGCACATCGTGGGAATAGAAAAAGACAAACACCATGCTATTAGAAATTTGACTGATAAATACGCGGAAGGAATTGTCAATGTAAAACCGAGAGGGTTTTTAAAACGTGAAGTCCTTTTTGAGCTTCTCTCGGAGCAGACTGTGAGCATGATGCTTTCATTGCGTGAAGGTTTTGGGTTAGCTGGTTGGGAGGCTATTTCAGCAGAGATACCTTTGATTTTATCAGAGCAAAGCGGATTGTTTATTTTTTTACAAGAGCTTTTGGGGAAAGATATCCATGAATATGTGTATGCTTTAAATATAAATGGAGACTACTCTGAGATATTCAATGACAAGGATATAGATAATGTCGTGAACTATTTATTAAATATACATAAAAAAAGAATGAATGCTAAAAAGCAAGCTGGAAAACTCAAAGAAATTTTGCAGGAAAAGGGGTTCACATGGGAAAATACTGCAAAAGCTATATATAAAGCATGTGTTGAGAATGATGTCACTAAGTTGAATGGACATTCGAATATAGATGAGGTCGCAAGCGCTGTAGATACAATCTTAGACATTGACCTACAAGAAGTTGAGCGGACAAATATAGCAACAGAGAATATGACCATAGAGATTGTAAAACAAAACGGGCAGAAAGCCGAATTGAAAATAATGTCGCAAAAGCGAGCGGATCAAGTATTAAATGATATGCTCACAGCAGTAACCGTTGGTATAATAGGTCCGAGCGGAAATGGAAAATCAACGGTCTTTGCCTACCTGGTAAGCCCAAATGACAATATGATTTTGGGTCAAAATATTGGCGATAAGTCACAAACAAGTTTAGTTAATACTATTTTGGCTTTAAATGCAACTTTAGAACCTAACCAAGTTTGTATTCAATGTAAAAGAAAAACAGTTTCAACACCATATAACTCATATATTATAGAGTCCCTGCAGGAAATGATCTATAAATCACGTGATGACCTTGAAAACTTTGAATTAAACTCATCTATACTGAAAAGTGTTTTTGATCCGATTACCAAGGAATATCATGCTTTCGATTATATTACCGATAATGAAATTTCAACTAATGAGCTGTTCACTTTTCTAATTGGAATTTCTGAATTTGTGATTCAAGGAGATGAAAAAGAGGAAGACCTAGAAAGCACCGTCAATAAAATATTTAAAGAATTAAAAGATCAGAAACGTAAACCAAACAAAAGAGATATTTATGAACAAGAGATTGAAAGACGTTTTTATATGTATAACGATGGAAACTTAACCTCACTTAAAAATTGGTTCGCAAGATTCGAACAAGATATTTTAGATGACTACCAAAAATTTTGGGATATAGAGAATGATTATATGCTCTACGGTGATATTACAGCAGACTTAAGAATGAAAGAGTTTATGGCTTCAGTATATGCTGCGAATAGTGTATTTTCATTGGTATTCTCAGAGGTCATTTATGTGACAAGACCTTCAGATGAATTTGTAGAAGCTTATGACGAACAATATAAAAAACAAATGCCGAGTTTTTCTGAGAAACCATTTATTCTCAACATATTAGACACCATGGGAGTTACTCATATCTCAGATAAGAAAGAAGAAATCGAAAAATCGATGGATAAAATTTTATCTAATTCGACTTTGGAAGCTTTGTTGTTCCTTTGTGGTGCAGATGAAAAAGAGACCATATATGAACATTGTATTAGCATATTAAATACTAAAGACGTTTTGAAGGAAATCCCTGTTACCATCTGCCGTACAAAAGCTGATATTATTATTCAGAATAAGATGAGCAACCACTTCCGCAGTGTAACCGGTGAAAATGAAATTCCAGAACAACACCTTGAGTTCTATACAACAACAGCTTTTGAAAGTTTTAAAGCGGAGTATATAGAATTAACTGAATGGCCGCAAAATGAAAATAAAATAGGTCTGAATCTGACGAATAGCAACAATACAATTGAATATTTAGCTCTGTCACCGAACTCTACGAAGGATCTTAAACGTATTCTCAAAAGTGAATTGGAGGAAAGTAGAGTATTTAAAATAATTTTCAATCTCTCGATAGCAGTTGATCGCCACTACTCTTCTGAAGGAATGTTTAGAGTGCATTCCATTAACAAAAAAACAGCACCTATACAAACTAGGTTCGCCTTGGAAGAAATTGATGAAATTTCAAATCAATTAGTGGAGTTAAATCTAACAGATTCTAATAATAAGTATTATAAATATATAAATCGGGGGATTTTCCATGGAAGAAGTATTTCTACCTTCCGCTCCAAACATATTCAAGGATTTGGTCACAGTACAAATGCCACTATTTACGCTGATTTCAATGTAGCAATAAACGATATGATTAGAGGCTGGCTAAACACAGTGATGTTTAAGGGAGATAAAGTTTACTTTAATTTGGATTTTAGTAATATTAGCTTCGGCACGGGACAGTTTGAAGAAATCGCCGCTATTGAGAATAATATAATAAAATTTATACTTGCAAACCGCTTCATCATAATCAGCCGTTTGTCAAAAAAGATAAGTTATAATTTCTTAAAAAAAGAGTTTCATGAATGTTATGAATGGGTCTCTCTTCAAGACGGGTTTAAAGAGAATCTGGACTTATTCTTCCGAAAGTTTAGCAATGTTAATTACTGGAGTCATTGTATTGCAGATGGATTAAATGAGGAGGTTAATTTGATCTTAAACAGAATGTTACTTATAAAGTGAAGGAATTTACTGGACAGTCAAAAATTTCTTATCGAAAATCGCAATATGAAAAAATCAATCAGGATGTTCAAGACCCTATTTAGTAGAAATTATAAAAAGACCCTAGACTGCAAACTGGCGTCGGTACTCTACCGGCGTCGTTTTTTTAGTTTCCGTGTGGCCGTTTTCGGCTGTAAAAAAAGGATATACTTTTCAGTTTTACTTTGTGCTTCGCTAACCGTCGGATATGATAAGGATAAAGTCCTTCCGTTTTGAGATGCGAGAAGAAACAACTCCCCATAGAGGCATTGGCATATTCGCAAAATATTACAAATCTATTATTCATACAATTTATTTAATTTCAAATTGTTGATACGCTCAATCTCACAAACCTCAATATATTTTTTGTTTATCCACTCTAATGCTACTTGTCCTTCTTCTTTCAAGATAACGCCTCGCTGACTTTTATACTTAAAGTTCTCTTTTGCCCACAACAATAGTATCTTTACATATTCTAATGTCTCAATTTCACATGTACTGTCCTCTTCATCTTCTTCTGCAAAGATATCTTCAAAAGTTGTGAAAGACTTGTCAGATTTTATTAAGTTCACATTCCCTCCACCTTCGTATAACGTTATTTCCCCTTTCAGTAATTCGATTAAGTTTCCGATCTCTTCCTGGATCGTTGCGAAGTCTCCAAATATATCCGATCCCAAAGAATTACTAATCAGATAACCATTCTTTAACGATGAATCGATGCCTAAGTCCACGATAACTTCGTTGAAATCTTCTTTATATTCGATTGTATACCTATATTTAATCATGTTGATATCTCCAATCAGTTGTGTCCAAGTTATTTCTTAAAATACGCAGAAGAACCAAGGTAACAAAAAACAGATCAATCATAGTGGTATCTAACCATAATCGACCTGTTCGATGTAAAAGAGTAACATTAATTAGGGATGCACCCAAAGCCTTTTCCTGCGTAAAACTCAATTGATGAAGTCGTCATACAGATCTTATGATATTGGTTAAGTGATGAATTCACTCTGCACTGGGTAGTCCCCTCAAACTGTAACATAATTAATAACCTATCTATCCTATAAAAACAACAGCATCTTTGCGCTGAAATGCTAGGGACAATTTATTTTGAAGAATTGTTATTCTTTCGAACATTTTATCCCTTTTTTCCTCAGTTAAGTTTTTTACCGCCCAATCTTTAATTTGAGTTAGTTCCTCAATAATTGACGGTACATCTTCCTCCTCTACATCAACACCTGATGAAAAGAGGTCCGTCCATTGTAACCCAAGTGCTTCAATCGCAGGTTGCCAACATTCTTTAAAAAACGATTCCGTAGCAATGGGAACAAAGAAACTCTGTTCAAAATCATTTTGCGGTTCATATATTACAGCACTGATTGACATGCACTTATTCACCTCCAAAAGTAGCACTAAATTTGTAGTCTAACAAAAGAACAGATTAATCATGGTGATATCTTGACCACGATCAACCTGCTGTATTTGTTGAATGATGAATCAATACTTATTAAGTAGCCTCTACTTAAATTTCTATAAAGATATTAAACAATCTTCACATACTTTATACAATGGCTTTAAAAGGAGCATGACCTGTTTCAGCATTTCTTAATAAAGTCGGTTTTCTAAAATGCAAACTGGTTTCCAGCTTGAAGATAGCGGTATCTCCTTCAATTTTTATAAAAGATACATTAATCCATATTGGAGCTTTCGGAAAAAGCCCTCCTAAAACCCCAACAACATCTTCTAACCATAGTTTTTTACCGCCAACATTCTCTTTAGATAACACAAGGCGTTTCATCATTTCATCGCCACCATCTAACATTTTCCCCTGTTCCTCAACGGGCTCTATGACAAACTTAACGATATCGCTCGAAATGTTTTTTGCCTTTTTTATCTTATCAACGGCTTTAGATAAATTAGTCGAAAAAATTACCTCATTCATTTGAGTAGTCAAAATATCTCCCCCTATTCGAACCATTGATGAAGTCTTTTATAGGGTCACCATCTGAAATGATACCTGGACATGGATTACTTATTTTCAAAATCTTTAACTTGCTCAATCTTTTGTGTAAATTCACAAGCCTTTCGAAAATCTTCTTTCATGTAAAGTTCGATTAAAGTATTCGCCTCTTCCTCCCAATCGGGACCATATTGTAAAAGGTAATCTGTAAACCTTTCATAGTAGGAACGGTTGGATGGATTTAACCAAATCAATCTTTGATACATCTTCATTACACAAGGAATCGGCAGAAAGAAATGAGTAAGTTCATAATTGATTGCTTCCAATAAATGATCCGAGTTGTCCGTATGATCTATTTCAGATATCAATTTATTGTATAAAGAGTCTACCGTCTCTCTCGTTGTTTTTAATTCTATCTGATCTAATGACGACCAATTCTGGTCAATCCACTGATGCAGTGTTTCCACTGTTTTTTGTAAAGTCAAGGCCATCATCCTTACTCTCATTAAACTCAATCTTTCCCTCTAGAGGCCTCCTGATAAAACACACTTCCTGTTCACCAATCGACGCTTATATTTCTAGCAAGTGATAGGATAACATATTACCATTACGCGAGTCAGTCTCTAGGATTCTGATAACACCAATCCGGATCATATGGAACGGATTTAAGTTTTTGTATGTCATCCAAGCTATATCCCCAATCGTTGTCTGCTATCCAAAAATAATCATAAGGATTCAGTTTGAGATATTCATAAATAAAATGAAGCATTAACTCTTGGTTACCATAGATATCTTCAATATGCCCGACCTGGCATAGGGGTTCGATAGGATCTAAACCTAAATCTTCGTGATAATAAAATTCATTACTCGGGCTACTTATGCTGTGAATATGGAAAATCAATGAGGCTTCATTGTCATCTGCAAATGACTTACGGTTAATGTTAAGCGTTGTATATAAAAATTCTCCTTCATTTGTATACGTTTTGTTGTTATAGAAATAAAGAGCAGAGTCCGAATGAAAAGCTGCAACAATCGTATCAGCAAGGAGCTGTTCTGGAGAATATTTATCTTTCTGCGTTAAAATAACAGCTGAAGTGCCCATGAAATTGTAATCTCCTCCCTCAAACTGGAACCAATCAAAGTTTCAATAAACATTAAGATTCAAATGTGGTTCTATTAGGGAAAAATCCATTTTGTCTAATGAAACAAACGGATAACCTTTGTGCTGCTCTATCGAAATAAAATTTTGTTGCAATGTTTGGGTCAGGAATCGGGTCTAATTTTGTAAATTTCCTTGTTATTTTATTTAACTCTATTCTCCCCATAACATTCTCATTTGGACCAAATTTATAAATAACCTTTTCCTCATCTTCCATTTCCTTAATTAACAAAACGAATGAAGCCAATATGTATCTCCTCCTGATTATGTTACACAGACGACCTGATCTTTTGCAGTTGTTCGCAAGCTTGAGCAATTAAATTACAATATCCTGTTATCCTACCTCAACCACTTCTTCATCCAATAAACGAAGTCCCACTCCATTTTCATTGTCCCATGAGCAATTAAATAGTACTCCAATATCTCAGCCTTTCCTTATATTCCCATAGGGAACCACAATTCGCTCAAACTCAATCATCTCTAGAATTTGGTCCGTTGTTTCAACCAAGGGATAGTTCTCATTAAAAGCAATATCATAACCCAGTTCATATCGCGTTTGTTGATATTGATAATACTCTAAGAGTTTTTGTACGAAATTTTGCTGCAATTTATTCCAATTTTTCATCAATGCCTGATATGCAATGCAATGTACTGTTCTTTATCAAATATACCGTCCTCATCCCCTTTAATCATGAGAGATATTTTGTTTTCATTTTCAAAAAACTGAATAGTCGTGTCCTTAGTCCAAACATAATCATGTTCGAGCTCGCCGAAAACTCAATCATTCATTTTCATTGAAAGAGATCTTCCTCAATTTTTTGCAAATCCTCTAGGTTCACACGCCATACAATTGTATTCTCAGAGAAGTTAGTAGATTTGTTCTCACTGTAATGTTGTATTGCAGCATCCCCCTTCTTTGTTATCTACCAACATGGCCGGAAAACGAAGATATGACAAACAGGTCAATCATCGTGGTACCTAACTAAGATCAACCTGTTTAATGTAATGAAATAAGTATTTAAGATTCACATTTTTCTAAAAACCATCTCCTAGCTTCTTCTTTTTCTAACAGCACTGGTTTTTCCGGTGTGCCAATATTTATACTCTGAAAAAAAGCTTCTTCTATCCCTTTAATACTCTTTAGTGTTACTCCGTTTAACAACGTATCTTTAAATGTCGATACACTTATATCTACATTTTCTAGTCTTGCATTTCTAAAATCGGTTAAATGGAAAGATACATTAATCAGATTACAATCAACTAAACATGCGTTATTAAATGCTGCTTCCCAACAATCACCTTTACTAAATCTACTATTTTTAATGATGCAGTTGGAAAAATCCGTATACCTGAGATCTGATTTATAAAAATCACATTTATCTAAACATGTATTGATAAAAGTTGATGAGGCTAATAATGATGAATGAAAATCAATATTTTCCAGTTTGAGATCATCAAAAGTGCAATCTATTAAATAGGATTGTTCAAGTAATACATCAGATAAGTCAAAAACTCTTAAATCAACTTCATCTAACTTTAACTGCTCACCTTCATCACCAATTGTCTCAACCCACTTTTTATGCAAATCAAACATATTGATAATATCTTTTTCTTCCATTTTTCCACTCCTTTAGGGGAACCATAATATTCTATCTGCTATTCCTTCTTTATCAATTGCTTTCTTCAGTTGTTCAATATGCTCAGGCACCATTTTTTTCGTATCAATAATTACGTCATGCCCCTTAGCAAATTCTTCATGTATTTTTTGCATACCATTTTGAATAGTAAAAGCACCCTTTTTAGGATTGGTTATAGGTATTCCGTTCCTACCACTTGGATATGATTCAAAACTCTTCACGTCCCACTTTATGCCCGTAGTGGTATCAATGAACTCTGCGCCCTTATCTGCTTGTGGATCACGTATTATTCTCCCTAAATCACCTCTTGCTTCTAATTGTAATCCAACATCTCTTTCATTTATATTTTTGGCTTCTATTTTCCCACCACCAGAAGGATCTCGAGCCAAATCATCCAACTCTTTGTGATTCCTGCCTCCAGTGTATGTATCTTTACCCATCCCTTTAATATTACTCGTTTTCTTCGCCTCAGCCGCTTCCAAATTCTTTTTAATCTTCGCCACAGCTGGATGAGAAGAAGGCAAGCGAAAAGGTCCTTTGCCACCCGGCATACTGCCACGAACCATCTGAAATGCCATGAATAGCTGGCTGAACTTCAGGGAAGTCAACATCATCTGAGCATACTTATCGGATACAGGCTCGCCTGTGAACGGATTGATTCCCATTTCAAATGCCTTGATCTGCATCGCAAAAATATCTTCCCCTGGCTGTTCAACAGTCACCGCTTGCATTCGATTAAAATCCAAATGCCCCTGATCTCTCTCATAAGCTTGGAGCGCAGACTGATCCGTAACACCATTCTCGTTGACAGGCATTGACACCCACTTCCCAAAAACATTGACTTGTGCCATCCCGTAGCCCTTATCATCCGAACCGGCATAATATCTCGAGGTCTCCATCATCGCTACCGCGCCCACAGCACCAACAGCACTACCCAGACTCCCCTTCTGAGCATCAGCATCCTCAAACCGCATGGCGATATCCTGGAGTTCCTTGGAGATGCCCACCATGCTCTCCAGTGCTTTATCCAATATAGGGCGTGACTGCTCAAACTCAACATAGAATCGCTCCTGCGTCGCCCCCATCCACATCATCTGGATGAACATGATCTGTCTCGTCAGTTCACTGCGAATATGCTCCAGCTGTTGTCTAGCCTGGTCCACTTGATTGGATACATGATGTAGTTGCTCAGGGGTCACCTTAATTGTACTCATCCGTTTTCACCGCTCATCTGATATATGATACAACTATGTTAGCAGAAGTTTAATGGCAATTACATCCGGCTAACTTCCTGATTTCACTGCATGAATCCACGCTCAGAATGATATATATCCGTCTTTCAGCCCCATATGATCTCTCTGTAGGAGTATACCTGGAGGTTGTCCTTCAATTTGACTACTACAGGATACTATGGCAATTTACTGCGATGAGCAGAAAACTTTAACAAATCATAGTATTAATGAAGAAGCTTGACTTTAACTGGATATCAAAGGTACTATATGTTTATATAATTGGAATATATTTCAATTTTAACATTTATTAAGGAATCTTATTTTCAAGATGGATATTAGAGCCCACCACTAGTTAACCTATTAAAGCGTATAAATGAGTTTTACATTTTGTCTGCAACACATAATCATTGGCAGGCATTCATTTTACATATACATTCCTACTTCATAGAGTTTTCTAGCCTGTAGAGTTCTACCTCCTTAATTTCTTTTTCAGTAAAGAAAAAAGGGGAAGAACCATCTTTAAAAGAGAGGAGGGCAAGAGGCTTTAAGCTGCAAGCAGGTCTATTTGTCGTAACCGCATGTTTTGTTAAAGAATACCCATAACAAGAAAGGTGGAATTTATTGCTATGAGAAAATGGTTTAGTTTAGCTCTTATTCTTGTTCTAGTGCTTTCGTTTAATGTAGCTGCTTATGCAGATGGTGATGTGACTCAAGCCAAACCGTTAACAAAGGAAGAAATTATTAATTCCAAAGAATTTCGTGAAGCTGTTGAGGCTGCTAAGGCTGAATTTAAAGCGCAGAAGTCTAAAGATACGGGTGGTCCAGTTCTGTTTGCGCCTGCTCCGAACGTATCTCACATTAATGTATACGGTGTTGTATCTCCTAATGGCGGTCAAGAAATTTACGGTTTCAATAACAACCCGCTCTCCACGACCAATGATCATGGTGGGGCTTGGATTCAGTGTATTACGTTCCAGATCGGTTATGACAGCAGTCACTACGGCAAACTCGCTGGCAATATTATGACAAACAACTGGTCTGAAGCTATTGATCTGGACGGTGATCGTGTCATAGATGCTTTTGCCCATTCTTGGGTTTATGAATCCCCTAATACAACAGGCGGACAATTTGTAGGTACGATCTATTCCATTAATATTCCAACACAGTGGACCGCTTGGATTAATGTCCGTTAACAGGAAGGATGTAATCTGAATATTGGAGGAATTGGCTATCCTGGTTCTATCCTGAGGAATATGGGAGGTAAGCCCAAAAGCTCATCAGCTTCGGATACAAATCGGATTGCACCTAAGCGACTTTGGAACGAGCTAATCATCCGTTAACAAGAGCTAAAGGCTCTTCCCAGCTTGCGATAGAAAATCATTTTTAGCGACTCTTCTAACCTATCTGTATTGATGGACACGGATTTGTTGCCAGGTCAGGCGCAGGGATATACGTCCCTGCGTCTTTTCTCATCGTGACATTAAAGTGCGCGACTTTGTACTGGAACCTACCGGTGTACAGCAGGCTACTTTCCCTCTGCTTGTATGAAAACAAACGTACTCTCGTCAGATCGTTCTTCTGAAAAAGCGAAATTCAAACGATCAAAGTTTCTTACGTCCTTCACATCTGTAATTTTGTGCTCTGCCATGTACCGTACCATCTCACCTCTGGCCATCTTGACCCAGGTTGCCTTTTCAAACAACTTCCCATTGACCATTTGTCCAAATAAACATGTAATGAACCGGGTTTCCTCCTTCAGAAACGGCAAAATATTTTTGCTATATTCTTTGGAAGCCAGATTTAGAATTCAGTTGCTTTCCGATTGAAGCTGATCTACGAGTTTGCTGCCCCAGAATATTGATATGAGTTGTTCAACTCCGAGTTACATAATAACCTTTTAGTAATCGTCCTATCATATGGATTCCTCCAATGTCTATAAACAAAATATGCGATTGAAATAGAGCTATCTCTATTCCAATCGCATATAACTAAACTAGGTTACCCCGGTGTTAAACCATTCTTCGATTACTGTGCACACAAAAATTGCCCTAAACCACTATTTAATTCATTGTGCAAAGAATATCGAAGAAATAGCTTAACACACTTAACCTCTCCGTTCGTATCAGATAACGCGACACGAACATGACTTGATATTTTTCAGGTTTAGCTTTTGGTTATTCCAGGAAACTTATTTCCGAAATATTCGTCAGATAGTTTCCCTTCAATTGTATACTCAATGTCATAATAATATTCTGCGATCTCTGTCTTAGGATGAAGTAATTCAAGACAAACTCTAAAGAAAGGATAAAGTCTATTTCGGTCATTAATTATTAACTCAATACATTTGTACTCTACAATAAAATCTTTTAATTTTAGATCCTCAGGTAAATGATCATCTTCTTCTTTTAAATAATTATTTTGACAATTAGCAATCATTTCTTCGAAGAATATAATTGAACTTGCCTTTAGTTTTTCAAAATGATACGTCTCATTGAAATGGTTTTGTAGATCAATTAAATCCATATAATTCCCTCCTATTTTCCAGATTTGAGGTAATCAAAGATCAGGTTTCCCTTTCCATCTATTCTGCCGTAAATTCGTACATGATTTGGAGCTTTAGCCACTTTTAATTTAACAATGTACAAATTTCCTTTATGAGTTATCTGTTCACTTTGCGATAGGAGAATAATACCGTTATCTCCCTTTCTGGCATTAGCCAACCCTTTTTGCATTGCTCTAGCAAACTGCTGATTTAAACCTAGTTTTTTAAGAGCATCAAAGGTAGGTCGTGCTATCCAACGAGATGCGGGAAGAAGTAATGAAGACGATCCGCTGATGCCAATTGCGCTATTTACTCGTCCAGACAAAAAACTACCTGCTACTGAGGTCCATGCCACCTTAACATCATAACTATCTTGTCCGTTTTCATAAGCTGACAACAACTGACCTTTAGCCACATTCGCATTGAATGGGGAATTAATAAATGCACCGCTAGTTTGAGTTAATTGTGCATATAGATTGGCAAATTTAACACCTTTATCCCCGTAGACCTTAGTAAAGACTTTGTTTAAGCTAGATTTGTAAGATTTATCCCCTTTCATCGATGCAGTTAGCATTTTCTCAATCTCGTAATACGTTGAGGTTTTGCGATGCCCACTCGGATCTACATATTTTAGAGGATTATTACTTACATAAGAGTACAAATTCAAACTTAATGGATCATTCAATTCTCCCTCATACGTGTCCTCTCCAATGAAACGTGCCATACCTGGATCATACCAACGTGCCCGCAAATATTGCAGACCTACCGTATCATCCCAATATTCTCCGGCATAACGAAGCATATTAGGTACGGTTTCCTCTGTTGTTAACGGTCCACCCCAGATGTCATAGGTATAGCTGTTCAGCACTTTTCCTGCATCGTCCACAAGGCCAACGACATCGCCATGACCGTTCAATTGGTAGTATTCCAGTTTACCTGTTTGCTTGTCTTGGCGAGCCCATAATTGCCCATACAGATCATAGATATAGGCATATGTTAGCTCTGCTTTTCCAGACGTTACAGTGGCCTCAGCCATGAGTTTGGCTTCTTCATCGTAATAATAACGAATCGTTTGGTCGCCTTCCGTACGTTCATACAACAGTCCATCTCCATTATAGCTGTAGGTTACCGCTTTGCCTTCACCCGTTGCTTTAATCAGACGATTCTGGCTGTCATACGTATACTGTGCATCCTTTAGACCGTATACCTTACCACTTCCGGTACTGTATCGGTTACCATTCGGGTCATAAGTATACGTTTCTTTTTGCGTGCCCGCTTCGGTCTGAATCCGACTCAATTCATCGTATGTGTATTGATCGGTTTCCCCGTTCTGTGTACGGGACGTGATGTTTTTATTCCCATCATATTCATAGGCGAACTGTTGCACCGCAGATGTCCCTTGAGAGATCGTGATTCCCGACAGGTCATAGCCATTGAACTGGTAGCTTGTGCTGAGGCCCTTGCCAAACGACAATTTCTCCAGCAAGCTATTGGACGCATAACTGAATGTCATACGATCCACAGGCGTCGTTCCCGATGCTGCGAGTGCAGAAGCCCCTCCTGAACCCGAAGTAATATCCATGGAGGTTACCCGATTCATGGCATCTACTTCGCCGTGAATGCGCAAGGATTGTCCTTTGGCATCCGTTAAGGTATATCCTAGACGTTGCTGGGTATTGTTTTCGTAATCAAGTCGTGTCCCATCCGGGAACGTCAGTCCGCTCAACATCCCATCTGCTGCTCGATAACTGTACGTGGTCTTTCCATGATCATCGGTCATCGATGTTCTGCGGCCAATCTCGTCGTACGTATAGGATACATTCGTATCCGGTGCTTTCATACCTGTGAGCATGTTGTCACTGTTATACGTATACTCTGTTACTTTCCCAAGTCGATCCTGTTTTTTAATCAGATTACTCTTCTTATCGTAATATAACGTTGTCGCATACCCGGCTGGACTCGGATGCGTCTGTTTAATGAGTCTTCCCAATTCATCATACTGTTTGGTGACTGTTTGCGTATTCGGTGATACGATCTGTGTCACTTGGCCCTGATAGCTATAGAAGTAGCGGCTTGTCTCTTGCTTCGGTGTGGTTACCGTCGTGATTTGTCCAAGCGCATCATACGTATAGGTCGTTCGTTGACCATTACCATCGACAGATGCAATTACGTTACCATCGATATCATACTCGGTTTGTTGTAACGGAACATATGCACCATTCCGATATTCTTCTACCGCCGTCACTCGACCAAGTAAATCCTTCTTCTCCCGTGTGCGATTGTCAGCAGCGTCCTTATAGGTTACCGTTTGGGACACAGCATCAATGGTGGTTGTTCCGGTGGTACCGTCTGGATACTTTGTCTCTATCGCTTGTCCAAACGCGTCGACTACAACTCTCGTCACATTGCCTTCAGCATCCTCAATAGCCGTAACATTACCTTCGCGGTCATAGGCGTATTTGTACGTAGCCTCAGCCGTCTGCTCTTCTACCAAAAGACCTAACGGATTATACCGCTCAGTCGTGACAATGCCATCTGGCGATGTGTTTGTAATGATATTCTTAACATCATCGTACGCCGTAGTTGATTTCGTACCATCAGTATGCACGATTTGTAGAAGTCGCCCTTCCTTATCATACTGATACGATTCCTGTTCCCCGGATGCATCGGTTGTCTTTTCCAGTTCACCAGCATTCGTATATTCATACGATTCCACGAGGGCTTCTGCTTTACCAGCAGCATCATTCACGGTTATGGACTTGGATTTCACCAAATGCCCTGCATTAGCCTGATAACTCAACGTAGCTACGCTGTCTTTAGATAAATAGCCGCCTTTATCCGTGGTGCTGATGACTCTTCCTTTATCATCCAGCTTCACTTCCGATTCAGTGAGCAACTGACCGCCGTAACCATTTTTAGTTGTGCTCCGTAGAACGGAACCTTGGCTGTTATAGGTTGTTTCGGTGTATCTCTCCAAGGTACTATTAATCTTGCTGGTAGAACGGACAGGCTTGATCCAGTGATATGGAGCCTTACTCGTTTCATAGTCATAAGTGGATTCTTGTCCGGTACTGCGCTTTTCTGAAGTCACCATTCCGTTGGCATCGTAGGTCATGGTCGTGGTTAGCTTCTCGCCTGCACGTCCACCCTCACTAACCCACTCCGTCATTTGAGTCGGAAGGTTTCGCTTCGTCTGGTTATCGTACTGCAACTCCGTTGAATAAGTCACGTCATCTCCAGTTAACGTGTGCTTATCTGCGCGAACCAAATCTGGATGAGCTGCAGCGCTAAACGTTTTGGAGAACGTCCAAGTATCTACAGTGTTCTCTGCTTTCACTTTTGTTGTCCATGATGCGGGTTGACCGTATGCTTTCAGGTCTTCTCCAGAATATTCAAAGTTAACCTTGTCCAGAACGCCTTCGCCATCCGTTGTACTAAACTGGCTCTTGCGCTCTCTTACTTTGAATACGAAATGGGAGGAACCTTCGCCGATCTGCTTCAACTCCGGAATATATGCATAATCCGTTATAGCTGATGAAGGGCTTGTAATACGCGATAGCAACGCGGTATGCATCACACCTTGAGCATTTTGGTTGCTTTGCAACTCAGGTAAAAAGTTGAATTTGGATTCCGGAAAATAGTACGTATACGTCGTTGTCCGATCGAGAGCATCCGTGTATTCTCGCAAAATGCGAATGCCTTCGTCCTCGCGTTGCGTGTACGTTGCTTTCCGATCTGTTCCAGCTAGCTGTACAGTAACCTTCAGGTTGTCATAAGCAAATGTCAGCGCCTGACCTTCGCTGTTTTCAATTCTTGCAATGGCTTGGTTTCCGTTCAATGTCGTATAGTGAAAGTTCACGGTATTTCGATAGCCATCTGTAATTTGCAACAGTTCTCCGGCTTCATTAAATAGATAATCGTAGCCGTTTCGGATGGATAAACGATAAGTGCTAGATACGCCATTAACAATCACGGTGGCATCTTGCTTAATGGTTAAGTCATTCCATACGTAACCTTCCAGTTCCAGATTCGCGTTTAAGCGGTAATAGCCCACGCCCGGAATCAGAATATACTGATTATCGCCACGTTTTTCCATGAAAGGAATATCCCAACGCCAGCCTTGCCCCAATCCAGCAGAGAGTTCTTCCTTGCGTGGCGTAACCTTATTGGAATACGTTTGTGTCGTTTCGTCATATTCAACACCAAGTTGCCCAGTGGCTCTAGCGCTGTCATAGACGCGTGTCAGATCAAACGGAATGAGTCCAGGTAGAGAAAGGTCAGTACTCTGAATCATTATTTCCCCTGTAGCAGTAGAGATGGATTCCGCTCCATAAGACGTCATATAAAGTGATGCGTCATCTCGGATATCGACATGGTTAAGTCCAGTTTCGTCCACGGTCGTTCCCGTACCTGGAGTATCCTCATTAAGAGCATTAATCGAGAAGTTGTTTTGCTGTGATGAACCGGAAGGGCGTAGCCCCTCCATTTGAATTGGTTCGCTTATTTCTTGTGCTTCTAGCCATTTTTCAGCAGCCTCGCCGCCTGTGCGATCTGTCTGTAAAGCTTTATACAATTGGTACAGCGAGTAACCTTGATCTAGTTTTTTCTCAATCCAATCTTCTTTGATACCAAATTGCTCTTTTAAACTATGGATAGTAATGTAAGTAGCGGAAGGGAGGGAATCCCTACCTTCTGCCGCCGCTGCTGTTTTTCCTCCATATCCAAAAGAACCGAACCCACTAAGAACCAATATGACGCACAACCAAATAATCGTTATTTTCTTAAACACTCCATCACCTCAACCTAGATTTAGACACTCATTAATTAAATGGGAAAATCTTTTTCGTTCGTTTCGTTAAATTACCGTTGCGATCATACTCAAACACAATTTGATCTCCTGTAAATAGAACGACTTTAAGCAATTGATTGCCATAACCGTACTCATAGCTGTTGTCATTGCGAATGTTCATCCATGCTGCTTTTATGGCTCCCTGAATCGGTTTTCCTTCTTTTTCGCTTAGCTTGAGATAATAATTCTGTCCACCTTCAAGCTCCCATTCAAGAACGGTATATTGTTCACCATATACCTGTTCTTGCTCTATTGAAGCAGCTACCGGAATGGTCAATTCCTTATCTGAATACAATTCGATCCGAGGTTCGATGGAAAAATCACCTGATTCCTTTATGGCAATCCGATACTTGTCAGAGCTATAAGGACTAAAACGGTAGTACACATTCCCTTGCTGAACTGTCGGAAGCGCCGTCTCTGTGTTTTCATACAAAGTCAGAAACTCCACTTCCACTTCCTTGACCGTAAAGTGCCGATAAGCACCTACAAATTTCAGTGTTTGGGATGACACGTTAAGCACCTGAATGTCAGACTTTCCAGGTACAAATTGTCCTCCTGTAGCGTTCTTTCCTTCCTTAACAACAGCTTGACTCTGATTTCGAATAACGTAATCATAGGTTCCTCCTTCTGAAGGAGAACCAACGAGTATAGCCTCATAAGGTGAGGTATTTGAGAACAAGAGCGTGTTATTTGGCGTCAAATTCCGCTTGATAAGTGCAGGCTCCTGACTGGAGCTGGCTGTCACAGGAGAGGTATATTGAATCGTTACAGGTTCCGTAGATACTACGGTAACAACAAGCGTTGCACCTGCTGGAATATCCCATGTTGCATGACTCATACCTTCCACGAAATACAATGCTTTATTAGATTTGTCGTAGACCGTATAATCCACAACGGAATTTACTCCTGCGATTCGTTCAATTTGAGCAGGTTTTGAATCCGGATTCGTAAATACTGCACTCTGTCCTTGATTGACAGTGATTTCTGTCTCTGGTGAAGGGACTTGATCATCTTGTCCACGGAAAACGCGGTAAATCCCACCATACGTTATGGGTTGATCCGAGATGTTGGTAACAACAACTTTTTTACCACCCAAGACATACGCCTCAATCGCTGTTGCTGTTCTACTGCTTGACACTGTTCCATCTACGTTGTAAATCGTGTAATCATACACCCGCCCCTCACTGCTGGAAGCATCATTTCGGACCCTTTTCGCATCTGAGCTTATGTTGGTAAAGGCATAGCTCTCGCCTTTGTTCAACGTTACGCGCAGATAAGCTGGTTCCTGGCTGTCCACGACAGAGAAATCATCCGTGTATTCAAATGTTACAGGTGTACTTCCTCCTACGGTAACGACGGCTTCACCACCAGAAGGAATGGTAGCGAGACTTACATTGCTATTGAATTTGTCACTATGTGCTCTGCCGTCTGCCTTATACACCACAATATCAAACAGTGCACCTAATTTTTTGGCGTTACTCCGTATTGGGTTGCTGAGTGAGCCTCCATTATGGAATTTTACCGATTGCCCCGGTGATACCGTAATCTTAGTTAGTGCTTCATTTGGTCGATCCTCTACATCAAAAATGGTGTAAATCGCACCTATGGTTACAGGCTCCGCAGATACGCCTGTGATTACTGCTTTATTTCCATAGTAAACAACTGGTTCAACCGCTGTGGCTTTTCTTGTACTCCGTTCTGTTCCATCCGGATAATAGGTGACGTAATCAAATATCCGCCCTTGGGTTGTGGACGCATCACTATCTAGATATTCCCGATCGGTACTGTTATTCCAAAATGTCGCGCTTTCTCCCTGTTTGAGTGTTACGCGATGGTACGCAGGTTCCATGCTTTCTTCAACCGAGAAATCATCCGTATAACTAAACTCAATTGGGACTTGCCCAACTACGGTCACGACTGCGTAACCTTGTGAGCGAATGATCGGATTAGTATTTTTGTTGAATCCATCCGAATGAACGACGTTTTCTGCTGTATAAAGAACATAGTCAAAAACGGCTCCATTGGTACTACTTGCATTGTTTTTTATCGGATTAGCCAACGAACCATTATTACTGAAAATCATAGATTCTCCAGGATATACAGTGATTCGAGTAATCGCATCACCACCGGCTTTTTGGACATCAAATGTCCGATAGGGCACACCATATGTTACAGGCGTTGATGTAACCAAAGTTACAACGGCGGTTCTTCCCGCTGCTACCGTAGGCTTAGTCGTCGTATTCGTCCCTGTAGAACTTTCCGTTCCATCCGGAAGATAAACAACGTAATCATGCTTATCTTTGGTCGTTCCATCACTTTGGAGTGCATCTGATTTGGAACTGATGTTGGTGAATTGGTAGCTATCGCCCTGATATAGAGTTGTACGCGTATAGGCTGGCTCATCGCTCCATTCACCGGTATAGACTTCATAGGGAAATCCAACACTAACAGGCTGTGAGCCCGCTCCAGTAATAATAATTTCGTTCCCTCCTGCAAGTGAAGGTTTCCCAGTCGTTTCAAAATTTGAACTCACAAGACTACCATCTTCTTTGTAAGAAGCGTAGTCTATCTTCCTGTCCTGAGCCGTGGAAGTATCGGCACTTAAAACTCTTGACTGTGTCCCTTCATTAAAGTATCGATAGCTCTCTCCTTTGGATAACGTAACTCTAAGCATGGCAGGGTTAGCTGATACACTGTAGGAAAATTCAGAACGGATTGTCACTGTAAACGGATTTTGACCCGTGGAAGTCACCACAGCTGTATACCCTGAACCTACTGACAAACTGCTAGTAGAGTTCATGTTCTCGCCCATAATGCTCCCATCCGGTCTATAAATAACGTAATCGTATGCACTGCTTCTTGAAGTCGCCGCATTGGTACTTAACGATCTTGTCGCACTTCCATTATTCGTGAACGTATAGGAATCTCCAGGGCTCATGGTCAAAATATCCTCACCTGCCAGAGCCATAGCTTGAGGAGCTAAGAAGTTTTCCCCGTATGTATCATCGGTTACCGTCGGTGCATCTTCTGCTTCTTCAACATCTTCGTCTACACCTTCAGGTTCTTCATTGACGTCTGGATCAATACCATCCTGATACTCGTCGTCTGTTAAAGTAGTATCCTCCATAGAAACATCAACATTCCCCGCGCTACTTTCAGTTGTTATTATGGTATCCGATTGATCCGAAAGCGCATAACCGCTGGTCGGATACATGGTTCCAATCAACAACAAAGCCATCAGAAAAACAATAAAACCTTTTCTTAAACTCATGGAATTTATATTCCTCCTTTATGTTTTTTCTCCATTCCCTTCCTAAACAGATGTATAAATGGAGTCTAATAAATCATTATCGTCATTTCCTTTATTTTAGGATATAGTTAATTAGTCCCTACTTTAAGGGGCTTTTTTCCTTCTCTCTTTCAGATAACAATTAATATAACCTGTAATTATCTTGATCCGAAACAGAATTAAAGATTAAATGCAGTTCAAATGCTATGCTATTTCAATTGAATTAATCGTTTTTCCTAATTGGGCTATAAATTCGATTTATACCTGAAAAATAAAAAAAGCCGCCATTTGGCGACTTTTGAGTAAATAAATAGTTATCATTCTGATATGTGATCAGCAGACAACAGGCTACTGTCCCTCTGAATATATAAATACATAAGTACTCTCATCCGACTTCTCTTCTGAAAAAAACAAACCTAACCGATCAAAGCTTCTGATATCCTCCACATCTGTGATCTTCCGCTCAGCCATATATCGTACCATCTCACCTCTGGCCATTTTGGCCCGGGTTGCCTTTTCAACCAACTTCCCATTGACCATCTGTCCGAATACACAAGTAATGAACCGGGTTTCCTCACTCAGAAAAGGCAAAATATTTTTGCTATACTCTTTGGAAGCCAGATTTAGGATGTAGTTGCTTTCTGATTGAAGCTGATCTGCGAGTTTGCTGCCCCAGAATTGATAGAGCGATTTGAAGCCTGGACCTTGCAGCTTGCCCTGCATCTCCAACCGGTAAGGGGTAACCCCATCCAAAGGCCGCAACATGCCATAAAAACCGGATAAAATACGTAAATGCTGCTGAACATACGCCAGTTCCTCATCTTGAAAAACACCCGGAGCCATATATTGAAACTGAATGCCCTCATAGGCATAGATTGCTGGTGTCAGATTTGCTTTTATATTCATATTTTGAATCCGCTCCACGTTCTGTTCGGCGATTGCATCGTTACACTTCCACATTGCTTTGAGTTCGTCATAGGATAACTTTTGAAGCAGACTCAATAGCTGTTCTGACTCGTTAATAAAATGCGGCATCTGCGCAATAGCCATAAGATCGGTATCAATCTTCATCTTTTTAGCTGGTGATATAATAATTCTCATCGTGCTGATCCATCCTTAATCTACCGTTGTTTTTGTCGTTATCCATTGTACAGGATTGGACAGGCAAATCCAATGCCAAGGCTTAACTAAATCCCTCATGGTACCTTTGAAAAGACTCAAAAATGAACAAGTTAGCCCACGATTGGACCGGCTTGTTCATTCAAATTCAACACATTCAATTGGTGAGAAAGCAAGGCGCGCATTTCAAACCGCTACTAGGGAGTTACGCTCCCCGCGCCGCTATTTTGCTCTGTTTTTGTAGTCGGCAATTGAATCATTGGCGTATTTGACCCACTTACATATGGAAGGGCTCCATCCCATTTCTTGATGGTTTCATATTCAACGAGTTGACTCGATAATGAATGTTGAAGTTCTTTATTTGCTTTAGCTTGACCTTCTGCTTCAATTAATAGTTTGTCTGCATTACCTTGCGCTTCCACGCGCTTGCGCTCTGCTTCTTTTTTCGCGATCTCAAGTTCAGTCGTTTTACGTTCCAGTTCTTGAGAAGCTTCAACACGCTTATCGATTGCTTCCTGCGTCTTAGCATCAGGTTGAGGAACACCTACAGTAACGTTTGATACAATAAAGCCTAAATCTTTAACGTCATCAGAAAAACGTTGTTGGACATCCACTCCTGCTTCGGATGACTTTTCACCATACACATCAATGACTGTAAACTTGGAGATACCTTTACGAGCTGCGTCACGGAAACGTGTTTTGAGATATGTATCCTCAATTTCTTGAATGCTAATTGGCCCAAATGTATTGAATATGGAAGATACTTTACTTGGTTCTACTTGGTAGTTGTAGGCAAAATCGATTGTGATGTTTTTCCCGTCAGAAGTTGCAATCTGAATGTCTCTGTATTCCACCGTTTGAATTCGGATCGGATATTTCGTCACTTTATCAAACGCTCCAACGAGTTTCCACCCTTGACTCAGTGTACTGTCTTTTACGCCTCCATTTGGTGAATACACGACCCCAACATATCCATTAGGAATTCGTGTTACAAAGAAGGTCACCAGTAATACTCCCACAATAATAACCAATGCAACCGTAATTGCTCCTACCCTAAACGTCTTTGAATTTTTCATCACCATTCTCCTCTTGTTTGAATTTATTGTATTTCTTCAAAATTCTACTACCTATTTTATTGAATAGCGGGAACATTAATGACCATAGAATAAATGCTAGGATCAAAATTAAAATGATTCCCCCAATAAATGGCATATCCGTCCTCCCCTCTATGGATGTAACCTAGCAAAACCTCATCTGCACGAATGAATCCGCATAGTTAATTTAATTCATCTACGCTTTATCGCATCCCATGCTAGACCCTCGTGGCCAAATTCTACTTTGCAAAATGCTGTGGTTCCATCTACATCTGTTTAAATGTTACTTCTCCGTTCATCCAAATTTATAACCAACTAATTATATCCTCCTTTATATATACTTTGTAAATTCGTATTCGGTTTCAAGGGCATCCAGCGCTTGAACTACTATTAGGTAAAATAGCGAAGAAAATGGTGAGTCAGTGACGTCCACTATGCGGATAATCCTATGAAGAAAGTGCCTTCGTGTAGCCGCTGCCGCCCTAATATCACAAAAAAGAGCCATCAAATTGTTTGATGGCATTTCGAACGCGTAACCTAACGCATCATCAATTTATGTTGAAATAGCTGGATGCATTGGATTCTACCCTGTTCTTTAAATAATAGTATTAACCTAGCCTTAAAATTTAAAGCGACCGTTCCTGTATAAAAAGGAAACGGTCGCAACCTAATGATTATCTCCCCCACTCACCTAATTTCTTGGGAAGACCCTTCTACAATATCAATTATATAGACCTTATGAATGCCTAAATTTTCAGTAGTGGTGAGCTTGTATAATTTAGGGGGGGTTGTTGGCTCCAAAATAGCCCACTGCCAATTAGATCCTGGGCCAGTTATTAAGGATTTTATTTCATCAGTGTCCAAATCTAAAGGAATGGCTTTCTTTCCAGCATTACCAGAAACCTCTCTTACAATTAAATTGACCTGATTATTGTTCTGTGACATGTTGATCAACTCGATATTGTACTCGTATCACTGATCAGACGTATAACTAACCCGATCACTTTCTACTTTCCTCGTTCCACAGTGTTTTGTAGAGCATTTACAAAAGCTGGAGTACAGTACAATAATACAAAAATGAACACTCCCCCCAAGATCATGGTAGTTACACTTAACTGAGAATTCCATTTCCTTATGAGAATGACAATTGAAATCATGTTAACAATTAGAGAAGGTACTCCATAAAAGATCATGATCGGCATACCAACCAAATCTAGTGATCTTTGAAAATTAGACGTTGCTCCAACTAAAAACCAAATGAATACTGATAAATTAATTAATGTAGTTGCAATCCATATAAATTTAATCCAAGTCGACACTCCTTCACCTCCAAACCAGCTACACTACCATCCCAAAGGTCTGATTATTCTGATACTTGTCTTCTGTATGTATTTGATGATGACTTGTTCCAATACTATTTACTTGGTTGCATGTCGTACATATATTCTTAAAACTTCTGTATATATCGCCTAAAAAAGAAGAGAATTCCTCGGAATTCCCCAATGATTAAAATCAGATGATCCGCAATGAAACATAACATGCCAGGCAATCTCCAGCCTTTATTTTATGAAAAGTATTTCCCGGAATGCAGATCTTCTATTTCTTGAGAGAGCTTTTTAGTATGGGGCTTCATATAACTTTGTGCTTTTTTCAAAATATCCGTATGCCCACCAAGATTATACAATATTGTAGTAGATAGCACTTGTACAATATAAAGATTCGTTTGAGACGCCATCCATTCAAAGCCTTTTTCAAATCACTGTAAATCGCATTTGCAAGGGCATAATCATTTTCATCTAATTGACCAGAAGCCATAATCTTCTGTAAATTTTTCAGTCTTTCTTTAGCTTTAACTATATGATCTGTCTGTCCTAGTGACAAACCATATTTAATTTGTTTCCTTACAAAATCAGCTGTACCTCCATTCCCTATATAACCTGGTTTCTCAGGTCTCCATAGCTGATTAATTACCTCTTTTAATTTTGGATTCTGAGCAGAGTCCTTTAGAAGTTCTCCAATATGACCCGTTTTTTTACTGGAAAGTAACGTGGAAAATTCAATAGCTTTCTCAATCTCTCTTCCTGAAGACGACACTAATTTATAAAACAGTTTTCCACTTTTTACAAACTTAGATATAGGAATAAAGTTAGCAGCAGCAAGGGTTTTGCTGAAAGTTGAAGCATTCGCATCACGGATTGTGTTAATGTCATCAATAACCATAAAGTTTCCATCCGAAACCTTTGAATCATCTCATTGACTTACGAATTCGGATCAGGCGTCAGCTGCATCCATTCATCTGCTCTATAGGTGTAGATATATTCCTGTGGATTGTCCTTGAATTGGACGACAACAGGATACATCGGCATTTTGCTGCGACGAGCTGTGATGCTTATAATCGCGTCCTTATCTATTCCTTTTTCAACAGTTAGATAAGTTCTCAAATCAGCCATACCATGCAAAAGAAGCGATGACCACTAGTGCCATTAAAACCAATGATATCTTTATCATTTTTTTCATCTCTGTTCACCCTGACTTTAATTTATCTTCTGATGATCTTGTATGTATCGATTCCCCTAGCAGCTATCCAACCTATTAAGATTCCAATGATAGTTTTTCCTCGCTTATCTAAGACACGTTTAATCCACGTTACCAGAATGAATCATTTTTACCCATCCGGCTATTGACCTGATTCAAATCCATCCAATTACTATTAAGAATACTTTAGTACATATTATACTTTGAAATTTCACCAATCCACTCGAACCCGCTTTGTCTGGAATAGGTCCTTGCTACTAGATTAAACCAAAAACTTGTCAACATGCTATTACCTGAAGTTGGGTCGAAATTCTCATGGTCAACATGATCTGTTTTGTTATGATTTATAAATAAAATATATTAATATTTTCCAAAGAGAAAGGGTGCCGCTTTTTATGTTTATTGTTCAACTACTGCTCGCTCTCGCACTTTTGAGCGGTTCAGGCAGCTCCAATTATGCTACATCTACACAACTAGAAGTCAATCCGTTACAACCTCATCCTGCTTCTCCTGAACTTGTTCTGGAATCCGGTATAAAGCCTTTCCGGTCTGAACTAACATACAAAGGACTTAAGCCAGATTATAATCCATTCGAGCAGGCTGCCAGCAATCTTCAGGACAAGCTTTTTGAAAGTGCATCATCACCGATTCTATCCAAACCCGGAGATACAGGTACATTTGATTACGGCGGACAACTGAAATTGTTAAAAGCTGTTCCTCTGAAGCAAAGTATTGAATTCGGGCCACTAACTATTCATATGATGGATGCTCAATTATTACAGGCTAGCGATCTTCCTGAAGACACCCGTAAAAATATTTCTATTCTAAATCAAGAAGATATTGATCCTGAGATCACTTTTATCAAAATCCTCTACAGTGTTGAAAATACAACGGATCAAAATATCGGGTTTTACGGTTTGAATTCTGTCCATCCTAACACGGGCAACCCCATCTCAGCAGATCGTAATTTCATGAGGAAACCCTATGTTTATCATCAATATGACGGCGTAGTCATGGATAATATGGGTTATGGTTTAGTCTATACAGATGACCCCAACAAGCTGGAATCCATTGAGCTGGTTTTCAACAGAATCTATGACTATGACACTGGGGAAACCATTGTAGAGCCTACTTCGTTGCATATTCCTTTTACTTTTACAGTTCAAGAGTAGTATTGAATTTGCACTTAATTCTCTTTTTAAGAATATCATTTCTCCACGGGAACATATTAAATAAACCCCGGTGAAATACCTGCTAATCAGCAGTGTATCAGCCGGGGTTTATTGTTGTATCAAAAACAGCTATTGCTTATCTTTCTTCCTGCCAGCCTACCTCACCTTGTAAAATCATGCTGCCCGATCGTCAGCAGCGTTGGTCTGCTCTTGCTCCACAACGACGTTGCAATCTTCGGATTGTAATAATAGAGTGCACCGTTCGTCGGATCAGTGCCATTCAAGGCTTTACGTGCTGCCTGATAGGAAGTCTGGGTTGGCTTTGTATTAAACTGTCCATCGTCTATGGCCGTGAACTGCCCTTTTTGAAAAATCACTTTCGGGATCGAAGAAGGGAATGCATTCGAATGCACACGATTCAAGACGACCGCGCCTACAGCAACTTGTCCTTCAAAAGATTCCCCACGCGCTTCCCCATGAATCAGCTTCGCGAGCTGGCGCAGTGCGTTCCCTTGGGCTGCAGCCTTCTTGTTCAGTCTGTTCAGTGTTGCCGGACCTGCAATTCCATCCGCACTCAGCCCTTGAGCCTGCTGGAACTTACGGACAGCACCTTTGGTAATAGAACCGTAATATCCGGTCAATCCTGCTTTAAAATACCCCAGTTCGCTTAATTGCTCCTGCAATTGCAGCACATGTTCGCCGCGAACGCCCTGCTCCAGCTTCTGTGCTCCGGCAGAAGGAGCTGCCATCGTGAGACCGAGAGCCATCGCAAAGGCACCGAGAAGCACACTGACTCGTCCTGCCCTTTTGCTAGCCTTTTTCCCCCTGCGATGGGTGACTTTCCTGCTGATGGTAATAGGCCCCCTGTAGTCAGTGCTTGTGTGCAAATCATGCAGATCAAGCCTCTCATCCCCGCTATCTAACCTAAACTCTTCATCAAGGCTGTAGATATAGCTCGTCATCTTCATCTGTTTCATTTCTCTCATCTCTTTAACAGGAGTAAGATCAATCACATCATATCTCCCGTTTATCTCACTCATCCTATCGTTGCCAGTATAGCTGTATATCACATTCATCCCCACATTCTCAATCACACGTATCCGTTCACACACGCTATTCTGTCCACTCATCATATGCTTTTCATTCATCATATTCTCTACATTTACTTCATTCATTTCACACGTCTGATCCTTTTCAAAATTATTCTTCATCATTCATTAACCTCCACTTTTCTGAATCCAGATCCCACTTCTTCCCCCTGAATTCTCACGGTTGGACATCCCGAGTGTCATTATAGGATATAGAAAAAGTGACGTCTATCGGACCGATGGCGCAGGCGAAAATCCACTCCAAACATAGCAAAAAGAGGCATGAGCCCATGGTCACGCCATGGTCATGCCTCTTCTTGTATCAACTTCCTTCCGCTTGTCCAGCCCATCATTTCCGTAGGCAGGTTGACCCGTACAAAAGTTGCGTTGTATTTATTGACATTTATTCGGCCAGTTCTAAACCCTTGGTTTCCCGGCCCAGGAACAGCACAGCGGCTGCGCCAATGAGGATAGTCACGAAGAAAATCGTGAAGATCAGGCTGATTGCGACTTCACGCTGAACCAGCATACCAACCATTAATGGAGCAAGCACGCCCCCAATCCGACCTACCGATGTGGCAAGACCCACACCTGTGGAACGAACGGAAGTGGGGTACAATTCCGGACTATACGCGTACAATCCGCCCCAAGCTCCCAGATTGAAGAAGGAAAGGCAGATACCTGCGGTCAGAATCGTCGCTTCCGTTGTCGCCAGTCCAAAAGCAATCGCGCTTACTGCGGTCAATGTAAGATAAACGACAAGTACAAATTTGCGACCAAACCGCTCTATGAAGTACGCCGCTGTGAAGTAACCTGGCAGCTGTGCGATCGTCATAATCAGCACGTATTGGAAGCTCTTTACAAGCGTGAAACCTTTAGCCATGACAACCGACGGCAACCACAGGAACATGCCATAATAAGAGAAAATGACGGTAAACCACAAGATCCAGAGCATCAACGTTGTGCGGCGATGAGGTGCCGACCAGACCGTAGCTACCTTCTCACGGAACGTGATTTTATGAAGCTTGGTATTGTTCTTGTAACGAGGCGGGTCCTGAATAGCACGGCGCAGATACAGCGCATAGAACGCCGGAACAGCACCAATCGCAAAAGCAATTCTCCAGCCATATTCCGGGATCACAAAGTTGGCAATGAGTGCCGATACAATCCAGCCGCCTGCCCAGAAGCTCTCCAGCAGTACAACTGCACGTCCGCGTTCTGCCGTAGGCATGGACTCCGATACCAATGTAGATGCTACGGGCAGCTCTCCGCCAAGGCCGATACCGGCAATCAGACGCAGTACACACAATACGGCGAATCCGGTCGCCAGAGCTGACAGACCACTGGCAATCGTAAATACCAGCAGGGTCCACATTAAAATGGCCTTACGCCCGAAACGGTCCGCAAGTGCCCCCGCAAGCAATGCACCTAGCGCCATACCGATGGAGTTGATACTCGTAAGCACCCCGACTTGTCCGGGACTGAGACTCCATTCCTTGGCAAGTGCAGCCACGATGAAGGAAATCATGCCGACTTCCATTGCATCAAACAGCCAGCTCATGCCGGCACTGAAAAGCAGCTTGCGCTGCTTGGGATTCCGCAATACTTCCAGTTTGCTCATCACTTATAGCTCCCTTGATCTCTATATAATCATTCTGACACTAAACCATTATTATGCAGAATGATCCAGAAATCAATGCAAAATACGTATATCCGCTGATCTTCTTCCCATACCTTACCCCTTGAGTGAACCCGCTGTCAGACCTGCAACAAAATAACGTTGAAGCAGAATGAACAGCACGATCATCGGAATGGCTGTTACCAGCACACCCGTGAGCATCATCGGATAGTTGGTCACGTATTCCCCGCGGAACTGCATGAGCGCGAGAGGCAATGTGAGCTTAGACTTACTGCTGAGCATCAGCATCGGAATGAGCAGATCATTCCACACCATTACAAGCAGGAACGTAGCTGTAGCTGCCAAAGAAGGCGCAGCCAGTGGTAACGCAATCCGTGTGTAGAGCCTCCACTCGCTTGCTCCATCCATGCTGCCCGCTTCCAGTATTTCCGCATTCAGCATACGCATGAAGCCCGTCAGCATAAATACGGAGACCGGCATCAGCATCGCAGCTGATACGATAATGAGTCCCGTCAGACTGTCCGACCACCCAAGGGTACGCGTCAGGGAATAGATTGGCAGCATGCTTACCTGGGAAGGAACGATCAGTCCCGCAACGAACAGGGCAAACACAATTTTGCCCACGCTGCCACCCCAGCGAACAATGGCATAAGCAATCATGCTGCTGAGCAACAACTCAATCGCAACCGTACCCAGCGTTACAACCAGACTGTTTCCGAAATACTGCCACATCGGCTGGTTTCGGAACATGCCCGTGAGATTATCCCATGTAAACGGGTCCGGCCAGCTAAATGGGCTGATGAAGAAGTTGCTGCTGGTTTTGAACGATGACACAAATACAAAGTACAGCGGCACGATAATCAGCAGCGCGTATACCAATAAGATCAGTCGATTGAACCATTTTAAAAACATATAAATTCCCTCCCTTCTTCCTTTGGTTGCTTGGATGCTGCTGGGCAGAGTAAAACTTAATAATTCACGCACTCACGAGCATTTCAATCCGTCCAATCGTTAATAGCTTACCCGGTCGGCTCGAAGCGCTTTGAACTGTAATAGTGTCAGCAGCGCCAGCAGAACCAGGAAAATCATCGAACCTGCTGAAGCGAGGCCAAATGAGTAGCTGCCAAAGGCGGTATGATAGATGTATGTCGTCAAAATTTCAGTCGCGTAATTCGGGCCTCCGTCCGTCATCGTGAAAATGAGGTCAAATGCCTTGAACGACTGAATGGTCGTATAGGCCACAACAATCGTTGCCGAAGGTGCCAGCAGCGGCCAGGTCACGGTACGAAATACCTGCCATTTGCTACCGCCATCCATACGTGCTGCTTCATACAGCTCCGCCGGAATGCCTTGCAGACCTGCGATAAATACAATCATCATCTGCCCGGCATGCGCCCAGACCTGTACCGCGGCAATCGAGTAGATGGCGATCTTCGGATCACCAATCCAGTTGCGGGCCATGCTCCCCATACCTGCCTCGTTCAACCCATAGTTAATCAACCCGATCGAAGGATCATACATAAATGCCCAGATCAGCCCCACCGATACGGAGGACAGAATCGCAGGCAGAAAATACAGTGCCCGGAGCGCGATGCGTGTCTTTGTGTTACGTACCAGAAGCAGGGCCAGGACAAGTGAAATAAAGGTTTGCGCTATGACAACCGTTAACATGAACTCCACGTTGTTGCCAAAAGCTTTGCGAAATACGATGCTGCTGAGACTGTCCTTGTAATTATCCAGCCCTACAAATGCATACGACGGGGATACCCCGTCCCAATCCGTAAAGGAGTAGAACAGCCCCGTCAATGTAGGAAATACGAACAGTGCAACGTACAGCAGCAACCCGGGTAACAAAAACAGGGATAGCTGAATACGGTTCTTCATTGCTTATTTCCCGATATGCTGATCAATGATGGCCTGTGCCTGCTGCGCTGCCTCTTCAGGAGAAGTGCCGCTCAGTACAGCCTGAATGGAGTTTGTTACTGCTTTCTGATTATCTCCATTCAGGATGGTGAACCGTGGCTGGAACACGGTCTTTTTGCTCGCCCAATCTCCGGCAACCTGAAGCTCGGGTGTATCGTACTTTACATCGTTCACTGTTACGTTCTGTCCTGTCTGGTTGGCATATTCGCCAGCCACTTCCGGACTGCTCAGGAATTCGATGAACTTCTTCGCTTCTTCCGGGTGTTTGGACTTGCTGTTCACCGCGAGCATAAATGTCGTGGTATGAACGCCTTCAACCTTCGCTTGATCGGCACTTACGGTAATCGGTGCGAGCAGTTTTTGCTCCAGATTCGGATTTTGCACCTTGTTCTGTGCCAACTGATACGAACCGCTTGCCAGCATGGCTGCTTTCTCCTGGATAAAGAGTGCTCCCGCTGCCGGGTCTTTCGTTCCCAGTGCATCCTGCTGGAAGTAACCTTTGTCGTTCAGTTCTTTAATTTGAGTCAATGTTTTCACCCAAAACTCATCCGTCAGTTTTGCTTCGCCAGCTTCCACTTTGGTAAAAATGTCGTCACTCGGCGCATTGTTCATCACCATCGTATTCATGAATTGGCCCGGACCAATGTCCGCTCCAGCAAATGCAATCGGAATAATGCCGTTGTCTTTCAGGGTCTGACAAAGCGCAAGGAAACCTTCCCAATCCGTTGGCGGGGTCAGTCCGTATTTTTCGAACAGCTTCACATTGTAGATTGGATCGTTGTATACGAGTTGATAAGGAATTGCATATTGCTTGCCATCGTGCTGGCCTGCTTCAATCAGCTTTGGATTGTAGGCTGACAGAAACGACGATCCAGTCAGATCCGTAAACAATCCGGCTTTGGTGAAGGCTTCGAACTGTGCACCAGGGAAGGAAGCAAATACATCCCCAACCGAACCATCACTGATTTTGGATTGTACAGTGGATTGATATTGGTCCGAAGGGAGAGTCTGCATTTCCACATGGATGTTCGGATTTTCCTTTTCAAACGCATCAATCGTCTTGTTCAGCGCCTCCACATCCTCTCCACGCCAGTGCATGAAGCTGATTGTTACTTTGCCTGAACCGGAGGAGCCGCTCTCTCCTGATGAAGCAGTATCCCCGCCGCCGCAAGCAGACAACAGGATGGACATCACCAGCATACTGACGAGGGGCAGGATATATTTTTGTTTTTTTCTCATGAAAGAAGACCTCCTGAAGGATGTTTAATGTAAGTTGCACGAATGTTTTTACACTGGGCACTCCGAGTGCAGTACCATCTTCCGATCGCTGTTATCCCCGGATTTTTTGAATTATTCCTTTCAAATGGGAAAATCCGGTGATAAAGGCGAGCGCTTCGCTTCTTCAGATCGGTTCTGCTCTCTCCGTTAAAGTGTAAAAAAAGGGTTAACTCACTTAATTGGTAGTAACTGAATGCTGTTTTTGTCTTGTTTTCCACTTCTCACGAATGATCGGCATAACCGTCCGTCCAAAAATTTCGGCTTCTTCCAGATGCGGATAACCGGACAGAATGAATGTCGTTACGCCCAAGTCCCCGTATTCCATCAAGCGCTCAGCAACCTGTTCGGCTGTACCCACAATAAGGATCGCTCCGCCGGAACGCACAACAGACAAACCTGTCCACAGGTTTGGACCTACGACGAACTGCTGCTTCTCGGACAGTTCCCGCAATTCATTCTGTCTGCGCTGGTTGGTCGCATCCGTTTCCGCAAAGGCTGCTTTGGCTTTCTCGATCGCTTCAGGTGGGACTTTGCTAATAATCTCCCAAGCCGCCGCCCATGCCTCTTCTTCGGTATCCCGGATGAGTACCTGTGCTCGCATGCCGTAACGCAACTGGCGATCTTGACCGGTTTCCTCTTTGATCTGTTCGCGAATGACTTCAATTTCTTCGATCTGCTCCTGAATCCAGTCATGCGGCTCGCCCCACATGAGGAATGTATCTGCATGTTCAACAGCTACCCGTTTCGCAATCGGTGAACTTCCTCCGAGGTAGAATGGCGGATACGGCTTTTGCACCGTTTCAGGCATGCCAACCGGGGCTTTGAAATTGTAATATTTACCGTTAAACTCCTGATTATCATCGGATGCTTCCTGATTCGACTGAGCACCACTTCCAGCAAACTCGGTCAGATTGAGCCCGGTCGATTGCGTCCATGAACGCTTCATCACTTCCATGTACTCGCTCGCGCGTTCATAACGTTCATCATGGGCATGAGCCAGTGGATCTCCCAGTTCCTCCAGATCCCGAACCGAGCTGCCTGTCACTACATTGATCATGGCACGACCACCAGACAGTTGATCCAGTGCCGCTCCCATTCGCGCAGCCAATACAGGGGTGACCAGACCCGGGCGAATAGCCACAAGTGGACGCAATGTTTTCGTGTGACTCATGACAGCCGAACCCACAACCCACGCATCCAGACAAGCTCCTCCTGTCGGAATCAATACAAATTCAAAACCTGCCGTCTCCGCCGTCTGCGCCACTTGAACCAAATAATCCAGGCTCGGTTCCCGTTCCGGGGCAACCCCCACATATTTTCCGTCTCCTGCTGTAGGCAAAAACCAGCCAAATTTCATCTCTTCCTGTTCGCTCACACAAGTCATTCCCTTCTATGAATAAATAAAGTCTCATGTTAAAAATAAGATCAGTGTTGTGCACATTGGCCGTTCCGGTTACGAATCGTTCTTTCGATCACTGTTATAAAGGCAAACATTGCGTTTCTTCAGAATCGATTTCGTACCCTCCACTACGTTCGCACTCGTTATACCTTATTTTTAAAGTGCGCCTAATTTCTAATCATTTTATAAGTAGAATACTTCCAAATGCCGATTAATTAACTTGGTTTAATAGGTATGGACATCATACCAATTGATTTGTCTGTGATCAATGTCATTTCGCGGCAATTTTATTTTGTCATTTTGTGGTGAATTCACAGGAATAGGTCTTCCTCATCTTGAATATTTACAAAACCCACCTGTATAATAGGTTATAAGAGAACCTTTCAGAGATTACAAACTATACTTATATTAAAGAGGTGTTCCTGATGATCGAGAGCATGAAGGAGGACCACCACGAGTTTTTGGATATTATTTTTTTCACTCCGTCCGAATTCGAGAAAGCCGGTGGAGCTTGGCCGATTCGAATCGGCCGTAATATAGCCAAGAGCAACTATCATATTGGCCCGCGAACGACGCCTTTTCATTATTTGATCTTTGTTCTGGAGGGCGAGGGAACATTCATACAGAACGGACATCGTTATTCCCTGCGTGCCCGCGATGCCTTCTGCCTGTATCCACAGGTTACCCATGAGTACTGGTCTGACCCGAAGGAGTCTTTGCACAAAATTTTCATTGCCTTTGACGGAAAACATGCAGCCGAACTTCTGGCACGAATCGGGCTCACCCCGGACGCGCCGCATCGTTCAGGTGTACTCACCCCGGAGACGGCAAGTGGCATGCGCGCCTTTATGGAAGAGGTTCGCAAACCTCAGGGAGGCGCAAGCGACCTGGGACGACTTACCCGTTTTCTCGGATTGTTTGATCGAATTGCCAAATCGCCCGCTACCCGAGCACTTCAACCAGACGCTGCCACACCATGGCTGCAAAAGGGCAAAGAGTACATGGATATTCACTTTGCCGGCGGCATTACGGTGGAAGGTGTATCTTCACACGCAGGCGTGGATCGGACCCATTTTGCCAAACAATTCCGCAAAGCCTACGGCTTGTCCCCTGTCCAGTATATTCAACGTCTCAAAATGAATCAGGCCAAACGGCTGCTTGTGCAGACCCCTTTAACGTTAACTGAAGTAGCGCACTCGGTAGGTTACCCCGACCTGTTTTCCTTCTCCAAAGCATTCAAAAAGCAGGTCGGTCTGCCTCCCAACCGATATCGAACAGCCGAGAACAACAAAAGCTGATTTGTCGCCAATCGCCCGCTACTGAAAGCTACCTAAAACTACCCAAAGCAAAAAGGCAAGCCTCCTTGACGGAGACCTGCCTTTTCCCGTTTACAATTCACAACGATCTTTCTGTTAACCACATGCCTATGCATATGCTCCTGCTACTTCTTCTCCTCGCTCTTTCGAGCCAGCGGAACGCCGTTTTCCTTCGCATACCATGCTTCATAATGATGCACAGCCACACCTGCAAAAGAGGAATGAGAAGCGCCAAGATCAAAAACTTTCTTCATTTCTTCGTCCATATTGGTAATGGATTTGCTGAAAAAGGTTAGATGATCGCCTTCATGGGTGTCTGCGAGCTCGGCTCCAACCCATACTTTCTTGCCAAGCTCATCCGCTTCGTCCAGCTCTTCCTTGGACAGATCATACATTTGTTGACCACTATCCCGATAAGCCATAATAGCTACTGCATCAAAATGGTCAATCACCCAGCGGCTGAATGTACCCCCGCCTTCTGCCGACTCACGAGCATCCAGCCAGAAAGGGATCGCGGCGCTCATGTACAGTCCGGCATCAGATCCGGCTTGGGTCCAGGCCTTCATGTTGTCGCTCCACTCCGCAATCACGCTGTTCTGCTCGTTCTCCCAGCGTTTTAGCTGATAAGGCTCCACATCCAGCTGAATGCCCTCAAAGCGTTCATTTTTGGCCGAAGCCGCATTATAGGCTCGTACTTTTTCAATAAACGCAAGTCCCTCTTCCCGCTTCTCCGTATAAGCCCAGTCTGCATGACCGTTCAGAGCATGCACTTCGATCTCAGCCTGCCGGGCAGCCGCAATGAATTTGCGGTACGTCTCATCCGAAACCTCATCCTGGATTTGCAGGAAAATGGTATCTACGCCCTGTGCTTTGGAGAAGGAGATAATCTCGGGCGTCTGCTCTGCAATAATGGAAGCGTCCCACAGCCAGGTCGCTTTGTGTTCCTCATGTGAGAACCATTTGAGTAGCCAGGGCAGAAGCAGCAGGCAGAACAGCAGGGCCAGAATGGCCCATTTTGCCTTCACCGACAGTTTGCCCCACTTGTTCATTATATTCCTCAGACGAGCAACGCTTCACTTGGCTCAAGCACAGGGTGCTGTACCGAATGACCAATCTTGTAAATGTGCGGATGTGTGTACGTTTTGAACGCATTACGTGTATCCAGAATCGGTACACCCATCTCGGCAATATCGAAGTAAGGCAAATCGCTGTGGTTGGTGATCAGCACGATGCAATCGTATTTCTTGAACTGCTCCAGATTGAACACTTCGCTATATACCGTCTCGCCATGCTTGTCCAGGAACGATTCAGCATGTGGATCATAATAGCTGACATTGGCTCCACCTTCCTTGAACAGTTCATAGACTTCCAGTCCAGGAGATTCACGCAAATCGGCAATATTCGGCTTGTACGACATACCGAGCAACAGAATGTTGGATTTACGTACGGATTTCGCGTACTCATTCAGGATCGTAGATGTTTTGTTCAGTACATAATATGGCATGTTGTCATTAGTGGATTGTGCCAGCTCGATGAATTTGCTGTAGAAACGGAATCCTTTGGCCTTCCAGGACAAGTACATCGGATCAAGCGGAATGCAGTGACCGCCGATGCCAGGGCCCGGATAGAATGGCATGAAGCCAAACGGCTTCGTCGCAGCTGCGTCGATAACTTCCCAGATATCAATGCCCATACGATCACACATCATCGCCATTTCATTAACAAAGGCAATGTTTACGCTGCGGAACGTATTTTCCAGCAGTTTGGACATTTCAGCCACTTTTGGCGAAGAAACGGGTACAACCGTTTCAACGTATTTGCTGTACAATGCTGTTCCCAGCTTGAGGCAAGCTTCCGTTGTTCCACCGATTACTTTCGGTGTATTAAAGGTAGTGAATCGTCCGTTGGACGGGTCCACACGTTCAGGCGAGAAGCAAAGGAAGTAATCTTTTCCTGCTTCTTGTCCGATCTTGTCCAGCTCATCCTGAATCAGTTCTTCGGTTGTACCTGGATAAGTGGTGCTCTCCAGCGTAATCAGCATACCTGGTTTCATGTGCAGTTTGATCTGATCCACAACCGTCTCGATATAAGACGTATCCGGGTCCTGATTTTCACTAAGCGGTGTAGGTACGCAGATGCTCAGTGCGTCGATCACGCGCAGCATGCTGTAGTCCGTTGTTGGCTGAAAGCGGCCGCTTTGCATTACTTTTTTCAATTCCTCGGACGAAATGTCATGAATATAGGAATCTCCTTGATAGATGCTCTCCACTTTGGATGCATCCAGATCAATTCCGATTACCGTGAAACCCTGATTGACCATTTCCACCGCAAGTGGTAACCCTACGTAACCGAGCCCGACCACGCCGAGCACCGCTTCTTTATTTTCAATCGCATTCAGTAATGTGTGGAATTGTTGATTCTCCATGATATTCCCTCCAAAGTGTATTTGTTTGGTTGATTGACGAATCCATTTGATAGATGTTTGTCTGTAAATGTTCTTATTTGTTTTAATCGAGATTAATAGGCTACTGTCTCTCCTGGTTGTGCTGGTGATTGCGTCTAATGCAGGCAACGCCTGATTCGGGCATCCAGCTCCACAGGTGAGAACGGTTTGGTCATATAATCATCGACCCCGCTGCGGAAGCATTGGCTGATCGTCTGTTCTACACGCTGCTCCGTCAAAACGACGATTTTGGGCGGCTGCTCCACATCAAGGTTCTGGATATGTTGAATGAACGGCAGGCCATCAATGCCATACAGATTCAATTCGGTCAGCACCAGATCGGGCGTGATTTTCTCAATCAGCTCCAATGCAGCCAGCCCATCCACCGCTTCATAGGTTTCGTACCCTTGCATCTTCAGCCGCAATTGCAGAAACTCGCGTACCGTCGGATCGTTGTCCACAATCAAAATTCGTTCCGGCTCGTCTGCCGTCTTGTCCAGCGTGTAGATATGAATCTCCGACGGGTCTACCAGCTTCGCGGACTCAGCCATATGTTGAATGGTTGCCTTGGAAGGACGCTCACCTGCCGGGAAACTTGCCAGCGTGATTTGCGGATCGGCACCAGGTACCGTCTCCTGCAGTTCATGCTTGATGCGAAGCCCCTCATAATGAACCTCATCCAGTGTCAACCCCGGCAGCAGGACCGCAATCGCCTGTGTGGCTCCATCCACCCACACCTGAAACGCAGACTCACCGTTCTGCTCCAGATGTGTCCTGACCTGCTGCTCCGGCTGAGACTGCCCTGCACAATGGATGAACATTAAGCCGCATGTTTCGGCACCCGTTTCTTTCAATCCCTGTTCTACACTGCGGTACACATTAACGGCAGCCTCACGCTGCAATGTCGCCGTATTTGGCATGTTCTTTTCCACCCTTCTCCCTCGGTTATCTATACAAGTTCAACTAATGGGTATTTACACTGACACTTCGATAACAGAACAACCTTCCGATCGCTGTTATCCCCAGATTTTTTGATTGCTTTCTGACAAGGGGAAATCCGGGGATAAAGGCGAACGCTTCGCTTCTTCAGGTTATTTCTGTCCTCTCCGTTCCCGTGTAAATGTTTAGTTGAACATCTATATGATTTCTGCTGTATTACTTTGATTACGCTGTGCTTAAGCCGCCTCGCTTGTTTTCTCTTCCTCGGACCAGCTCTGGCGTGTCATGGTACCCCATGAATTGTTTTTTTGCATGAACTGAATATGCCCCTGCAATCTCCACAGCACGCCGAGCTGATGATAGCCGACGAATTTCAGAGCGGAGTAGAACAGCATTTTGACCAGATCGGACAGCTTGTTATACCGCTTGAATGCAATTTCCTCGAGCACAAGAGCTCCCACACTGAGCAGATAACCACTCACAATGTTGAGCGATCCAAAGAGCACAAGTATCGGCCACTGGGTCATATCCATTAGTACATATCCCGTGAGAGCGAGAAGTCCGGTAATACGGAAATACGGATTCAGCGCTTCAAAAAGGATGTTGTACGGCATGGTCAGCATGCCCATGACTTTATATTTCGGGTTGAACAACATGCCGCGGTTCTCAAGCATGTTCTTCAGATTTCCGCGTCCCCAGCGCTTGCGCTGACTGGACAAGATCCGGTAGGAATCCGGCGCCTGTGTCCAGCACACGGCCTCAGGGCAGAAGGCTACGCGGTATTTCAATTTGTTCTCCAGCATATAACGGTGAAGCTTGATGATAATGTTCATGTCTTCACCCGGATAACCGTCCCGATATCCCCCAACGGCGATAACCGCATCCTTGCGGAACATACCGAAGGCACCCGAGACAATAATCAGACCATTCATGTGACTCCAACCGATCCGTCCGCCGAGAAATGCTTTGAGATACTCGATGGACTGGAACATCGGCCAAATCTTGCGAGGCAGTGAAACGTCCTGCACTGCCCCGTTTTCGATTTTGCAGCCGTTAGCGATCCGTACATCCCCGCCAATAGCAACCGTCTCTTCCGGATTCTCCATATACATGCGAGCCATGCGAATCAGGGCATCCTTCTCCAGCAAAGAGTCGGCATCAATGGAAGAGATCAGCGGGTAATGGGACAGGTTAATTCCAGCATTGAGGGAATCGGCCTTCCCGCCGTTTTCCTTATCAATGACATACAGGTCCGGGAATTCCGGATTGTGGTAGATCCCGCGAATTTTCTGACAGGAAATCTTGCCCCGGATCTTCGTGTTCGGTACTGGTTTAAGTCGATATTCTTCCAGCAGCACCTTTAAGGTGGTATCGCTGGAGCCATCATTCACCACGATGACTTCATATGTTGGATAATTCAGCGTCATCAGGCAGTTCACATTTTCAATAATCGTCAGTTCCTCGTTGTATGCAGGCACCAGCAAGGAAACCGATGGTACGAGCTCCGATCCTGATAATGTATTGTATTTGGAATATTGCGACCGCCTGAAGATCGTCCAAATGTTACGGAATGATAAGGCCAGAATGGAAAAATAGAGCGTATTTACGGCAACGACATAGTAGATCGCGACCATGCCATAGATTAATAGTAGATCTCTAAGCAGTGTAATCCCCTCCTACCGCAGCCACACCTGTACGTTTCTTGCTTGTCGTCCGGTTCCCGCGTACGGGACCGAAGTACCGATCATACAGCAGCCTTTTTTTGTTATGTGCAATCATCTGGTCAACGGCTTTGTGGTCTGTTCCTGAGTGCTGCATCGTGCTCTCAATCTGTTGCATGGCAATCTCTCTTTCAGCACCTGTACCCTGCACGGCGGCCTGACACAAGGCTTCAAATCCCGGTTCGCCCAACTTGCTCAGGCTCTCCGCACTGTTATAGCGTACACCCCAGTCTTCGTCACGCAGCGCTTTGCGCAGCAGTGGAATGCTGCCTGCCGCATGTTTCGAACCGAGCGCCAGAACCACTTCGGCACGCACCTCCGGGTCCGAATCCTGCATAAGCTTCAGAATGGTCTCGTCCTGAAGTGCCGGACTTGCGCTGAGATACAGCTTCACCGCTTCTGCCCGTACATCCTGGTGTTCTGCACCTACGAGTCTGTCGAGTGCAGGCATCACTTCCGGTACAGCCTGTCCCCACATCGCTACGAGTCCCACTTTGACAAAATCAGGATTGCGGTCTTCCAGCAATTCAATGAGAATTCGGCTTGTGTCCAGACTGGTTTCGAGCAAAATATCTGCTGCCAGATGATGAATCGATTTTCCTTTGGTTAACAGCAGCGCGAGCATGTCTTTCAGTTCACCCTGGCGAGTGGTACATCTTGCGATCGAACGACCAATCATAATCGCCATCGGACCCGGCTTCTCATCCTTAAGCAATTCCATCAAACCTGGAACAGCCTCTGGACAACGCATGCCGCCCAATCGATAAGCCGCATCAATTTGGCGTCCGTAACGAATACGGCTCAGTTCCTTCAGGTCCTGCTCTACAAATCCGGCTTCACGGCAGAGTACAATCAATTTGTTGCGATACTCTCCCTTGAACTGATCAATCCACTCAATAAGCTTGCTCTGGATGACCCGGCGCTCAAGCCGAGCCAGCTTCCCAGGTGGCAATCGCAGGGGACTGTCCTCTGTCAGCGCCGTCTGGAGATACGTAAAGTAATCACGCTGTTTTAATTTATAAAATTCAATCTTGCGCCGTTTGCCGTTGTGGGACATTTTCATGGCAAACAGCAGGATCACACCCACAACGACGAGCGCTGTACAGATGTATAGAAATAGATAAGCCAAAGCCAAATTCGGAAACATGTGAAAAGGTCCTCCTTTATACTCATTTATTCGGTCTGAAAACTTGGAATTTGTTCATACCGTTTCTTCATTTCCTCGTAGCTCAGTTTTAGTCGCTCACTGTACTGTACTTGCTCCCATGGCTGCCAGCTGTATATAGGCAATGTCTTCACATCCAGTGTCTTCTGTTCACCACCGGGCCAAGAGATATCTCCAGTAGAACGATCCATTAGCCACGGAACCAGAGTGACGCCCTTGACCGCGACCGTTTCGAATTCCCGTCCACCCTTCAGCGCACCATACTTGATGGCTTGCAGTGAACTTGGGTCACCGAATCCAAGCAGCATCCAGGGAATACGCATCTCAACCTGATTACCGTTATATTGCCAGGCGGTTAACGAATCGGTATCGGACTGATCTGGAGCAGTCGTTCCCCGCTTCAATGTACCGACCTTTTCATTCATGAACGGTTGGGCAGACCGGGTATCCGGTGGGGTCATCCTCAGGCTGACCGCCAGATTCCATGGATGGAATGGATCTGCTGCATTCTTTTGCTCTTCCGGCAGCATCCCGTAACCGTCCTTGCCATAGAGCCGCTGGTTAAAGTCATAGTCTTTGGCGATCTCCACTTGCGATTCAGCATCCTGTCCTAGTGTGATCACCGTTTCGAGACCATCACTGAGTGTTCGATCCGGAAGCCTCGTGCCTGGCTGATTGCCACCATCCAGCGTATTCGTTCCAATGCGCAGCAAGGTCTGATCCGGGTCAAAAGGCTGATCCAGCGTCATGCCGATGTACAGGTAGGCTTCATCATGGGTCATCTTCATTTCCTTGATGCCATCGACCTTGCCTGGCCAGACGGTGACCTCTTCCTTCTTCAGCGCATTCCAGTCATCCAGTTTACCGTCTATGGTTAGCTGTTCCTGTTTACCAGGGTCCATGGCGAGCAGACCAAACATTTTCTCATTCGTCAGCACGTTCAACCAGTAGGCACGCCGATCAGCTGGAATTTCCAGCGGCATTGTGTTCCAGGTTTTCTTGAACCACTCATCCTGCCACATGAACAAAATCGCTCCCGCATACCCTTCGTCATAAATATCCTGAGTCAGCGATGCGTCGATTTCTCCTTGCTCCACCTCGTTATGTCCGCCCTGATCCCGGCCTCCCATACCCAGATGGGAAATTCCCAGCGAAGACGGTACACCGTACTCTGTAATCATTACAGGCATATCGGAAAACTCGGCTTTGAGCTTGCGTAGATAACTTTTGTACGTGTTGTACTCGCCGTTCTCGTCCTTGATGGTCTGAAGTGTCTGGTCCGTATGGAACAAATCCGGGTAATAAGGGTACACATGGTATGCTGCAAAATATCCGCCCTGCCACTCTTCCGGTTGAATATGGCGTGCATCTACACTGACCAGATCCTCCTCGAATAGCGGCTCGCCCGGATGATCCAACACGTCAGTAGTTACCCAGTTGGTGAAGGTCATCGGATGCTCCCATCCGTATTTCTTCTCCAATACGGCGGTATAGTCCAGTAGCTCGGCCAGCCAATTTTCAAACGGTGATGCATCCTGCGTCCCGGAAAAATGAACGCCCTTATACTGCGGCACATCGGGATGGCTCTCATTCGTGTTGTTCACCATCGAAGGGTCCCACTCGGTACCCACATGCCAAGCCATCAGGTATTTCCCGGCATTCGTCTTGTATTTACCGCTTGACTCGCCCGGTTTATCGGGAATGTCCGCATCACCATATACAGCGGATACCGCCTTTTCAATCTCCTGCTTGAACGTCTGCTCAATATGGTCAGCATAGGCATCCTGCTTCTCGATCAGTTCTTCTTCCGGCGACCATATGCCCTGTATAAAATATAACGGTTGCTCCCTGCCGCGATTATAATCAACCAATGCTGTGTAAAAAATCGGCTCATGCACCGTATACACCCGGATCACATTGGCTCCAAGATCCTCAATCTGCTGGAACCACCTCAAGTAATCCTCTTTGGTCAACGGAAATTCGCCCGGGTAATGTCCCGGTGATGTTGCGCCCAGGTTTACCCCTTTGACGAACATCTCCCGCCATGTGCCATCGGGTCCATATTCCATGAACCGGTCTCCATCGGTCCTGAATTTCATCTCCGTACCGTTCTCCGCTGTGTACGTAACGAGCTGGGGTTGCATGTAGTGCCAACCGGCAAATATTCCGCCCGTCACTACGGCCGCTCCGGTCAACATCGTCAACAACCAGCGCTTTCGTCTTCGTCTGCTCATGGTTCTTAATTGCTCACCTCTCTAGTATGCATCCTGCTTCAGTTCAGATCTTGAATGACATGAAGGTATGCGGGGAATCCCGCTTCGGATGTCCGCTTTGGGTAGAGATGTCAGCGGTGTGTTCTCACTATAGCTCTAAGTCTCTGCATTTGTAACTAGGCTGATGGAAGCAAACGTAAACTGCAACATTCTGCCCATAATTCGTAAAAACCGCCATCAACTAGCATCCAGGTGACCTTCTGGCCCTCATCCTCCATGAACACGAATATAGGCTACTTTAACCGTCCGTTTGAGGTTCTTCCAGCCTTGCACATCTCTACCCGTTATTGTTATATGCAACGCGGATTGTGAGATCTGTTTCCGCTTGAACGCTTACCCCATTAAACGCTATTGATACTTTAAAGTTGCGGACGTTTTTACAGTATTACCCATAAAGATTACAAAATTGATACTATAGTCCGATAACGTATCCTTGAAAACCCGCGCCCTATCAAGGTTTTCTGAAAAGTGCAGAAAATGAAAAAAGGACATCAGTCCCCCCTTATAGGACTGTGCCCATTTATATTACTTTTACATAAAGCTGAATGAACACCCGGTCCTCACCCGGAAGTCACGGATCTCTTACACGAAATGTAAAAAAATACATCTAATTTCCTAAATTTTGACTCTATTAGGTCCGTTCAATAATTGTGTCCAATTTGCAAAATAATTCCGGTTGCCGCATCTGACATTGTCAGATATGCTTATAAAACAGGAACACTTGTTCCATACTGTAAGTAAACTGTAAAATAACGTTGGCTGAATGAGTTCCATCGTTGTACAGAAGTAGCCGATTTATGAATAAAAGGAGAGAAGTACTATGCCCCGCAAAGACGGACGTGTCATTATGCTGGCCGATTGCCAGTCGTTTTATGCCAGTGTAGAGAAATCTGCACATCCCGAATACAGAGACCGTCCGCTTGTTGTTGCGGGAGATCCCGCACGCCGTTCGGGTATTATTCTGGCAGCCTGCCCACTCGCCAAGTCCTATGGAATTACTACAGCAGAACGGCTGGGTGAGGCTCTCGCCAAATGCCCCGATGTTGTCGTCATTCGTCCCCGGATGGCTGAATATATTCGTGTTTCCCTACACATTACCCGTATCCTTCAGTCCTATACCGATCTGGTTGAACCGTATAGTATTGATGAGCAGTTTCTCGATGTCACCGGAAGTTTGGACCTGTTCGGCAGCCCTGAAACCATTGCCCGCAGCATTCAGGACAGGGTGATGGAAGAGACTGGTGTCTATATCCGCGTTGGCATCAGCGACACCAAGGTTGTTAGCAAGATGGCCTGTGACCTGTATGCCAAAAAAGTCCCGGGAGGTATCTATACACTGCCCCGCAAGGACATGCAGAAAACGCTGTGGAATAAACCTGTTCGAGACATGTTTATGGTCGGTTCCCGGATGGGACAGCATCTCTACAAGATGGGGATTCATACGATCGGTGATCTGGCACAGACTCCGTTGTCCCGGCTGAGAGAGCGTTGGGGGGTAAACGGTGAGGTATTGTGGCGTATTGCCCGCGGGATCGATGATTCTCCGGTAAAACCCGGGACATATGCTCACCAGCAGCAGGGCATTGGACATCAGATGACATTGCCTCGGGACTATGAATCGTGGGCGGACATCAAGGTGGTGCTGCTCGAATTGGCAGAGCTGGTCAGCAGGCGTTCCCGGGACAAATCGCTCATGGGTAATGTCGTCTCTGTTGGATGTCGGGGGCAGGATTATGATCGTCCAACCGGCTTCTCCCGCCAGATGAAGGTGAATGAACCTACCAACATCACCGATGAAGTATACGATGCGGCAGCTGCTCTGTTTCTGCGCCATTGGGACGGATTACCCATTCGCCGCATCAGCGTGTCATTGACCGGACTCGTGCCCGATTCCGAAGTACAGCTATCCTGGTTCGATGACCGTGAACGTAAAAGAGAACTGGAACGCGCCACGGATGACATCAAGCGCAAGTTCGGAGATACCGCGATTATGCGGGCCTCCTCGCTCTGCTCGTCCGCACAGGCACAGGACCGTTCTCATAAAATTGGAGGTCACTATAAATGAGTAAAAAATTGCAGCAAAACGGAATCTTTGAGTCCTCGCGCATGATGCTTCCCGAACACCGGGAGGCCTATATCATTCATCAGGAGCAGCTCGCTCCCCGTACCCGTCCATCCCTGGATGCCCAGGCAGCGGAAGAAATGTCCCGTTTGCTTAGTAACTCGATGGTGCTCGGGGATGCTGTCACCATCACCCTGTTCCATGAACATGATGATATCCGCTTTACCGGACAGGTGCTCCGATTGGACTCCCCTGCCCGTACCCTTAAGCTGCTGATGGAGAGCGGGACCCGGGACATTCAGATGAATCTCATTACAGATGTGGTACTCGCGAATGAATGAGGCGGGCTGGCATTGCGGGTACACCGGAATAGATGCAGCATGGCTGTTGCCATGCAGGACCGTTTTCCTACACATTCTGTTGCAGGACTGAAGCAGCCGACAAGCCACATCCACATGGGGCATTTCGTTCCAAAGAAGCAAAAGGACGGATTGGTGATTCATCGGCTACTCAGGAGGGTAAGGAGATGGCTTCAAGGACTTCATTAGAATAAACTCCAGTCAAATTCCTTGGAAAGACGCTCAAGCAGATGCACGCCTGCAATGCTGTTTCCTTTCCGATTCAGAGCCGGACCTACAAGACCGATGCCAAACTGTCCTGGAACCAGGGTCAGTATTCCACCCGACACTCCACTCTTGGCAGGCAGTCCGACCTGAATCGCAAATTCGCCGGATGCATTATACATACCGCAGGTGGTCATGAACGTTTTGGCAATCTGTACATAACGACGAGGGATAAGCTCATTTCCAGTGATGGGATCTGTCCCGTCATAAGCAAGCACCAGTGCCATACGGGCCAGATCCGCACAAGTCACCTCGATGGAGCAATGGCGGAAATAGACGGCAAGCACATCTTCGACATCATCCTTGAGTACGCCATTATGCTTCAGAAAATAACCAAGCGAGCGGTTCAGATGGCCAGTTTCCCATTCGGACCGATATACTGCTTCGTTGTAGTCCAGTCGATCATTATTCGCCAGCTTACGGAAAAATTCCAAAATGCGCCGGGACTTCTCCTCTTTGCAATCCCCGCCAATCAGGGACGATACCGTAATCGCGCCCGCATTGATCAATGGATTAAACGGAATGCCCGGTTCCACCAGTTCGAGCTTGATCATGGAGTCATAATCATCCCCGGTAGGTTCTTTTCCTACATTAAAAAAGACCGCTTCCTCCCCATGATCCATCAGAGCCAGAATAAGTGTAAATACCTTGGAGATACTTTGCATCGTAAACGGGACACCACAATCTCCGGCCGACACATGATTGCCTTCGGCGTTCATGATATGTATACCCAGTTCGTCCTGCGAAGCCTTGAACAACTCGGGAATATAAGAAGCCACCTTCCCCTGTCCAGTATGCAAACGGCTGGTCTCCAGCCATTCGGGCAGCAATAAATTCAATTGTTCCATTGCAGTATTGCTCATCTCCATCTCCTCCAAATCTCTGTATGAGCATTTCGCGTGCTTTCGAATGATGAGTTCCCATCGAAGTGATGCAAAATGCCCGGGATAGTATGTATTACCCGCAAGCCTGATCCCTTAGCGCTTTACCTGAAGATTCAGCTCCAGAATTTCGCCGGGTAATCCCTCATAATCCCCCACCCATGTGGATACAAAGTTCTGTCTGAGCAATATTTGACGGGATGCCGCATTGGACGGATCGATAACCGCATAGAGTACAGCAATTCCTGCCGCTTGTGCCTGAATAATCAGCCGAGCTGCAATGGAAGTCCCGTGTCCTTTCCCCCAGTGTTCAGGCAGAATCATATAACCCATTTCCGCCCGCGATGAATCGGATTCATCCGGGATCAGTTTAGCGTAGGCCATCCCTACCCCGTCTTCACCGGATATCCGATAATATCCGCAGTCATTCCCCTGATTATAATTCAGCATGGATTCAAATTCCGCTGTAGCTTCATGCTCAGGCAGAGCACGTTCGGTAATTTGTTGCATAACTTCAATATTGGACACAAGAGCATAATAATCAGCAAAATCAGATGATGCATATTTCAAGAAATTCATGACGGACATACCTCCTCTAAATGGCTAACAAGAACTTGCTCTTTTGATTTCACCTAGAGTATACCAGAAGCAAAGTATGCATTGCACACAACCGCTTCATGTACAGAAGTCTCTCTCCTCTCCGGTTGAGCTGGTACCAAAAAAGCGGCCTCCACAGAGACCGCCCAGCTTGCTTTTTATAAAATAGAACTTCGTCCCCATACGATCAGCTTGCCCGGGATGAAGGGTTAAGATTCATCTGCTGTTCACGTTGACGTGTACGACGTCCCTGACCCGGAGGCGTAATAATCAACGCCAGCAGGAGCGAGACGGCACACAGTACGGCGATCACAATAAAGGTAAGGTGGAATCCGCCCAGCAGGGCGCTGATAAACGATCCGGCCAAGGCACCCAATCCAAATCCCTGATAGATGACGCCGTAGTTTTTGCTCTGATTTTTCAGTCCGAAGTAATCTGCCACAATCGCCGGGAAGACCGTGATATTGCCACCAAAGCAGAACGCGATAGCGGCTACACAGGCGAAGAAGATGCCAAAGCTCAGCGGTACCAGACTCAGCGTCATTACGGCAACAGCCGTAACCAGCAGTGCTCCGGCAATGACTTTCATCCGTCCCACTTTATCCGACAGCGCACCCAGAATGATACGTCCAGCGGTGTTAAAGATGGCAACCATCGCCACCGCATTGGCAGCTGTAGCCACGTTAAGTCCTGCCAGCTGCACACCGATGTCTTTCACAATACCGATTAGATATAGCCCACTCATACATGCCGTGAAGAAAATAACGAACAGCATGTAAGCTTCTTTCGTACGCAGCATTTCTTTGACCGTATAATCATGACGTACTTCTTGTTGCTTCGGACCTTCGGTGCTGCTTGCTGGAGCTTGTTCACGAACTACCGCTTCACGGATCAGGAACGAGCCGCCCACAATCAATACCAATACAATAATGCCCCAATACATAAAGGCTTGAGCAGGACCAACAGCACCGATTAATGCCGAGTTCACGTATTTGAACAACAGACTACCCGTACCAAAGGCCCCGACCGAAATACCCGAGATCAGACCTTTTCGCTCAGGAAACCATTTGATCAGGTTGGACAGGGAAGTAATATATGCCGTACCATCGGCGAATCCAACCACAAATCCAGCCAAGATGTAGAGCAGTGTCAACGAACTCACTTGAGAACTAAGCACGAGTCCCAGACCAAGCACCACACCGGCTACCCGAATCAGGCGACGAAGCCCCCATCGTTCTTGCAGTCGTCCTGCAAACAGTGTGGCAAATGCCAAAGCAAAACTGGTTATCGAAAAAGTTATCGCGACCGAGCTGACGTCCCATCCGAAACGATCAGACAGCGGTTGATTAAATAAACTCCAGGTGTAGATGGTTCCGAGACCCATTTGTACAATAATGGTGCCCAGTACAATAAGCCAGCGGTTCATTTTCATAGATGTAGATGCTGAATTAGGTGTGGATGAAATAGCTGCTTTCATCGTAATCTCCCCTTTGCCGATGTCATATATATGAATGCGTTCACAAGCTAATCATACATGAAAGGGGATTCATTACACCGATTTGAGCATGAGTTGCATCAGAAGCGGAATGAAATGCCTCTAGATGCGCATGAGCTGCCTGAATTCCTTGACCTTGCCCCGGCTAACAGGCACTTCAGCCTCCAGATCGCGTAGGCGAAGCAGATACGTATTGTTAAACCAGGGCACAATTTCACGGATTTGAGACAAATTCACCACGTAAGAGCGGTGACATCGGAAAAAGGTCTCTTGCGGCAAACGGCCGTGAAAATCCGAAATACTGACCGGCATCGTAAACTCACCGTTTTTGGTATACACCTTCGTGACTTTCTCTTGTGCTTCCGCATAATAAATATCGGCGGTGTCTGTCACAATAATATTGTCATTGCGCAGCAGATTGATACGTCGTCCCGTCTGAGCATTGGATTCCCGCACCTGCATCGTGGATGCAGACCATTCATCGTTCACTTGAGCCACATGGTTAGCCTGTCCATCGTCGCTGCCACGTTCACGATTCTCCTGCTCATGATCCCTTCTGAACGCCGTTTCAAGTTTATTCAGCATCGCAGCAATCCGTTTCTCATCATAAGGCTTCAGAATATAGTCAAACGCCTCCAGCTCAAAAGCTTCTGCCGCATGTTCCTTATAGGCTGTTGTAAATACGATATATGGCTTGCTCGCAAACTTCCCAATATGATGTGCCAGCATCATGCCGTCCAGCGAAGGAATGTTTATGTCTAGAAAAATAACGTCGACTTCCTGCTCCTGCAGAAACTTCAGCACATCCAGTCCATCTTCCAGACAATCTACCACTTCAATTTGGCTATGTTCCTGTATCAAGTAATTCAGTTCCTCACTTGCCGGAATTTCATCTTCAACGATAAGGGCTCTCATTAACCGTTCATCACCTTGTCACTACATCTCCTTTGGGTACATCAAATAAAATATCGGTTCCTTGCTCCCCCCTCGTAATTGTTAACCCCTGCCCATAAATGAGCTTTACCCGCCGATGTACGTTGTACAAACCGATTTGGTTGGCAGGCATCCGGTCATGGTACACACGCTCAATAATGTCGGCTCCAATACCTGCTCCTGTGTCACTGACCCCAATCCGCACAAAGTCAGGATAATCCTGTACCCGAATCCGTACAGTCCCGGGTCCTTTTACCTTGAGAATGCCGTGGATAATGGCATTTTCCACAAGCGGCTGGATGACCAGACTTGGAATATGCACAGCCACCTCATCAATGTCATAGATGACGTTAAGCCTGCTGCCGAAGCGAGCCTTCTCAATTTCTACATAATTGCGGACCTGCTCCAGTTCCTTATGAATATCAATAAGCTCATCTGACAGCTCCAGGTTATAGCGCATATATCCCGACAGATTAACGATTAACTCACGTGCCCGATCCGGCTTGGTGCGAATCGATGAAGCAATGGCGTTCAGCGCATTGAATAGAAAATGAGGATGAATCGTGGTCTGTAATGCACGCAGCTCCGCCTTATTGGCCGCAGCCTTGATCTCCTCCACACGAGATACTTCCATCTGGGTGGAAATAATCTGGGACAGGCCCACAGCCATCGTTTGCAAAGGATACGTGATCTTGTACGCTTTGCGGTAATAAATTTTCAGAGCCCCCGTCACTTCGCCCCGCTCTTTGAGTGGAATGATGAGGAGGGAGTGAATATCCGGCGTTTTTTCATCAATAACATCATTGCTAATCGTAATCTCTCCGCTGGAGATCGTTTTCTTCGTCATCTCACTAATAATTTCATTCCCGATATGATATCGTTCCTCACCAAACCCCACATAAGCCAGTACATTTCGGGTATCCGTAATCGCAACCGCATCCGCCTGAATATCCTCCTGAATAATCCGGCAAATCTTCCGCAAAGAATCTTCGTCAATGGAACGGAAGTATGGCAAGGTCTTGTTCGCAATCTCCAGCGCCAGCTTGGCCTGACGAGCCGCAATCATTTCCTTTTCCCCTTCCACACTCTGCACCAGCAGCACGATCAGCCCAATATTCATCTCACCCAATATCATCGGCAATGCAATCTTCGAGACAATATCCGCTCCCAGCGGATCGGGATAGGAATACAACAGAATCAGCAGCATCGTAAGTGCCTCACAGATCATTCCGGCCGCAATACCGACCATCCAGCGCTTCGACTTGGGCGTATACTTATGTATATAACCGGACACCAGACCTGCCAGGATACTCGTAATCAGACAGGGGATCGCCGTAATCCCATCCATATCGATCAAGTACCGATGCACCCCGGAGACAATCCCGGTAATGATGCCTACAGGCGCTCCAAACAGAATGCCGCCAGACATGATCGCAATAATGCGCACATTCACCAGCGAGCCTTCCACATTAATTCCGGTATAGGTACCAAAGATGGCAAATGCACAGAATAACAACGTAACCGCAATGTACTCCTGCCATCTCAATTTTCCCTTTTGCAAAATCTGCCTAAACCGCGGTATCCTCGACAGAAAGAATAAAAATATAATCAGCAGTGCCGCCCGTTCAAACAACCCCAGCAGCATCGAAAACATCTCCGTCAATCTGACTTCCTCCACATCCGTCAAAAATAAACGCCCATGATCGTAGCAGCGTTTTCTCACCTTGAGTCCATATATGCTCGTATGCAACAGTTTACCGCTCCCCCAGGAGGAAAGCAAAGTCAATCCTGTGAAAATGAGATGTACAGGAATTTAGTGGACAGTCTCTTACCTGTTGAATAGACGAAACAGAATTCATTTTATTCCAATTGATTCTCTTCTCTACACATAAAATATCACTTCCATAAATCCACTGTGTTATAATTAATTGGAACATTATGCTAATTGGTTCAATGTAATTTATTAAGAAAGGTGTATTACATGTTTATAATGCTATTGATAGGTTCACTCCTGCTTTTTAGTGGTTTGTGGCACATCGTTTACTTTATCTCGAAGCGCACCAAAAACCCTGATCGTTCCTCTGCTCATGTGCTGAGAATGATCTTAAGTATTTCAACCCTCGTACTAATAGCTGAAAACTACATATATAAAACAATACCCTCTAACAACATTTTAATTTTAGTATTTATTGCATCCTTAATAGCCACCAGTTCTTTCTTTGTTAAGAATAAAGAGCGATGAGATGGCACAATCTTTTTCTCTAGCTAACATGCGAAGTCATAAAAAATTATCTAAAGTTCTTCTATTAAAAACTGCCTTATAATCAACATGCTCCGTTTATCTCGTATTCCAAGGAGGAATTTACTTAATGAAAAATCTCTCTTATGGTATTTTATCTCTATGTTTAATTGGAATCTTACTTCTCTCAGCATGCGGAAAATCACACGATAATAACACCCTTTCCAATAACGAAAAACCGAACAACACAACAAGCCAAGTCCCTTCAACCAACATTACACCAACAAACATTGAACGTCTGATTGGACTAACAGAGATTGAAGCAATTAAGGACATCACAGCGGCTGATTTTAAGAAAGGTGTCTATATTAATTTCGACAAATATAAAAGCAGCTTCTTTGACGAAAAGATTATCTCCAAGTTAAGTAATAATCTTGAATCGGTTGTAGAGAATAACGAAAAGAAGTTTAAACAGAATCTGAATAAAAAGTCTTTGGAATCCATCAGAGAACGCTTTTATTACAAAAACACAGCCGACCAATTCATGTTCTATGAGTTAGATCTTTTAGAAAAACTCGATCATCCAGAACAAATTAGAGCAGGCGTACGCTTTGCAAGAAAATCCTCATACGGAAGTATTGAGAATCAAGGTATTACCTACTTCTTTACTAAAAACGAAGAAGGTGAATGGGGTATTGAAAATATAGATTAATTCCCACTACAGTGTTTTGTATCATGCTGCTAAAAATAAAAAGGGGTTCCATAAGTCATCTTCCTGACTTATGGAACCCCCTTCCACTAAATTACTTCATACACATTCGATGTAATATGGTTTTTATAAAGTGAAACTAAAATTTACACAATAACGGAGAGGACAGAAAAAACCTGAAGAAGCGAAGCGTGCGCCTTTATCCCCAGATTTTCCCCTTTGAAAAAGGCAATTCGAAAAATCCGGGGATAACAGCGCTCGGAAGGTTGTTCTGTCATCGTAGTGCCCCGTGTAAATGAAACTGTTTCATTTTATACCACCCAACATGACATCGAATCCCTACCTAAACATGCCCCACAGCTTAATCAAATGAAACGTATTGTTCGGATCGATCTTCTGCGCAAGGACAAAAGCAACGAATTGTTCCTCTTGAGCCGTTGAAAAATTCTCGTTCAAAATGACCGCTGACGACTTGACCAATCTTCTCACCTTGGCCTTATCCTGCAAATCAGACTTGGAGACCCCATCTATCAACTTTTTGATACGCTCTTTGACAGCGGGATTTTTCATCTTCGTTTTGATCCGCTCCACCAGCTGCGGACTGATTCCATATTGTTGGTAACCCAAAACGTACAGCACCTCCTGAATAATGAACTCACTTCTTATTCATATGACAGAAGGGCCTGTACACTTGACATATTCCCACGGAAAATGTGGAAAACCACAACTCGGCAGCCCAATCAATCGATCAGATCCCCCTGGAATACTTGCTGCTGCTGTAAAAAATCACGTAAAGGCGCGTAGTCAACAGAGGTCCAGAAGCTTGCATCCGCAATCAGGCTGGACACGTCATCCCGGGCCTGCTCCAATACGGCAAAATCCGCAACCATGTCGGCAAGACGGAACTCGGGTAATCCACTTTGCTTCGTACCAAAGAAATCGCCCGGTCCCCGCAGATCCAGATCCCGACGGGATACTTCGAATCCATCTTCGGTTTCTGTCATGACCTTCATGCGCTCCTGCCCAACCTCCGTCTTGGGGTCAGCAATGAGCACACAATAGGAGGCATGAGCGCCCCGACCGACCCGGCCACGAAGCTGATGCAGCTGCGACAGACCGAAGCGGTCCGCATCCATAATGACCATCAGCGTTGCGTTAGGCACATCAACCCCGACCTCCACAACCGTTGTGGAGACCAGAAGCTGAATATCGTTACTATAAAAGTCACGCATCATCTCTTCCTTCTCGCCAGCCGTCATCCGTCCATGCAGCAGACCTACACGGTACTTCGGAAAGTTCTGCTGCATCTGGATATGAAGATCAATCGCATTCTGTACATCCAGCTTCTCCGACTCTTCAATGAGCGGACAGATCAGATAGGCTTGACGTCCTTGGTCCACTTCTCGCGAAATAAAACCAAGCACCCGGTCCATCATGTCATGCTTAACCCAGTACGTCGAGATTGGAATCCTTCCTTTTGGACGTTCCGAGATGGTCGACACTTCAATATCACCAAAAGCCGTAATGGCCAGTGTACGTGGAATAGGTGTCGCCGTCATCGTTAACACATCCGGGTTGTACCCTTTACGCCGCAAAATGCTGCGCTGGTTCACACCGAAGCGATGCTGTTCATCCGTAACGACAAGACCCAGGTCGCGGAAAAATACATCCTCCTGAATCAGAGCGTGTGTACCCACCACAATGTCGATCATACCCATCTGCAAGGATGCAATCAGATCTTTGCGCTTCCGTCCATTCACACTGCCCGTTAACAGCCCCACCGTTACGCCAAAAGGTTCAAATAGCTTTTGCAATGAGCGCATATGCTGTTCTGCCAGAATCTCCGTAGGGACCATCAGAGCTCCCTGAAAACCGGAACGAACGGTTGTATACAGGGCAATTGCCGCAATAACCGTTTTTCCAGAGCCTACATCGCCTTGCAACAGACGGTTCATCGAATACGGTGAACGCATATCATGCAGAATTTCAAGCTCTACCTTCTTCTGTGCATCCGTCAGTTCAAATGGCAGACTGCGAACAAACTCGCGAATCGTTGTATTATCCGTTGTATGCACTACACCATCCATACGGTCCCGGTTCAATGCACGATAAGCCTGCATCTTGAGTTGAAACAAAAATAGTTCCTCATACACCATCCGCTGTCTGGCCTGCTGGCCTTCCCGGTTATCCTGTGGGCGATGAATTCCGGCAATCGCCTGTTTGCGGGGCATGAATCCATATTTCTTCATGAGTGATTGAGGCAGAATTTCGGGGATCATGTCCCCGAACTGGACTAACCCCTGATTAATCGTTTTGCGCATCCAGGACTGTGTAAGCTTGCCGGTTACCGAATACACAGGCTGCAGCGTGCCCGATCGTCCTTCCCCTTTATCCGGGAATTCCGAATCTGTTACAGTCATCTGCATACGCTTCTGTTCCCATTTCCCCGTAATCACAATCTCCCGGTTGGGTGTAAGCTGCTCCTTCAAAAAATGCCGATTGAACCAAGTGGCTGAAATCATCCACTCTTCCGTCATTACCTTACAGGTAAGGCGTGACTTTTTGCCATAACGCTGCAAAACCGGGATACCCATCACTTTACCCTGTACCGTAATTTTGTCCCCATCCTTGACTTCGCTGAGCGAACGCAGACGATAGTCCTCATAACGGAACGGATAGTATTCAAGCAGGTCTTTTACAGTAGAGATGCCAAAGGCGTGAAGCTCTCCCTCTTTGAGAGCACTCACGCCGCTAATTTGTTTAACCGATATTTCTTCCCATTTCATGTCTAATCCCTCATTCCGGAACAGGCCACATAAAGATGGCAATTACGCCTGGCCCAACATGGCTGCCAATGACGGCTCCAATATTGGTATACACCACTTCATTCAGTGTAAAATGCCCACGCAACTGCTCTGCACAAGCGATCGCTGATCCGGGGTCTGCGGTATGACCTACCGCCAGATTAACACGTTGACCCGCCAGATCCTGCTGAAACAGCTCAATAATGCGTGCCATGGCTTTTTTGTGACCTCTGACTTTCTCCACTGCGTAAATAACGCCTTCCTCATCAATGGACAAGATCGGTTTAATATTCAGCAGTGTTCCCAAGATGGCCGCAGCCTTGCCAATCCGACCGCCTTTCTGTAAATACTCCAAGGTGTCTACAAGAAAGAACAGCTTGCGGCTCCGCTGCATAGCTGCTACAGCCGCAGCAATCTCCGCTGCGGATTTGCCTTGCTCGGCAAGCTCGGCAGCCTGTACGACCAATAATCCATATCCATAGGATGCAGACTTCGAATCCAGTACCGTTATATCGCCTTCACGTTCCAGCAACGATTTGCCGAGCAGCGCCGATTGATAGGTACCACTCATACCGGAAGACAAATGAATCGATACAATGGACCGTTCCGGGTCCTCATCCAACAGTGTGTTATAGATATTCATAAAATCAGTGGGAGAAGGCTGTGAGGTTGTAGGCAGCACAGATGCCTTCTCCAACTTTGCATAGAACTGTTCTGAAGTCAGATCAACACCGTCTGCATAAGCTTCTTCCCCAAACAGAACACGCAGCGGAACAACATGAATCCCGTATTTACGTACCAGTTCTTCGGGTATATCCGCGGTACTGTCGGTTACGATCGCAACCTTGTGGCTCATGAGATCCCTCCTCTTTGCTTAAGTGCTATAGTGCATGTTCAAATAGTGATCCATTGGGGACTTTTTGAACAATCTCTATTAGGACTCTACAGAGAACAAATAATAATAAACCGGCTGTCCTCCAAGATGCACCTCTACCTCAGCATCAGGATATTGTTCTTCGAGCCAAGCTACAAGCGCATCAGTAATCTCAGGGGTCGCCTCGTCCCCTTCGAGAATGGTAATCACTTCATCTCCGCTCTCCATCATCTGTTGCAGCAAGCCTTCACATGCGTGCAGCATGCTTTCGTCTGTTGCCACGATCTTGGAATTGTGGATACCGATGTAGTGTCCCGCTTTGATATCAAGCTCATCATATTGCGTATCTCTGACCGCATGAGTCACTTGACCAGACTGCACCCGGCTAATTGCCTCAAGCATATGGTCACGGTTGGTTTCCGCAGACTCATCCTCCTGGAAAGCAAAAGCCGCTGCCATGCCCTGAGGAATCGTCTTGCTCGGAATGACTGTAATTCGGCGCTCATCTTCAAGCAACTCTCCAGCCTGCTGCGCAGCAAGTACAATGTTGGAGTTGTTCGGCAAAATAAACACCTGTTCCGCTGCAATCGAACGCACCGCTTTCACAAAATCTTCAGTGCTCGGATTCATCGTCTGTCCACCAGACAGAACAACATCCACGCCGAGACTCTTGAAAATCTCTGCAATGCCATCCCCGGAAGATACCGCGATAAAGCCATATGGCGCCATCTCATCTGCTGGTGGCTCCGCTTGCTCCAGACTGCGTGTTGCTTCAGGCGGGATCTCTGCGAACAATTCAGGCGATGGCGCTATGTCCATGCCAGCAGTCAGCAGATCACGATGCTGCTCACGCATATTGAGAATGTGAATTTGTGTGATTTCTCCATAACGGAGGGCCAGGTTTAATACATCTCCAGGTGTCTTGGAATGCACGTGAACCTTAATCACTTCATCGTCAGCAATAATAATGATGGAATCTCCGTTAACTGACAACGCTTTCCGGAATGCCTCGTCATCGAATGCAACGCCTGCGTTCTCTCCCAGCTCGCGATTAATAAAGAACTCCATGTCATACAGGAACTCAATATCTTCCGTTTCCAGTCTCGCTTGAGCAGACATTGGCATCTCCGGCACGATCACCTGCTGTGCAGGCTTCGCAGGAATTAGTTCTGACGGTGCAGCCGGTTTCAATGCAGACGAAGCTACGGTTGGCTGTACGTCTTTCTGAAAGGTTGTGCGACTAGCCCCGTCCGTTTGCAACAGAACGTCCATAAAGCCCTCGTAGATATATACAAGCCCCTGGCCGCCTGAATCCACAACGCCGACCTGTTTCAATACAGGCAGCAGTTCCGGAGTCATTGCCAGTGCTTCTTTTGCTTTTAACAAAACTTCATTCATTAATTCAGTTATATCATTCGTCCGTCTTGCGTAGTAGCTGGCATGTTTCGCCGCTTCCTTGGCTACGGTAAGAATGGTCCCTTCAACGGGTTTCACTACAGCTTTGTAAGCTGCGTCCACACCGTTCTGCAGGGCTGCGGCGAACTGGAGTGTATTCAGTTCCTCGTAAGGAGCAGCTGAACGACTGAATCCACGGAACAATTGAGATAAAATTACTCCGGAGTTCCCCCGTGCACCCATAAGCAGGCCTTTCGATAAAATACCGGCAGCTTCTCCGATGGAGGCAGAACTCTTGCGTTTAATCTCTGCGACTCCTGCACTCATTGTCAAATTCATGTTCGTTCCCGTGTCGCCATCCGGCACAGGGAAAACATTCAGGGAATTGACGTGCTCCGCATGCTGTCCAAGTTGTTCCGCTCCGGCAAGTACCATTGCGGTGAAATCTGTTCCATTTAAAGAACGTATACTCAAGTGAGAATTCCCCTTCCTAGCTTGATACACGAACATCTTGCACCAAGATGTATCTGGTCTGTTCATGCGCAAACGCATATCGCGTTATTCTTCGTCCATACCTTGTCCGGCACAGGCATACAATACATAATGTCAGCCGGATTAACGGTCTGGGCGGCCGGGCAACCGATATCCTGCAATTGCTCTGTAACCCCTAATTCGGGGCATACGGATATGCACCGGTATCAAGAGCCGGCATGAATGCCGCATGGAGACTGGTGCCAATGATGGAATGCCGCAGCTCACAGCGTTGCCAAAAAAGCAGACCACCGACCTCTAAGGCCGGTTTTTTCTCCGGCTACCCCGTGGCAACAGCCTGTTCACCACTGTATTATGGACTATTCAACATTGTACTATATTAGACAGGAGAAATAAATAAAGTTTTTGGATCAGTTGACGAAGCTTTTTTCAATATGATATTATATTCAAGTATTGTTTTATGCAGGTTTAGTAATGGAAATGATCCGGCTATGCCGGCTTGAACACACCATTAGCTACTGGAACCTGGCCATTGCGGTCAGGAAGAACAATTTTAGTCCGTATGGAATGACATTCGTGTCTCCGGAGGGCAACTGGTTATTTTAGGATAGGAGGTGTAATCTATGTCTCGCAAATGTTATGTGACAGGTAAGAAACCGGGCACCGGTAACCACGTATCCCACGCTAACAACCGTAACCGTCGTTCTTGGGGCGTAAACGTTCAGAAGGTCCGTATTCTCGTGAACGGTAAACCAAAACGTGTATACGTAAGCACCCGTGCACTGAAAGCCGGTAAAGTGACTCGCGTATAATCACGCACAGCTACTATAAATCGGGTAAGCAAAAAGCACCTTGTTCCTTGCAGGTGCTTTTTTGGTATTCAGAAATAAAATCATGAATACACACATCAGCATGTGAATGGCCGCCGCATGGCGCTTCGCAGGTCCGAATTCCAGATGATCCTGAAGCCAAAGCGGCGGTATTCGCCAATGTAACCATTTAATCATGTCAGTTCTTTTGAAACGTATTAAGAATTGCCTTTACAAACCCTCCCAAAAACTTCGGCAGTTTGAATGTGTAAAATTTCATACTTCACCCTCCCCATCATGCTCATGCATCCGCCGTATCTTATGCTCCAGGCCTTCTTTACGTTAAACACGACAAAAAAGGCTACATGAGAAACCTGCTCATGTAACCATATTTATGCGGAACCCTCTGTCCCTATTCCACAATGACGAGCCCGGTTATCAGGTCATTTACGTTTGGGTAGGGATATATTGATAGACAGCAATCATGAATACACTCAATAAGTAATACAGTATGCTGAATATCACAAAAGTAACCCGAAGTCCTGTACGGTCAAATTTGCGGAAGTACATAATGACAACACCAACCCCGATCAATGACGTAATCGCATTATAAGGGGATTGAATAACCGCAAACATAGCCAGCACCAGTCCCGTAACGAGACTTGCAGCCATTGTCCACAGCGTCTCCTTGAGGTTCATGCTCAGCCTCCGTAGCTACTGCGAATTTCGGCAATCGCGGCAGCCCGATCTTCACGTCCAAATACAGCACTTCCCGCAACAAGCACATCCGCTCCCGCTTCCACCACAAGTGGAGCCGTGTCGGCAGCAATACCGCCGTCCACTTCAATATGCACATCATGACGTCCTTTTTCGTTCAGCCAGCTGCGAATTTGCTTGATTTTGTTCATGGTGCCGGAGATGAAAGCCTGTCCACCAAAACCTGGATTTACGGTCATGACAAGCACCATATCCACATCGTCCAGCACTTCCTGAATAGCACTCGCCGGAGTTCCCGGATTAAGGGCAACCCCTGCTTTGACTCCCTGCTCCTTGATCAGATGAATAACCCGGTGCAGATGCACACAAGCTTCGGCATGAACCGTAATAACGGCAGCACCAGCTTTCGCGAATTCCTCGACATAACGCTCCGGATTCTCAATCATCAAATGAACATCAAGTGGCAAGCTTGTATGTGGAGCGATCGCTTTTACAATCGCAGGTCCAAGCGTAATATTAGGGACAAAATGACCGTCCATGACATCAATATGAATCCAGTCTCCGCCAGCAGCTTGGGCTTCCGCCACTTCCGCGCCTAGACGGGCAAAATCCGCAGATAAAATAGATGGGGCAATTTTAATCATGTTAGTACCTCCGCTTCTTGTCTTTCATTTCTGTAAGGAATTGTTCGTAATGGTGATAACGGCTTTCGGAGATCATTCCCTCCGCTTTGGCTGCAAGCACTCGGCAACCTGGTTCATGCGTATGCGTACAACCTCGAAACTTACACTGGTCCGCATATTGAGCGAACTCCCGGAAACAAGTGGATAGCTCCTCCACACCAATCTCTAGAAAGTCCAGTTGGCTGAATCCCGGCGTATCGGCGACAAAGCCACCATTATCCAGGGGGATGAGCTCCACGTGTCTGGTGGTGTGTTTCCCTCGGCCTAGACGCATACTGATTGCACTGGTCTCCAGCGTCAGGCCTGGCATCAGGGCGTTTAGCATGGAAGATTTACCTACACCGGATTGTCCGGAGAATACGCTAATCTTGCCGGCAAGACGCTTCTTGAGTTGTTCATTGCCTTCACCGGTTCGTGAACTGGTCGAGATAACTTCATATCCGACCTGCTCGTATAGTGCCTTTACTTCAGCTACTGTATCACGTGCATCGTTTTCCGGATCAGCCAGGTCCTGCTTGGTGAGCACAATCAGTGCATCCAGTCCGGCTTGCTCAATATGTACCAGGAATTTGTCCAGCAGATTGAGATTCATGTCCGGTTCTTTCACGGAAAATAACAGAACAGCCAGACTTACATTGGCTACCGGGGGACGAATCAACTCCGTCTCACGTTTTCGAATCTCATCTACTGTTCCTTCCCCGTTCTCTGTCAGCATATAACTGACACGGTCACCCACAAGCGGTGAGGTACCTCGTTTTCTGAATATGCCCCTGGCCCGGCATTGAACGGCGGAGCCTTCAACCGAAGGCACCCCGTTATCTTCCAATGGCATGACATAATAGTAACCGCTTAGCGCTTTAACGATGATACCTTCTGGCATAGCTCCGTCGCCCTCCTTTAATTTACAGTACATCTACCCTGAACGTCAGCAATAAGCCGCCCTTACGGACGGCTTGATGCGTTAATGACTTCCTTTTTCTTATCTTTCCCCTTGACGTGACCATTACCGTTCTTCATCGCAGAAGTATCTGCCTCTTCGTTGTCCCCTTCACCCTCAACAGGTGTATCAGGTTCACCTTCCTGATTCGTATCCACGGTGCCTTCGTCACCACCACCGCCTTGATCAGGCTCCTCCGTTGTTGGAGGTGGCTCTGCACCCTTCTCGGGCTCAATGGTAGGCACAACTACCGTCCCGTTTTTGGCCTCAGTGTAGGATACTAGATACGTATCCAGGAACTGGCCATCCCGGTAGACAGAGACAACACCATCCACGTTTGGAGCCAAAATAAGCGGAATTGTCAGCATCTGGGCAGACTTGATGGTACGAGTTCCCCATTCCTGACTTTTGCCACGAGCATCCTCGAAAGTAATTCGAATTTTGCTGCTCTTTCCTACTTCTTTTGGCGAAACGTTAATGTTATAGGCGTAGTTCAGTGCCTCATTCGGATATCCTGTACTAATGAAAATGGTAATTTTATCACCAGGATTCACCTCTGCACCGGCTTCCACAGGCCATTGCTGTGTCACTTTGCCTTTATCTACGGTGTAACTCGGTTCTTCCTGAACCTGTGCAAGGACAAGGTCGGCGGATTTAAGTATACTCTCCGCCTCACTTCGAGTACGGTTTTTCAAGTCCGGCATTTTTATCGTTTTGGAGCCTTGGCTCACAGTCAGAACAATTTCAGTCGCTTCGGGATCAAATTCTTCATTAACTCCTGGGGTCTGGGAGATCACGTTCCCGGATGCAATGTCATTCGAGAAATCATCCTTCCGTTTGATCTGATCCTCATTGATACCAAGAGCGATCAACTTCTTGACAGCCTCATCATAGGTATTGCCTTCAACGCTAATCATTTTGGTCAGTTCTTTTTCAGCCCCGACACTCAGCTGGACCTCAGATCCTTCTTTGACGATATCGCCTTCATCCCTGCTCTGATCGAATACAATACCCGGCTCAATGCCTTCCTTGTACTCGCGGATGACATTATCACTGACAACAAGCCCGTTATCCTGCAGCATCTGACGAGCCTTTTCTTCGGTCTGACTCACAACATTGGGAACCTTCACATCAGGCACAACAAGCATGCCTCTCACGTACCATACAACTCCAACCATCGCGATAAGAATAAGCACCGTCAACGAGATCAGCAGCGCTGGCTTCTTCCAATTCTTTGTTTTGGGTTTGCCCTTGTTGTTATCATCATCAGACTCCATCACGGGTGCAGCACCTGTAGATGTGACCCCACGCGGCTCCGGCTTGATCGCCGGCATGACACGTGTCTGATCGATATCATCCTCATCCGGAAAATCAATCTTCGTTTCATTACGTCTTTCCGGCATCAGGCAGGTTTCCAGATCTGTCTGCATTTCTTTCGCAGATTGGTAACGCTCCTGCGGATTTTTGCGCATGGATTTCAGAATAACGTTCTCCACGCTTTGCGGAATCAGCGGATTGAATTTGCGTGGTTCATCAAACTCTTCCTGTAAATGCTTCAAAGCAACGCTGATCGGACTTTCTCCCAGGAACGGAAGCTGCCCAGTTAGCATTTGATAGAGTACGATACCAAGAGAATATAAGTCCGATTTCTCGCCAGTCACAATGCCTTTGGCATGCTCAGGTGAGAAGTAATGAACGGAACCGACTACCGAGCCGGTCTGTGTAATCGTTGTGGACGTAACCGCACGGGCTATCCCGAAATCTGTTACTTTCACACGACCATTACGGCCAATCAATATATTATGGGGTTTGATATCCCGATGAATGATCTGATTATGATGTGCATGATCGAGAGCATCTGCAATCTGGGAGGCGATCCGAACCGCTTCGTCCACCTGCAAAGGCGCCCGCTCTTTAATAATTTCATTCAGGTTTTTGCCTTCGACATACTCCATAACAATGTAATGAACTTCATCTTCCTGACCCACATCATAAATACTGACCACGTTAGGGTGAGACAGCGATGCTGCGGATTGTGCTTCCCTGCGGAAACGGCGAATAAATTCTTCGTCATGCACAAATTGCTGTCTTAACACTTTGATGGCAACATTCCGGTTGAGCAACAGATCCTGGGCCTTATACACAAGAGCCATGCCGCCGCCGCCGACACGCTCGATCACTTCATAGCGTCCGCCTAGCTGGTGCCCAATCATGACTCACACCCCGTTTCCGATATCACGGAACCTTCCTTTTGCAGTTCAAACAAAGCTATCGTGATATTGTCATCTCCACCCGCAAGCAAAGCCAGCTGAAGTAAACGATCAGCCCGATCTTCCAACGCCAGTTCCAGATTACCTGCGACCTGAATGATCTGCTCATTGCTGACCAGATTACTAAGCCCGTCGCTGCACAATAGAAGAACTTCGCCTTCTTCCAGCTTAACGGTATCCAGATCCACCTTCACTTCAGCATCTGTCCCAAGTGCACGTGTCAGCACGTTGCGACGCGGATGATGTGAGACATCTTCTTTGCTGATCTGACCATTTTTGAACAATTCATTCACCAGTGTATGGTCCTCGGTCAACTGGATCACATGTTTATTTGCAATTTTGTATGCCCTGCTGTCACCGATGTGACCAATAACGCCTTCCGTATCATTCAGCAATGCCGCAACTACGGTGGTCCCCATGTTATGATAATTATCATCCGTAGATGCCGTGCGGAAGATCACTTCGTTGGCATGCAAAATAGCATCGCTCAATGCGGCTGACAAAGACGCATGTGAAAGACCCGGCTCAAGCGTCCCCAGATCCTGCACCAACGTCTCGACCGCCAGGCGGCTCGCCGTATCTCCTGCAAGATGACCGCCCATACCATCGGCAACAATACCCAGAATATAACCTGTATCGAGATTTCGAATCCAGGCTGAATCTTCATTCACCGAACGCACCCGTCCGATATGGCTCACATGAACTGTTTTGATCAAAACGTTCTCACCTCAACTCCATATGCTTTGCACGAAGCTGACCGCAAGCGGCAGCAATATCATGTCCCTGTTCACGACGAATGGTTACATTAACACCCTGCTCCGAGAGAATCTTCTGAAAATTGAAAATGTCGCTTCTGGATGTTCTTACGTACTTGCGCTCAGGTACATGGTTGACCGGAATCAGGTTTACGTGGCACAGCATGTTCTTAAGCACGCCTGCCAATTCTGCCGCATGTTCCGGCTGATCATTCACACCGCCGATAAGTGCGTACTCAAACGTAATTCTGCGACCCGTTTTGGCCAAATAATAACGCAAAGACTCCATTACATCTTCGAAAGGAAAACGACGGTTTACCGGCATCAACTTGGAACGCAAAGCATCATTTGGCGCATGGATGGAAATCGCCAGGTTAATCTGCGTATCTTCATCTGCAAATTTATAGATGTTCGGTACAATTCCACTTGTAGACACGGTGATATGGCGCTGACCGATATTCAGCCCTTTTTCGTGAATCATGATCCGCAGGAACGTCATCGTGGCTTCATAGTTTTCAAAAGGCTCCCCTGAACCCATGATCACGATACTGCTGACCCGCTCACCGCGTTCATCCAGAATTTTTTGGGCTTGCACAACCTGAGCGACAATTTCGCCAGCTGTAAGGTTACGCTTGAGTCCGCCCAGCGTAGAGGCACAGAACGTACAGCCAATCCGGCATCCAACCTGTGTCGTTACACAGATGCTGTTACCATAGTTGTGCTTCATGATAACTGTTTCGATCGCATGTTCATCATGCAGACCAAACAGGAATTTCACTGTTCCATCCTTGGATTCAAACTTTGTAATTTCAGTAAGTGTAACAAATTCAAATTGTTCAGTCAGCTTTTCACGGAGCGCTTTGGACAGATTCGTCATTTCACTGAAATCATTCACACGTTTCACATAAATCCAGTCGAAGATCTGACCACCGCGAAATGCCGGTTCCCCGTTCTCAATAGCCCATTGTTGCAGCTCCTCCAGGGAATAATCATATATAAAAGGTTTCATTTTGTTGTCAACACCTATTCCTTCTTTTCTTTTCGTTTGGCTTCCTTTTTTTCGTTCCATTCGTCCTATTCTATCACAAAGACCACTTTACATCCATGTATACCCTTGATGCCTTTACTTCATGCATTATAACACCTCAATGCCTGCATCGCACCCTATCATCACTTTTAACTGATCATTAACCTTCAGTCTTATCACAAAGAAATCCGCCGAAGTTCCCCTCGGCGGCTGTCCTTCAGTGCTCTATTAAACTGTTAATCCGCTATCCTTGTCAACCTCGCAATGAAAAAACCGTCACTGTGAGCGTACTGTGGCAGAATCTGCACACCACCGTTCACAACCTTCCACTCGGCTGTTTCCAGACCAGACCAGGCAGACTCTTCAGCCGCTTTGTATTCCGGATGGCGGTCCAAAAAGTCAGCAACCCTATGCTCGTTCTCCGCAGGCTCGATTGTACACGTGCTATATACCAGAATACCACCTGGCTTTAATAGGGGTGCAACCCGATCCAGCAGTTCACGCTGCAGATTGGAGATATCCTGAATGTCTTCAGCAGTTTTGGTCCATTTGACATCCGGCTTGCGGCGAATAACACCCAGACCGGAACACGGCGCATCCAGCAGGATGCGGTCAAACGATGCCTCTGGATAACGCTCATCCAGATCAAGGGCATCACCTGTCACCGCATCAATACAGCTGAGTCCGAGACGATCTGCCTGATCCATGATCAACTGACGTTTATGAGCATGTACATCATTGGCAACAATCCGTCCACGGTCCTGCATTTTCTCTGCCATATGGGCTGTCTTGCCACCAGGAGCTGCACAGCAGTCCAGTACCGTCTCACCTTCCTCAGGCCCAACAGCCTCAGCTACAAGCATCGAACTTTCATCCTGTACGGATAACAAGCCATCCCGATACCAGGACGTAAGTGCCATATTACCACCACTGCGAACGAGAATGCCGTCGGGACTAAGCCGGGAAGGTTCCACGACTGCCCCCGTGCTCTCCATCTCTTGCATCATTTTCTCGCGTGTCGTCATTGTCGTGTTCACACGAACACTAACCGCAGGCGGCTCATTATTTGCACGACAGATCGCTTCCGCTTTCTCTTCGCCATATTGACTGATCCAGCGTTCAACCATCCACAGCGGGTGAGAGTGCTCAAGTGAGATACGTTCAGCAGCAGGCAGATGTTCGGGAATTCGCAGTTCATCCCGATTGCGGATCATGTTCCGCAGAACACCGTTCACCATGCCAGAGATACCCTGATGTCCCAATTTCTTAGCCAAATTGACAGCTTCACTCACCACGGCGTGTTCCGGAATACGGTCCAGATACAGCATCTGATATACGCTAATGCGCAGCAAGCTGCGAACCCAGGGTTGCAGTTTGGATACGCCTTTGGCTACATATCTTTCCAAAAAATAATCAAGGGTATTCCGTCGCGCGATCGTACCATAGACCAGTTCTGTTGCCAGTCCAGCATCTGCCGGACTAAGCTCGGCTTCCTTCAAACGCCGGTTCAGTTCAAGGTTGCTGTAAGCCCCTTCTTGCTCAACGGCGCTGAGCACCTTCACTGCGAGTGCACGCGCGGAGGTTTTGGGCCGTGGAGTGCGGGAGACACCATTTGCAGCGGACTGGGATGCAGACCTGTTCCCTGCACCACCAGATTTCCCGGAGTTTGGACGACCCTGGTTTCCTCCGCGCCCGGATGTATTTCCTGCGACTTTATGACCCGTTCCTGACGGGCGGCCCGGTGTATTTCCGCTCATTGCAGCACCGTTCCCGGTTTCAGGGTTCCGCCACGTGCAAAGTCAGCAGCTTGCATTACCTTTTTACCCGCAGGCTGAACCTCAGTAAGCCAGAGAGAACCGTCACCTGTGCGAACTTCAATGCCGTTCTTGCCCAATTGTAATACCGTTCCCGGCTCGGCTTGTCCAGCATCCGAAGACGTGAGTAGACCCGCCTGCCCCGGATTTGCTGCTGCCCAGACCTTGAAGACCTGCTCATCCCACATCGTAAATGCACCCGAGAACGGCACAAGACCGCGAATTTGATTGAACAATTCACGCGACGTTCGATTCCAGTCCATCTTCTCGTCATCCCGAGTCAGATTGCGAGCATACGAAGCCTCGGCTTCATCCTGAGGGACAGCCGTTGTTTCGCCTGCAACCAGTCGCGGCATTTCTTCCTGAAGCAATTTGGAGCCTGCTTCACTAAGCTTTACAAACATGGACCCTGATGTATCTTCATCCGTAATCGCCACTTCCACACGTGAGATCATATCCCCCGTATCCAGGCCTTCCGCCATAAACATCAGCGTAACTCCCGTCACCGACTCTCCATTAATAATGGAACGTTGAATCGGGGCACCACCGCGATATTTGGGCAAAAGAGAACCATGCACGTTCACACAACCACGAACGGGCATATCCAGCACAGCTTTGGGCAGAATCTGCCCAAAAGCCGCAGTCACTATCAGATCCGGTTTCCATTCAGCCAATCGGGCTACAGCTTCTGGGGCACGCAGTTTCACGGGTTGAAATACAGGCAGGCCGTGGCGTTCTGCCGCAGCCTTGACTGGTGTTGGTGTAAGCACCTTTTTGCGGCCCTGTGGTTTATCCGGCTGTGTCACTACACCAACCACGTTATATCCCTCGGCGATAAGCATGTCGAGAGACGGAACTGCAAATTCAGGCGTTCCCATAAAAACAATATTCAAATCAATCACTCCTTAGTTACGACGCGGCCCGGTTTGATCGGCTGCAATTTCGTACACTTTTTCAGCAATATCCGTAAAGAGTACGCCATCCAAATGATCAATTTCATGCTGGAAAGCACGAGACAACAAGCCACTTCCCGTAATAATCAGTTCTTTGCCTTCACGGTCCAGTCCCTTTACGGTAACCGTCTCAAAACGACGCACATCACCGTTAATGCCAGGGATACTCAAGCAGCCTTCGGGTCCAAATTGCTCTCCCTCGCTCGAAATGATCTCCGGATTGATCATCTTGATCAGGCCCTGCTCATCTCCGCAATCAATCACAATGAGGCGCTTCAAAATACCAACCTGTGGTGCAGCAAGACCTACGCCCTCTGCGTCATACATTGTATCTGCCATATCATCCAGCAGCTTCTGAACATTCGGTGTAACTTTGGTTACTTCTTTAGCTCTTTTGTGTAGTACCTCATCCGGTTCTTTCACAATAATACGAATCGACATGTTGTAAGCACCTTCCTAATCCTCATCATAATTTCAGGACATCAGGCTCATTCAAAAAAAAGTACTGATTTTCTGCTATGTAGCAGGTATCAAAAACTGATTTTAAAGATCGAGCCATCATTCATGTTGTTTTTAATCTATGTTTATACCGCTTGTTTGCATCCGCATTTTACTACAAAATGCTTACATTAACATTTGCGGGTCTACATCCAGACTAATTTGCAGCTTCTGCGCCTGAACATCGTCGTCCATACGCCGGGCCGTCGCGAGCGCCAGTCCAATGGCGTCGACATCCCCCCGCCATTTTATCATACATTGGAATCGGTATCTATTCTTGATCCGAGGAATGGGCGATGCTACCGGACCAAGCACGTCAAAGGCGTCATTGCTGAAACGATCCAGACTTCCCAACCAGCCAGCCGCATTCGCCTTTTCTTTCAATATTCGTGTGTAGTTCTCTGCCAGCCGGATCAGTACTGGAAGCTGTTCATGCGAGAATGTCACCAGAATCAGACGACAGTATGGCGGGTACTGCAAATTGCGCCGATGCAATAATTCCTCACGGACAAACGAAACATAGTCATGCTGGCTCGCATGCCCAATCGAATAGTGCTCTGGTGTGTAGGACTGAACAAATACTTCGCCCGGCAGTTGATGCCGTCCTGCACGGCCCGCCACCTGAGTGAGCAGCTGAAATGTTTTTTCGGCAGCCCGAAAATCAGGCAAATTGAGTGCCGAGTCCGCTGTTATAACACCAACCAGGGTGACATCCGGAAAATCAAGCCCTTTGGCGACCATCTGGGTCCCCAGCAGAACGTCTGCCTTTTTCTCACGAAACTGCTTCAACAGCTTCTCATGTGACCCTTTTTCGCTCGTTGTATCCACGTCCATCCGAATAACGCGAATACCCGGGAACAGCTTGGCCAATTCTTCCTCTACCCGCTGTGTACCCGTACCGAAATATCGAATATGCTCACTGCCGCAATCCGGACACACCTCTGGTGCTGCTTCCGCATATCCACAATAGTGACAACGAAGATTGTTGGAGCGCTGATGATAGGTTAGTGAAATATCACACTCGGGACAGCCTGCAACGTATCCACAACTGCGACACATCACAAAGGTGGAATATCCGCGTCGATTCAGCAGAAGCACCGTCTGTTCCCCACGCTCCAACCGCTCCTCCAGCCCTTTATGCAAGGCGCGGCTGAACATCGAGCGATTTCCATCCTTCAGCTCTTCCCGCATATCAACAATCCGTACCTCTGGCAGCTTGTTCCCCAGTGCGCGGGTAGGCATCTCCAGCAAAAGTGGTGCAAAATCATCATTACTCTGTGAACGTGCAGCATAGTAACTTTCCAACGAGGGTGTCGCCGAACCAAGAACAACGACCGCCTGATGCTGCTGTGCTCTTTTTACCGCTACATCGCGGGCATGATATTTTGGGGTTTCTTCCTGTTTATATGAAGTCTCATGCTCTTCGTCCATAATGATCAGGCCAAGACGACTGAACGGAGCAAAAACGGCTGACCGGGCACCAATGGCAACCGTCACCTGGCCTTCCCGAATTTTACGCCACTCATCATAACGCTCTCCGCCAGACAGACGACTATGCATCACAGCGACCTGATCGCCAAAGCGTCCTTTGAAACGCTCCACCATCTGCGGTGTCAGTGCAATTTCAGGTACGAGCACAATCGCCTGTCGATCCTGTTCAATACAGCGCTGAATGGTCTGAAGGTAGACTTCCGTCTTGCCGCTGCCTGTTACACCATGAAGCAAAAAGACGCCATGGCGTCTCTCCTGCAATCGACCATTGATATTGTTATACACATGCTGCTGTTCGTCGGTCAGATTCAGTGGCTCCGTCGCACGGAACTTACGGCCCTGATAGGGATCACGAAAGACTTCGACGTCCTCCGTTACAACCAACCCTTTCTCCTCCAGCCCTTTGACTGTAGCCGCTGATACCTGAAGTGTGGCCAGCAATTCTTTCATCGCCATGGGCAGCAGTTCTTTCATCTCCAGCAAAAAAGCCAGAACTTCCTTCTGCCGTTGGGCCTTTGCAGGAAACGAATTCAACGCCTCTTCCGCAGCTGCCACATCCACAGCCAGATCAATAGATTTCATCGTTTTTTTATTCAGCTTGTCCTTGATCGCCTGGCTTTCCAGCAGAACACCACTAAGTAACAACTTCTTGATCAGCGCAGCATGATTGGGGTACTTGCGACTCAGTTGTTGTAAGGGAACCTGCCCACGACTCTTCACAAAACGAATAATATCTTGCTGCACTTTCTCTGATGTCGATTCCTCTCCCCACACAAAAAGGACTTCTTCACCAGACTCCGAACCAGCCTTTTGTCCGTCAAGACCATCTCCAAGCGAAATATACCGTTCCGCTTTGCCTTTCAGCGCGGTCGGCACCATCACCTGCAAAGACAAAATGCGGTTGCTGGCATAACGCTCACTCATCCATTCGGCCAATTCCACCAAATCTTCAGACAATGGGGGAACGATATCCAACAGCTCCTGAATCGGTTTGAGTTTGAAAGACTCCGTACCCGTACGAGGCACCAAATCAATGACAAATCCCTGCACCGTTCGATGACCAAAAGGTACACCTACCCTGCTGCCAATCTCAATCCATTCACGCATGGATTCCGGCACCAGATAATCAAAGGGCCGGTCCGTCTGCTTCACAGGAACATCGACAATAACCTTGGCGATCTCCATATTAATTCCTCCCGGCAATGCGCTCCGCCGCAATTGAAAGCAACCGGCGAGCGACCTCTTCCTTCGCCACCACCTGAAGCTCTTCCACCAATCCTTCACGGTCATAAATGTGCACCGCGTTGGTATCTGTTCCAAATCCGACACCCGCCCGGGTGACATCATTAGCTACGATCAGATCACAGTTTTTCCGTTCCAGTTTCTCACGTGCATACATTTCCATCGAATTCGTCTCGGCTGCAAAACCAATCAAAAACTGATGGCTCTTCTGCTTGCCCAAAGTTTCAAGAATATCTATATTTTTAACAAGTTCAAGCGATAACGTATCGCCTTTCTTCTTGATTTTCTCCGTGTACACTTCCTTGGGGCGATAATCCGCAACAGCTGCCGCCTTAACGACGATATCCGCATCATCCCATTGGCCCGCTACCGCATCATACATATCCTGCGCTGACTTTACCGGGATTACATGTACATTCGCTGGTGGCTGAACCTGGGTATTTCCCATAACCAAGGTTACATCCGCTCCCAGATCACGCGCAACCGCTGCAATGGCAAAACCCATTTTCCCAGAAGAATCATTAGTAATATATCTCACCGGATCAATGCGTTCAATGGTACCTCCTGCAGTGACCACAACCTTCTTACCACTTAACAAAGAAAGCTGTTCATTGCGTTCCCGTTTGGCAGACTCCTGCTGTTCAAAAAAACGTTCGACCACATCGACAATCGTTTCCGGCTCTTCCAAACGACCTTTGCCCACATAGCCACAAGCCAGTTGTCCCTCACCCGGTTCAATCATCATCGTTCCGCGCTCGGTTAACAGGCACATATTATGCTGTACAGCCGGATGATCATACATATGTACATTCATCGCTGGCGCAATCATCACCGGTGCCGTGGTTGCAAGAAGGGTTGTGGAGAGCATATCATCTGCCATGCCATGTGCCATTTTGGCAATTACATTGGCTGTTGCCGGAGCAACCAAAACAAGATCAGCCATATCGGCCAGATGGATATGCGAGACCACCGAAGGCTCCCGCTCATCAAATGTATCACTATATACTACATTTCGGGTCAAGGTTTGCAGCGTTAATTCGGTAATAAACTGTTTGGCGGAATTCGTCATAATGACATGAACGTCCGCTCCTTTTTGCACCAGCCTGCTGCATAATGTAGCCGCCTTGTATGCGGCTATACCGCCAGTCACACCAAGCACGATTTTTTTACCGTTCAACATGGTTATCCCCCCGATATATACGACGTTAAAAAGGATGAATAAAGAAAAAAATAACAACCTCGCGGTTGTCAAATAAATCCGGCTTACGCCGTATGCAGTTGAAGAGCAGCCGCAGGCGGCTTACTCTTCTTCCTCTTCGTCCTGTCCTTTGATGACAACGAGCAGATCACCATAAATTTCTTCAAGTGCAACGCCAACCTGTTTATGGGATCTGGCATTTCTCAAATCCGTTTTCTCACCTTCACGAAGCTGTCTGGCACGGCGGGAAGCGGCAACAACAAGAGAATACTTGCTGTCGACTTTGTTCATCATTTCATCAATAGAAGGATACAGCATATTTACAAAACACCTCTTTGCATTAGTATAATCACAATTGCCCGCCTGACGGAATCATGGTGCTCCGCTGGTTACGCTAATCAGATTGGAACTGCTCTACCTATATATCCTATGTCAGCAGCTCCACTGATTATCGCATTTTGCGGCGGCAAATGGATTATTTATTGATCTTACAATGTTCGGCGATAATGATGCTTTCTATTCGTTTACACGCCAAATCAATTTCATCATTAACGACAGCGTAATCATACTGCTCCAGCAGACTGATCTCATCAACCGCGACGGACATCCGATGATCAATGGTCGCCTGACTTTCCGTACCACGGCCCTGAATGCGATCTTTAAGCTCGTCCAATGAAGGAGGCAACAGAAATACAAAGATCCCCTCCGGGAACTTTTCTTTCACTTTTAACGCGCCTTGAACTTCAATCTCAAGAATGATGTCCCGGCCTTCGTTAATCGTTTTCTCCACAAAATCACGCGGTGTTCCGTAATAGTTCCCTACATATTCTGCGTGTTCCAGCAATTGATCCTCAGCAATCATGTTCAGGAATTCTTCATGGCTTCTGAAGAAATAATTGACGCCATGTTCCTCACCCAGACGAGGCTGACGAGTCGTTGCCGATACAGAATAAATCAATTCCGGCACCCGTTTGCGCAATGCGCTGCATACTGTACCCTTCCCGACCCCAGATGGGCCGGACAACACTACCAGTAATCCCTTAGACATATTACACTCCATTTTATTCGTCGTTGTCATCATCTTTCGAAGAAAGACGATGGGCGACCGTTTCTGGCTGAACCGCAGACAGAATGACATGATCGCTATCCGTAATAATAACGGCACGAGTACGTCTTCCGTACGTTGCGTCTATCAGCATATGACGGTCTCTTGCCTCTTGTATAATCCTCTTGATCGGCGCAGATTCCGGACTCACGATGGATATAATCCGGTTCGCCGATACGATGTTACCGAATCCAATGTTAATGAGTTTGATTGCCATAATCAGGTTCTTCCCCCTATACATGCGACTCTTTGCCGAAATATGACCGTTCATTCGATATTCGCCGCTTGCTCACGAATTTTCTCCAGTTCCGCCTTCATCTCGACAACACGGTTCACCAGAGCCAAATGGTTGGCTTTTGATCCAATCGTATTAACTTCCCTATTCATTTCCTGAATAAGAAAGTCCAACTTGCGGCCTACTGGCTCATCACTTTTCAGCAGTTCCCTGCTCTGTCCAAAGTGACTCAGTAGACGCGTAAGCTCTTCCTCTATGTTAGAACGATCGGCAAACATAGCAATTTCCATACCCAATTTATGCTCGTCAAAAGGGAAAGAGCCTTCTTCCTGCATTTCCGTAAGTCGTTGTCTTAACTTGTTGCGATGATCACTCACCACAGTCGGCGCAAGATCAAGCATCTCGGTATGCAGTGATTCCAGACGACTGATTCGTCGTTCTAGATCACTGGCCAGATAAAGACCCTCGCGGGCGCGCATCTGTTCCAGACCGGACAAAGCCTCTTCCAACCCCTGCTGCAGGACACGCTCCCATTCGTCCTTCTGCTCTTCCGGAAGCGAACTTGTCCCATCCGAATGAACCATGACCTCTGGAAGTGCCAGCATATCCATAATGCTCGGTTTGCCCTGCATACCATAGCGGCTCTCCAATTGCTCTGCGGCCTGAAGATAGGCCCTGACCGCCTGCTCATTCAGAACAGCGGGAAGAGCCTGGTCTTCATCTTTTTCTTTCATTACATAAACATCAATCCGCCCACGTTTCAATCGGCTCTGTACCTTTTTCCTCAATCCATCTTCATAACACGTCCACTCTCTCGGGAGACGCATCATCACTTCGCAATAACGATGATTGACAGACTTGATTTCCAATTGTACCTTATAGCCTTCAAAATGAAAGGCGGATTGACCGTATCCGGTCATACTGAATGACATCGGCATCACATCCGTTACACTATTGTAATTGATTATTAGGGTTGAAACAAGTAGGACATTGATGCTCTGACTTCTCCCACACATATTGGGTCAGTTCGGCCGTCATACTATAGAACATAAATGGAGTCATGAGATAGATTCCTTTAAAGTGCGCTGTTGCTACATCCAGAAGCTCCTTGGCAATCTTCACACCCATGGCCCGACCTTCTTCACCTTCGAGACCGGCCATCCGGGAGCGCACTTCATCCGACAGCTGAATACCCGGAACCTCATTATGCAGATATTCTGCATTTCGGCCACTGGCTAGCGGCATCACCCCTACAAAAATCGGCACATCCAGGTGCTTAGTCGCTTCATGCATGGCTACGATTAGTTCGGGATCATATATCGGCTGCGTCATAATATAATCGGCTCCGGAAGCAATCTTTTTCTCAAGCCGCTGCACGGCCTTATCCAGATGTTTCACATTCGGGTTAAATGCGGCACCAATAACAAAACCTGCCTTCTGCTTAAGTGGTTTACCGGAGAAGGACACGCCGTCGTTCAACTGCTTGATCATACGTATAATTTCAAAAGAAGTCAGATCGTATACCGAGCTCGATCCGGGTAAGTCACCAAATCGTGCAGGGTCACCTGTTACAGCGAGTACATGATTAATGCCGAGAGCATCAAACCCCATCATGTGCGACTGTGTCCCGATCAGATTCCGGTCACGACATGCAATATGCACCAGGGGGCGCAATCCAGTGCGATCCTGAACCAGATGGCCGAGAGCCATATTACTCATGCGGGTAACCGCCAGAGAATTATCCGCCAGTGTTAACGCATCTGCACCAGCCGCTTTCAGTGTCTCGGCACCTTTCATAAATTTCGCAATATCGAGATCACGCGGAGGGTCAAGTTCGACGATGACCGTATGGCGTTGTTTGACCAGATCCACAATCGTAGGCTGCCCACCTCGTCCAGACCGTTCATCTACATTCTCATGCAGGATAATACGCGGTTTCGACTCGGATGGATCTGGTTCCAGTATCGGCACAGGTGTGTATTCAACAAGAGCCTTGGCAATGGCCGAGATATGATCAGGCGTCGTACCACAGCATCCTCCAATGATACGCGCACCCAGATCAGCGAATTGCACGGCAGTCTGTCCGAAGTATTCCGGGGACGCTCCATAACGGAACTGACCATCGACGTAGTCCGCTGCACCCGCATTCGGGTATACGGACATCGGGATTCCGATACGGCCTGACACTGTTTCCATCGCGCGCATAATTCCGTTTGGACCGGAACGGCAGTTAAAACCAATAACGTCGGCCCCTTGCTCACGCATGATACGGAAAGCTTCAGGCATTGTATATCCATCCAGTGTGTGCCCTACATCCTCAACAGCAAACTGTCCAATTACCGGCAGATCACTCAACTTGCGTGCCTGCAGAAGGGCGATATCCATCTCCTCAATATCATAGAAGGTTTCGAGCAGAATGCCGTCCACTCCTTCATCGAGCAGCGCAAAAATTTGTTGTTGGTAGAAACGCTTCAATTCACTCGTTGAAACGTTTGTCCGCTTGCCTCCACGAATGGAACCAACCGCACCCAGAACAAAACCGTTCGCACCAGCTACTTCTTTGGCAATGCGCACACCGGCACGGTTAACATCCTCCACCTTGGACTCCAGACCAAACTTGGACAACTTATCGTAATTGGCAGAGTACGTATTCGTTTCGTGAATTTCCGTACCCGCATCGCGATAACGACGATGCACATCTGCCACTACTTCAGGTGAAATCAAGTTCAGCTCTTCATAAGAAATCCCTACCGGGAATCCCATCTGATACAGGAATGTTCCCATTGCCCCATCCCCAATGAGGACCCGTTCCCGCATTACACTCCGCAAATCCGCCTTCATCCCTTTTCCCCCTGCCTGACTGATCATTTCATACTAATGTAACACAAAAAACATCTGAAAACGAAGAAAAACACAGGTTTTTCGTGAAATCCAGTCTCCATAACCATCTGAACCAGTAGGAATTCTCATATTAATACAAAAAAAGAGGCCGTCAGGCCTCCTCATTTAAACGTCTTCTTTACGAAATGACTCCTTTGAAAACAACTTCAGCAGGTCCAGTCATGTACACGTGGTTGTCGGCTTCGCTCCACTCAATATGAAGATCGCCGCCCTTGAGGCTGATCACCGCTGTTCGATCCGTATGTCCGTTCAGAACGGAGGATACCAGGGTTGCGCAAGCTCCAGTTCCACAGGCGAGTGTCGGCCCAGCACCGCGTTCCCACACACGCATGTCCACATATCCGCGATCGCGAACCGTTGCGAACTCTACATTGATTTTTTTCGGGAACATAGGATGAACTTCAAGAAGTGGCCCCCATGTTGAGAGATCAAAATTCACAGCATCATCCACATAGATAACTGCGTGAGGATTACCCATGGATACAGCCGTAAATTTGAACTCCTGTCCATTGGCTTCAATGGAATGATCCACCACCGGATTGGCATCGACAGTTGTTGGAACCTGAAGTCCATTCAGGATAGGCTCTCCCATATCCACACGAACGGTTTCCACTTTACCATCTCGAATGTTCAGGCTGACAGGTTGTACACCCGCGCCGATGGTTTCAATCGTAATCTGTTCTTGTGTCACATGGCCGTGATCATATACATATTTGGATACACAGCGTATAGCATTGCCACATTGCTCTGCTTCCGAACCGTCCGAGTTCATGATGCGCATCTGAAAATCCGCCTTCTCCGAAGGCAGTATATAAACCAGGCCATCCGCACCGATGCCGAAAAATCGATTGCACCATTTTACAGCCAATTCTGCTGCATCAGCCGGAAGCTGTTTCTCTCCAAACACAACAATAAAATCGTTGCCGAGTCCATGCATTTTTGTAAATTCCATCATCTTGCCCACTCCTTTTGGCAGTCTGCTGCCAAAGCGTTATTCTTGCTCCTCTACAGGATACCCCAGGAACATTCATACCCATCATTCCCCAATAGAAAAAGCTATCCTGCAAAATGCCGAGGATTCTCGCCTCGAATCATTTTGAGGATAGCATAACGAAAACGATAAGCAATTGCTATTGATTTTATGCCGAAAACTTTGTACTTTTCGGTACGAAGCGCTCAGGGCCCATCCGACGACGGTTGCGGCGACCTCCCCACACGCTGCCAATTCCCATGAGGAAGGTTGGAATACCTGCGGCAACGATGGAAATGGCCCATTCGCGCATACCCAGTGGTACTGTTTTGAAGATAGGCTGCAATGGTTCTACATACATAACCGCCAGCATCAGCACGATGGATGAAATGACTGCAAACACCAAGTACTTGTTCTGCAATGGATTCCGGTGGAAAATGGAGCGGGAACTCCGGCAGTCAAATACATGAATGAGCTGCGCCAACACGAGAGTAGCAAAGGCCACAGATTGAGCTTTAATGAGCTGACCCGGTTGATCTGGTGCGGCCTGTAGGGTGAGCCAGAACGCGCCGAGTGTACAAAGTCCGATCAATACACCCCGACTGACGATTTTCCAGCCCAGTCGTCTGGCAAAAATATTTTCCTTGGAGCCACGCGGCTTGTGTTCCATCAGATCTTTTTCCGGCTGATCCACACCGAGCGCCATCGCTGGCAATCCATCCGTCACCAGGTTAACCCATAGAATCTGGATCGGCACAAGTGGCAATGGCAAACCCATCATCATCGCGAAAAACATCGTTAAAATCTCACCAACATTTGATGCCAGCAAATACCGGATAAACTTGCGAATGTTCTCATAAATATTACGCCCTTCTTCGATTGCAGCTACTATAGTAGAAAAATTATCGTCACTCAGAATTAATGCCGATGCTTCCTTTGTCACATCCGTGCCTGTAATCCCCATCGCAATACCGATATCTGCCGCTTTGATGGCCGGTGCGTCGTTCACACCATCTCCGGTCATTGCTACGACATGTCCTTTGCGCTGCAATGATTTCACAATTCGCAGTTTGTGCTCAGGCGATACTCGTGAGAATACGTAGATGCCCTCCACCTGTTTATCCAGCTGCTCGTCCGTCATGCCCGCCAATTGCTGGCCGCTAAGGGAAGACCCACCCCGGGGGAGGATACCCAGCTGCTGGGCGATCGCCTCTGCTGTCGTGCCATGATCGCCGGTAATCATAACGGTACGTATGCCTGCTCTGCGGCAAGTGGCAATGGCATCCCGTGCCTCACGCCGCGGTGGATCAATCATGCCTGCAAGTCCGACAAAGACGAGTTGGTGCTCGGCAGCATGCTCATTCTCCACTTTTTCTTCCGGCCGTACATCGCGATAAGCCATCCCGAGAACCCGCAGCGCAGCCCCAGCCATGCTCTCATTCGCCGCCATGACTTTCTGCCGCAGTGTTCCTGTGAATGGTACAACATTGCCTTCCCACAAAATGTAGCTGCAATGCCCAATCAGCACATCCGGTGCACCTTTGGTGTAGATCATGCGCCCACCCTGATGATGAACCAGAACAGACATCCGTTTCCGATCAGAGTCGAACGGGAATTCCTGCTCACGTGCATATAGCTCTTTGAGCCCAGCAGGGGTAAGACCCATTTTGGAAGCCAGTGTTACAAGTGCCCCTTCCGTAGGATCGCCTTTCAGCTCCCATATGACGCTGTCTTCCTTGACCGTTTCATTAACATGATCTTTCTTTGCTTCTTTCTTTTCTTCTTTCTCACTATCCTTTTTCGTCTCTTTGCCTTTCTTTTTGTTCCGCATCTCATCAGCAACACTCTCGATAATACTGGCATTGTTACATAATGCGCTAATCTGGAGCATTCTCCGCAATGTCTGATCACTCTTCAGTTCCAAGATACGACCATTCTCCAGCATCTGCCCTTCCGGCGCATAACCATCCCCGGTTACCTTGATGCTGCGTCCCTCCAGCCACACGTCCGTAACTGTCATCTTGTTCTGTGTCAACGTACCCGTTTTATCCGAACAGATGACCGAGGCACAACCAAGGGTTTCGACGGAAGGAAGCTTGCGTACAATCGCTTTGCGCTTGATCATGCGCTGTACACCCAGAGCTAGCGCAATCGTTACAATCGCTGGCAGCCCCTCTGGTATGGCAGCCACTGCGAGGCTGACCCCTGCCAGAAACATGCCTACTGCCGGTTGTCCATGCAGAATACCCGCAACAACAACCATGACAGTTAATCCAAGTGCAACAAAAATCAAAATTTTGCCCAGCTGTTCCAATCTGTGTTGCAGCGGTGTTTCCTGTTCCTCTGTATTCTGGATCAAATCGGCGATTTTGCCCATCTCGGTACCCATGCCCGTTCGAACTACAACGCCTTTAGCCGTACCGCGAGTGACCATCGTCCCCATAAATCCAATGTTCTTCTGATCTCCAAGCGGCACGTCATCTGCAGCTATGGGATGGCAATGTTTGCTTACAGGAACTGATTCCCCGGTCAGTGCAGATTCCTCCACATCGAGGCTGTTCGTGGACAGCCAGCGCACATCAGCAGGTATGCGATCACCGCTCTCCACGAGAACGATATCCCCTGGCACCAGGAGCTTGGCTGCAAGATGTACTTCCTGACCCGACCTGAGCACTTTGGCCAGTGGTGCCGACAATTGTTTCAGTGCACGAAGGGAACGCTCTGCCCGGAATTCCTGCACAAAACCAAGAATGGCATTAAGCACGATAATGGCAACAATCGTTACAGCATCCAAATATTCTCCAAGCAATCCGGACACCAGTGTGGCCCCCATCAACACCAGAACCATGAAATCCTTAAATTGATTAAGCAATAATGTAATTGGAGATATGCGCTTTCCTTCACTCAGTTCATTCGAACCAGCTGCCTTCCTCTTTTCTGTTGCAGTCTCTTCAGTTAACCCGTCCTCAAGACTGACGCCAAGAGTGTTGCGAAGCTCTTCAACGCTTAGTTGGTGCCACTTGGTATGTTCCATGCTTCAAAATTCCCTCCCAGTCTGTATTTCCTCTGTAAAACGTCACGCTTACTTCACCGGCTATGCTCATCAACAGGTTGTACGCGATGCCGGACAAACTACCTGCTCTATATGTATTCGGACAGGACCCTAATTAGCACCCCATGGCGAATCCTTTCCCTGATGGGCAGAATAAGCTAAAATAAAGGTCTGCGGTCATACACGCAGTGGCAATTCGATTTTGCTGTGCAAACGAATACGAATCTGCAACGGGTTCTTTTTTACATATCCCGGTGTTCATTTCAGTTATAGATAGAGAGGACGTTGAAAAAAATGGCATTGGACGGCATCGTAACACGAGCCATCGTACATGAACTGCAAGGCTGCAAGGGCGGACGAATCAGCAAAATACATCAACCTAACGGCCATGATGTTGTTCTGACCCTCCGTGCTCAGCGTGGAAATAGCAAATTGCTAATTTCGGCCAGCCCAACATATCCACGTGTGCACTTTACAGAGAAAACGTTTGTTAATCCTACTGAAGCTCCGATGTTCTGCATGCTGCTCCGCAAGCACTGTGAAGGAGCGATCATTGAGGAGATTCGTCAGATTGGCATGGAGCGGATTATCCATATTGACGTGCGTCAGCGCGATGAGCTGGGTGATGTTTCGGTCAAACGGATCATCATTGAACTGATGGGACGTCACAGTAATATTGTTTTGGTCGATCCGATAACGGGAACGATTCTGGATGGTATTCACCACGTAACTCCGTCCATCAGTAGTTACCGGGTCATTATGCCTGGATTTTCGTACACCGAACCACCAGAGCAGCATAAGAGCAATCCGCTGGAAGTGAGCAGCATTGAATTCAAAAATAGCTATACTGCTGCTGAAGAAGAAGCCTCTCGTTGGCTGGTAAATTCATTCAGCGGTCTTAGTCCGCTGATAGCAGGAGAGATTACCTCTCGGGTATCTGCCGATCCAGGAGCTGATCAAGCTGCAAGCGAAGGGGATGCTCGAATCGAAGCCGATGCCCTATGGAATGCTTTTGAGTCCATCATGGGGCCAGTTAGAGATAACAGCTACACTCCTGTGACCGGGCTGAATGCCAAAGGCAAAATGATTTTCTCAGCCGTTCAGCTTCAGAGCATTCAGGACGCGGAGAAAACCTATGACACGATGAGCAAGTGTATGGAGGATTATTACGGAGACAAGGCTGAGCGAGATACGGTCAAGCAAAGAGTGAGCGATCTGCTGCGTTTTCTGCAAAATGAGCGAAGCAAAAACATCAAAAAGCTGGACAACTTGAACAAGGATCTGCTGGAAGCCGACGATGCAGATAAATTCAGATTATGGGGTGAGCTGCTGTTTGCCTCCCTGCATCAGGTTAGTAAAGGGGACAAAAGTGTGGAGCTTGTGAACTTCTATGATGAAGACCAAGCCAACATTACCATTCAGCTTGACCCATTACTAACTCCGTCTGACAACGCACAGCGTTATTTCAAGCGATATAACAAATATAAGAACAGTCTGGCTGTTATTCATGAGCAACTTGGTAAAACGAAAGACGAGATCAACTATCTCGACAATCTGCTCCAGCAGCTGTCTATCGCATCCATGAACGACATCGAGGAAATTCGTGAGGAGCTTGTACAACAGGGTTATCTTCGTGACCGCAACAAAAAAGGCAAAAAGAAAAAGAAAAACGACCGACCTACAGTGCATCAGTTTACTTCTTCGGAGGGAATTGAACTTCTCGTGGGCAAAAACAATCTGCAAAATGAGTACGTCACCAACCGTCTGGCTTCTTCCAATGACACCTGGTTGCATACCAAAGACATCCCGGGCTCACACGTCGTCATTCGCAGCACAGACTTTGGCGAAGCTACCCTGGAAGAAGCTGCTCAACTTGCGGCTTACTTCAGTCAGGCCAAAGAATCGAGCAGCGTGCCGGTGGATTACACCTTTATCCGACATGTACGCAAGCCAAGTGGCTCCAAACCAGGCTTTGTCATTTATGACCACCAGAAGACCCTGTTTGTGACGCCGAACGAAGAACTGGTTAAGAGTTTGCCATCCACCATCAAAAATGGATAGGATGCTTGCTTTCAATTCTGTTAGACAACGTAAAATCCCCCGGAACAAAAGAATGTTCGGGGGATTTTCTATAAATCAACTTATTACCTATAGCATGATGAAGGCAAACCGCGTTGCCATTATGAATGACTTGTTTGTGGCGGAAGCTTGGAGCTGCTCGAGGCACTTGGGTGAATTATTCCATCACTTAATTATAGTGGATTCAAAAAAAGGACATAGAAACTTGGTTTGAGACTAACGCTCACCCCATTTCTATGTCCTTTTATCATTTTCCCGTTCCAGTTCGCACGGTAACAACCGATTTCTTCTACCCCAGTCTCTCACAATAGATGAAAAGTTTCCAAATCAAGACTTTCCAGCTGCAGCGCGAAGCTTATCGAGCACATCAATGGATACAGTTTTGCTACCCAGATCTCCGTGGAAAACTACTCCTTGTCTTACTCCATGGTAATCCGAACCACCTGTCTGGATAAGTCCAAATTCCCGTGCCAACTCCGCATATCTGTGCTCTTCTTCCGGTCCATGATCCGAATGAACCACTTCAATCCCGTCAGGATGAGAGTCCACCAGAATGCGCCGAACCAATTCATCGTCTCCGTATAAACCAGGATGGGCAATAACCGCAGCACCACCCGCATCTTTAATCCACTGGCATGCATCTTCCGGTGCAACTCGGGGAACCGATACAAATCCAGGTTGGCCTTCAGCCAGATAACGATTGAACGCATCCCTCATATCAGCGGCATATCCTTTCCTTACCAACACATCGGCCATATGAGGTCTACCGATGCTTTCATCCGGTTCCAGCGGTCGGCCAAGGCCATCAATGACTTCCTGCCAGCTAATTTCAAGTCCAAGCTCCTGCAGCTTGGCAATGATCAGATGATTGCGCTCTTCCCTCGCTTCCCGAAGCCCGCGCAGTCGCTCCAGAAATTGCTCATCTTCTGTATTCACATAATACCCCAGCACATGAATATCCTTGCCGCCCGCACGAGTACTGATCTCTACTCCTGCAACAACGTCAATCCCATATTCACAGCCCGCCCGCTGTGCCTCAGATACACCCGCTACTGTATCGTGATCCGTCAGCGCAACCGCAGACAGTCCTCTTTGTTTGGCGAGCTTCACATTCTCGGCAGGTGGCTGCATTCCGTCCGAAGCTTGGCTATGGGTATGAAGATCACAACGTCCGTTCAATTGTTGCATGAACAACAGCTCCTTTTTTATATCGAGTGATTAGCGAAACAGATTTAAAATGAACCTGATCTTCTTATTCCGCCTGTCCTTCTGATGCTGTCTGCTCATGCTGACGCAAATAATTCAGGAAAGCTACTGCCGACAGAGGAAGCAATGAAGATTTCAGATGTATAGCGTAGAACTGTCTTTTAAACTCAAGCCCACGAATATCCACGATATGAACCAGGCCAAGGGCCAGTTCGTGCTGAACCGATGACGGAGATAACATCGTGATACCCACACCCGCTTCCACGGCAGATTTTACGGCACCTGTACTGCCAAGTTCCATCACCACATTCATGTCCTGTGGATCTATATTTCTCTTTTGTAACTGATCCTCCATCACCTGACGGGTACCCGAACCTTTTTCCCGCAGCACAAATGCGTAGCTAAGCACATCTTCCAGCTCTACTTCCCCACGATCTGCCAATGCATGCCCTGCCGGAACAACCAGCTTCAATTCATCCTGCATGACCGGCTCTACAATCATATCCGGGTGGTGAACTGGTGCCTCAATGAGTCCGAAGTTTAGCTGATGCTTCAAGATATCGTCCATAATCTGCGTCGTATTCATCACTTTCATGACGATCGAGATATCCGGGTATTGGCGAGCAAAAGGACCCAGCATCCGTGGCAGCACATACTCACCAATCGTCAAGCTTGCCCCGAGCTGCAATCTCCCTTGCAGCATCTGCGTAAATGCAGACATTGCCTCATCGGTCTGTCTGACCAACTCTACACTGCGTTTGGCATGAGGCAATAATGTCCGACCCGCCTCGGATAATTCTATTTTCTTGGTAGAACGGTGCAGCAGCTTGGTTCCAAAATAATCCTCAAGCGATTGGATCTGCATCGTTACCGCAGGTTGTGTCATATGTAGAGCTTGCGCAGCCGCTGAAAAACTCCCCTTTTCTGCAACGGTATAAAAAATATGCAATTGATGAAAATTCATATCTTCGCCCCTCTTCTGTACGCTTTCCCCATTGTAGCCGATTTCCTGAATTCCAACAAAAAAAGCATGCAGCTTGTCTGCATGCGATGTAACCTGGATCTATTCATTCAAAAATATGGATTATTCCAAACTCACTTATGCTTGCGACTGTTCTTGACCAGAGTCATTCGTCTTGAATGTCTCAGCCAGGAATAATACGATTTCAGATCCCGCAGTTCAATCGTCTCGGACATTTTCCCCAGAAATGTAACGACAATCATCTTATGAAGCGGATTGCCAGCAATATCATATTCCCCTTCAAGTTCGGAAAATTCAGCAACCACGACCAGATCCTCGTCGATTAGGTAGACATCCTGCTCATTACGGTAGTATGGTGTAATACGGTCCTGCTTCAGACACTCCCATAACCATGCCGCAATATGGTCATCATCATCACGTGCCGGCTCAATACGGTCTGCATACCGCATCTTGGCATGATGGGTAATGACGATGTCGGCCACTTTTTTGTCTCCAAGAGCCACGAAAAAAGGCTCGTACGTGCTCCAACGTTGCATCACCTTATCACGCATGGGAATCACTCTCCACCAGATAGGACTTTCTATCTATTTATTTACCCAATATATTACAACATAAGTCCCGCAACCTCAAGGCGTAAGTTCAGATTTTTTCACAAAATCCAGTTTATGCCTAATTCAATAAAAGAGCGGTCCCGAAGGACCCCTCTGGTTAGTCGTTTCGAAATGTTCAGTGACAACAAGAGAAGTTCACTATACATTCCCAAACCATTTTGTTATATCCCGTAAAAACTTGTTTTGTCCAATGTTTTGCTAGCATACTCTGTTTTGATCTCATTCCGGTAAGAACGTTCGACTTTGCGCACATAGGAAAGTCTGTTCACATTTTTCATCGTATCTTCAGCCCGCTCTGCATTAACATACATGACGACATAATGCATACGGCGGGAGATGTAATGAACGGTACCATACTTTTCGAGATTACGAGCCGCTTTCAAATCACTGACCCATATGATGAATCCTGTCCTTTCCGCAAACATCATTTTCCCCGCCTCTCTATAATGGAGACCGGATCCTCGGAAAGGTCCGGTCTGTCATGAATTTATTTTCTTATCCAGCCTTAGCTGCAACCGCACTTGCCTCCGCTACCGCAGCCGCCCTTCGGATTGGGATCATTGCTCGGTACTTTAATGGTCGTTGACACCGCGAATGCAATCGTCTCCGACATCTGGAACAACATATCGTCCAATGCCTTCTCCGCCTGTTTGAAGCGGGCTACCGCCTCGAAACGCTCCAACTCCTGCTCCAAAGCCTGAACCTGATCTTTTGCCGCGTGATAGTCCGGGTGAAAATGCCCAAAACGCTGGGTTTCTTCAAATAATTCCTTTTTGGCGTCCAGCTTGCGTATTCCCACCTGAATTTCAGGGTTCGTCTCCACTTGCTGTTTCCAATATAAATAATCCGATACTTCGGCTGATTGGTTAATCATGTCGCCCAGTTCATATGCGCCCGTTAACACTTGGGCCATATCGACCGTGTTCATTTCCGCTACGCTCATGAAATTCATCCTATCTATATATAAAGTTCTACTTAACGTAGACTACTTCATCATATCATATCCCCGAAAAGTTAAGAAGAGTTTTTCCTGCAAATAGAAATAAGGGGAACAAGGGATCTGCTTTTGCAAAGTCGATTCAAGTTGGAGCATGGTCCGGAATAATCAGTCGTATCTGATTCCATTCGTTAGGCGAAAAAGAGCGACGTTCTGCGGGATTTGTCCCACTATCCGATATGGACCAGCCCGTTAATGTCCAATTTTCATGACCATGAATCTGATCGGGGATAACATAAACGATATTACTGTCCAGCTTCAGACCCAACTTTGTCTGCCATTCAATGGCTTTCGCAGCAATCTGACGAGCTGTGGACACATGATACCCTCGCCACTCGTTATGCCACATTTCAGGGATCTCTCCGTATCCGGGAAACAGACCTGATTGCTCTGTAATGGAGTGATCCTGTTCATACGTATGCAGATTGAGTTCGCCTTCAATGAGCCCTACTCTTCCACGCATATAAAAGAATTCCTTCTCTACCTCAAGTCCGACATTGAATTTATCTGCTCCGACTATGAACTCATCTGCAAAGGCTCCTGAACCTGGCCGGTTCAGCTTCTCATGTAATGCACTTCTTGATTCATATGTCCATGTATCCTTTTTGCTGGCTTTATCCACCGACTCATCCAGATCAACGTTCTGGCCTACGTCCATGTGAAGTCTGTTTGCCTCCAGTCCCCACTGCTGGATTGCTAGTTCCACATGCTCAGGCACACCCGATCCGGCATATTGCCTCAGGAAGTTTATCATTTCATCGGCCGTAAGACCGAGCTCTGATGCAGCGATGATTCGTTCCTTTGTCATTCGGTATATGGACATGCGATCACGGCTTATAAGCTCTGTACCCATTTCCAGAACCCAACGGACCTGTGGGGTTACATCTGGCGGAACCATAATTTCAAAGTCAGGCTGTACAAAAATCAAATTCTCCCCAGCATTTTCTGCTTCGTCCTTTGCAAAATCCTTTAAAATGTCAGGTTCAATTTGCCAGCGATAATATAACTCTCCCTCAGCGGACTCCCCTACCTCACCATATCCCAAGCCTGCCAGAGCATTAAGCCATCCCCGGATCAATGTCAGGAAGGATGACCCTGATCCTGAAGCACCTTCACTCTCTCTAATCTCATTCGCCTCTTCAAACCCAACATGATCTACGGTTCTTGCCATAATACTCAACCAATCATTCTCTCGGAAATCAAACATCATTAATTGATAACGAAAATGCTGAAGATTGGGCTCTGCTAAGCCATATCGGTCCATGCATACACTGTAAATTTCTCGATGCATTGAAGACCACGACAATGTTAACCAATGATCAAGACGGTCAGGGGACACCTGCATCCGGTTGTGCGTCTTTTCAATCAAACCCAGACGGAGCAGCATATCAATCATAATGGCTACATGGACTGGATAGACATCTGCGTGATCGTAGCGAATACATAATCCAGAGAAGTCTTCAGGTGCCAGAACTGTCATGCTACTTAATCGCTGCACCATTCTTTTGTGGATAGTCCCTTTACTTGTTAATGGAAGTCCTCCTTGCGCTTGACCTTCTCTTAGCATCCAAGCCATTACATGAAGAAGCTCAGCAGCAATACGGGGCTTTCCCTCTCGAACAATCTTCACACTTCGGACTTCATTACTGGATACGGTCTTATGAAGTGTACCTTCATCCTGTATCACATTCACCTTGGGCTGAACAAACGGTCCAACCCTTGCTGCATAGGGAATTGTTAACAAAGAAAGCAGTGAATCCGGTATGTAATACAGACGTTCGCCCCACGACTTGCGCACAGCTTTGATCCATCCTTTGTGCCGAAGTGTTATAAATGCTGTCACCGCTTCAGCTCTGCTAAGACCATCCGCTGCCCACTCTGCTGGTGTCATCATGTTGGAAAAGGGTTGTCCGGCATAATTGCAAAAAATCACTCCAAGTACCTTTCTTTCAACGCATGATAGCTCTTGGAATGAATTCATATCCAGATTACTTTGTGTATGCATGGCTTATCTTGCCTTTCCCATTATTTTAGTTGGTGATGTGAACTGATCTTTTCATTGCGATTCATGAACAATTTTGTATTCATATCCTTGCTCGACCAGAAACATTTGACGCCGTAATGCAAACTCCTGTTCCTTACTATCCTCAGATACAAGGGCATAGAAATAAGCTTTATTTTCTCCAGACTTTGGCCTTAGAATCCGCCCCAATCGCTGGGCTTCTTCCTGCCTTGAACCGAAACTTCCGGATATTTCAAGTGCAACAGCTGCATCTGGCAGATCTACGGCAAAGTTGGCAACCTTGGATACCACTATCGTTTTGATCTCCCCCCGTCTGAACGCTGCATACCATTTTACCCGTTCTTGCTGGGACATCGTGCCCGAAATGAGGGGTGCTTCAATTTCCCGGGCAATGCTCTCAAGCTGATCCAAATACTGTCCGATGACAAGTGCCGGCACCCCTTCATGATGCTCCAATATCCGTTTGATCACAGCCAATTTGGCCGGATTTTCGGCTGCAAGACGAAACTGATGCTTCACCTCAGCTTCCAGATAGTTTGATCGTAGTTCAGGAGTGAACGGGATACGTATCTCCTGACACTGTACATCAGCAATCCAACCTTGTTGCTCCAATTCTTTCCACGGCATGTCATATAATTTCGGGCCAATAAGTGAGAATACATCCTGTTCACAGCCATCCTCACGCACCAATGTTGCTGTTAATCCCAGTCTTCTTGTTGCCTGAATATCTGCAGTAGCACGGAATACAGGCGCTGGCAGCAGATGGACCTCATCATAAATGATAAGCCCCCACTGGCGTTCACTGAGCAATTTGATATGCGTAAAATCAGCATCTTTGGATTTTCTATGTGTAAGAATTTGATAGGTAGCCACAGTCACAGGTTTAACCTGTTTTTTCTGACCAGAATACTCACCAATCTGTTCACTCGTTATCGTTGTTTTGTCCTGCAATTCCTGAATCCATTGCCTCACAGATGTGGTATTCGAGGTCAAAATAAGGCATTCACACTGCAGACGTTCCAATACGGCCATCCCAATAACCGTTTTGCCTGCACCGCAGGGAAGAACGAGCAGGCCACTTCCTCCCATGCCCTCGCTACCTTCAAAAGCATCCACAGCATCTCGCTGATACGGACGCAACCCGAAACCTTCTGAACTTCCGCCTGAAGTATTCGCTCGCCATTCAAACGGAAGGCTTGTTCCTTCCCGATATCCCGCATAATCCAGCACTGGATACCCCAAACGGGTCAATTCACGCTTCAGCAGTCCGCGCTGCTCCCCGCCAAGCACGAGCTCATGGGGATCGACACGTTCCATCCGAAAAGCCGAGATGGTCTTCATACCGCTTAATTCATCCAGTAACCCCTCATCTTCACTCACGAGACGCATCCTCTTGTGATCGGCCTCTGGCTGCAATTTCAACTTTCCATATTGATCAATAATCCGTTGGATATCCTGAATAAGGGCGGCAGGAACATTCCAACGTGACACTGATTCCAGACTTGCAATCACTTGATCAGCACTCCATCCAAGTGCAGCAGCGTTCCACAGCGATAATGCAGTAATACGATAGGTATGAAAAGTCGCAGGTGTCTTCACCAGTTCGGCATACATCCCCAGTTGAGCTCGGGCCTGATCAAATCCAGGATGACCCACTTCAAGCAATACTGTAAAATCCCGCTGGACAATGCAGGCATCCGTTTTCCCCATTCCGCTTCCTCCTTATTTTGAAATTGAGCTATCTGTTTTCTAAATGAAAGGCATCACAAAAAGTTCAGTTCCGGTGTCTTCCGAAATTGAACCTGTTTAGTACAACAGTTGGACCTTACCTTAACCTTTAGGTAGACCCTACAAAAAAAAGCACCCTGCTCATACTTTCGTATGAATAGGATGCCCAACTATACTCAAATCATTCGGCTGTATATCCTTTAGCCATTGCTATAAATAGTTTTACAGCATTCTGCATGGCATCCTCATCAAAGTCAAACTTGGGATGATGATGCGGATAGACGGCATTCTTCTCCGGGTTGCCTGCTCCGACAAACATAAAGCAGCCCGGAATCTGCTGCAGGTAATACGCGAAATCTTCAGCAGGCATAAGCATCGGTGACTTCTGTACATGGTCTGCACCAAATACATCCACTGCTTCCCTGAAAAATCGTGCCGTTTCCTGCTCATCATTCACGACTGGAGGATACCCTATAATATAGTTCAATTGTGTCTCTGCACCATAGATTGCCCCTGTCTGAGCAACGACCGTATGCACACGTTCTTTCATGATACTTCGTGTCTCTTCGTCGAACGTCCTCACCGTACCCGTCATTTTGCACGACTCGGCGATGATATTCTGTGCAGACCCCGCCTGCATCGTACCAATCGTTAACACCGCTGGACGCAACGGATCCACCGAGCGACTGACAACCGTCTGCAATTGCATCACAAGAGCCGATCCCGCTACCAGACTGTCCACTGTAGATTGCGGCATGCCGCCATGACCGCCTTTTCCTTTGATTTCAATATAGAAATCATCTGCCGCTGCCATCATCGGCCCCGGGGTACTCGCAGCTACGCCAACTGGAAGTGGGGTCCACAGATGAATGCCATAGATGACATCTACCCCTTCCAGTCCACCGTCTGCAATGACCTTGAGCGCCCCACCTGGAAGCAATTCCTCTGCAGGTTGGAACAAAAAACGAATCTCACCCTTAATCTCATGTTTATGGCGACTGAAATACAGTGCCGTGCCCAGCAAAATGGATATGTGCCCATCATGGCCACAGGCATGCATGGCCCCTGCTTGCTGCGATGCATATTCCACATCCTTCTCATCCTGAATCGGAAGTGCATCCATATCCGCACGTAGCATTACGACAGGTCCTGGCTTGTCCCCACGGATGGTGCCTATAACCCCGTGCCCGCCCACGTGTTGTTTCACTTCAACGCCAAAGCTCTCCAGCATACCCGCTACAAAAGAGGATGTCTTCTCCTCATGAAAGGAAACCTCAGGATTCCGATGAAGATGACGACGCCATTCTACCATGTGGATCTGCAGATCATCCCACCATATATTTTTTGTCATGTCACTCCATCCTTTCGCTCTCTGAACGGGACTTTCATCAAGCCCGAACCTTCCTCTTGAAACCTATTGCTGTATATTGTAGCAGAATTGGAAGAAAACCGATACGAATCACCGCTTGAAAGCTTGCACGGGAAGGGGAAACATACTATCATAAACTAGAGAAAAGAACGAGAATTTATAATCTCGGAAGCTTATGAGGAGGATCAGACGCTTATGATTTTTGAGAATACAGGCTTGGATGGCTTGAAGAGCGACTTGGCATACCTGGATGAGAGCGCCGAGAAAGTCGGATTTGTCCGGTGGCAATGGGAATATTATCGTGCTACATATGACTACAAAATTGAAGATGAACAAACCAAATCGGAATACTTTGTACGTATTAATACCCGTGCGATCGATGGCAAACTCGAAAAACCGGATACGGTTCTCGCAGTTGAAGCTGTTTATCTTGGAAAAGGAACCTTTCCGCATGGTCTGGATTATGAATCTACCGTACCGCAGCCAGTCGTGAAGCTGGCGGCCCAAAAATTACAGCAGCTTAAAGAACTGCTGGAAGCTTAGGCTGGGCCGAATCATGAAACAACAAACGGCCCAAACGAAAACGAAGAGAGGCACGCCGGATTTTCAACTGCTAATCCTCACTTTATTGTTGGTGGGCTTCGGACTGGTGATGGTGTTCAGCTCCAGTTCCAGCATTGCAATTGCAAACAAAAGTTTCAACAATGATGCCCTGTACTTCACGAAAAAACAACTTATGTGGGCGGTTATCGGTTTAGTGGGCATGTTTTTTGCCATGAATATCCGATTTAACAAATACAAAAAACTTTATGCACCGTTTTTCCTGTTCACCACGGTATTACTCCTGATTGTTTTGGTTTCAGGCAAGGTGCTGAACGGCGCACGAAGCTGGATTCACATTTTTGGCTTTAGTATACAGCCCGCAGAGTTTGCCAAAATCGCTATTATTCTGTACCTCGCTGCACTTATTACCAAAAAAGGGGAACGGTTCAGGGATCTTAAGACAGGATATATTCCCGTTCTGGTTATTGTCGGGTTTATTGCCGGGCTAATTATGCTGCAGCCGGACTTTGGTACATGCTTCATTCTCGTGGCTACTTGCGGTCTGGTCATCTATGCAGGTGGCGCCAGCATGAAACATATTATGGGTTCCATCCTGCTGGTTGTGCTGGGAGCAGCATTGGCGCTGGGAGCGAACGCCCTGTTTTCTTCTATGGCTTCTTCAGATACTGTAGATAACACCACAACTACGGAGGCTTCACAGAACTACAAAATCGGGCGGATTCAGGCATTCCTTGATCCATTATCCGATACGACAGGTGGAAGCCTTAACCTCTATCGCTCCCTTGTTGCCATCGGTGATGGAGGCATCACCGGCTCTGGAATCGGACAAGGCACGATGAAGCTGCATTACTTGCCAAATGCTTATAATGACTTCATTTTCTCCGTCATTGGAGAAGAGCTTGGCTTTGTTGGAACAGCCCTGTTTCTGTTGGTCTACCTGTACTTCATCTGGCGAGGAATTATTGTCTCTCTCCGCTGTCCCGATCCATTCGGAACATTGGTCGGCATAGGCATCATGGGACTGATCGCGATTCAGGCATTTATCAACATCGGTGGTGTAACCCAGACCATTCCGGTGACAGGGGTTACCCTTCCATTTATCAGTTATGGCGGTACCTCACTCTTTGTGATGATGGTAGCCATGGGTATTCTGCTCAGCATCTCTCGTACCAATAATTTGGACGTCATCAAGGAAGAAAAAACAAAGTCGGTGACGGTTCAAACATCACGTACCTCTCCCGCACTTCGTTCACGTGAATCCATTCGCCGAATTCGGTAATGAGAAGGAACGATATACGAATGGTTTTGGAACAAAACGAACTAAACACAAAAAGACTTCGCATCGAATTCGATGCGAAGTCTTTTTGTGTTGTCTATCTAGATGAAGAACCAGGTTCAATGTACCGCTGTTCTTCCATCGCGGATTGCTAAAGTTTACAGATCGTCGCCTCTGAAAGATACGCCTTCTACCTTTACATTGACTTCAACAACACGTAATCCCGTCATGGTCTCTACCGCTTCTCTTACATTCTGTTGAAGCATGCGGGAAACTTCATGAATCGGTGTCTCGTACAGGACGATGATGCGCAGATCAATGGCTGCTTCCAGCTGGCCGACCTCCACGCCTACGCCTTTCTGTACGTTTTTACCGCTCAGGCGCTTGGCCCAGCCCTCTGACAATCCTCCAGACATTGCGGCAATTCCGGGTGTCTCCATCGCAGCCATTCCGGCAATTTTCGCCACTACGTCATCGGCAATCCGGATGTTTCCGCCCTCTAGTTGAAGTTGTTCTGCCATGCCACATCCTCCTTCACTTCGTTACTCGTATTTTAAATCCTTTCCACCCCAAAAAGCAAATTAAACTCAAAAAGATGCGTTTACAACCTACTACGATTTGGTTATATTGAAATATGAAAATATTCTCATAAACCGTTCTATGATGTCGTTTAAAACAAAATAATTAGATAACCGAGGTGTTAGTTGTGAGAAACCGGATTTCATCCATTTTGCTGATTGCTTTTTTTGCGCTCAGCGCCGTCGCCCACTACATGAAATGGGATTCGATTCTGCAATTCGTCATTTCAGCGATTTCGGTTATTTTTGTGGCCGGTTTTTTAGGAAAAGCCACCGAAAATGTAGCCCATTATGCCGGACAGCGGTTAGGCGGATTTTTGAATGCAACATTCGGTAATGCCGCCGAATTGATTATCGCCATTTTTCTCGTCAAAGAAGGACTGTTTGACATGGTTAAGGCCAGTTTGACAGGCTCGATTATTGGTAACCTGCTGCTGGTGCTTGGTTTAAGTATTTTTGCGGGAGGACTCAAGTTCAAAATTCAGAATTACAATGTATCACTTGCCGGTCTAAACGGCTCTCTCATGATTGTAGCCATCATTGCGCTGTTTATTCCAGCTGTCTTCCTAAATACCCATTCCATCACACAGAAGGATACCAATACACTCAGTCTCATTGTCGCAGGTTTGCTGATCCTTGCTTACATAGCTTGGTTATTGTTCTCGATGGTCACACACAAGAACTATCTCGCAGATGTCACTGTGGATGCAGATGAAGAGTTGCCGCATGAACATGCACCCGAGTGGTCCAAGAAAAAATCAATTCTCTATCTCGTTCTTGCCACTGTCATGGTTGCCTTCGTCAGTGAATGGCTTGTTGGCACACTTGAGGTGTTTACTGAACAATTCGGACTCAGCGAACTGTTCGTCGGTGCGTTCCTCGTTGCCATTATCGGTAACGCCGCAGAGCATAGTGCAGCCATCATGCTTGCCATGAAAAACAAAATCGGCGCCGCCGTAGAGATTGCGGTCGGCAGCAGTTTGCAAATCGCACTCTTTGTTGCTCCTGTGCTCGTATTTGTCAGCTACTTCACAGGCAGAACGATGGACATTGTGTTTACAACGATTGAGCTGGTAGCCATTGGCGTAGCCGTATTTATAGCCAAATCCATCACCCAGGACGGTTCAACGAACTGGTACGAAGGTCTGCTCCTGATGGTTGTGTATATTATTTTGGGTGTATCGTTCTTCCTGGTATAACATACTTCACTCGTACGATGTGATAGACCATTTAGCGCAAAAGGCAGCCTGGAAACGCATTTTCCAGGTTGTTTTTTTATTTATCCCTCCGCCTCTATCCCACCAACCTATCTACCAATTCAACCGCACAAAAAAAGCATGCAAATACCTGCATGCCTTCTATTCTGACCCGCGCTATTGCAGGCTATTGCTCATTCTTCTTGTTCAAAGCTTCATATAGAATTGCCAGATTCCGCTCAAGCGCGCTTACCAGCTGCTTACCAGCACCTTCTGGAAGAAGCCCTGCACGAACAGCAAAATCGACTTCCTTGGAGAACCCATACATCTGTGTATCCAATACTTCCTCATAGAGAGGGCAGTAGCGGGTAGCCAGATTCTCCATCTGTACTTCAATAAGCTTCTGTATTTTATCTGCATCTTCTTGAAGAAGACTGATCGCTTTCAAGTGCAACTGGTCCTGCAGATCAGATGAAGTCATGCATTTTTCCCCCCTATGTCCCAAAAATCGCGTAAAGACGTTCTACCTCTAATATTAGACGAAATCAGGAGCTAATACAAGAACCTGACCAAAATAACCATACATTCTGAAGAGCTTTATTCCTGCATAATCCCCCTATTTTACAGAGGTCTTGCCGAACACCTGAATGATCTCATGCCAAAAAAGCACCTCTGCCATAATAGGCAGAGATGCTTCTTAGTGCCATTACTCGGATGCGATACTCACATTCAGTCCATGTTTGGCAAATACTTCTGACATAGCTGCTTTGGCTTCAGCTGCATCCGGGCCATGAACGTGCAGTTCATAGCTGTGCGTGCTGATCAGCGTTGTAAACAGCCCGAGAATACTTTTTACATCGATATACTTGTTCTCTGAATGAAGTACGATTGAAGAAGTAAATTTGCTCGCTGTTTGAGCAATTTCAACTACCGCTGCGTTATTACTCGACATAGGAATCCCTCCGTCTTTTCACTTTTGGTATCATCTATTAATTACCACTACATGATACCGTGAATCCGCTTTCCTAGCAACAGCAAAATACTGTTCCTACTTCAGGTTATCCGGATTAAGGCATTCCAGCTCAGGAATAACGAAAATACCGTCTTTACGGATCAATACATCGTCAAAATAAATCTCGCCACCGCCGTAGTCTGGACGCTGGATCAACACCAGATCCCAGTGAATGGATGAGCGGTTTCCATTATCTGTTTCTTCATAAGCCTGTCCTGGTGTAAAGTGCAGGCTGCCTGCGATTTTTTCATCAAACAGAATGTCCTTCATCGGATGCAGGATATGTGGATTGAATCCAATCGCGAATTCACCGATATGACGGGCACCATCATCTGAATTCAGAATTTCATTCAGACGTTCTGTGTCGTTGCTCGTTGCTTCAACAATTTTACCGTCTTTGAAGGTGAATTTGATATTCTCAAAAGTAATTCCGTTATACAGCGTTGGCGCGTTATAACTAATCGTTCCGTTCACGGAATTACGTACAGGGGCACTGTACACTTCGCCATCCGGAATATTTTTTTGCCCAGAACATTTCTCTGCACCGATATCTTTAATGGAGAAGCTCAGGTCTGTTCCCGGTCCAGTGATACGCACTTTGTCTGTGCGTTTCATCAGGTTAGCCAGTGAATCCTGCGCTTTATCCATTTTGGCATAATCCAGGTTGCATACGTCAAAGTAGAAATCCTCAAACGCTTCTGTGCTCGTATTAGCCAACTGTGCCATGCTTGCATTCGGGTAACGAAGCACAACCCATTTCGTATGTTTTACCCGTTGCTCGCTATGTACCGGATGGGAATAAAGTGAATTGTACATTTTCATTTTTTCTTCCGGTACATCGGACAGATCATTCACGTTCTCCCCTGCACGAATACCAATGTAACAATCCATTTGTTTCATCCGGTTCAGATCGATCTCTGCCCAGGTTTTCATCATCTCTTCTGTCGCATTTTTGAACATCGCACGCTGTACTGTCTTGTCAGTCAGCTGTACAAAGACGTTACCGCCCTTTTTGCCTACTTCTTCAATAATTGCATTAATCAGATCACGTTCTGTACCGATCATCTCTACCAGCACATTCTCGCCGGGTTGTACATCTACAGAATAGCCCACCAGATTGGCTGCGAGCTTCTGAATTCTTGGGTCCTTCATCTTGTAAACTCCTCCTGTCATCTGCCATTCCTGAATTGAACAACGGTAAATTACGATACTATTGTAGCACGCTACAACAATCCCGTCAGCAGGCAGTCCCACAATTCATTTACTCATAGGCCCTGAAGTTTACATCTGTGACAAGGGCTTCTTTATTCTTTTTGCTGTTCATATCCTTATAGCTCACCTGGCTTTCTGAGGACAGACGCAAGGGCAAGCTGGTTTTCCGATCTACGGTTAGATGATATACCGTATGTACCTCGGCCTGTTTCATCATCTCTTCCATCGATGTTTCCCCTTGCTCCCACACTTTGCTCAGATCCTTCTCAAGCTCCTCCTGACTGCCTCCCTTAACTGTAGCTGCCTTGTGCATATACTCAGCCCGGATTGCGTTCATCTCGTCGTTAAGCTGCGCGAGCGCCCAGGTTTTGGCATCTTTCGGTTCGAGTTCAATCCGCAGTATTTTTGTTCGACGGCCTGAACCGTATTCGGACTTTATCGTTTTGTTCAACCGATCGATACTTTCCATTTGTGCAATGGGATTAAAGCGGGACAGCGAGCCGCGGAGAGGCTCATGCTCGGCAGTTAAAGCCATCCATTGTCCTTGTTTTCGTACAAAAGAAGCGCTAAATCCGCTTGGTTGACCGCTATTGTTAACAGCCTTGGCATTCACTCCTTTTACTCCCGTTCCGGCAGCAGTCACAGCTCCAGGTAGTCTCGTTTGCAAGGTCAAGCGGTCATGATCCTCCAGTTTGCCTTCAAATTTGAACTGATTTTCGAACAACCCGCTGCTTTCACGTCGCAGTCCCGCTTCCCCGTCAAAACTCAGCTTTTCTTTGCCTGCTATTCCTGATAAAGCCAGTGAGAATAATTCCTCGGGACTTCGATCACGCTCTAACAATCCACAACCAGGAGCACATAACACAACAATACTTAGAATCAACAATAGCCCACGTATAGACCGACGCTTCAACATGTTTTATTCCACCCTTCCGTCAACTTTCTCCATAGCCTGCCCCTCCCTTATTTGCTTATACTTCCTTCCTTTGGCATCGCCATTTCAAAAAATAAAGAGAGGACGACTCCGCAATCGGAATAGTCCTCTCTTAACGTGTAACTTCCTGTTCTTCCATGACGATCCGGTTTCGACCGCCATGCTTCGCATCGTACAGAGCCATATCAGACCGGTAAAATAACGATTCCACACTGACTTTCTCATCCATCCAGTTCCATTCCGCAATACCACTGGATACGGTCACCGGAGGCCTTGTCTCTTCAGCAACCCTCGTGCGAATGATCTCGGCATATTCCAGTGCCTGACGAGCACCAATCTGGGGCATATAGATGGCCAGCTCTTCCCCGCCCCATCGGGCGCAGATGTCCTCAGGTCTGACAGAACTCGTTACAATATCGCTCACCTGCTTCAACACCTGATCACCTGTTTGGTGCCCAAATGTGTCATTCACCTGCTTGAACTGGTCAATGTCCACAACCACCAGCGCCCCACAGAAATCATGGGTCTGACGTTCGTGGATCACACTATCCAGGTAATGCCTTACATACAGCCCTGTCAGCATATCCAGGTTTGCCAAGCGTCGTACCTCGGCATGAAGTGTTGCATTGGAAAGGGCAAGTCCTATATGAATGGACAGCATCTGCAACAGACGATAATTATCGTACGAAAAATACTGTGTTTTGGGATGTCCCAGCAGAATGGCGCCCTTCACTTCACCATTCACCCGAACGGGCGAAGCTATTAGTGACATAGAACCGGTAATATCCATGAAGACGGATGACACTTTATCATAATCCGCATAATTGGATAGAATGAGCGGTTCTTCTGTCTCATACAGCACCCCTGCGATTCCGTAGTCTATTGGAAATGATTTGCGGCATAACTCATTTACATTGGATGACATCACTTCGAAATGACTCGTAGTGTCATCCAGTTGAAGGATACAGCAGGATTCAGCCTGAAAGATGTCCTTCAACTCCTGCTCGGAGAATTGATAGATCTCCATCAGCTGCAGGCTCTTATTCAAACGTTGTGTCAGATCATTGATTAGACGAAGTTCCTGGATTAACATATTCGATTGCTCGTGCAGCTTGGCATTTTCAAAGGCAGTTCCGGCTGTATCCGCCATCATCGTAATGAGTTGCAGATCCGAATCTTCCATTAACTCCTCATTCATCTCAATGTGAAATACACCATAGATCCCTTGCTTGCCTTTTAGAGGAAGGCCAACCTCCAGAATGCGATGCTCACCTTCACGTGCCCGAACAACAATGAGCTTGCCCTCCATGAACGATTGTACACAGATGTCTTCTCCACGTTCATGAACAAGCAGCGGCTTGATGCGAGGGTTAAGGCTGCTCTGATCCTGAGACATATACAGTGTCATGCCCGTCGTTGGATATAAGTAGTCAATGCTGTCAAACACTTCATCCAAAATGGCGTCCACATCCATCTTGTCATGCATCCGTTGAACGATTTGGAACAGAATCGACCTTCGGTGTTCTTCACGAGCAGTTTGTTCATGAGCATGTAACATGTCCGTCATAAATATGTATTCAAATCTTCGGTAAAAGCAGGTACGATAATGCAATGCCTCCGATCGAACAACGGCTTCAGACGTGTCATCTCGATTTTGCTCGTAGGTTACAGCAGTGAAGACAGCAAACATATCCTTGTTTGTCCTGGAGAAAAGTGGCTCAGCCATTAGATGATATTCTCCATTTTCAGTGGTTCCACGTAACGACTGTGCCTGTCCCGATTCAAGACATTGCATTACAGTCGAATGTACGTCCAGCGGAGGAGCCCCTTCTTTTCCTTGCCCCATACAGATCCCTTCTGTATTCCATACGTTGTATATTATCGATGATCTGTCTGAGTGTGGCCGTCGTTGGGTATACCAGTCGGTATACGCTTGCTGCAGCAGGCCTCCCAGATATGAAAAATCAAAAGGTGTGATATCCATTTTTTGCATCCAGAATACATGCGCTTCGTGAGGAGCGGCAGAAGATGCGGAATCGCCCGAACTTCGCGAATTCAAGCTGGCGGGTTTACTTCTTAGATGTTCTAACATGTCAGGCGCTCCTTTGCACCGTTTTTGCATCCACTCGGATGCATTAATCTGCAGACGTTATCGCAAACCTGCAAATTCTATGCGATAACCTTAATGTATAAGATCATTTAAAGTTAAGATACAATCTATTTTACTCTCTTTAAAGGTTTTTTGCATCCATATTTCAGAAAATTGTCCCATTATTTTGGGCCTAAGGACCTATCGACAAATTTAGACGTTTTTTTGCTTTTATCACATGCTTGACTTTGGTTCTAGTAAACTGTAAAATAAATTGTTGATGAAGACTACTAATGGGTCTTTAAATTTGGGCATTACCGGTTGTGTCACCCTCATTCTTTTTGTTGCTTTCAGGACAGCGGCTGAACTTTCCTGATCGTTTTATGCGAGGCTTAGCCCGCATCAACAAATTGGAGCGCAAACAGAGCCCTATATGAACTTTAACTAAAAAGGAGCTACTTTAAACATGGCACGTTACACTGGTCCTAAATTTAAATTGAGCCGTCGCCTCGGCATTTCCCTGAGCGGAACAGGCAAAGAATTGAAACGTCCTTTCCCTCCAGGTCAGCACGGAGCTAACCAACGGAGAAAAATCAGCAACTACGGTATGCAATTGCAAGAAAAACAAAAACTGCGTCACATGTACGGTTTGGGCGAGAAGCAATTCCGCACTCTCTTTGCTAAAGCGCAAAAAATGCAAGGTATCGCGGGTGAAAACTTCATGTTCTTGCTTGAGAGCCGCCTGGATAACCTCGTATACCGCCTTGGATTCGCTAACTCCCGCGCTGGTTCGCGTCAGTTGGTATCCCACGGTCACGTAACTGTAAACGGCAAAAAAGTTGACATCGCTTCTTACCAAGTAAGCACTGGCGACGTTATCAGCCTGCGTGAAAGAAGCCGCGGTCTTTCTTCCGTTAAGGAAGCTATTGAAAACCGTTCGCATCTTCCGGCATACGTAGAATTCAACGATACTGCTCTGGAAGGTAAATTTATTCGTTTGCCTGAGCGTTCGGAATTGTCCCAAGACATCGACGAAAAACAAATCGTCGAGTTCTACAACCGTTAATCGTTGGAATTTCATTAAGCTTTACTCCAAACAGCTGTCGAGATTTTCTCGGCAGCTGTTTTTTTTATTACAAAAGAAACACCAGGGAAAGAACAAGGAGGTCGTACCTGCACCTGATGCATGGATACGCCCTCCTTTGTATGGTTAGTCATCTATTTCCATTCACACTTGCATGCTCAATACTTCCACGTTTTACTGAAATTCTCCACGTCTTCTCATGATATGTAATTCAATTCCGTATGATATATATCATAATCCAAGAAAGAATGGCAATTTTCGACCATTGCATGTATTTCTCAGGCATGCAAACCAGCCTTTTTATGCTATAATAAGTGCTGTTAAAAGGAGGAAGACACTGAATGGTTGATGTTAATAAGAATAAGCCCGATGAACAGCCTGCACGCAAGCGCAGCTTTGCCCGCAGACTGGGTAGTTTCGTCAAATGGATGGTTGTCCTGGGATTCATGGGGGTACTATTTGTAGGCGGTGCTCTGATGGGATACGTCAGTTCCATTGTGAAAGACGAACCCGTCCGTTCAAGGGCGCTGATTGAACAAAAAGTCAGCGAAAACTCCATCACAGGCTTTGCTTACTTTGCCGACGGCAGCCCGATCGGTCAATTACGAACAGAAGAAGACAGGCGTCCGGTCACGTTTGACCAGATTCCGCAAAAGGTTATTGATGCAGTCATTTCGATTGAAGACAATCATTTTTACGAACATAAAGGTGTAGACATGAGCGGAACGCTCCGTGCCGTGAAACAGAAAGTGCTGAAAGAATCTGTTCAAACGGGCGGAAGCACACTGACTCAACAATTGGCCCGGCGTGTATTCCTCAATCTGGATCGAACCGAGGACCGGAAAGTGAAAGAAATATTACTCTCGCTCCGACTCGAACGTTTCCTGACCAAAGACGAAATTATGACAGCGTACCTGAACAAGGTTCCTTTTGGTAACGGCTCCAGTGGATATAATGTATATGGAGTCAAGGCAGCTGCCAAAGGACTGTTCAATATCAATGATTTGAGCAAATTAAACACAGCTCAGGCTGCTTATCTTGCAGGTTTGCCTCAGCTTCCCTCCTCTTACTCTGCCTTTAATGGAAAAGGTGATTTTGTTGAGGATAATTTTGAGCGTGCAATCAATCGTCAGCATCTGGTCTTGCGTCGTATGCTGGAACTGGGCAAAATCGATCAATCCGAGTATGACGAAGCTCTTGCTTTTGACATCAAGAGTTCACTCGCACCCAAAACCATCAAAGCTTACAATACTTATCCATACCTTATGATGGAAACGGAACGACAAGCTGCACAGATTTTAATGAAGCAACTGAATTCGGAAAAAGCTGAAGGCACTGATGCCAAGGCAGATACAGGTACGGATTCGGATACGGGTACCGATACACCGCAGAAAGAAAGCAGTGCCCTGCTGGAAGAAGCCCAGATGCAGTTACGTACAGGTGGATACCGCATCTATACAACCATCAACAAGAGTATCTACAAAACCATGCGTACCATTGCTGAAGATGACAGTAATTTCTCTGCTGACGATCCCGTGAAGGGAAAAGAACAGACAGCTGCCATGCTGATTAATCACAAAACAGGCGCTATTCTCGGCATGATTGAAGGCCGTGATTTCCAGGATGAGCAGATGAACTATGCAACCCAGATGGTGCGTCAGCCAGGTTCAACCATGAAACCTATTGCTGCTTATTTGCCTGCACTGGATGAAGGACTTGTTCAACCCGCTTCCATTATTGATGATTCACCGATTATTCTGAAGGACGGTCCGAATGGATTCCATATTCCGAAAAATGCCAACAATCGCTACCAAGGACTTGTGACTGCCCGCAGAGCACTCAACTACTCGCTGAATGTGCCTGCATTGAAGCTGTTCAACGAGGAAGTTGGCATCGACAAATCATGGGCTTTTGCCAAGAAGCTGGGGATTACCACCATCCAGCCGATTGATTACCAAGCTCAGACTGGTGTTCTTGGAGGACTTCAGTACGGTGTTACCGTCGAGGAGCTTACCAATGCCTATGGAGCCATCGCCAACAATGGTGTGTACAATGATTCCTATATGATCAGCAAAATTGTAGACTCCAATGGCAATATCGTATATAAACACGATGCAGAACCTGTTCAGGCCTTCTCGGAACAGACGGCATACCTAATGACAGATATGCTTCGCACCGTTATTACGGAAGGTACAGCGGATAAAGTTCGTGAAAATTACAAGTACTCCAAAAGTGTGCCAATTGTAGGCAAAACGGGTTCAACCCAAAACTATGCGGATGTCTGGTTTGAAGGCTATACGCCGGATGTCACACTAGGTGTATGGGTGGGATACAAACAGCCGGTAAATACGCTGGAGACCAGATCACAGAAGAAACGTGCCCAGCAGCTGTGGACCCAAATTATGAATCAAGTCATTGCTACAGATAAAGAGATGTTTGTAACCGATTCGTTCAAGAAACCATCCGGAATCGAGACACGAACCGTATCTGCTTATAGCGGCAAATTGCCAACATCTCTGACGGACAGATTTGTCACTGATATTTTCAATAGCAAATTTGTGCCGAAGGATAGCGATGATGGCGTCGCAAAAGCCAAATATATCACTTACAATGGTGTCAACTACATTCCGCGTGATGAAACGCCTGGAGACATGACGAAGGAGAAAACGGTCGTCAAGCGCAAAAAACCGATCTCTGATCTCATCAAGGAACTTCAAAGTGCATTCTCACGCATGAGTCGTCATGAATCATTGGCTTATTACCTGCCGGAAGATGCTGATGCAGACATGCCGACACAGATCGATCCAAGAACAGATAACGGCAAGGCACCGGATGCACCAGGCAATGTAAGAATTTCCGTTGCTAACGGGAATGCTGTCATTACGTTTAATGCCACACCGGAAAGTGACGTGGTAGGTTATCGCCTGTATCGCTCAGTAAATGGTGCCGGATTCCAAAATCAGGGGCAGGTTGTCCTGACAGGTGAGTCCAGATCATTCAGCGCTTATGCACAAGGTGGGGACTTTGCATTCTACGTTACAGCAGTGGATGTCGCTGGCAGAGAGTCAGCTCCTAGTGCAGCAGTTAGCAGTGCAGGAGTGGCACAGCCTCCTCCAGATGAAGAGATAAATGAACCGATTAATGTTCCGGGAACGGTCGTTACACCGGAAGATTCCCAGAATGAGAACGCCGCAACTACGGCTCCGGCTACACCGGGCCAAGTGAGCGTGTCGGCGCTCTCCCAAGGACTTCGCATTCAGTGGGCCTCCAATCCGGAATCGGATGGCGTTCAAAGTTATGCTGTATATTTTAGTGAAACGGGGGCAGCCCCATACACCAAAATTGGCACAACTTCAGGTACCTCCATGGACTACGGAGTGCCTGCATCCACCAGTGGATGGTTCAAGGTATCTGCCAGCAACAGTATAGGCGAATCTGAAGCGTCCAGTGCCGTGCTTTTCCAACCGTAATACAGAGTTATCAAGATTCCACTTTTAACCCCATTCTCATATGTTGAGGATGGGGTTTTTGTTTTGCATTGAAGCATTGAACCCAAAAGCAAAAGCCTGATCCGCAATGAAACACGGATCAGGCTTTGCATTGGTATCATGGGGCAGGCAGACGCGCTGCATCCTACTCGTTTACTCTTTAGTCTTCAATGGTCGATAGATCGCCTGTCGGCAGATCCAGCTCCCAGGCTTTCAACACGCGGCGCATAATCTTGCCGGAGCGGGTCTTGGGCAGTTTATCCTTAAACTCAATCTCACGGGGAGCAGCGTGGGCAGACAAACCTTCTTTTACAAATCGATAGATCTCTTCCTTCAGCTCCGGTGTCGGCTCATAGCCCTCACGCAGTGCCACAAAGGCCTTGATGATCTCTCCACGAGTTACATCCGGTTTGCCGATAACACCTGCCTCTGCTACCGCAGGGTGCTCTACAAGCTTGCTCTCCACCTCAAAGGGGCCAATTCGTTCCCCTGATGAATTAATGACATCATCAATCCGGCCCTGGAACCAGAAATAGCCATCTTCGTCCATATACGCAGAATCACCGGATACATACCAGCCAGAAAGTCGGAAATACTCCTCGTATTTGGCCGGGTTATTCCAGATCTTCGCCATCATGGACGGCCAAGATGTACGAATTGCCAGGTTCCCCATACTGTATGGTGGCAATTCCTGTCCTTGATCATCAATAATGGCTGCATCAATTCCCGGTAATGGACGACCCATGGAACCTGGTTTGATCGGCATGCCCGGATAATTACAGATCAGCTGTCCACCCGTCTCAGTCATCCACCAGGTATCGTGAATTCGCTGACCATAGGCTTTCCAGCCCCAACGAACGACCTCCGGATTAAGTGGTTCACCGACGGACATGACGTGACGAAGACTGCTCAGATCATGCTGGGCAATGGTCTCTTCGCCCGCACCCATCAGCATCCGGAAAGCAGTCGGCGCACTGTACCATACGGTGACTTTATTTTTCTCAATGGTGCTGTACCAGTCTCCTGGACTAAATCGTCCCCCGCGAATAACGTTGGTCACGCCATTCAACCAGGGTGCAAAGATCCCGTAGGATGTACCTGTGACCCACCCGGGATCAGCTGTGCACCAGTATACGTCATCTTCGCGCAAATCCAGCACAACCTTGCCGGTATAATAATGCTGAATCATCGCATTCTGCACATGATATACACCTTTAGGTTTACCAGTAGAGCCGGATGTATAGTGAATCAACAGACCATCTTCACGAGTCAGCCATTCCACTTCCATATCGTCCGAAGCTTGCGACATCTCAGTATCAAAGTCGATGAGTCCTTCTTCCGTCTGCGGACCGCCACCCACAACAAAGATATGCTTGAGTTCCGGCAATTCGGAACGTTTAATTCGTCCCAGCAATTGAGGGGTAGTCACCAATGCCACAGCTCCGCTATCCTCCAGCCGATCCTTCACCGCAGTTTCCATAAAGGCTTCAAATAGCGGACCTGCAATAGCTCCAACCTTCAATATGCCTAACAGACTGAAATAGAGCTCAGGACTGCGAGGCATAAAAATAAATACCCGATCTCCCTTGGCTATGCCATATTTGCGCAGTACGTTACCGAAGCGACTCGACTGCTCGCTCAAGTCAGCAAACGTATACGCCTCTTCACGAGAAGCATCACTGTATAACAGTGCCGTTCTTCCGCCTCTTCCTTCCAGCACATGACGATCTATCGCTTCATGCGCCATGTTGACTTTCCCGCTGGCGTGCCACGTAAAGTGCCTTTCAACCGATTCCCAATCAAACCGGCTTCGGGCCTCCGTGTAATCGCCCAGATTAGATTCAGACACAACCGTTTGCAGCATCTCACCATGTGCTTGACTCATGCTTGCCAGCCTCCTTCAACTCGACATTTCGATTCCCATTATGGGTACTTCTGATTGCCTTTGTGTTGACTGAACTTCCAGTTAGCGCTTACATTAGTAGAGAGAACTTCTCATCATGTACTTGCTTGGCCAAACCGATGAACCCAAACTGCAGTTGAATTGTGAACATTTTTTGTCTACGCAATTATAGCAAATCTTTTCAATCATCGTCTACGGCTTTTCAAATTTTTGGTTTTTTGCTATAAGTAGGGGGAGAGAGGAGCATGAACCATGGAGCATATTAAGAAGCATCATGTGCGTTCCATCTTCAAGTCCGGCCACCGAATCATCATTGAGGGACCTGTTCAGGCCGAGACGATTAAGCAGCTTGAATTTCATACCGATCTCGATGCCTTCAGGCGCCCTTCGGAACAGCAGGAGGCATTAGCCGAAATTGCCGCCTTGCCCGAAGGTCGAATCATCATTGCACGGGAAAATGAGACCATTGTCGGTTATGTGACTTTTCATTATGCAGATGAATGCGAACGATGGTCGGAAGGCAACATGACCGATCTGATTGAGCTGGGCGCCATCGAGGTTGCCGATTCCTATCGTTCTCTCGGGATTGGACGCGAGATGCTGCTCACTGCGTTTGAAAACGGACAGATGGAGAAATATATCATATTCACAACGGAATATTACTGGCATTGGGATTTGAAAGGCAGCGCCCTTTCCGTATGGGATTACCGCAAGATGATGGAAAAATTGATGCAAACCGTAGACATGACCTGGTACGCCACTGATGATCCCGAGATCTGTTCACATCCGGCAAACTGCCTCATGGTCCGTATTGGCAGCCAAGTGCCTCTTGAATCGGAAGAACAGTTCGACCGTGTGCGATTCCGCCATCGTTTTATGTACTGATTACGAATCCACATGGATGATTTTGAAATAGGTATACATAGATAAACCGCCCCTTCGTGAACAGTTTCATCATGGATGATCTGCTACGAAGAAGCGGTTTTTTGTTGCCTTTTTAACCCTCTGTCACACTCAAAACGTGCATATCTTAGGTCTACATATGTTCCAGAATATGTTCCACAATTCGGTGGGAACGCTGGGAAGACTCCACCGTAAACTCGGCAAAGTTTACATGCGCTGATCCATCGGCTTTGTCAGACATAGCACGAAGTATAACGAAGGGAACACGGTTCATGAAGCTTACTTGCGCTACGGCAGCCCCTTCCATCTCCGCACACGCCCCATCCATTTCAGTATAAAGCATTTTCACGGTATCCTTGCTTGCAATGAATTGATCTCCTGACAGCACTTTACCGATCAGATAGTTCGCTCCCTGCGCTTTGCAGGCTTCTTCAGCTAATGTGATAAGTGATGCTTCCGCAGGGAAGGCAGACGTCTCCTGGTAAGGAATAACCCCGCGCTCGAATCCAAGTGGGGTCACATCCATATCATGCTGTACACATACCGACGAGATAACCATATCCCCAATGTTTAATTCCGGATTAACTGCGCCCGCGACACCTGTGAAAATAATACGGTTTACCTGAAAACGATCAATTAGAATCTGTGTCGTCACAGCCGCATTCACTTTACCTACGCCTGATTTGCAGACCACAATCTGCTTACCCAACCATTCGCCAGCGACATAGGTAATTCCGGTTTGTTTTACAGTCTCCAGTTGCTTCATACCAGCCAGGAGAAGTTCTACTTCCTCATCCATTGCACCAATAATGCCGATCGTTTCACGCATATTCCGACCTCCTGTATACATTCTGCATGTTGAACCTGACCTTGTCCCATCCAGTATGATTTTCCGTTTAAGCTCAAAGCCCCATTCAGCACAAAAGCTCCGTTTCCGGAGCTTCCGTAATTCCACTATGTAGAGAGAATGTCTTCTCCCTTTCTTATTTAAACTACGTCTGCGTGGCTTACAGACAGACGGAGAATCGTTTCATGCGGCAAAATAACCCGTGGGTTCTCCACATTTTCCTTCTTCATCAGTTTGGTCAGCAAACGCATTGCTACAGCGCCCAGGTCATACATCGGTTGAGCTACCGTGGTCAGCTGAGGACGGACCATGGAAGCCATACGGATGTTATCCACACTAATGATGGAGAAGTCATCCGGTACTTTCAGACCTTCATCCTGAATGCTGTGAATAGCACCAATCGCCATCTCATCTGTTGCAGCGAAGATTGCCGATGGTTTTTTCTTCAATCCGAGGAAATACTTCATCGCTTCCACACCAGACTCATAACGATAGTTACCAATGCGTACGAGATCTTCCTGGTATTCCATACCTGCTGCTTCAAGTGCTTTCTTGTAGCCTTGGAAACGTGCATAACCGTTGGCAGGATCCTGCAATGTACCACTGATCATTGCGATTTCCTTGTGTCCGTGACGGATCAATGTGTTTACAGCGTCAAATGCCGCAGCTTCATGATCGATATCTACAGAAGGATACGTGCCCTTCTCGTCACTTGTTGCACAGAGAACGATCGGCACAGCCGCTGACTGGAACGCCTGAATATGCTCGTCCGTTACCGTTCCACCCATGAAGAGCAGACCGTCTACCTGTTTCTCCAGCAGCGTGTTAATTACACGAATTTCTTTTTCTTTCTTCTTGTCCGCGTTACACAAAATAATGTTGTAGTGATACATATTCGCAATATCTTCAATCCCGCGGGCAATCTCTGCAAAGGTTGAGTTCGAAATGTCCGGAATAACGACCCCGACCGTGGTTGTCTTCTTGCTCGCCAAACCTCTGGCTACCGCATTCGGACGATATCCCAACCGATCGATGGCTTCATATACTTTTTTGCGCGTCTGTGGCTTAACATTAGGGTTATTATTAACAACCCGTGATACCGTTGCCATAGAGACACCGGCTTCACGTGCCACATCATAAATGGTTACCGTCACAGTACTTCTCTCCATTACCAGTAAATTTTCATACCATTTTCATTAAGATTTATATTACGACAAATTTATGCATTAATCAATTAAAATAGGCTTTAGGACTCACGCAGTGCTTTCGTGATTGTGGTTGAAGTAATATCCGAGTGGGAAGTATGCCATACAGGAATTCCCTTTTTGACTAGAATCGCCTGCGGTGATTCGTGCTTAACACCCAGCTTGTCCGCTGCTTCGTTGGATACAGGGCGATCTTCCACTACATAGATGATACCGTATTTCACTTGTTCATTTGGACTATTTTGCAAATAATCGTTCATCTCCTGATAGGCGTTCGCGCTGATCGGGCAGCGTGTACTGTGCTTAAACAGAAGCAAGGGTTGATCCTCGGTAGCCTCCACTGCGGAGTTTAGCTGTTCAATACTTGTCATTTTAGTCATGTCAGCCATTTGATATACATCCCCCTTTACCAGGAATACCGCTATGTTGAGCGTTTTCACTCTACGATATCTTAACAAAAAGCGGGCGAAAAAGCCAATTTTCATGAAAACAAGCATTTTGCACGTCAAAATTAGACAGCATTCGAGAAATGCGCCTGCCATACAAATCCGGATAATTGACCCAATCTGCGCTGTGTTGTTTCGATCCATTCCTCATCATTAGACTTTTGGGCGTACCCCATAATGTCCAGCAGCAGGTTAATTCTCTCTTCCACAGCACATTGCATCCGATGCTCCATCTCTCGATCCGTAGCGTCAGGCCAGGCCAGAAGCTGCTCATGAAAAAGGTCTGCAAGTTCATTTCGCTCTCCAAACGATACATCCTGTTTAGCAGGTTGTTCCCCAAGTGTACTGATGCACTCTTTCAAATCCGGCTTGACCGGCTGAAGCACTTCATAGGAAACGCAGTCTGTACAAGCAAATACAGGTACGTTACGAATCTCCACCTTTTTGGCGTATACCACCGTTCTTAATTCAAGTTCCATTACATGTCCGCATCTGCACGTCTTACGCACAGTCATCACCTCATTCGTTCTATACTCTTATATAGATACCATTCGACCTATTTCCGCTCAAATCCTGCTATAAACCATAGGTTGAACAAATTACCACTACCTCCAGATGAAGGTTGTCGAATGCAGGCATACATTGAGTTGGAATCGCTTACGTGATGGAGAAAATGCATGACAATGAAGTCACTGTGAGAATCTGTTACAATAAGGACGCTATGTACTAATTACCGCAAAAGGAGAGATGATGAATGAGATTAACAGGCAAAAAAGTCATCGCCCTGGTCGATGAAGAATTCGAAGATCTGGAACTGTGGTATCCGGTGCATCGTGTCCGTGAGGAAGGCGCTGAGGTGCATCTCGCCGGAGAAAAAAAAGGTAAAATCTACATCGGTAAATATGGTGTTCCCGCCGAAGCGGAATACAGTTTTGATGAACTGGATAGTTCACAATACGATGGTATTCTTGTACCCGGCGGTTGGGCTCCGGACAAGCTTCGGCGCTACCCTAAAGTAATTGAACTGGTTAAGGAAATGCACTCAGATCGTAAGCCTATCGGACAGATCTGTCATGCAGGGTGGGTGCTGATCTCAGCTAAAATACTGGATGGGGTTACGGTCACATCTACGCCTGGAATCAGAGATGACATGGAAAATGCCGGGGCTATCTGGAAAGATGAAGCCGTTGTTGTGGATGGACACATCATTTCAGCTCGTCGTCCACCTGACCTTCCTCCGTATGGCAAAGCATTTTGCGATGCACTTGCTGACAAATAAAGCAAAGCCCCACACCATTATGGCGTGGGGCTTTATGCTATGAAATAAAGACTATTTTCCAAAATTGTACAAAAGTTAATATTTTCACTTAAAGGTATTTATTTGAAAATATCCCTTTTAAGATGCATTCGATCCACTCTGTTCATCCGGACTGCCCATCGAATCATTGAAGACCTGCAGACGTTGTTCGATATCTGCACTTGTCCGCAGGGTGAAGCAATCATGTGCTGCCTCTTTGGCAGCAGCGGCTGTCGTATTCAAGACCCTGTGCTTCACACGCAGCAAGGATTGCGGGGACATGCTCAGGTTGCTAATTCCAAGCTCAAGCCACAGGGGAATCGAACGTTCGTCTCCTGCCATCTCACCACACACACTGATATCAATCCCTGCCGTATGAGCCGCCTCCACTGTCGCGCGCAGCATGCGCAGTACAGCCGGATGATACGGATGATACATATGTGCAATCTGCTCATTCATTCGATCTACCGCCAATACATACTGCACGAGATCATTCGTACCAATGCTGAAGAAATCCGCTTCCTCGGCAAGCAGGTCGGCTATCATCACCGCTGCCGGAACCTCAATCATGATGCCCACCTGAATATGCGGATCATACGGCAATTGGCGCTCATCCAGATCGGACATCGCTTCACGGAGGATTTCATTGGCCTCCTGAAGTTCTTCTACCGAAGAGATCATCGGGTACATAATTTTGACATTGCCTGCAGCACTGGCGCGCAGAATGGCTGTAAGCTGTGTTTTGAACAGATCTTTACGGTCCAGGCTGATCCGAATCGCTCGATATCCCAGAAACGGGTTATCTTCTTCGGGAAGTTCGAAATAGTCGAGCTGCTTGTCACCACCGATATCGAGCGTACGAATGACGACAGACTGACCTGCAGTTTTCTCAGCGACAAGACGATAAACCTCATACTGTTCCTGCTCACCCGGGAACGTAGCCCGATCCATGTACAGGAACTCTGTCCGGAACAAGCCGACTCCCTTGGCCCCGTGTTTCAGTGCCAAATCCAGTTCCTTAACGGAGCTGATATTGGAAGCCAGATGCAGAACGGAGCCGTCTTTGGTTACGGCATCGACTGTTGCAAGTACCTGCAGCTGTTCTTTTTTCTTCAATTGTTTGCTGCGAATCATCGTGTAACGCTCAATCGTCTTGCGATCCGGCTCCGTAAAGACGAGGCCGTTATCTCCATCCACAACCAACATATCTCCGGTCTCTACCGGCATGCCAAGACTCGCTTCCAGACCGGAAACGAGAGGAATACCAAGGGCACGAGCCATAATGGCCGAATGTGACGTTTTGCCTCCGATGAGTGTCACAATGCCCAGCACGTGGGTTGGATTCAAATGAGCCAATTGAGAGGGAGACAACTCTTTGGCCACGAGTATATACGGCTGGGTATCCGATGGGAGCGTAATTTCCGGTGCGCCCAGCAGATGTTTTAACAAGCGGTTACCCACGTCCTTGATGTCGATGGCCCGTTCCTTCATATACTCGTCGTCGAGCAGGTCAAACATAGTGACAAAATGGTCGATGGCTTCTTTGACGGCTACTTCTGCCGCCTTGTACTGCCGTTCAATAATACCGCGAATTTCGTTCATGAATACCGGATCTTCCAGAATGGCCAGATGCGCATCAAAGATGCTGGACTCTTCAGGACCGACCACTTCCTTGAACTCGTTCTTGATATATTCAATCTCATCCTTTGATGTCCGTATGCCCTCGTACAGCCGTTCGAACTCTTGGGCGAGATCCACCGAATCCATCTTCTGATCCGGCAGATCCCATTCCCAACTGGGCAGGACAAATGCTTTGCCGATGGCTATGCCTGCAGCGCCGTTGATGCCTTGTATCTTCATTCTACCCCTCCAACGTTCCTGTCATAGAGCACCACGGACATAACGGATGCCTGACCTTTCTTAACTTGCTTAAATGGAGCAAAGCTCCATGATTTGACTCGATCTGGATTCGTGATTACCATTGGTGTCGTCAGCGATGCCGCCTCGGCTCGCAATACAGCCAGATCAAACTTGATTAACAATTGCCCCGGCTCCACCGTATCCCCTTCCTGAACAAAGGCTTCGAAATGGCCTTTGAGTTGGGAGGTATCGATACCGATATGCAGCAGGACTTCAAGTCCTTCCCGGGTTGAAATGCCCAGAGCATGCATCGTCGGATACAAGTGCATAATTGTTCCATAGACAGGTGAGACGAGCTCTCCCTTTTCCGGGACAAAGGCTACGCCATCGCCCACAAGCTTGGCTGCAAATATCTGATCTGGTACCTCTTCAATCGGTAACATTTTACCCTGCACAGGAGCACAGAACAGAACCTGCTGCAGATCGCGTTCGAGCAGCTTGGCAATCTCTTCCCGAATCAATTCCGAGTAGGTGCCAAATACCACTTGTACGTTACCGCCACCCAGCTTGATGAGACCTGCGGACCCCATACTCTTCATTGCACCTGTATCGATTAACCGATCATTATGCACCGTGAGGCGAAGTCGCGTAATGCAGGCCTCTACCTGCACAATGTTTTCTTTCCCGCCCAGCGCTTCCAAAATGAGAGGAGCCTGATACGGAATGTTACCTACCCAATCTTCCAGCATGGAGCCCTCTTCACGCCCTGGAGTTGGAATCTTGAACGTGCGAATCGCCCACCTGAACAGGAAATAATAGACCAACCCATATAGTATGCCAATCGGTATGAGCTTCCAAGCATTCTCCGATAGATGGAAATTGAGTATGTAATCAATAATGCCAGCCGAATAAGAGAACCCATGGCGTATATCAAGCCAGTAACTGATCCACATTGCAAGTCCCGACATGACCGCATGCACGATGAACAGATAAGGTGCTGCGAACAAAAAGGCAAATTCGATCTGCTCCGATACCCCTGTCAGGAAACAAACGAGTGCGGAAGTGAGAAATGTTTTTTTGATTTTCGGCTTCAGGTCTTCCCTCGCCTCCTGAATGATCGCAAAGGCAATCGCTGGAATCGCAAACATCATGATCGGGAACAAACCAGCCATAAAAAATCCTGCTGTTGGATCACCTGCAAAAAATCGCGGTAAATCTCCTTGAACAATGTTTCCATCTGCTGTCTCATACGTCCCCAGTTGGAACCAAAATACATTGTTAAGCAGATGGTGCAATCCGAAGGCAACCAATACCCTGTACAGAACCCCATAAATGAACAGCCCAAAACCGCCGAGACTGTATTCCCAGGTGGCGATGGCGTTCAATCCATGTTGAAGAATGGGTGCAATCCATAACATAAAGAAGGAAAACAGGGCTGAGCAGAGTCCAACAATGAGCAAAACAAACCTGGAACCACCGAAAAATTGTAAAATTTCAGGCAGTTTAATGCTTTTGAACCGATTATGCGTCACCCCGGCAAGTGCGCCGAGAATAATTCCGATTAAGGAAGCAGGTTGAACGGTGCCATCGCCGAAGTTGCGAGTCACCTGATCATATATCACAATACCAGCCAGAGCGGCGAGTCCCGCTTGTCCGGCCTGGTTGGAGAGTCCCAGCGCTACGCCGACAGCAAACAAATACGGCAAAAAATAAAAAATGCCGTGTCCGGCCACGGTAGACACTTCACCAACAACTTTCAATCCCCAGGCGTCCCAGGGCAAACTGCCAACACTCAGCAAAATTGCGGCGGCGGGCAGGACCATTGTAGGCAGCATTACCGCTCGTCCGAGCTGCTGCAAGGATCCGAGCCAATTCATGGCGACCTCTCCTTTCTATCCTAGATGGTAAGCTTTACGCAACGTTTTGTCAAAGCAAAACAGTGAGCTGTTGGCAATTTGATTTACCGCTTGGATTTAACTTTATTCGACCCTCTTCTGTAAACTATATTCTGTGTTTCAATTATACAACAGCAAAAATCCCGTCAACGTTGACGGGATTTTTGCTTGATCGAGATTTAACCGCGTCCAGCACCGCGCAGAACGATGGAATCCTCTACCTTGATACAACGATTCGTCACTGCTGTCATGCCGTTCTCAGCAGCAATCTGTACGGCCTCATCACTGTGGATGCCAAGCTGAAGCCACAATACATTTGCTTTGATCGCGGCAGCTTCACGAGCGACATCCGCGCAATATTCATCGCGGCGGAATACGTTCACGATATCGACTGGCTCAGGGATATCCGCAAGAGTTGCATATACGGTCTCACCGAGAATCTCACCTTGTACCTGCGGATTTACCGGAATGATGCGATACCCTCTGCTTTGCATGGCTTCCGCTACCATATAGGAAGTGCGATCTGATTTGTCCGATAAGCCGACGACTGCGATGTTGCCTGCCTTGCGCAAAATTTGTCCAATTTCTTCACGAGTAGGGTTGTTAAATTCCATGTTCAAGCACCATCCTTTTCTGCTTAACGTGTTATTTTACTCTTTTACCCATTGAACCGAGGCGCCAAGCGCCTGCAAATGATCAAAATATTGCGGATAAGACTTCGCTACGTGGTGTGCATCCCGAATACGAAGCGGTTCTTTGGAACGCAGACCGACAACGGTCAGTGCCATAATTACGCGATGATCGTAGTGAGCATTAATCTCAACGCCGCCTTCAACGCCTTCCGGACGACCATGTACGATAATTTCGGCTTGGCGTTCCTCAACGTTGGCTCCTGCTTTCCGCAGTTCGTTCAAATAATCCGTAATTCGGTCACATTCCTTGTAACGTAAGTTCTCTACATTATAGAACCGTGAGGTGCCTTCCGCAAACACAGCTGCCGCTACCATCGCCAAAACCGCGTCTGTCGCGGCATCTCCGTCGAATTCCACGGCTTTCAATCTACCGTTACCTTGAACGTGTACCACATCGTTCTCGTGCGTCAACGGCACTTCCATCATGCGCAGAACATCAACAATGGCACGTTCACCCTGTTTGCTCTGTTCCATTAATCGTAAAATTTTAACATCCGATTGGGTAACAGCCGCAGCCGCGAGAACAGCTGCTGACCCGGGGTAGTCTCCTTGAACCGTATATGTTTGTGGTTTATAGGCTTGACCGCCAGGTACGCGGAAAGACATGTAATCATCACTCGCATGAATGACGATGCCCGCCTGTTCCAGTACTTCCAGCGTCTGACCAATGACCACTTTGGATTTCAGGTCGTTCAATACTTCAATGGTGCTGTCTTCGGCCAGAAGAGGCGTTACAAACAGTAATGCGCTCAAGTACTGGGAGCTGACCGAACCGGATACCCGGATATGTCCTCCCTTGGCCTGACCACCTTTAATCGTGATCGGCAAGCGCCCTTGTTCGTGCTGTACGTCAACACCAAGCTGACCAAGTGCATCGATCAGGTCATCGTGCGGGCGTTTGCCAAGAGAATCCGGGTACGTATTCACAAACGTAACCTCAGGACATAGTGCAGTTACTCCCATCAGGAAACGGAGCACTGCACCCGCATTGCCTACATTCAATTCACGCACATCCCGTGGATGGCTGCCAAAGCCCTGGATGACGATTTTGCTGTCATCTTCTTCAAGGACTGCTCCAAGATCACGAATACATCTGCGCATTGCGTCACTATCTTCACTATGGGCCGGGTAATGGATCGTACTCGTGCCTTCTGCCAATGCGGCAGCAAGCAGGTAGCGTGTAGTGTAGTTTTTGGAAGACAAAGCTCCAATTTCCCCGTTCAGGGATGGGGTCGGTTTAACGATAACGTCCATGGATGAAATTCTCCTTCATTGATTATAATGTGCTTCGTTAGATGATCCTGCTACGTATTTGGTTCAGGATACATGTGGTGATGCTATACTGCCAAATTGACATTCCATACATCGCTTGGGTATCATTATAGGCGTTAAGTCCATACAGAAAAGAGGACCTGAATATGACACAAATTGCTGAAATTGAACCTTCTGAGCTGCGCCGCCGTTTGCAGGCGGGAGAGAAGCTGCAGATGATAGACGTCCGTGAGGACGATGAAGTCGCACAAGGCATGATCGAGGGAGCCAAACACATCCCACTCGGACAGATTCCGGACAGACTGTCTGAAATTCAAAAGTCCGGTGAGATTGTTCTGATCTGCCGCAGCGGTTACCGCAGCGAGCGTGCCTGTGAGTATTTGCAGCAGCTCGGATATGATGGCTGCACCAATATGGTTGGCGGCATGCTGCAATGGCAGCAGGAAGACTAAAAAGCATCAGGATCGGGATATAGGGGTTAGAGTAGCTGCAATCAGCAGTTCAACATAAGCCCAGTACATCCTGATCCTTACAGTCAGTCAAACGGGCCAATCGGCCCGTTTTTCACATCTATCCGCCAGAATTACACGACCCCGTTCACCACTAACATCCTTCGGCATAGAAACAATTACAAGCTTAGACGCGGTAATGCGCTAAAATTAAACGAGTCACTTCAGAAGCGGATAACTCGGTTGTATCCACCGTGTAATGCGCAAACCGGTATGCGTCCTTCCGTTCCTGCATAATGGTCTGAATGCGTTCCTCCGCATTGCCTGCCAAGAGCGGACGATTTTCACAGCCGCTGACGCGTTCTACAATCACTGCCGGATCGGCAGTCAGGGCAACCACCCAGCCGTTCTTCGACATGACATCACAGTTGTCCGAACGCAGAACGACACCGCCTCCGGTTGCAATCACCTGCGACTTCTTCTCCAGCACCGAACACAGCATGCGGCTTTCGGCATCGCGGAAATACGTCTCTCCCTTGCCTGTGAACAATTCAGGAATCGTACAGCCTTCCTCTTTCTCCACCGCAGCGTCCACATCAATCAGTCGGTAGCCCAGCTCTCGAGCGAGCATATCAGCGACGGTTGATTTGCCAGTTCCCATCATGCCGATGAGAATAATATTATTAGACTTGCTCAAGGTGTACACTCCTTTAATTCAAGCAATTCGTGAGCACTTTTGTCCTATCATAACACAGCCCTGCGGACTGGGGAAGGCTATCCTACTAACGACTCCCCTCCAGTAGCCACAAGCACTTCTAAGGTATCTCAAAGCAAGTCCATTTACTCCATAGATTTCTAACGAACTAAGATGAGCTTATTTCTGAATTTTAGCCGATTACAAAATTGTAACGAATCTCAGAAAACTTATTTTTCTAAAACACCCTCAAAACAGCGAAATTTCACCCCAAATGATCTAAATAGGACCTTCTGAGTTCGTTAGCGAATAGAAAAGGCTCATATCCACGAAATAGAGCTTCTCGGGTTCGTAAGATGTAGGACCAGCTTACACCCCAGCTTACACATACGGTAAAAAAAGAGACCTGGAGCTCATCGGTATGAACCGACTCTCCAAGTCCCCTTTTCCAAGCATTCGTCCATGCCTTTCTTTCAGCCAAGGCCCCTGATTCAGGACGCTTTAGCCAAACTCACGGACGGACGTATATACATTACTATTCCATCCAGTTGTGGTGGAAGCTGCCTTCTTTGTCCAGACGTTTGAACGTATGTGCACCGAAGTAGTCACGTTGTGCTTGCAAGAGGTTCGCAGGCAAACGCTCTGTGCGATAACTATCGTAGTAGGACAATGCACTGGAGAAACCAGGAACCGGAACCCCTTGAGTTACTGCAGCAGCCACAACTTCACGCCATGCGCCTTGGTAGGATTCAACAATGTTTTGGAAGTATGGGTCCAGAAGCAGGTTTTTCAGTGCTGCATCCTTGTCATACGCTTCTTTAATGTTTTGCAGGAACTGCGAACGGATAATGCAGCCACCACGGAAGATCATCGCGATGTTGCCGTATTTCAGATCCCAGCCGTACTCGTCCGAAGCTGCGCGCATTTGGGCAAAGCCTTGTGCGTAGGATACGATTTTACTTGCAAACAGCGCTTTGCGCACATTCTCGATGAACGCTTTTTTGTCACCGGAGAATGCTTCAGTTGCAGGTCCATTCAGGATTTTGCTCGCTGCCACACGCTCGTCTTTCATCGCAGACAGGAAGCGGGAGAATACGGATTCCGTAATCATGGACAAAGGTACGCCGAGATCCAGCGCGCTTTGGCTTGTCCATTTGCCTGTTCCTTTTTGTCCGGCTGCATCCAGAATGACATCAACCATTGGTTTACCCGTTTCCGGATCGTATTTGGAGAAGATGTCTGCCGTGATTTCGATCAGGTAGCTGTCCAGCTCACCCTGGTTCCATTCAGTAAAGATGGCATGAAGCTCCTCAACGGACACATTCAACACGGATTTGAGCAGGTGGTAAGCTTCACCAATCAACTGCATGTCTCCGTATTCGATACCGTTATGCACCATTTTCACATAGTGTCCGGCACCGTCTGGTCCGATATATGTACAACAAGGATCGTCACCGACTTTGGCCGAAATGGCTGTCAGGATCGGTTCAACCAGCTTGTACGCACTCTCTTGTCCACCTGGCATGATTGCCGGGCCTTTCAACGCGCCTTCTTCCCCACCAGATACGCCTGTACCGATGAAGCGAATGCCTTTGTCTTCCAGCTCTTTGCTGCGACGTTGGGTGTCAGGGAAATAGGCGTTACCGCCATCAATGATGATGTCGCCCTCATCCAAATGAGGAAGCAGTTGTTCAATGGTTGCGTCGGTTGCGTAACCGGCTTGTACCATGATCAGGATTTTGCGCGGGGATTCCAGGGATGCCACAAACTCTTCAATGGAGAATGTGCCTGTCAGGTTTTTACCTTCGGCTTCTTTCAGAAGATCGTTGGTTTTCTCCGGGGAACGGTTAAATACCGATACCGAGAAACCTCTGCTTTCAATGTTAAGGGCCAAATTTTTGCCCATTACTGCAAGTCCAATGACACCGATCTGTTGTTTCGCCATCTGGTCCTCCATCCTTTGCTCCAATTAATTTTATTGAAATGTACTCTCAACAATACCCTCATTTTAACGGTTTTACGCATAGAAGTGAACCCCGGACCATGGTCGCACAGCGAGAAAACACCCCAATTGCCTGAGGTGTTCATCGTATTTTCATAAATACAGCGTTAAATGTCAGCCTTCCAGCATCAACATGTGCCCTGACAACTGCTTTAGGACTTTACGACAGGCATCTGCTTTTTCGATATTATCCATCTGAATAGCGGCATGCAGACGCTCCAGTTCATCGTCCACTTCCATACGCAGCAGCAGGAGACGCTCCTCGCCTTCGCGCGAGAGGAACATTTCTTCCATTTCTTCCGCCGTCGGCGCAGGTTCCTTTTGAAAAATAACGCGCTGTTTGAACCCGGACACTTCAACGAGACGGATGACTTCACCAAACAAAATGTTCTCCACGGTCATCTGCTGATCCTTAAACCGTTTCACAACGGCATGCCCGCGCGTATCCCCAATCAGCTTCTCCAACCATTCCGCAAGTTTTGCATCCTTGATAATATAATCCCCCGTCATCTTGTAATTCCCACTGCGCGTCTGTTGAAAACGGAGCTTTACCAGCTTGCGTCCGGTGCGGACTGACAGAATAAAGAAGGATTCGTCCTCGCTCCAATATAGTGAATACCCCTCACGAATAAGGTCTTTGATCAAATTTTGGATATGCCGACGGTTGAACCGCAGCTCCAGATTGCAATATTCAACTTCATAACTCTTATTCACGGCACTCCCTCCATCTGTACCGGAGATGCTCCGGCCATCTTCTTCAATCGCTTCTACTCAATCGGCTTACCCTATTTTATACTTCATTTTATGTAAGGGTACTTGGTTATTTGACTATTTTTCACCGATTGATCCGAGGGATCGCAGCTTTCCGCAGATGCACAGGGGCAAGCCCCCGATTTTCATGCTATTATGGACGCCAAATGAAGGTATACAGATGTCATTCTCTTAAACAGGATGGAGTCAGAGAGCGATTGATTCTTATTCAGGAATGGAACATAAGCCGGGCAGAATTACCTTCTGGTCGTTAGCTGAATGGATGCATTATTTACACAAAAAGGGAGTTCCACAACCTGTACGGTCGTTGGAACTCCCTTTTCTTATCAACTCATCCTCATCGGACTTCAATCGCATCATTTGGCAGGGGCCGTACGATACGGATTACGGGATAACACATAGTGCACAACAGCAAGTCCAGCCATAACGACAGCACTTCCGATAAATGGAGCCGGATGACTAATGTGATCCCACAGCAGTCCGGATACAATCGGTCCTACGACCATGCCTGACCCCTGAAGGGTCAGGAAGAACCCCCAGATCGCTCCGCGTTCTCCCTGAGGAATCAATGTGGCTACAAACGCATTCCAAGCCGGAAGAATCATCGCATAGCTGACACCAACCAGCATAACGACGCCGAACACCACAGGTATAGACGTAATGGAAGAAAAAGCAAACAGACTTGCTGCTGCCATCAAAAAACCGATGTTCAGGAATGGCGCCGTTCCAAACCGGTCTACCATTTTCCCTACAGGCAGCAGTGCAATAACCGTAATCCCACCCCCTGCTATCAGCAACAGGCTGTACAGGTTGGGTGAGATATGCAGGTCTGTGCGTGTGTATAGCGTGATCACCGGACTTAGCAGACCAATTACAAAGGACTGCATGAAAAGTGCAGGATATACAAGCGGATTCACATTAAGAGTACTACGTACCCGTTGCAGTGTGCCCTGGACGCTCTTTTTGAGTCGAATGAAAGGCGTAAGCAAATTCGGTTTAGCCGGATATTTCATATCCGTCCGCTTGCTCTCACCTGCCGCATGCTCTCCCTCAACAACGACACGTCCGGGCAAAATCAGCGCGACCAGAATGACCAGAATGGCAACACCCATCAATACCAGGAAAATGGTGCGATAATCGTGATGCGTCCGTTCCAGCAGCCAGTTCATGCCGATTGGTCCAAGTCCGGTCCCTCCAAGAGCCGCCATCTCCAGCGCGCCCATAGCTGTACCGTTCTTGTTCTGCGGCCCCGACATCGCCGTCACACCTGTCATGGCACACGGCCAAAGGGGTGACGTACCAATTCCAAGAATAAGGCAAGCCATGGCCAGTCCAAATGCACTTCTGAAAAAGATAATCATGATTACAGCGACTAATGTACAAATTAGGGCCGTTACCATCGTGGCACGGAACCCGATTCGTTCTGCTGCCCAGCCAGAGGGAGCCCGGAACAGATTATCACCCAAATATTGAAGGGCAAAGGCCACACCAATCACGCCAGCGGACAGGCCCAGAATATTGTCCATATACACGGGCAAAACAGCGACCAGCAAGGCACCCTTGATAATCTCAACTAGAAAAAGCGTTAGCCACATAGCGATAAAAAAAGGTGATCGCAAGATTTTGGCTGGTTTTGTATTAGTTTGCATTCTTTTTCCCCTTTCGATGCTTGCTTGCCCATCTCCTATGCTTACTGTAACCCTCGGGGATGTGTCCAAATCTCAGCAATTCGAAAAATTGTCAAGCAATACTGCTTGCATTCGGTTCTTAATTTGCTATACTCAAATTTGTTTAAGATTACAAAATGATAAGTTCTCAGCGAAGCTGAACTAAATCCATCCGTGATCGCAAGAAAAACTTCCGCTACATGCGGTCTGTCTTCATAGAATTTACGTCGAAAGACGTTTTTCTTACAAATTATAATTAGGAAAGGTTGTGACAGCACTGATGGATCACCGCCGTACGCCGCTGTTTACCGCTTTAAAAAATCACGCGGCACTCAATCCGGTGCAATTTCATATTCCGGGACATAAAAAAGGATTGGGAACGGATACCGAATTTCGTGAATTTATCGGCGATAATGCCCTCTCCATAGATTTGATTAACATCGCTCCGCTAGATGATTTGCATCAGCCAACCGGTGTCATTGAGGAAGCGCAGATTTTGGCAGCCGATGCCTTCGGAGCCGATTATACCTATTTTAGTGTACAGGGCACAAGCAGTGCCATCATGACCATGATTCTGTCGGTATGTGAGCCGGGTGACAAGATTATTGTGCCCCGTAATGTGCATAAATCGGTCATGTCTGCCATTATTTTCTCAGGAGCGAAACCCGTGTTCGTCTCTCCTGCGCAGGATGCCAATCTGGGGATTGATCACGGTGTTACTACAGGCGCGATCCGACGTGCCCTTGAGCGTCATCCCGATGCCAAGGCCTTGCTCGTCATTAACCCAACGTACTTCGGCGTATGTACCGATCTGAAAGAAATTGTAGAACTGGCGCATAGCTATCAGGTCCCAGTACTTGTGGATGAAGCGCATGGCGTACTCATTCATTTCCATGAAGATCTGCCGCTCTCTGCTATGGCCGCCGGGGCTGATATGGCTGCAACGAGTGTGCACAAGCTGGGTGGTTCGATGACACAGAGTTCTGTACTCAATCTGAACACCAAGAATGGATTTGTGAATCCACAACGTGTTCAAACCATTTTGAGTATGTTGACTTCAACGTCGACTTCTTACATCCTGCTGGCTTCGCTCGACACGTCGAGACGTAATCTGGCTCTGAATGGCCATCAGATGGCACAGAAAGCCATTGATCTGGCTGAGTTTGCAAGACGCTCCATTAATGATATGGACGGACTGTATTGCTTCGGCAGAGAGCTGCTGGGCACAGAGGCTACCTTTAATTACGACCCAACCAAAGTAACCATTCATGTTCGCCACCTTGGCATTACAGGCTACGAAACAGAGAACTGGCTACGTGAGCATTACAAAATCGAGGTGGAGCTCAGTGATATGTATAATATTCTGTGCCTCATCACGCCTGGAGATACGGATGATTCCATAGAAATCTTGCTGAACGCCCTGCAAGATCTATCCCGTACGTATTATCAGGTGAATCCAGCCCATGAGCTGGTAGTCAAGGTACCCGATGTACCACAGTTGATGCTGACTCCACGTGATGCGTTCTACGGTGATACCGAAGTCATTCCATTCAAGGAATCCGCGGGCCGGATTATTTCGGAATTCATCTATGTCTATCCACCAGGAATTCCGATTCTGCTGCCAGGTGAGGTTATCACTCAGGAAAACATCGATTACATCATTGATCATGTTGAAGTGGGACTTCCTGTAAAAGGACCCGAGGACCGCAGCGTAACCAACGTGAAAGTCATTGTGGAAGCAGATGCCATTTTCTAAAACAGCCATTTCTACATGGGGTTAATCGATCTCTACGGACCAAGCGGGATGCTTGGTCCTTTTTATTTTTTTCTCCAAGAAGATTGAACTGCCATGGGCTTATGATCGCTGTATTATTTGCATTTTTCCACCTATTCCACTGTCCCTATCGCAAGAAAAAGCAGCATTTAAGCCTAATAAAAAGCAAACAAAAGGCCCCCTGTGATCAAGGAGCCTTCTTGCTTTATTCCAAAAGGATGACTATTCTTGGCTTGCAACGAGTTCGTTGTACGCCGCTTCAACACGGGTCCACTCTTCTTCGTCTTCAATATTGTAGAGCACCATTTCCTCGTCTTCTTCTTCCATACGCAGAATGATGCCGTCAGCTTCAGGATTGTTACGTTCCAGCAGGAGCGCATAAACATGCTTCTCCACGTCAAACGTCTCCACCAAAACCATCTCCACGTCATTTCCGTTCTCGTCTGTCAGTGTCAGAAGAACTTCTTCATGCTCGTGGTCGTGGTCGTGATCGTGGTCGTGACCGCAGGCATCGCCGTGTTCATGTGTGTGATCGCTCATTGAAATACCTCGCTTTATAAATAGATATTGTGTAACCTTGCATATCGTAACATGTTCATAGGGCCAGGTCAATTTAACCGACAAGGTTATTTTTGCTTCATTCGTTCAGCGCGGTAATGATTTTCTCAGCTGCCAGCACATAATTACTGTTTGCATTTTCTTTAATATAAAAACCGACTTGGTACTTGCCAGCCCGGCTGAAGTCATACGTAAAATCGTACGTTCGGAACCAGAAGTTATCCTTCTGGGTCTTAAGCTCCTGGGACTGTATATCCTTAACATCACCACTTGGATTGGTAATCGTCACCTTCACGGCAGCTATATCTGTTGTCAAACTGTCGACTTGTGAGAACACATTAAATTTCAGCTTACCCACGTTCACGTTGCCAAACACAGTATCTCCCTTGAAGAGAAAAATATGTACATTCGGTTTGATAACCGTTACTCTCTTGTTTATGCTATCCCATCTGGCGATTCCGCCCGCTTCCCTTACAGGTACATAGGTCGTTCCGTCAATGAGATAACCACCGTCAGCTGCTTCCTTGCCGTTTATGAGAACCCGAATCTTCTCGTTCACTGAATCTGCAAACAATAAAGACCCGCCGAGCAAGGAGAATACTGTGACACACAGCAAAATTCTTTTCCATTTCATTCCGTCAATATTCCCTCCCCTGCTGCTAGCTGTTGTACATTTATACTGCAGATTCAGCCACAAAGTTGCGCTGTTTTTCATCATTTTTCATTTTTTATCCAGAATATTTTCCACCCCTTGGAACGATCAAAAAGAGGCGTTCCCTGTTAAAGGGCGCCTCTATAGTATTGTTGTTGGCAATGCGTAATTATACGAACTTCTTGTGAGTCCCTTATTATACTGCTGGAACTACGAAGTATGACGAGTCAATATACAAGGTACGCCCTTGCCTACAGCTCCATCCGTTCGCATCCGTGCTGCATAATCCATTCCTCGTGTACAGGGGGTCTTGCAACGCTCACATACATCCGAAGTAACCAACTTCATCGATACACGAAGTTTGTCACTCTTTAACACGGGAGCCTTTTTTGCCTTTGCTTTTGCCATCCCGGATTCCCCATTTCCCAATTGCTTGCTGAAGTAATGCATCATATGGGGATTCGCCCGGTTGTGTGTCAAAAGGAATAAACTTCGTGCATGATATCGTTAAATGAAGCCACCGTTTGCACGCAACGTCTGTCCTGTAACCCACTGAGACTCTGCACTGACGAGGAAAGAGATCACATTTGCGATGTCTTCCGGCTCACCCAGACGACCAAATGCATTCATTTTACGCAGCCCTTCAAGCTGTTGCTCCGTCTTGCCAACAGAAAACAATTCGGTATTCACCGGGCCTGGTGCAACGGCATTGATGGTGATTTGTCTTGAACCAAATTCTTTGGCAAGCTGACGGGTGATCTGTTCTACTGCTCCTTTGGTTCCTGCATACACGCTGTACCCCGGAAACATCTGTCCCGTTACAGAGGTGGAGAAGTTAACAATTCGTCCTTGGTCCTCCATATATTTCAGCGCTTGCTGGCAGGCAAAGAACGTACCTTTCACATTGATTGCAAACTGCTGATCGAATTCTTCCTCTGTTACATCCGCTAAAGGCGTCGTCTTCATAATACCTGCATTGTTGATAAGAATATCAACTTTACCGAGCTCACTCATCGTTTGGGAAAATAAACGCTCCACATCATCCTTCCGGGCAAGGTCAGCCTGAACGGTAATGGCACGTACTCCTTTTTGGCGAGCAATGTCCGCCACTTGTTCTGCTTTGTCGGGACTGCTCGCATAGTTGATGACGACATCCGCTCCCAATTCAGCGAGCTGCTCCGCAATAGCACGTCCTATGCCCCGGGATGAGCCTGTAACAATGGCCACTTTACCTGTTAGCTTTTTCATTTGCGATTACTCCCTCTCTTGGTCCAAATGTAATAATCCTTTTTCTAACAACAACCATACCTGTGCAAATTCCGCATCAATGGTAGGGCTTAGCCACTCATAGGCGTGTGCCGGATGGTGAAAACGAGCTGTAGCTTGAAGAATCGCCTTTGCAACTACATCTGGATTGCTGAATTTGAACTGGTTGTCCTGCTGGATGATCTCCCTCAAATGACGTATAAGATGCTGCACATGTTTATCGATGATCTCTGCCGATTCCTGTGTCACCCGTGCGTACATCTCAAACAACTCTGCATCGGATTCGGCATAATAACGTTTAAGACGAATTAATGCTTCTATATATACTTTAAGATGACGTATTCCCTCTCCGCTATAACTCTGATCCTTAGTTATTGCTGTCAAAGGCGCGATAATCTCATCTTCGAGCCATTGTGCGGTCACGCCTTCAAGTAATTCTTTCTTGCTTTTATAGTGCCTGTAAATGGTTCCGTGACTGACCCCGAGCAATTTGGCGACATCCGTAACAGATGTCTTGGCAACACCGAAACGTCTGAGCGTTTCCTGCGATGCTGCGATGATTTGTTCTTTGGTTAAAAATTCAGAAGTTTTATCCTTTTCCATATGAATAAGATGGTTACACCATCCTCAAGTCACCTCCGTTGAAAATAGATTAACACAGCCCATGACAAATGACAAATATTTATTTTTGTCATTTGTCATGGGCTTGAGATGTCATTTTATCCGTAAAAGAAAAAAGAGCCCATTTAACATGGCCCTTTTACAACGTTTTAATATTTCTCCTACATGATTGTATATATGCTCCATTTTAAGGATAGAGTTTGGATTGTTGCACTATTCATACATACATTATTAGATTAAATTCAACGATTATTCTTTACTAGAAAACATACTTAAACAATACGAAGATCACCGCGAGTATCCCACCGAGAATCAGCCAGTTACTGATTTCCCACCAAATGCTTTTCCCTCCGGCTAAAAGCTGTTGTTCCTTTTCTTCATGACGCTGTTTGTGTGTATGTGACTCGGAGGCATGGGGTGGCTTGCTGAAGTCCATCATATGCATTCTCCTTTCCAGCAGCTTTGGTTCATTCTCATTCCATTATAACCCATAATTGAATGAAAATTTGTTAATTCTCAAAAAAGAAGAAATGAACGAGCTACGCTAGTATCTATTGAAACTCTTTTATTTTGCAGACAATTCTTCTTCCGTGACCCATTTATGATTCTTCACCGGGTCTCCACCTGTAGTTGGTGTGTAATCAACCATATATACCGTGGTTTGCTCTGCCGAGTCAATTATGGCCTTAGCTCCTTTCATTCCTGGCATATGATCAGCGTTCAGCACAACCTCTGTTCCTGTTGCATACGGTTGATCTGGATGGTCCTGAATTTCCTCTTGAACAACCCATTTATGATTTTCCACTGGATCTCCACCTGTGGTTGGTGTGTACGAGACTGCATATGCCGTCGTCTCATAAGCCCCCACAATCTTCGCTTCTGCACCTTTCATTCCTTGCATATGGTCCGCGCTCATTATGGCTTGGCTGCCTACTGGATATGTAGGATTGCTCTTTACGTGAATTCCTTCCGGTAACTCCCCTGATTCGGAGTGGTGCATCTCGCCTGTGCTCGCTGCATGACTGTCACTACTGTTATTGTCCTGCTCAGCATTCTTGCCACATCCACTTAACATCAGACTGCCCGTAATCAACGTAGTCAGTAATAACATTGCATACTTTTTCATGAGTTGCACTCCTTTAGGTTTTTAATTCTACGTCTATAATATACCCCATATGGGTATATTTCAATCAAAATTGAGTTCTATCATTTATTTCCCTAGTGCTCAGAGACATCGCCCATGGAGTAACAGAATACGAAAAAACCCCCAATTTCTCGGAGGCTTAGAATGAACAACAAAATGCAATCATGTAGTTTAAGCATTACTTCGACCTTCAAATATGACCAACGCAGTAATTATGCCAGTTCTACGGAAACATTAACATTTCCTTTGATGCCTTTGGAGTACGGGCAGTAGTCATGAGCAAGTTTGACAAACTTCTGTGCAGTCTCCTCGTCCAGCCCCTCAATTTTAACTTCAAGTTCCACTTCCAGCTTCACACCATTATCCGTAGGGTCCGTCACGAGCATAACCGTTGCAGATACCGTGCTTTTCTCAATTTCGACTTTGTGTTTCTTCAACTGAAACTCCAGCGCGGAATTAAAGCAAGCACTGTAGCCTGCTGCAAACAATTGCTCTGGATTCGTAGCTGTCGTTACTTTGCCTCCCAGCTCAGGTGGGGCAGCGACATCAAGCATAAATACGTTATCTGGCGATTGTACAATTCCTTGACGTCCACCTGTATTGATTACTGTCGTTTCATATAATGTTTTCATTTGGTTTAGCTCCTCTGTATGTTTTTATTTATTTTGTGATGATGATGTCTCTTTTTGTTTATCTAACAATTAAATTGTACACAATTTAATTGCGTTTGTAAATCATTATTATAAAATTAAAAAAACAACCGCCCCCTCGTGTAATACAAGGAAATGGTTGCTTCATAATAGATAAATGTCTGTTACTTATCCAAAAGTTGAATTCACCTATATATATATTCGATCCATTACATCTTCTTCTCGAAACCCTCCATCGGCGCAAGCGAATTCTGGTAGTCATTATCCACCTGACCGTCGGTGGTGAAGTGCATGACCTCCCGGAACGAGCCCTCCAGATAAGTCTGCATCGCCAATGGAATGCGCAATTCATCCATATCATATGGAGATATTTGATAGCGAATGTTGGCAAGGTCTCCTGCTTCCACCTTCTGCACCCATTTTGGCTCGCGAATCAATTCCCGGCCGAGTGCAGCCAAGGTTGCCCCGGCATGGATGACTTCTTCCGCATCTTCCGGCCGTTCAATCGATCCAATACCAATCAGAGGCTTCTTATTATCCAGAACCCGGACAAATTTGGCTAAGATCGGCTCCTTGTCATTAGGTTGATTTAAGGATGTTCGTTTGTAGCTGGCCATCGACAGATGAATGTAATCAACCCGAGTGTCTGTCAGAGCTTGGGCAAAAGCCAAAGAGTCTTCGAGTCGGATGCCCGGCATATGAATTTCTTCCGGTGAAATCCGGTAACCGAGGATAAAGGGTTTATCCGCATGGGCATCGATAATCGATGCGACCTCCTGTATGACCGCCAGCGGAAATCGCATGCGATTCTCAAAGCTGCCGCCCCATTGATCCGTCCGTTGATTGGAGTTCACGGAGAAAAATTGCTGCAAAAGATACGTGTTCGCCCCGTGAAGCTCTACCCCGTCAAAACCGGCATGAATCGCACGTAAGGTTGCTCTGCCGAAGTCTTTGATAATGCTTTCGATTTCTTCGGAAGTCAGCTCGCGCGGCGTCTCCGAACCTGTTGGATGCACGGAAGCGATTGCGCTGGCACTGGTGGGTTGAACACCTCTTAGCGTTTTGGAATTCGTTTTACGTCCTGCATGAAAGATTTGTGCAATCGCTTTGGTTCCGTCCTTCTGAATAGCTCTTGCAATTTTGGAAAGTCCTTTAATTGTAGAATCACTTGCGATGGAAAGCTCACCTTCGAAGCCTTTTCCTCCATCAGTTACATACGCAACACCCGTAATGATCATACCAGGGCCACCAGCACGTTCTGCATAATAATCAACTTCATCATTGGTGATTGAACCATCGAAGAAACTGGACATCGTTGTCATCGGCGCCATAACCACTCTATTTTTCAACGTAAAACCATTCGCAAATGTATAAGGCTGTAAGAAATTACGATTACTTTTTTCCATATATATTCTCTCCTTCTTTCGGGCTTGTTCACCCTTGTCTCTGTTTCATGAGTTATTGTATAGTAGGGTGAAACACGAGTATAGTATGCACTTAAAAGATAGATACTATCTAAAAGGAGAGTGAATTTGGGAATGATGGAGGAAGTAAACGTTAAACCATTTTCACATGCCATGTCGATGATCGGCGGAAAATGGAAAATGCATATCTTGTTTTGGCTGTGGAAAAATAAAACATTACGTTATGGAGAATTAAAAAGAGCCTTGGGAGGCATTACGCATAAAATGCTAAGCTCTCAACTGAAAGAATTAGAGTCAGATCGATTAATTATCCGTAAAGAGTACCCACAATTACCACCAAAAGTAGAATATTCTTTGTCTTGTGAAGGTTTAACGCTGATGCCTGTACTGGAAGTTCTCTGCAATTGGGGAAGACAGAATCTTGCTGATTTGCAGAAAACTCAGTGAACGTACTGCAGTGAAGGATGTATTTCTTTTACTTTTCTCCCCCAATTGTCCCCCAAGACTTCCATAATGCCTCATTCATAAACCAGACAAAAAGAAAAAAGCCCTTGCTGCGCAAGGACTTTTTGTTATGATCTGTAGTGGGCTCGAACCACTGACCCCTACCCTGTCAAGATAGTGCTCTCCCAGCTGAGCTAACAGATCATGATATCTAATTGTTTTCCAATCAAGTAACAGTATCATACCAAGTAACCGTGTTCATTGTCAATCTTTTAATTGGTAATATTTTATCCGTATTGGTGCACAATAAAGGAATGATTACCATTTCGATGACGAGGTGACTTCCAGTTGAGAAACAATAGAGAACGCAAAATACGTTTATATTTAACAGTCAAGAACTTAATCTGTTTACTTGTGCTTGTTGTATTAATCAGCGCTGCTGTCGGCTGCAGTTTAGAGCGGGATGAACATACGGTACAATTCCAACAATTAAAGGAGCCCAATGAGGTTAACGATGATCTGCCTGTCTGGCTGGATGTGTATTCCAAGTCTGTTGTGCATGATGTTTATTCCCCACAAGGCAATGTTGAAGTCTTACCCTGAGAAACATGATGTCGTATTTCACTCGTCTTCGTCCCACTTTTTGGAGTAAGCCTTCTTGGTCACATAATACAATAAAGCTATCATTCCGGCCGACATCAAAAGTGTGATTGCCATCACTCCTGCCATGCCCATGGTTCGCACTTCCTCTCCCAGTATGTTCCAGACTTAACTATACAGGAAAAGCATTTTTTTGTATAATTCAGACTGATAGCGTAGAGCAGAAAGAAGGAATGGAATTGGCAGCTGAGATTAGTTATGTAACGACTGAAGAACAACTCCAGAAAGCGCTGGAGATTCGCAATCATGTTTTTGTGATCGAGCAGCAGGTGCCTGCTGACATTGAGATTGATCAATATGATATCATCAGTCCTGATGTGCATCACATATTGTTGAGTACAGATGGAAAGGCTGTAGCAACAGGACGTCTGATCTATTACACCAAGGATACTGCCAAAATGCAGCGGATCGCTGTGCTCCAATCTCATCGTGCATTCGGCTATGGTCGTGTACTTCTGTTAGCCATGGAAGAACGAGCTCGCGAATTGGGATTGGTTTACTCCATTTTGGATGCCCAATGTCAGGCGCAAAAGTTCTATGAAAAGCTCGGATATGAAGTGATCTCGGAAGAGCCTTTTTATGATGCAGACATTCTGCACGTTCGTATGCAAAAGAGCCTGTAACTATCCTTTAAGTGCTTTATGAAGCCATGTTGTGCATACTTTTTTTTGTTCCGGACATGCTAAAGAGGAAACCAGATTCCTATTTGGTCAGATAAAGGAGAGTGTGAGATCATGGATCAAACGACACGCGAAAGCTTCACAGCAGTACAAAAAAATGGTGACGGCGATCTGACGGCGTTTCAAACTTCATCTGGACGTGTGCTGGATTACCAACAGGCACTTGCGGAAGTCAAAGCAGGATCAATTGCAGGTGTGAACGTCTTTAAAGGCAGAGATGGCGAAATGTACATTCGTGGTGACGCAGACGGCGACCCGACCAATAACCTTGATCAACTTCCAATTTTCTAAAATAGATGCTTGCTGCTTAACAAGGCGCCAATCCGGCTTTCCGGGTTGGCGTTTTTCTTTCGTTTTTCTTTCGTTTTAATATTCGGTAAAATATTTCACGGCATCGCCAGCAGGCTGGCTTTTGCGAATGGGTTCTGATTCCTGCTCCCATGCTTGCAGAATTAATATACCTTCCAGTGTAGACTTGTTCTCCCACACAATATGCTGCCTGCGCTCAAGCTCCAGCAATGACTCGTAAATGAACGCCTTGCTTCTTCCTGTCTTATTCTCCAGCTCATCCATTCGAGGCACTCGGCGACGCTGCCCTGCATAATTAACAATAATACGCAAAATTTTGCGCTCAAAATCATTCAGCATATTTCTTCCTCCCCTTCCTTATGGAGAACGGGACGCCATGCCAGAATACCTTGTTCCAGAAACGTTCGGGGTGCCCCTTCCTTTCCTGCGGATGCTCTAATCATCCCTCCTCGTACACTGTTGATTCGAATCTGCCGCTGGGTAATATGCCCTGCACGATCCATGTAGACGAGTTCCACCATCTGACCAATATATTTTCCTAGCATAATCATCCCCCCAATAAGAACATGTGTTTGTTTTATTATTATATGCGAACATAAGTTCTTTATTCAATAACTAAAAAAAGGATTTTTTTGAAATTAAAAAACCAGACTCCCTCCTTTTTATAGGGAAGTCTGGTTCTTATCCAGCTTGCTAAAGCAAGCAATCAATCTTTTATACCTTTCGCGCTACTGTTATACGACCTCATCTTCGATCTGATTCCGTGAATTGTACTTTTTTCAGCTGCTGGGTAGACGGATTAAAATCTACATTCACATATACAGCAAATTGTTTGCCCTCTTTGTTACGTACCCATAACTTGAACTGTTCACGGGATTGGTCTGCTGTAAGCGAGGTGCGGCCGATATGCTTGTAATCCAAAATGTCCACATTGTACTTGGTTTGCGTTTCCTTCACTGCAATGATTCCCCACTTCGCATAATCAGGGATCGGGGTTGCTGAACTTGTTGTTAGTCCACTTAAACTTAGTACCACCGTCATCAGTGCAACAATGAGCATTCTCATATCATTCACTCCTTGGGCAACGTTTACGTTAGCCTGCCCTGTAGAAGTTTATTTTACACCAGTAAACGAAGGATAATCGTAACCGGTTGCTGGAGTGTTTGAATTGTACTTACCGCCATCTTATACCGTTCAATTGGAGAGCTGAAGCTTATCCCCCAGTCACCCTCCAATAACAGATTTCGCGGTGATGAATCTTCCGGCTTTTCCAAACCGTATTTTTCTATAAGCGCATCTCGTGTTTGCTGATTCAACTCGATCGGAGCCTCAGCATATGCCGTGACATCACGACATCCCAAAACTACACATAATAGAACACTCCATCCCACCATAAACCAACGTTTGTGCATTTCTCCTGTTTCTCCTTCATTTAAATAACATCATCACAACCAGATATACTTCATTCGTCCTGATTGTACATAAATAACATGAGATTGGAAATAACAAATGTAGACTCCATAGTATACGTCTAAAGCCTCATTTGCATAATTATGGGTTTAGCATAGTGGATATACGTGTAATAGGCCTAGACGGCTTCACTATCCTGAACAATCATTTTGAGGAGGTTGCACCCAAATGTTCAAACGTATGGATGAAATCGCAATTGAAATCCCCAATGTCGAGAAACCAGACCCGAATGCAGCGGCAGCGATCCAAGAATTGCTGGGTGGTAAATTCGGAGAGATGTCAACGTTGAACAACTACCTCTATCAATCGTTTAATTTTCGCTCCAAGGAAAAATTGAAACCCTTCTACGACCTGGTGATGAGTATCACCGCCGAAGAATTGGGGCATGTGGAGCTTGTGTCTCATGGCATTAACAAATGCCTCAGAGGTTCCACCGAGTACAAAGAGCCTGACGATACACCGCTTGGTTCCGTGAAGGATGCTCGTCTGTCCTATCATTTCCTGGCTGGTGCACAGGGAGCCATGCCTTTCGACTCCATGGGCAATCCATGGACAGGCGCACATGTCTTCAACAGTGGCAATCTGGTCGAAGATCTGCTGCATAACTTTTTCCTCGAATGCGGAGCACGTACTCATAAGATGAAAGTTTACGAAATGACCGATCACCCTGCAGCCCGGGCGGTAGTTGGTTACCTACTGGTACGCGGCGGTGTGCATGTAGTTGCTTATGCCAAGGCGCTTGAGATTGCAACTGGAGTAAATGTAACCAAATTGGTGCCGATTCCATCCCTGAGCAATAAATCCTTTAACGAAGCGTGGAAATACGAAGAAAAAGGCCTACACACCAAGCTGTACACTTATAGTGATAAAGACTTTACTGCGATCAGTCAGATCTGGAAAGGGACACACCCCGAAGATGGACAACCACTGGAAGTCATTCAAGGCGTACCTGAAGGGTACCCGATTCCTGAAGCTCCTGCGGTGGAAGAAGAATTCGCACCAGGCATTTCCCAGGAAGACTTCCAGGAAATTGCACGTCGTCTGAAGATGGCGGGAAATATTGCGGATTAGGTTGTAGATTGCTTTGAAATGGATTTATTGTTGATTTGGAATGAAAAATAGATAAAGCCCTCGGATCTTGCTGCTTTGGTGGCAGGATCGAGGGCTTGTTTTTGTATGTGCATATCAGCTTCGCTATGCATACCATCACATTGACCACACAAGTCAAACAACTGTTCAAGCTCACGGAATTCTTCCTCGCTCAATCGATTCTTCCATTGTTCTGTCATAACTGCAATTTGTCGACCCAACATTTGTCAGCTCATTCGTAGTGATTGCGGGATAGAAAGCAGCGCTGTTCTTCGAGGGACGAACGCTGCTTTCTTTTTTTATTTTTGGAGTTCGTCGTACATCTTCTCAATCCCTTTGCGAACGATGTCTGATCGGTTCGTATTCAGCTTCTCAGCCGAAGCATCGAGCTTATTCATAATTTCATCATCGACACGTATCTCAATCGTTTTGCTTTTGGGTTTGTCAGATTTAGGACGCCCCATCTTTTTGGAGGACATCGCTTCACCTCGATTTTTGTCCTGACAATAACGTATTATTGTCAGGACAAAAAGTCAATTCATTTGTAAAACATACGTTCGTTTTTTGTGGTTTCCAAATTAAACATAAATGGATCTCAGTTCAACTCAGAAAAATATTACTCAAGTTATATGTTTGACAAAAAAACAACCCTGAAAGGCATTAAGCCGTTCAAGGTTGTTAAGGGCTGCTCTTCATTATGAACTTTCCTGAATCACAAAATAAAAAATACGCTTCTTAAATTGCTTGTTATTGTATTTTATTCAGTAGCGGCACTATAACCTCATCCAATTCCTCGAGTGTCTCACTTTTTGTAGGGTTTTTCAAAATTCTTTCCAAATCATCCTTCAATATTATTAGATATTGCGAAGGCAACCTACTGATTAAACCACTGAGCATAAAATATTCCCACTGTGGATCTTTTGTTTTAAATACATTTTGGATATGGGGAATTAGTTCTTCTCCGAATCTCAAAAGTAAATCTTCTACGGATTTAGAAATGGGCCAATTTCCATCTTGTAACCACTCCATAAGCTCCGGAAGGATTTCCTTTAATTCGGCATTACTTAATTCACTTAATTTACGTACCGCTTCAAAATCATGCTTGTCTCGGGGAAGCCATTCCCTAATATCCATACAGATTTCCTCTCTTCTACTTCTAACTCCATAAATGAATTCCATCATTCATACTTTTGCTCCCCCACTGGCTCTACATCATCTACTTGCACATTAATCTCATTCTCACTATCTGTCGTTGACATCGCATCTCGTATCCGAATGGTCCATGTTTTTGAATCCTCATCGAAATTGACATCCTCGATCACGGGAATACGAACTTTCTCTCCATCTGATGAATAGAGCCCACCCCGAACCGCGTCAGCCTCACTCATGTAGGCACCATCTGGAGTGGCCGGACAAGATACAGCAATCGTTTCTGCTTTCGCTTGCCCAGGGTAAGGCTGGTTTTCCGGACCACCATCCGTCCAGATCTCAACGTATGAGCCGATCTGCGGATCAGGCGCATTGGAGAACCATTTTGCCGGATAATACCGATCCTTGGCACTTATATCTTCATATACAGGATCAACAACAAGGATGGAATCATCTTTGCGCTCAACCACATAACCAGTGAAGCCTTCTTCCCTTTGTGCATTATCTTGAACATACGTTTCACATTCGTTTTGCCCAGTACATCCGGTAAGACATAATATCAAGATCGAGAACGATATGAGCACAATACGAAGATTGAACATGTGTAAATCCCCTCTATTAAAACTGCCTCTTTCTAACTCTGACGTTTCACATATGATAAAGGTTGCCAATAAATGTAATTCAACACAACTGTGCTGGCTACATCAATTACTCTACTCTATTCCTCTTGTACCAGTACCTAACCCATATAATCAATGCCACACATAACAAAATTGCACATAATCCCCAGGTAAAAAACAAAGCCAGTCCCAACCCGATGTTGGCCCCAATATAGCCCCCGCGTAGCTCCATATATAACGCAAACCCCAAAGGCACGCTGCCTACAACAAAAAGTCCGATCAGCCATCCGCTCCAACGTTTATAAACCAATTCCCCGCCATCTTCGGAGTTCTTCTGGATGCCTTGAGCCAGGATAATCAGCGATAAAATCAATATTAGCCAAGTTATGAAAATGTATAGCATATCGATGTTCCCCTCCCTAAGCATGAACCTTAACGGTAAAAGCAGCATGCAAATTTGGTACCTTTTTAATGAATATTACCACCAACCCAACTTAAGCAAACCAGTACAAAAGGATAACATTTATACGTTTTCCGGGTCACAAGGTAGACATTCTGGTACATGCCAAACGCAAACGCATTATTTTCACAGACCTTGCCAACAGGAGCAGTATGGGACAGATTAAAAAGCAAAATAACGCCTCGGTTCTTACTCCTGTAGAGTAGTAGATCAAGGCATTATTTTTCATCACTATTTAGTTGTTACAAAATACACCGTGTTACGTTCAGGCACCAAACTGTGCATAATGCAGGCGGCTGTATACTCCACCCGCTGCAAGCAATTCTTCGTGACGCCCCTGCTCCGTAATCCCCTGCTCGGCAACGACAATAATGCGATCCGCATTTTTGATGGTAGCCAATCTGTGGGCAATGACCAGGGTAGTCCGTCCTTCAGACAATTCAGCCAGCGATTGCTGGATTGCAGCTTCGGTTTCCGTGTCGAGTGCAGATGTGGCTTCGTCCAGAATGAGAATCGGTGGATTTTTCAGGAACATACGTGCAATCGACAAACGCTGTTTCTGTCCGCCAGACAGCTTCACGCCGCGTTCACCAATTAACGTGTCCAATCCTTCCGGCATGGAAGTAATAAGTGTTTCCATCTGCGCACGGCGAGCCGCCATCCAGATGTCTTCTTCGGTTGCATCCAGCTTGCCATAGGCAATATTCTCACGAATGGTTCCATCGAACAAGAACACATCCTGTTGAACAATTCCGATCTGGCTGCGCAATGAATCCAGCGTCATGTCCTGAATCTCCTGACCATCGATCGTGATGCGACCTTCCAGCACATCATAGAAACGAGGCAGCAGACTGCATAGCGTTGTCTTCCCTGCACCCGATGGTCCAACCAGGGCCACCGTTTCACCAGCCTGGATATTCAGGTCGATTCCTTTGAGAACAGGCTCCTGATCCGAATAACCGAAGGTCACTTGCTCATAACGGATATCTCCACGCAAGTGGGATACCTTAACGGCACCCGGACGGTCTTCAACATCCGGTTCCATATCGAGCAGTTCCGTATAACGTTTGAAACCCGCAATTCCTTTGGGATACGTCTCAATCACGGAGTTGATCTTCTGGATCGGCGTGAGGAATACATTGGACAGCATAATAAATGCAATAAATTGACCATAGCTCATACTCCCTTGAATGACAAACCATGTTCCACATACGAGCACAAAGAGGGAGACCAGCTTCATCAGCATATAACTGACGGAAGAGTTCCAGGCCATGATTTTGTACGCAATCAGCTTCGTTTGGCGGAAACGACTGTTATTTACAGCGAATTGAGCTTTTTCATGTTCTTCATTGGCAAAAGCCTGAACAACGCGGATACCACTTACATTGTTTTCTACACGTGCATTGAAGTCCGCAATATCCCCGAACATTCGGCTAAAGGCCTTGGACATCTTGCTGCCAAAATACAGGGAAAGATAAATAATGAGCGGTACGATGATAAATGTTAACACGGCCAGATTTCCATTAATGCTCATCATGATGCTGAATGCACCAATCAAGGTCATCACCGCAATAAAGGCATCCTCCGGACCATGGTGGGCAATCTCCCCGATATCCATCAGATCATTGGTCATGCGGGAGACCAGGTGCCCGGTTTTGGTATTGTCAAAGAAACGGAACGACAGCTTCTGTACATGATTGAAGAGCGCCTTGCGCATATCGGTCTCGATGTTAATCCCAAGTTTATGTCCCCAATAGGTCACCACAAAGTTAAGGAAGGAGCTTAACAGATAGATCGCGAGCAGTGCAAGACATGCCCATAATATCCAGTCCCAGCGTCCCCCTGGCAACAGGTCATCCACAACTCTATTAACTGCCAGCGGGAAGGCCAGCTCCAGCAGAGCTACGAAAATCGCGCAGCTAAAGTCCAGAATGAACAGCTTTTTGTACGGCCTGTAATAGGCAAAGAAACGGCGAAGCATGGGCTGAAGCCCTCCTTATAGCAACCATACCCCATGATTGCTTTCTATTTCGTTTTGCTCAAGAGATACAGGAAGTATGGGGCTCCAATGATGGCAACCAGAATCCCTGCTGGAATCTCAGAAGGCTGTAGAATGACACGCCCGAGCGTATCTGCAACAAGCACAAGCAATGAACCGACCAGTGCGGATGCAGGCAAAAGGAACTGATGTTTCGGCCCCACGAGACGACGTGCCAGGTGTGGACCGATCAGACCCACAAAACCAATTCCGCCACTGACGGATACGCAAGATCCGGCCAGTCCCACGGCAGCAGCGAGCAGGATCAGTCTTTCACGCTCAACCGGAGCGCCAAGACCGCTCGCTGTTTGATCCCCAAGGTTCAGTACGTTCAGCACACGAGCCTTATACAGAACAAGCGGCACAAGGACAATGAGAAACGGCAGCAGCGCCGTTACGAATTTCCAATTCGAACCCCATATACTTCCTGCCATCCAGGTCGCCACAAATTGATACTTCTCCGGGCTAAGCCGAAGAGTAAGCACGATCATGGCAGAGCTAATCCCTGCTGCTACACCAATCCCTGTAAGCAGCATGCGCGTAGGCATGAGACCTTCTCCCTTTTTGTAAGAGAGCACATAAATCAGGAAGGCAGCAAAGGTTGCCCCGATCAGGGCCAGGATCGGCAGTAAAAATACAGGAGCAGCCGTCGTTGTCGGGAAAAAGGAAACGAACAGCATAACAACCAATCCGGCTCCAGCGTTGATGCCGAGAATCCCTGGATCAGCCAGAGGATTTCGGGACACTCCCTGCAAAATACAGCCGGACAGCGCAAGTCCTGCACCGACCAAAACCGAAATGACGATACGTGGCAAACGGAACTCAAACAGGATCAGTTCCTGCTTAGCCGTCCCACCACCAAACAAGGTACGCATGACCTCAAGTGGAGAAAGCCGCGTGAAGCCTGTATTCATACTGATAATAAAAGCTGTAATAATCAACGCACCAAGCACAATCATGACAATGGTGCTTTTTGTTCTCTTTTTGCGTTCCGCTCCAACCAGAGTTGAGGATTCCATCGTTACAGCGTCCTCCTTTCTTTACGCGCCAAATAGAGGAAGAAAGGTACCCCAATCAGGGCAACCAGGGCGCCAATTGGCGTCTCGTATGGCGGGTTAATCATACGTGCAGCCAGATCCGCGAACACAAGCAGCAGACTGCCCATCACTGCGGAACATGGAATAATCCAGCGATAATCGACCCCAACCAATTTACGAGTTAGATGGGGAATGATGAGTCCTACAAAACCAACCGCACCAACCACGGATACGGCTGTACCTGCGAGGATCAGTACAACAACCAGACCAACCAGCTTGATCAGGCCAGTACGTTGACCCAATCCAACGGCGATGTCTTCTCCCAAGCTAAGCAGTGTAATGGAACGAGAGATAATAATCCCTGCAATAAGCGCAGCCAAAACCCATGGGAACATGACTTCCAACTGGGACCACTTCGTCCCGGCCACCCCGCCCGCTGTCCAGAATGCGAGGTCTTGTCCAATTTTGAAATATAACGCAATCCCTTCACTCAGCGCGGACAACATGGCAGATACTGCCGCTCCCGCGAGAACGAGCCGGAGAGGTGTAAGTCCGGATTTGGACGCAGCACCGAAACCATAGACCAGCAATACCCCAAGTCCTGCCCCTACGAAGGAATACAGAATGATATACATATATGGCATACCCGGGAAAAAGGCAAAGCAGATAGCGAGCGCAAATCCTGCGCCAGCATTCAGTCCGAGCAGCCCGGAATCTGCCAGCGGGTTACGGGTCATCCCCTGCATAATCGCACCAGCTACAGCGAAGCAGGCACCAACCATCGCTCCGCCCAGAATACGCGGTAACCGAATCTCCCATATGATCTGATGCGGAGTCAGATCAGGATTGAAGTTGAAAATCGCCTGCCATACAACCCCCAGCTTGATATCTGCCGCACCAAACGAAATGGACAACGCCATACCCAGCGCGAGCAGCAGAATCCCCCCGGTCAGGATCAATGTGGCAGCCCAGGGACGAGTGTGTATTTTGGCTGTCGGTGATTCCGCAGGCTGATTTTCCGATGAAACTTTCGAGCTCATATGTCTCCACCCTTGTTATGAGTGGCGTAGACAGATCCTATGTACACAACAATCACCTCTCTATTAATACAAAACTGATAATGATATTGATTCTCATTCCCATAGATCATTGTATGTCAACGAACTGTCTCTGGCAATGGACAAATGGGACAAGTTTATTGCATAAATGAATTTTTGTACGTAAAACGGGCTGCACGAAGCATCGTAGCTCGCAAAAAAAGGAACTGCAAACGAGTTGTTCGTCGGCAATTCCCACTTTATTTTGGACTAACTTCACTTGTATTGGTGTAATTCTTAACGAGCCTGTACCGCAGTCAGTGCTGCCAGAACATCAGGCACATCGGTAATAATCGCTTGCACGCCCATGTCAATCAGTTCCTGCATTTCGGCAGGATCATTTACCGTGAACGGATGTGTTGCAATTCCCTGAGCCAGCGCAGCAGCAACTTCTTCACGTGTTACAGCCAGCTTGTAGGGATGCAGCGCAGAGGCTTCGAGTCTGGCGGCATAATCATATGGGCGGTAGAGCTTTTCCATATATAGAAGTGCTGTGCGAATCTCAGGGGCAAGACGTTTGCATCTCACTAATGAGGCATGATTGAAGCTGGACAGAATGACTTGCTGCTCCATGTCCCAATCCCGAATGGCTTGAATAATCTTTTCTTCCATTCCTTTATAACTAATAATACCATTTTTCAATTCCAGGTTAAGTAGAATGTTTTTTCCTCGAACCAGATCGAATAATTCATCCAAAGATGGAATACGTTCTCCAGCAAAATCGGCATGGAACCAAGCTCCTGCGTCAAGAGCACGCAATTCTTCAACTGATTTATCCTTAACCCAGCCTTCTGCTCCAGCCGTGCGGCTTAACGTCTCATCATGGATCAACACGAGTGTACCATCACTGGACAGCTGTACGTCCGTTTCAATGCCTGTCGCTCCAAGCTGTAAGCTGCGTTCAAACGCAACCATCGTATTTTCGGGGCATACGGCAGATGCTCCCCTGTGGGCGATATTTTCAATTTTTTTCATTCCAGCGCCTCCTGAGTGTAACATGAACTCTATGATTCTCACTATATACGCAGTTTGTCATACCTGTATTAACAGAGCGTTTAATGTCCGTGTGAAGGACAACATCTTGGAGGGCTGGGGATTCACTCATTTTGTGAACTCAATCTGTAAAGCAGACATAATATAGTATCAGTCATAGACAACTGCACTCCGCTGTAAGGAGGTCGCCCATTGAAACCCCTGACGAAGAATAGATCTGTATCTCCCAAATCTTCCTCCAAAAGAGCTCCCATGCCCAGAATTTCTGCCAAAAGCAGATCCGACAAAGTCGACAGTAAAACACGAACTCCCTCCGGACCAAGCAAACATATAAAAAAGGCATCCGTTTTGGGGCTGGCTGTTCCCGACAAAACAAGTAATCAATCATCTGTTATTAATGAACAGAGACAACTGGATAAGTTGGCTGTTATCGCCGCTATTCTGGCCCTTATTGCTGCTATAATCGGATTATATATTGCCTGGAAAACACTCAGTTTACCTGGTGATACGGTGGTAACGGTCTAACTCACCTTGCCCACTCTGTCTCTCTTTTCATAGAGGCGGAGTTCTTTTTTTGCAGACAGAAAAAAACCGTTCCCCTGAGACGCCGGCCGTATCGGCGTCTCTTTGGAAAGGCCATTTCTTCATCGGGCGCTGCCTTGGCGATTATGTCACCGTCCCGGAATGGCTAACTAAATTACAGAACGAATGTACGAGAGATGATAACGAGCAGAATGAACAATACCAGAATTGCGCCTGTTGATGTCCATGCTCCACCGCCAAAGCCGCCGTATCCGCAACCGTATCCTGTGCCTTTGATTTCGCTCATGAGTGACACTCCCCTCTTTTAAGAAAGTACACTATAGACTATGTTAGGGGAGGGAACTTGCTTGGGCACATTCGAAAGTTTTCCGCTGGTGCGGGTAGTTATTTATCGTTAAGCTGTGACCACTTCTGGGTCAACTGTGCCGGAATATAGGATGACATCCGGTTCAGCAGTTCAGCCGGGTCCAATTCCAGACTCCATAGACTGAGATGTGAAGTATTGGAGAACCCCTCATGCACGCTGTGCTCAACCATTTTCATCAGCGGCTCATAATATCCGTTTACATTTAACAAACCAACGGGTTTACGATGAATGCCGATTTGGGCCCAGCATAGAACCTCGAACAATTCTTCAAATGTTCCCATACCACCAGGAAGCGCCACAAATCCGTCGGACAGCTCGGCCATCGTCGCCTTGCGTTCATGCATCGTTCCCACTTCAATCAGTTGCGTGAGACCTCCATGTACGACCTCTCCCCGGAACAGGCCAGTCGGCATGACGCCAATCACTTCCCCACCCTGTTCCAGTGCAGCATCGGCGACCGCACCCATTAGTCCCATACAAGAACCGCCATAGACGAGTGCGTACCCGCTATCCGCGATCTGTTTTCCCAATTTAATAGCCTGCTGTGTGTAATCGGGGTGATTTCCCGGATTGGAGCCTGCAAAAACACATATACGTTTCAATGGGTTTCACTCCTTCTCATTAACTATTTCATTAGTGTATAACATGAATGTAAATACTATGTTACATCACTCCTCATGCACAAGTGAATAAAAAAAAACCCGACCGTTTGCAGCCGGCCGGGCTCCCATAATTCATACACATCATTTAGAAGGGGTTGTTATACTTTTTACTATAAAGGCCGAACATTAAATCCATATGATCTTTGCATGAAATGAATATTAAATATTAGTGGACTTATCGTATTCCACGTCGTGAGCGCACCACAAACATATGCTTGTCCTTGCGAAGGATCCGGCCGTCTGCAAGCTCAACCTGATCATCATCATGGCGTATAATCGTTGTGGATAATACTACAATTTTGGCCCGACGCCAAATCATAACCTGTGATTTGAAATAGATGGCATTTTCAAACTGTACGGCCTTTTTTATCACATACCCAACTTTATGCACCTCGGAACGCGCTTTTTTCAAGGGAAGGCTCTCTTCAGGCAGAGGCCGGATCATTGCGATATTGTCGAACGATACCTTAATCCGTTTCGGTCCGATTCGTACACAATCCGCTTCTTCATCCCACTCGACCAGCGTTCCCTTCAGTGGCTCTCGTATGCCGGTTGCACGATATACGGCTACTTTCCGTCCTACCCAATGTCGCAAATGCCTTCACCCCCCGTTTGTCTAGTTTTCCGGTATCGTCCAATCAATCGGTTCAATACCTTTGGAGGTCAAGAATTCATTGGCTTTGGAAAAAGGACGACTGCCCAGGAAGCCACGATGCGCTGCCAGCGGACTTGGATGTGTAGACTCCAAGACCAGGTGTTTATCCCGGTTAATGAATGCCCCTTTCTTCTGAGCATGACTGCCCCACAGCATAAATACCATCGGTTCTGTGCGTTCATTCAATGCCCGGATGACAGCGTCCGTAAACGTCTGCCAACCCAGTCCCTGATGGGAGTTCGGCTGCCCTTCCCGTACCGTCAGGACGGCATTAAGCAGCAGCACACCCTGCTCTGCCCAATGAACCAGCGATCCGTGCTTAGGGATCGGCAGCCCCAGATCTGAGTGGAGCTCCTTATATATATTTTTCAAAGAAGGAGGAATCCGTACCCCCGGTCTGACCGAAAAACTTAATCCTTGAGCCTGGCCCGCTCCGTGATAAGGGTCCTGACCGATAATAACAGCCTTGACCTTATGATACGGGGTCAGTTTTAGAGCCGAGAACAAATCTTCCTTGGGTGGAAAGATGGTCTGTGTTTTATACTCGGCGGCGAGTGCATAACGAACGTTGTTGAAATACTCGGCTTCAGTCTCTTCCTGAAGCACAGTGTCCCAATCATTTCCAAACATATGTAAAGGCTCCTTTCCCTCATAAATACATATCCGTGCAGTCCACATAACGAACTGCCACCTGCGAGAGCCGTATCCTACGACTCAGAGACTATCCACCATTTTAACATAACCGGGGACGGCAGACCAGAAGTGTACATCAGGGTTAGGGTTGCCTGTAACATCCGCACGCTTTGAATTTGTACTTCAGAGTAAAAGTAACCCAGCGCCTGGTCTATAGATAACTAAAATCAGACCTGAACGGCTTCGCTCTTACTTTTATTGACCAATACAGCGCTTATTCTTCTGAGCCCCTCTTCAAGAACCGAACGTGGGCAAGCCAAATTTAGGCGGATACACCCACCTCCATTAGCCACAAACATATGACCATCTTCGAGTAATACCCCTGCTTGTTCAGCAAAAAATAAAGGCAGGTTTACATCTTTGGGGACGTATGCCCTAATATCAATCCATGCCAGATACGTAGCTTCCGGAATATGAAAGACCGCTTGTGGCAGATCACGTTTCACATATTGATCCACAAAGGCAAAATTGTCGTCGAGATACGTTTTCAACTGCTTTAGCCATTCGTCGCCATGTTCGTAAGCAGCTTGAGTCGCAGCAATGCTAAGCGGATTTTTGAATCCATAATGCCGGGTTTGCCAGATCTTTCGGAGTCCTTCATTTGCAATAATCACGTTGGAGAACATCAGACCAGCCATATTGAATGTTTTGCTTGGTGACATACAGGTAACGATTCGATCCGTATCCGGGAACAGCTTGGCAAGAGGCGTATGCTTCCTTCCTGTTCGCAGCAAATCACAGTGAATTTCATCCGAGATCATCCACACGTTATGCTTGAGACAGATCTCGCCCACACGTTGTAACTCTTCTGTTGTCCATACCCGTCCGGACGGATTATGCGGATTACAGAAAATACACAAAGTGACTTGTTCATCGCTGGCTTTGGCTTCAAAATCTGCAAAGTCTATCGCGTAATGCCCCTGCTCGTTGATCAAATCTGAGCAAACCAGTTCAAGATGATTATGCTCCGCAGCCGATTTGAAAAAACCATAGGAAGGCGTCACAATCAGTACCTTCTCATTCGGTTTGCAAATATATTCAACCAATTCATATAAAGCAGGAATGATCCCATGGGATGTCTCCAGATGCTCTTTGGGAAAAGACCAGTCGTAGTATCTGTTCATCCAGCTGGAGACAGCTTCGTAGTAAGCGGGATCGAACACCTGGGAGTATCCCATAATTTTTCGGTCCAGGCGCTCCTTGACTGCTTCCCGTATTTCGGGAGGTGTGGCAAACTCCATATCTGCGATCCACATCCGTATAAATTCTTCATCCTTGAAAGGAAATTTCATATCTTCTGTTGCGTTAAAAATATATTGACGGAAACCATCCGTATTCATGGCATTAGTTCCTGTGCGATCAATTACCTCATCAAAATCATACTTCATAGCCTTCTGCGCCTCTTTCTCTCTGTTTTCCATCCTGGAATGAGTTTCTGTTAGATGTATTATTTCATGGCACGGAAGCTACATCAAACGTAATACAATCTATTCAAAAGAAACAAATAGTTCTTAATGTTTCTTCACAATAGGTTTTTCGATGATAAAAGTGTTATATTCTTCGTAGAGATTGATTTTCCCAATGGGTTTCACCTTTTCTCATATTCTTAAGAAACTTAGCAGAAGGAGATCCGAATATGAACACCATCAACAAAGAAGTGGGCAAGAAAATCCGTAATTTTCGCAAATGGAAAGGATTGACGGTCCAGCAGCTGGCGGATCAGATTCACAAAAGCAAAGCTACCCTGTCCAAATATGAGAGCGGCGATATTACGCTTGATGTGGTCACGCTGCATCAAATTGCTGATTCATTGAATATCCAAGTGGAGCAGCTGCTGTATATTGAGCCCAAACAAGCATCTCCTTTGATGAATACGGTACCGTCCAGCTTTTTCAAAAATTCCACCAGGTTTTATTCGTATTTTTATGACGGGCGCAACAATAGCCTCATCCGTTGTGTCATTGACATGATGGCACAGTCAGATGCCAATTGTTATCGAACCGTAATGTATATGAATGTGAAGAACTTTGAGAATTATCAGGAATGCGAAAATATGTATTGGGGTCACACCGAGCATTACGACACACTCACCACGCTGATTTTGAAAAATCAGGCCACACCGCTGGAAAAGCTGTACATTAACATTCTGGCGTCTTTTCAGGAATCTGAGAAAAAGTGGGGATTGATGGCTGGTGTCTCGTTCCGTCCCTTTATGCCCATCGCCTTGAAAATGTTATTCTCTCGAACACCCCTGCCTGAGAATCAGGAGTTATATAACGAGCTGAAAATTTCCAAAGAAGACCTGCGTACGTTAAAGATCTATAATATGCTCGCCGTCACTTAAACCTTCAACATAAACTTGATCAGATTGCATTGGAAAAAGCACCCCTGCAACAAGAAAAGGGCGGCAGTTATAAGCTATTCCAGCTCATAAAAGCGCCCTTTGGATCATATGTCTATGCATTCATGCTAAGCCTTCAGCTTGTTGCAACCTTCAATTCACGCATTAGTTCTTGATTAGATCAAGCGTTTCGTCAAATAATTGCTTTTGGTCCTCAATCTTATTTTCATTACCGATAACACAGCGTTGCTGCTGTTCCAATATGGAGGATATCAGTTCAGAAAAATCGATAATATCACGTTCCGTTGTGCTCAGCACTTCATCCCGTTCTTTCTGGAGATCGGCCTCGGTAACATTGGACAGATAACACTCCAGGGAGAATGACCCTTCACCATGAGGTGTTCTCGGCGTATCGAGATCCTGGATGGCACCAATGATATATCTCGTCATTTCCCGCGTATCTGCTTTGAAATCCTTCAAGTATTGCGGCATCTCTTCATAAATCTTATATGTTTTTTCGAGATTCGGGTCGCGATACGATGCTACATAGCTGTCTCCATTACGTCTGAAGCCTGACATGCAGCCATATGCTCCGCCTTTGGCCCTGATATTGTTCCACAAGTAATCCAGCGATAGAATCCCCTGCAAGACACGAAGCGAGCCAGTGTATGCATACCCTTTATCGATAAAATTGCCTGTTTGAACGACATATTGGACTTCAGATGGTGATCTGAATCCTTCTTTGTGCTGCACAGGTGTAAATGCTGCTTTTTCCTTCGCAACGTCTTGTGTGAACAGCTTCGCTTTTAAATCAGACACCTGTTCCTCCAGGCCCGCATATCCCTGATCATCCGCAGTGTAACTCACCAGCAAGTTTTCCGGTCTGAAAATAAAGCCTGTCAGCGATTGAAGGCTGGTCGACAGCTCTTCTTTTCTCGCCTCAAAGTTCGCCTGAAGATCCTCCAGCCACTGGTAAAAGGCGATGCCGCTGACGGCTTCCCTGAAGTTGGCAACAGCCGAGTGTTTAGAGGTAGAGCGGCCAATTCCCGCTGAATGCCCTCCGCTAATCAGATTGCGCTGCAGGTTGCCCTTCAATTGGGCGATAATTTCGTATAAACGCTTCGAATCATCGAATTTGGATGTAAACACAATTTCTTTGATCATGTCAAAAGCAAATCCAAGCTTGTCATACAGCACTTTGGCGTTGAATTCATAGGTAACCTTGAAATCATGGTGATCATGCGCGTTTGCATACGTACCAATGCCACTATGAACGCCCCCGGAATGAATGTGAATTTCATTCGACAATTCATTAAACGAGTAATTTTGAGTGTCGACGTAACCCAGCACACTTTTCAGCAATCCAACATAGGGCAGCAAACGCCGTGGGACTTCCTTAATATCAAACAACAGTCGGAGATAACCGATCCCATTGGTGTAGATGTTGTGATGCAGAACGGTTGTACCATCGACCTGATTTACCGTCTGATACAGAGTGGAAGCTTTCGGTTCAATATCCTCTATCGACAACGTCGGAATCACCTGCTGTTGTTCCTTGGTTGAAGGTGCATTCTGGTACTCGGCGAGAGCCTCGGTTCTCTGAATGAGCTGCTGAATTTCTTCTGGACTCAATCCTGCCTGAACCGATTTCAGATGTGCTTTCAGCGCTTCCTCTTTACGGGCGTTCAACCCTTTATCCGGCGTGACAGCGACAAAAGAAGTATGCGTATTTTGCAGTAAATACTTCTCAATCAACTTCTCAAAATAACCCTCGTTCATCTTCGTTCTCAGCTCGGCAAATACGTCATTCGCTTCCAAATGTGTAAAAGGAGCTTCCACATCATACAGCCAGCTTTGCAATGAGGAGAAACCGTAGATTAGCCCTTTGGGCATTCTTCCATAATCCGCTTCCCGGTGATTGAACTCATAGGAATTAATACCTGCGAGCAGCGCTTTTGGATCGAAGCCTTCCTTTACAACACGCTCCAGCACCTCTTTTACAGTTCCCAGAAAATCTTCTTTACTCGACAGATTGCTCTTCTTCAATCCAACGGTGAACACGGGCTGATACAGGCTGTCATCATACGTGCCATATACATCCTTCGCAATGCCCTTATCCAGCAAGGCCTGCTTCAGAACCGCTCCCGGAGCGTTAAGCAGTGCGTACAGCAAAATCTGAAAAGAAATATTCAATTCCTTGTCCAGACTTGTTCCAATGACCGCATTATAGGTCAAGAAGCTGTTATCCACTTCCGATTCAGTACTTCCGGCAGAGTATGTCTTGACGGCATCCACTCTTTCTCCGAATGCAGGCTGGAGCTGAATGGCAGAATCAATCTCGATTCGATCATATTCGCTCAGATAGTTCTCATCCAGCCACTGCAACTTCTCTTCCATATCCATATCCCCGTACAAATAAATGAAGCTGTTGGACGGATGATAGTATCTGGAGTGGAAATCCAGCAATCCTTGATACGTCAGATCGGGAATGGCATCGGGAAATCCGCCTGATTCACAGGAATACGTGGTATCCGGGAAAAGTGAATTCAGAACCTCTCTGCGTACAATCCGTTCCGGTGAAGAAAATGCGCCCTTCATCTCGTTATAAACAACACCGTTATAGGTTAACTCATCTTCAGCTGAGGTCAGGTTGTAATTCCAACCCTCCTGCAGAAATATTTTTTCATTATTATAGATATTGGTGTGCAGTACCGCATCCAGATAAATATCCATCAGGTTATGGAAATCATGATCATTCCGGCTTGCAATCGGATAGATCGTTTTATCGGGATAGGTCATCGCATTCAGAAATGTATTGAGTGAACCCTTTAGCAATTCTACAAAGGAATCCTTGGCCGGAAATTTCTTCGAGCCACAAAGCACGGAATGTTCCAGAATGTGCGCTACACCTGTATTGTCTTCCGGAGGAGTACGGAAACCGATACTGAACACTTTATTATCATCCTGATTAGATAAGAGTACAATTTTGGCACCGGATTTCTGATGTTCCAGGAGATACGCATCTGATTTCAACTCTTCGATTCTGCGTTCCTGCAGCACCTTATAGGGCTTAAGCTGTTTCAACATGGGTCGAGTCCTCCGTCCATAAAATTGTTTATTTTGATATGCAACCTTGAGTTCTTCAAGTTCAGAGATAAAGGTAATTTATGCCTATGGATATTATACACCATCGTTGCATGTCTTCCTAACGGGCAGCCATAGGCGTCTTCTGATATGTATTATGAACTCCACCATAAAATAATCGCTGACACGAAAAAGATTTTCATTATAATGAAAAATCTTTTTTTGCCCTTTCAACAGACGTGAGATACATGTTCTAAACCTCAACGCCGCATAAATATGAAATTGGGAAGAGACACTACAATTACCAATATATTAATTATACTGCGAGCGCTGACTCGCTTTTCCCAGGAGATGAGACAAGCGATCACGCTTTCACGATTTTGTTCTGGATATTGAACAACCTGGAACCGGAGGCACAACAATTCTATCAGCAGAACGTCCTGATGTAGAGAAAGGTTCCCCGAAGTGGGACAAGGAAGAGCACTCTTCATCAAATGCCAAAGGAGAGCCGCCAATCACGAGTAATACCTATGCCGGTGATGTTCCCAGAAAGGGAGAAACCCCCATCGATTTTTTTGGAAGTGCGGTATATAAGGGGCAAAAGCTGGTCGGTTACCTTACTGGGCTGGAAACCAAAACGCTCATATTTTGCGTGGGGAGTTTGAAGAAACCGTTATGGAATTCCATGATCCGGTTGATCCGAAGTACAATCTGACGATCTGTATGGATGCGCTGAAAAAAAACCCGCTTACTTTGACGCGGACAGATGACCAAATCAACATTTCCCTGTCTCCCCTTATGGTTGGAGAGTTGATAGGTTCCATGTCCAAGGTGGACTACAGTTTGCCCAAAAATATTAAGCTGTTACAGCCATACTGGCGGGATTGACTATAATTCTGCCGGTGGCTTTTACACCGATGAGGAACTATTAGAAACGCTCTGCTTTAAGAGAAGTGAATTGGGATATATTTTCATGATAAATCAAAAAAAGATCCTGTGTGATTGGTAAAATCACACAGGATGATTCCGTCTATTGATCTGGGCTTGTTGTGCCTGCATTTTTGCATCGATCAAACGGTTGGTTTGCTCCATATGTTGAGCCTTGGCACCAAGCAAAGCTGTTTGAGCAATCTTTTGCTTTTGTTGAGCTTCATATTCAGCTACAATCTTTTGACGGCGGTTGTTCCGAAGTTAAAGCCATCTTATCCATTGCTGAAGATATATTCTTGTATGACTTCTCCGCTGTTGATAACTCAGCATTCAGTGCCTTGAAAGCGTCTGCGTGTCCTCGCGCACCAGTGTCAATGTTTTTGAAAGACTGGAGGACTTTACCTGTATCTAAATTAATCCGCGCAGCAACGACATCTCTATTTGTACCCTCTGCCATAGTAACTCCTCTCTATCATGGCTGGATGAAACCTAGATCGGATAAGTATTTTGCTTTCTTCGGCTTTTTGTTTTCAACTTTACCCCCATGCAACACAATCTCGAACTCACGAGAACGTTGTTTCTCATTCATCAAAGCCCGGATTTTAGGGATGCTCATATTAGGCCACTCTGTATCTGATATCCCGTTGCTGATACAGAGTGCCCATAGACCAAGCCAATCGGTTCCCGGATGATCTGATTCTTCCTCGTCATCTGTATCCACGGAGCTATATGTCTCAGTGGAACCTTGATGCCTGGACAGTAATGTGAGCAAAGTCTTCAATCCCGTTGCCATCTGAGTATCGATAATATCGATCAATTTCTTGATGTCGATCATCGGTCCTGAATTGCCACCCTTCAGATATTCAACTTTTACACTATCCCAATGAATCATAGCATCGTCTGGATTAAGCGAATTAAAATGCCCCATAATTTCACTCATACGTTCAGTCAACCACTTTTGCTGACCAGCAGGATTGTTTTTGTACTGATTCGGCATTTTTTTGAGCAAAACTTCTGATTTCCATTTCTAAATCCCCCCCAAAGAAAAGAGACGAGTCTGATCAACTCGTCTTGTATGTTATTAAATTATCGACCATTTTGATTTATGAGTAAAAAACTTGTAGTCATTTTATGATAATTGTGTGATAACCAGATGTGCCGAAACTGGTCTTGTTCCGCCAGCAAGTGGTGTAATAGTCAATGCAGTGGAATTACCGGCTGGATTTCGCACAGTCAGTATCGAATTAATGACAGTCGTTTGTACTAAAGCCATTTCTACAATCTGAGATGTCCCTGTTGCTCGCCCAACTACCGTGGGAGCTAAATCAGCACCATTGAGGGTTAAAATGAGTTGACCTGCTTCATTAACGCTAACTTGAAACAATACTTGGTAAGTGCCTATCGCTGCCAGATTGAATGAGCTTGGTCCCGTACGAGTAATCGTCGTTCCGCTAGTTGGTCCATCTTGCGGAAAACTTACGTCCGTGCCCGGAGCAACCGTTGCCGCATTGTCAGGAGGCATCAGAGCAAAAAAATCGGCAAATCCCAGAACACCTCCGGCTGCACCTGTAGCTCCTGTAGCTCCAGTCGCCCCAGCAGGGCCTACCCCTCCGGTTGCGCCTGCCGGGCCTGTCGGTCCAACTGCACCTACTGCACCAGTAACACCCGTCGGACCAGCTGCGCCTACCCCTCCGGTTGCACCTGCCGGGCCTGTCGGCCCAACTGCACCTACTGCACCAGTAACACCCGTCGGACCAGCTGCGCCTGCTGCTCCGGTAGCACCAGCAGGGCCTGTTGCTCCCGTTGGTCCAGGAAATCCTTGCGGCCCGATGGCTCCGGCTGGACCAGGTAAACCTTGAGGGCCTTGTGGCCCCACAAGTCCTTGTTCCCCTGGAACACCTTGCGCGCCATTCGGCCCCGCTGGACCTGCTTGGCCTTGAGGACCTGCTGCTCCCGCTGGACCAGGCTGCCCTTGAGGGCCTTGTGGACCTGGAGGCCCTCCTGCTGGCCCTTGAGGGCCGGGCGGCCCTTGTACGCCTTGATTTCCTTGGACCCCTTGGATTCCTCGTGTACCTTGGGGGCCTGTAGGGCCAACAACTGTCGGCGTAGTTACATTCACTTCAGGTGGCGGACATTTTACTTGTACTATTTTTTTGATTACTTTTACTCTACGATTTTTTCTTTTTCCTTTTGGAGAATGTACAGTTACATTTTTTTTATTACACCTTTTTTTCTCATCTGGACAACTCAATTAGGACACCTCCCTATAATCATAGCTCAGTGTACGTAGGTAGTTGGCTACAGGCATGGACTAACATCTATCTTTACCCGTGCTAAAACCTATTTTTTATAGAATTAAGGCTGTTGACATAGTAGATTAGCCCTTAGAACCAAACTATCATAAATTTCCAACTGATTAACTGTCTGTCCAGGACTTTAATTTGAATCTTACCCTAATTGTGTTGAGTTGGTTTCAACGTTTGGGTGAATATCATATGCATGCGTACGCTCACTCAGACGCTGTTCTCCGCTTTTCATCGGATTGATTCTTGCAAACCGGACGTTCTCATATAAACAGGCTTAAAGCGGCTCATCTTCTGTCATATGATAGCAAAAGAAAAAGCACCCCTAAAGATGCTCTTTTAAAAGATCGTAATATTAATAAGCTCTTAAATACGCTTTTCCACCCATACCAACAAAAGAAATGTTAATGCGGTATTGCTTGCCTCTTGCCAAATATACGTTTGTCGTAGCGTTATCCGTTCCAGAAGTTATATTTAAAGAAAGGAAAGCTATATCTATCCATCCTCCTCCTGAAGTGCTCTCCTGCCAGTAGCTTCTACTCCTCCTCCACCTTCTCCCGAAATCAAGGTGAATCTCCCATAAAGATTCTGACCATCGACGTAAGGAGTCGAGACTTTGGGATAGTCATTCGGACCTCCAATGACGTAAGTTTCTGTTGCCGCAAAAGCCTGAGTTGCCGAAATTAAAACAAAAATCATAACCATAACCACAGATCTAAAAGTTTTTTTCATCGTTACCCTCCTATTAGGATATATTTTGTATAACAATATCAACACACCCTTTTTTTTGGAAAATATATCAATTAAATAAATTTTAGAATTTAAAAGTTCACACATCTATTTAACAATGACTCCGGGACACATGCATAACTGGCTTGCGATTTAAAACCTGATGCTTCATCGCCAATACCAATGTTGAGCCGAGGATATCCATAGGTTGACCTCATAATTAAGGCAGCTTCGTCTTCGCAGTGCGTTTGTTAAACTCCTGAATCTGTTTCCAAAGATTCATAAAGGTTGGATACTCCTTAATAAAATTCACCACCGATCTGAATGCATCACGTAAACAATCCACCACTTTGTTTAAAGATGTCACAGTGGCAGTTTTCTGCTGCTCAGTCAACCGAAAAAAAGCCGATCCATAAATGAACGACTTTGGCTGTTATATGTATTATTTAGATAATCGCTTTAGATGAAGACGACTGTGACTTTGTAAATAACCGGTTGCGTATCGATGAAAGCATTTCAAATACAGAAAATGGACAGGCGGACATTACAGATACAAAAAACGAAGCATCCGAAGATTATGTAGATATGCCACAATGGTATATGGAGCAATTGGCAGCACACGTCAAAGCCATCCGCAAATTACGCTTTGAAGCTAAAACAGTCGGGACATGGAAAGGCGGAGATAGAAACTTTGTATTCCATGCAGGGACAGGTAAACCTCATTACCACACCTCGATGTCTTCGATCCAAAATCTCGTCCCCAATCCGTCCCCAACGGAAAAAAAGACGCTCAATCCCTGTGACTCAGGCTATTCAATAAAGTATTAAAAAAAAAAAGAAAACCCCTTATGTATCAAGGAGTTTCCTTTTATTAATGGATGCCGAGGACCGGGATCGAACCGGTACGGTAGTCACCTACCGCAGGATTTTAAGTCCTGTGCGTCTGCCAATTCCGCCACCCCGGCATATGTATGTATTTCTTCATCACTTCAGGCGACAAGAAATATCTTACCATGAAATTTATGACTTTGCAACACCTAATATAAAATAATCCAAAAAAATGAAACAGGCACTGCCAGCGTTAGCGAGCAGTGCCTAGAAAGTTCGAGTTGCGGTCCCGAACTTTCTATAAACCATCTATATTAAGGGAGGTGTAAAATAAGAATACCTCCCCAACATTAAAGAAACCTAAAATCAGGCTTAAATTAAACTAAAAAAGAAGAATAGGAGCAATTCGGTCGGCCTCTTCCTCACTACATTCTACAATTACCAGGATATGCCCCTGCAACAGCCAATCTTCATAGTAATTAGCATCATCTTCCGAGACCCCTGATTCTGTCAAGGTAAGCACCAGATCATCCGTCTCACTTCCGATCTCGTTGCCTGCAAGTTTACGTACCGCTTTCCCTATGGACATCGTCTGATCCATCCGTTTGCCCAGACCAGCGAGTACCCCTTTAAATACCCCTAAAGCGCCATCTGTTCCTGCACCCTTCAGAGGCATAGGTAAACCCGTCTTCTCACTTACCACTTCTAAATTGACCTGTTCCTTAGCTACCGCTCCCAAATATTTATCTGCTATGCCTTCCTCTTTCAGTTTATTCAGCATAATAATGGCTTCATTCTCTGTGCGTACAAGTCCGATCAGCAATTGTGTCATTTCCGTGCCCCTCCTTTTACCCTTATATAACCCTGGTTGCTTCTTCAAAAACGGTTAGAACAAAATAAGTCCTTTCACCTATGTAAAATATAATTTCTGATCTGGAAATCTATACCTAGTTCTGATAGACTAGATAATGAAGACAAATTAACCATTGAAATTATTGACATATCGATTTACTATTCCATAACCAGGAGCAATGACATATGAAAAAAGAGGTAGAAATTGCCATTCGGCGCAAACAACAGATCATCGTCCGTAATACAAGCGGTCAAACGGTAACTGGATTTCCAGAGCGTACAGCCGACGAGTCCATTCTGTCCTTACGGACAGTCCACGGAAGCCTGTGGATTCCATTCGACGAAGTAGAGCAAGTCACACGGTTGTTAAGCATCCGCTCTCATCATTTAAGTGGAATGCAGTTATCTACAGCTGATCTGTAAATAAGGAACAACCACTTCATGTATTTATACGTGAACAAGACGTGATTATTTCGATCTTCATACCATAAAACCAGACGCATAGACGTCTGGTTTTATTTTTGTCCTACATTCTATGCCTCACTTTTTCAAAGCCAGGACATTTCTGTAACAATTACTTTCTTATTCATCGTCTGACGTTTATTTCACCACAAACTTTACTCGTGTTCCATCCGGATATGTACTTAGTTGGTTTCCCACCCATGACCCTGCACCACGATTATCTTTGGGACTAATATATTGGATATCAGCACCTGCTCCGCCTTCCGCACACATCGCCATGGGCCATTCATCCCGATCTTTCCCCTTTTTGACTGGAACACCTTTGAGGGACAAATCCCGATTACCCTCAGCCCCACTGCGATCAATGGTGCATACATCCGAATGACCTGCCTTGATCGCCGTCTTGATATGATTGGCCGTTTCGGGATAACGCTCGGCAGGGAATGTGATGGTATGATCCACACTCCGGTCGCTTCCCCCGAATTGGGATGGGATATCCAGTGGCCATTCTCCCCCAACCCATGCATACAGGGCGACGATTAACATTGCCACTAACGTCAATATCTGCTTTTTAAATCGTTGTATGCCCTTGTTCTTTCTCCTTCTGCGCCTTTTACTCATGCTGCTTCTCCCCCATTCAACACTTGCATTATACCAGAACGCCAGTTCGCTAAACAATATATAAGCACAAAAAAACAGCCGGTATTTCCCGGCTGTTCTGCACAGACTATCCCACGTTAGGAATCGCCCGTTGTCGAAGTAAGGGTACGGTAACCTCAAACTTCGTCCCTTTTCCCTCGATACTTTCCACCGAAATTTGACCACTCATCAACTCGAGCAACTCTTTGCAGATGGTGAGTCCAAGTCCACTCCCGCCAAATTTGCGTGCATGAGAGACGTCCGTCTGCGTGAAGGCTTCGAACAATTGATTGATTTTATGTTCCGGAATGCCAATTCCCGTGTCATGTACATTGAATACTAGGATAACGGTATCCCCTCGCCGCTCCTGTACATCGATCTGTATGTGCACTTCACCTTGTTCCGTGAATTTAATGGCGTTACTGAGCAGGTTATCCAGCACTTGCCGGAGACGCAGAGGATCACCCGTGAGTACGTCAGGAATAGTCAGATCCGCCTGACAGTGCAAGCGAATTTGTTTATTCCGGGCCGCAGGTTCATGCGTTTTAATAATCTGTTGAATCAGCTTCAACGGCTGGAATTCGATTTGCTCCACTCTCATTTTTCCTCTGCCCAGCTTGGCCATATCAAGACTATTGTTGACAATATTCAGAAGAGCTTCCCCGGACTGACGCGCAAGCTCCAGGTACTCCTTCTGCTCCACACTGTTGTCACCCATGCTGACAAGTTCAATCATGCCCATAATCCCGTTCAGTGGCGTGCGAAGTTCATGATTCAGCTTACCAATAAACTCCAGCTGTCCCCTGCTGTTCATTTCAGTCATCGAAGCTGCCATCCGCAACTGCTGCTCAGCATATTTCCGCTCCGAAATATCGTATTGTATGCCCACAAAAAACAGACATTTCCCTGCTTCATCGAAAATAGGATCAATATTCAGTTCATTCCAGAATTTCTGTCCATCCTTCGTATAGTTCAGAATCTCTGTCTTGATTGACTGCTGCTTTTTCAATGCTTCGCGAATATGCTGTACGGTTTCCGGGTCCGTATCAGGCCCTTGGAGGAACCGACAATTCTGTCCAATCGACTCTTCCGCACGATATCCGGTTAATTGAGTAAAATATTCATTTACAAACATAAGTGGAAAATCAGGCAAGGTAGCATCGACTACGGTCACGGAAGATTTAATTTTTGAGATAATAAATTCCCATTGTATAGCGAGTTGATTGTAGTTAGTCATGCTTCCTCCTTCATCTCACCAAACTTTATTGTATTTAATGAAGCTATCGATAACCCGATGGTATGTGTTTATATAAAAACAATATAATTAATTGTAACATAGTTATTCAAGACATGTGTTCCTTGGGTAATAACTGATAAATACATTCACCAATATTCATCATACCATCAGGAGGGTCACTTATGAAATTTCTATTAATTGTCATTATTATTATTTTGATTGTTTTCTTCTTCACGAGACGTAAGCGTTAATTTTGAGGCGGTCATGTAAATGAGGAAGGAAGATCGGGTATGAGAACCCTCTTTTTTATATTCATGACACTTTGTATCATCAATTTTTGCTTCCCTAAGTTTGGCTGGTACCTGCGTTATGGCTGGATTTCCCGGGGAGAGGCTGAGCCCAGCAGACCGTATATGGCTATGACCAGAATGACCAGTTTGCTGATGCTGCTTATCGCTTTTTCGCTCGTCGTGGCTTGAATTATAGAAAGCAGAAAGACAGCTATCCCTTGGGATAGCTGTCTTTCTGCTGCTTCAATGACGGGAAAATGATAACTTTGTTTGTGGTGCGTTCACAACGATACCCGTAAAATATAATTATCGTTGTGGAAAGGACACCTTAGCATGAACATCGCATTTTATCCATTTTGGGCTGCCAAAACACTGCTCTCTCTCATTAATGTTATATATATCATGGTTATCACGACATTTATTTACGGACAGACGGGGTCTGTCCTTATCGCTGCGCTGTTTCCGTTTATACAAATGTCCGCACGTATCGTGGCCGGATTTACTGTACCCTTGCTTGTGAACCGTTTCGCATTCTCGAGGCTGATGGTTACCATTCCTTTAGCCAAAACATTGATGATTACCGGGATCGCTATCGCATTTACTGATCTCACTGCGCATATTCCCCTTCTGCTTGTGGGAGTAGCGATTCTGTCGTTTCTGGACGGATGGGAAGCTCCAATGTTAAACACGTTAACTCCCCGATTGGTTCAAGGAGAAGATCTGGTGAAGGCGAATAGTTTTCTCTCCTTCTCTACTCAGACCATGACAATTATCGGATATGCGATGACCGGATTCATCGTTATGTACTGGGGTGCCTCACAAACATTCTGGGCGGCTACAGCCTTATCCTGGGCTGTCCTGATTCTGATGATTATGATTAGCTCACTTACCCGCGATATTCAAGGAAAAGTTGAGAATTCCACTTCCAGTTGGGATGTGTTAAGGGAAGGTTGGCTTATCCTTTGGAAAAATCGATCGTTGCGCCTCATTACTTTTATGGACCTGGTTGAAAGTATCGCCGGTTCCATATGGATCGGCGCTATTACGCTTGCTTTTGTGAAAGAAGCTTTGGGCCAAGAAGAAGGTTGGTGGGGGCTTATCAACTCCAGCTTTTCTGTCGGCACCATTCTGGGAGGAATTCTGGCCATCGCCCTGGCCACGCGCATACAGAAGCACCTGATATCCAGTATGGCAATAGGTTCTCTCCTCTTCAGCTTGCTGACCATCGCTTACGGTTTAAACAGCCTTCCCTGGCTTGCTCTTGTATTGTGTGTGCTTATGGGTCCCGCTTATCAGATCCGCTATGTTGCTCAGCAAACGGCTTTTCAGAGCAGCGTGCCTGTCGAATCCCTCTCCAAGGTATACGCAGCACATGGTAATGTTCTCTCAGCTGCTATGAGTATATCCACGGTAATCTTCGGACTGATTGCTGATCAAATGGGTGTTCGACTGGTGTATTTGATTGGCGGTGGTTTATTCATTGTATCCTCCATTTGCTCTTTCCGATTACATCGTATCAAAGCGAAGTAGTGATACGAAACTGATACGTAAAGATGATGAAGTCAAAAATAAAAGACGAGCACACATCTGCTCGTCTTCACTGCTTCCGAACATGATCGGAGCAGCCCTTTTATTCTCAATCCAATCGGTAATCTGTCAACGGCTTGCCTTGCTTATAATACAGCGCTGGTGACAGTATATTAAAGAAAATATGCACATCAGGCAAATCCGCTTCTTCCAAAATATCCTGCATTGAGGAAGCAATCCGATTATGAATCTCCTGATCACGTTGGAACATCAGGATCTCTACTGAAGCCGGAGAAGGTGTAAGTGCTTGAACGTCATGACGTTCTGCCTTCATTCTCTCCTGCGGAATATTGGTGATCAACGCAAATTGCTCCGTGATGCGGGGTACAACTTCCTCCAGTTGGGGTCCTGTGAATCCTTTAAAACGAATAAACGGCATTGCTATCCCTTCAATCTCTATTATTAGTCTCTTATGTGATTTTAAGCACATTGTTTTCGGTTGTCAAATCTCTTTCATCATATCATTCTTTCATAGAAACGGGAAAATGCCCCGCTGATCTCTCAGCGGAGCGTACACGTAACCCGTCTTTCAACTTTGTTCTGCTGTGGCTTACAGCCAGAAAGATTTAGTGATGATTACGAGCAGGATGAAGAGTACGAGAATTGCGCTTGTGGAAGTCCATCCACCAAATCCACCAACATTGCCGCCACAACCGTATCCAACTTCACTCATTTGATTGGCCTCCTTTGAATTTCAAGGTATGCCATAACATATGTCGATTCTAACTTCAATGACCGGGCTATTCGGCAAGCTCACAGGCCCAAACATTGCCTATTCTGTCCGTTGAATTATGCCAAAGGAACGACGTGAATGTTCACATCATTTCCTGGTGCTCCATGACAGCGTTCTGCTGTATTTTGCTTGTCCAGGATAATCAAACGAGTACGTGTATCATTTCTGGATGCCAAGACCACTTGCCCATCTGGGGCAATACAATAGGCGATTGGAATTGAAATTTCACTATCACGATACGTACCGTCCGCATGGCTGGTCCCCATAACGATGCATTGATTTTGTACCGCCAGCCGCCGCGCTTCTTCCATCCACTCTGTATACTGCTCTTCACTGAACATTCCTACACCAATGGAATGCATGATTATATCCACTCTGCCAATATTCTCGTTATGAAAACCTTGTAACACCAGCTCGTCACACAACAAGGTGCTGATGGCCCAATCCTGTTCCTTAACGACCTCAGCAGAGGTATACTTCGCTTTCTCCAATACAGTCTCCCCAGCCTTGTTAATAATGATCGAACGGTCCTTGGGGCGTTCATTCAACCTGCGATAACCTGACACAATCATCGTTCCATATGCAGCTGCCAGACGACTGGCCTCTTCCACGTTCTGATTCAGATAACCTTCAGGAAAAAACAATACATCCGCTTCTGGATGTTGCTTCAATTCCGCTTCCAGCTGCAGTAACTGCTGTTCCAGCTTGGGCTGTCCAATTATAATCTTCAACGGTTATCCCCCTCATGAATAAAAACCGGTACGCACCTAAATCAGGTACGAAACCGGCTTAAAGGTTGTACAGGCAGGATTTCTGCTCATCGCACTTCGCTTCAAGAGTAATTGTCTTTAGAATACCGCTCCGTCTAACAATTACTTTTACAGTTTAAATGATATGTAATTAGGAATTTCTGTGCTCGATTCTATCATAAATCTCCTGTCCGTCATAACCTCGATCTGTAGCTATATCTTTCGCAAAAAGTACCATATCACCAGTCGCAGCTGAATTTGCACCCAGCGCTCCCACAACCGCCGCAAGTGGATAAAGCAAAACAGTCAGAACCTTCTTCATCTTCTCATCTCCTCTTCCGTTTACAGGAAATTATTGTGTGATCATCCTAATAATACGCTGAAGAGGAGAGTGAGTTTCAACAATCTTTATAAACATTCGAAGCTATTCAGCAAATCCATTGCTTCTTCATGCTCAGGTTCCAAAGCCAGTACTTTCCGCGTGTAAGCCAGCGTTTCTTCTTCCAGTTCAAGTTCATAACAACACACAGCTAAGTCGTACAGCACAGCTGAGTTCTGTTTTCTCGAATCAGCACCTAACGACAGCTCCAGAAATCGCTTGGCGTCCTCATACATATACATCCCATATAACAGCTGACCTGCAAGAAACGCTACATCTCCTTGGCGCTCCATTGCATAATAAGAAGACCACATGATGTGGATTCCAGACTGAATATCAAGTATTTCCTCATCACTTGCATCAGGTAGAAGACTCGAAATCCGGTTGGCACTATGGATCAAAAACTCAGCATCATACCCGCCCAGACGCCAAAAAGGTAAAATTTGCTTCAGCTCCATCCGTTCTACCTGATCATCCATCCATTCCTTTATACTGAAAAAATCATCGGGTCCAAAACGTTCAACAAATCGGTGATATGCCAGCCGTGTGTTAACGTACCCCAGCGGTTCGTCCAACATCAACATACATCCCACGTTCAGATCCTTATAATGATGTGTTGTGAAACGAGTGTGAGCTCCCTGCTGTTCCAATATATATTGAATGGCATGATAATTCGCTGTCAAAGAAAAACTTCCATGAAGAACGAATTCAGGCGGTTCAGCAAACTTCCAGTTGTCCAGTCGATGGTCCCCTTTGTCCGCAGTGATCAACACATACCCTGATTCTGATAACGTGTTCAACCGTTCAAGACAGGACAGGCCAATTGACGGGAACAGAATGTGCGAATCCTCCAACTCTTCCTTGTACAGTGCGATAAGTTCATGATACGGATAGTTTTCTGCACTGTACTCAGGTGCACGACGGTACTCATAACTCAGTGTCATATTTTCCAGCAGCTCGTCAGGTTTGGAATAAAGAGAAGAAGGTTCTGAAGATTGGACGAGTACATCACATTCATATATCTCACCCTCCCCAACATAAATTAACTCCTGTGGAATACTGTCAAAGAAGTAATTGGCAATCAACAACAAGGGTTGTTTCAAATCACCAGGTCGAATAACTGTACCCGCCACCACCAGGTTCAATTCAGTATCCTGTATTGCGTCAAAGCGTGCAAAATCCAGGATCCCTTGATCAATGAAGGATTGCATGGAAGGATGCGCTCTCCATCCCAACACATTATCTTCTACCAGATCGGTCATTACATATCGAAAAGCAGGCAGCTCCAAGCCTGCAAAATCCTTCAACGCTATCAGTTTGAGCAAAATTTGGTGCGCTAAGCGCCCCACGCCTGCTCCAAGCTCCAGAATGGTCACCGTTTCGGTTGTCTTCCCTTTGCTTGCGAGATCCTGAAGAAAGCCAAAAATCATCTCAGCATACGCCGTTGCAATCATCGGATTACTCGTTATGTATTGTGGTACCTGATTCTCTGTCCAAGCATGCAGCCCTTTTTGTTCATAATATGCACGCTGCCAATCCCACACCGGAGCTTCACTGAAGCGGAATCGCTGTCCTTCGTTTTGCATCATTAATTGTAACCCTGCTTTCCATTCTAATTTCATAGACCGACCCTTCAATCTCTAACGCATTATAACATAAACTTAGTCTGGTCAAATCAAGGCCAATATTGTACTCCCCTGTAACGGCAGCGCCTCTCTCGTTTAGCTTCAATCATCTTCTATTAGAATAGCTTAATCAAGATTATGTTCCTTTTTTTCCATTCTCTCTTTTAATAATCGAACCTCCTGCTTCACGCCAGAGATTTCCTTTCTTAAACCAGATCTTTTTATAGCCAATGAGAACACTGCATATAATATCAAACCAACCAGAGCGATGAAAATAAATATTATCAAAATCCCTGCAAAACTCACTGCACTTGCACCGTCCATCGTTTTAATTCCACCACCTTTACTGCATATATTTCAAAATTATACCATATATTCAAACGAAGTTGTCGTGAGTCTGCGATTCGCAAAGGTCTTCAAAGTAGTACGATTCTATGCTGGAAAAGGGAATACAACAAAAAAACCTTACTAAACCAGAACGGATGATTAACGTTCATCATCTTAAGCTTTGCAGGTTTTCGTATATATTTCAGTTGTAACAACAGAAAAAAACCCTTGCTCCGCAAGGGTTTTGAGAGAATGGGCCCTACAGGACTCGAACCTGTGACCAATCGGTTATGAGCCGACCGCTCTAACCAACTGAGCTAAGGGCCCTGAACAAAAACGTATAACGTTCAGATGATGGCTGTGAATCATCCAGTAAAGCTAAATTGCGGGGGCAGGATTTGAACCTGCGGCCTTCGGGTTATGAGCCCGACGAGCTACCGGGCTGCTCCACCCCGCGTCAGTAAGAAATATTAAAACAGCGACTTAATTAATATACACCATTCCTACGCCATAAGTCAAGGGGTAATGTTAGGGAATGAAACGTACACCATACCGCCCCTTTTTTGAACGATATACTTCCACTTCAGCTGGCTCGTTATGACCGTAAATCCACCCATCCTGCTCCATTCGCTTCGCAAGACACCCTGCCTGAAATTTGGTTGCATACAGTTTGCTGAAATATACCCAGTGCATTCCACTCGTCCTTTCCTGGTGTCATCATTTTTCCCTGCTTTTGTAGAATACCCCAATTCCATAAAAATAGCCGCCAAAGAACTAAATCTCCAGCGGCTACCTCTATGATTTATTTTATTACAAGATCATTTAACCTTATTGAAACGTGGCTTTAGGGTCCTTTTTCAACTTCTCCAGCATTTCATTTCCTTTGGCTGCCCATTCACCAAGCGCTTCTTTTGGTGTCTTTTTGTTCGCAAGCACTTGATTGAAGTATTCCATGCCCTTGTCGCTTACTTGCCACAGGTTTGGCATTTTTTGATACATTTTATCCAAGTTTGTATTGGTCGGAGGTACAGGTTTCAGCGTATAGAATGCCTGGATGTTGTAATCCAAGCCATCCTTCGGTTTAATGAAGCTCTTCCGGGAAACCATCTCATAACTGCTGCGTGCTTTGATCTTCGCCCAATCCTCACTGTTCATGTACTTGATCAATTCCCATGCATCATCAGGGTTCTGAGCTGAACTATTAATGGCCATGAGGTTGCTCAGATAAATGTTGCCTCCGATTTCAGGAGCTTCCGGATGAACCGGAGGTGTGACAACATCCCAGTCTACCTTCGTAAAGTCTTTCATTTTATCCGCATTTTTATTGGCATCAATCAATTGATTAATATAGCTGTAATCTCCAATGACCATCGCTGTTTTGCTGCTCAGGAACAGATCACCCTGAATTGGATTATAACGTCCGCTGTTATCCTGATCCTGCGGTTCGTCTCCTTTAGGGATGACTTTATCTAAGGCAAGCTTGCTTATCGTACTCCATACTTTCTCCCACTGCGGAGAATCGACGGTCATTTTTTCTGCCTTGTCATCAAAAATTTTCAGCTGCAGAGAGTTATAGTACTGTGACATCGTATAGTAAGGAGAACCACCTTGATAGGTACTGAAAGAGAAACCAAACACATGGTCTTTGCCTTCACCCTTTGTAAGACGGGTACCCAGGTTGAAAATGTCGTCCCAAGTCATATTGTCCGTTGGAGGCTCTACGCCTGCTTTCTCAAACATGCCCTTGTTGTAGAATAACGCTGCAGAGGAGAACGTTGGTGTCAAAGCATAGATGCTCTGATCTCCCAAATCCTTGATTCCCTCAAGAACACTCGGCACAATATCCGATGTATCAAACTTGTCTTCCTGCATCAGTGGGTCCAGTTGTTTGACCATGTTTTCCTGAATTAACGACTTGATTGTCGTCATATCCGCCACGATGACGTCTACCGGGTTATCCCCTGTCATAATCTTTTTCAAGCTCTCCATCGTATCTGGAACGTCCTTCTGCTCTTCCTGAGTACCATATCCGTACATGCTGCCCTGGTCTACCGCAGGTACAACTTCAATCGTGATATTCGGATGTGTCAATTCAAAAGCATCGGTAAACTGCTGGCGGAAATAGCTGTCATCCTGCCCCCCCCACATCGTTGCTACACGCAGTACACGCTGCTCGTTTTCCTTGGACTCACTTGCTGTACAACCCGCAAGCAGCGGCAGTGCCAGGCTGGCTGTAGCCAGCACGGCCAGCACTCGTTTTCCCCAAAACCTGTTCTTCATTTCCCAATTCCCCCTCTAAAATTATCTTGGCGGTGTAATGACAATACGTTCACCGTCAAATTCCAATGTGGCACGATTATCAATGGACAGCGCCTCCAGATACTCCTTGGGCACCTGAAGTCGTCCCGCCCGATCAATGATGACAAAAGCTTCATGAATATCCGCGGCTCCTGCCTCAGACAAGCCATGCTCGTCATCCAGATTCGGATTGCGTTTCACGAACTCGGTGCTGGTTAAGCCGTCCCGAATCGCCACGATTCGGTCCACCTTACCAGCAAGGGTTAGATCATGAGTAACAATCACAATCGTAACCCCGAGCTCCTTGTTCATCTTGCGGAAAATGCCCATGATGGTATCACAGGTCTCCGAATCCACCGAACCTGTCGGCTCATCCGCAAGCAGCAGCTTGGGACGATTCGATAACGAGATGGCAATCGCCACCCGCTGCTGCTCCCCACCGGACAATTGATGCAGTTTGTTGTGCATCCGGTCCTTCAGTCCAACCCATTCCAGCAGCTGCATGGCATAGGCGCGATCTCGCTTGCCTCCCAAAATCATGGGTGTTTCCACATTCTCCAATGCTGTGAGGTATGGAAGCAGGTTACGACCGTTATTTTGCCAAATGAAGCCTACGGTATGACGTTTGTACTCCACCAATTGGGCATCTGTCATTTTCAGCAAATCCCAATCTCCGACAACGGCCGTACCGGCTGTTGGACGGTCAAGTCCTCCCAGAATGTTGAGCAAGGTAGACTTACCACTACCGCTGTTGCCGATAATAGCCATCATTTCACCTTGATTGACAGTCAGATTGAGACCTTGAAGGGCAACGACTTCCACATCGCTGGATTTAAAAATTTTGACAAGTCCTTCGCACTGGATCACGTTACCTCTCCTCTCCCATTTTGACTGCCTGGTGAACCCGCAGCCTGCGGATTTGCCACAGCAGCATTGTCGCTCCAATGACCAGCATGACCACGGTCACGCCATACAGCTGCAGCATGTCTTTCTCTTCAAATACAATTCGGAACGGAGGTACCTGTGCGGACACATTATCTGTCGTTTGCAGGAAGGGCAGGAACAGACGACTCGATACCTGACCAATGCCAATACCGAGAATGATCGAAAGTCCCGCCGTGAACACCTGCTCCAGCAGCAACATGCCGCTCAATTGCGCCCGGGATAACCCCATCGCCCGCAGAACACCGAACTGTACTACACGCCCGGATAGATTGAAGAACCAGTACAGGATATATCCGATCAGGGAAATAATGACCGACACTAAGAATCCGAGACTCAGTATGCCGAACACTCCGCCCCTTGACGGATGTTTGCCCTGGGATACCAGCTCTGTACGCACATCGCGTACTGACGATAACTCAATGCCTTCTGCTGCAAGCTTCTCCATCAACGGAGCGACTTTGGCATCCGGCTTCATCTTCAGCCAGACCTCATATGGAATCAGAGGCACCTGATCATAGATGTAATCCAGATTGGCAATGAAGAACGGCATTTGATCCGGGTACTGAGCGGGCCAGTAAGGGATAATGCCAAAAACTACAAATTCAATGGCCTGACCCTGTACACCAATGGAGACGAGGTCTCCGGTTTTGAGCTTGAATTTGTCTGCAAATTTGGAAGAGATCAATACGGCCCCTTCATATTTTCCAAGCAAGTCGAGGTACTTGTAAGGATGTGCCGGGAACAGGTCGTTGCGGAACCAAGCCACTTGAGCAAAATCCACATTGTCGATCCCCACCAGCATTCCCTGTCCACCCGATTTGCCAGAGACAATAATATTGCCTTTCGTCTGCAGCACTCTCGCTGCATGTTCTACACCATTCAAGCTGCGGAACACTTCAAAAGGTGGCTCGGAATAGATCATCTTCGTGGGTTGTGAACCACCACCCCCACCTGATCCACCTCCGCCGCCATTTCCTCCGCCTCCAGAACCACCACTACCGTTTCCTCCACCTTGCTGTCCTCCTCCTGAACCGCCGCTTTGTCCGGAACCCGTTGGCTTAACCTCAGGTGTACCTTCCCATACGGTCTGCATAATAACATCAGAACCATATCGGTATAACGTACGCTCGGTCGAGTTCAGATCAATGGTACGAGCCGCTGCCGAGTTATACACACCAAGTCCGAGTGTCAATACAAGCAGAATCATCAAAGGATAGTAAGAAGACGATGAACGCGAAAGCTGTGTGAGTGTCAGATACAATGGAACCGGGAGAAACTTGCGCCCGATCAGCTGAATGAGCTTCAAAATCCACGGGAACAACCGTAAGAAAAACAGTCCCAGTGCAAAGATGGCGAGTGCCGGAACAAAGAACAAAAACGGCTGTACCTGAAGCTGATCTGTCGTCATTCCGGTCTGGAACGTCAACATTTGCCGTTCATAGAACAAGTAATATCCATACCCCGCAAGCCCCAGCAACGCAATATCCAGAAACCAGCGCTGCCATACCGGCGCACGATCCGTACGGGCCTGTCGGCGTTTGGCCGATACAATCGTCGCCCGCGCATAGGTTATTGCCGGAATAAGCGAGGCTATGATAGCCACCAATACGGCGATAAGGCCAAGCAGGATCGCTTCTTTCGATATTCCGATCGGAATGGATTTTCGATCCACGAACGACAGGAATCCGCTGGCTGAACCGATGCTTTTCGCCATAAACCATCCAAGAAACGGTCCGATGACCAGAGCAATCGCGCCCAGGAATATACCTTCAAGCAGATAAAGAGAGAATATCTGCCGGGCAGAAGCTCCGCGACTGCGCAGAACCGCGATGTCACTTTCCTGCTTCTGCAACGACTGTCTGGCATTCATGGCTATAAAATAAAAGACCATCGCAATCATCGGTGCTGCCAGTGTGAACAGCATGGTCTGCAATTGCAGACTCTGGCTGCGGAATTGCTTCAACAGATCCCCAAAGGTGATGTCCACTTTCGTATCTTTCAACCGCTGGTACAGGTCGATATCCAGCCTTTCCAGCACAGAGGTCAGTCCCGAGAGCTGGCTCGTTTGAATCTCTTTCAGATCAAATGCATAATACCAACGTGAATTCTGAAGAGGGATCCCTTTTTCCTTTAGTAAAACATCATTAAATACCGATTCATCTACATATAGTCCGTTCATCATACCGTCAAACCCCTGCACCCAGTACGGGCTGCTAGGATCATCCGCTTTGAAAGAACCTGTAATCTTCACACGCAACGTAATATCAAGACCGCTGTAAATTGGATATTCCAGCACATCTCCGATATGCAGATCGTTACGATACATGCCCTCTTCCAGCATGACCGCTTCAATAATATCGTCCTTGACCTGGTTGCCCGGCTTCACACCCGCAGAATAATTAACCTGTGCATCGAGGCCTGTCATCGTGCCCAGGCTCATGCTGCGGACCCGGCTGGCATCCACTTTGGTTGGATCTTCCGGGTTCACTTCCGTGCTGCGGATGGAACGGGAGTTCACATACGTATGAAAAGGAAAACCGATGTCACGAGGCACATCCTCGCGAATATAGCGATCCACCTCTTCCAGACCACGTGTGTCAGTCTTCACACCACCAGGTGCCTGATAACTCATGAGCAACGAACCGGCTGGCAGTCCCTCACTGTTATCCTGCAGCGTCTGGGCCACGACCCGCTTCAGCGCACCATCGGCATACATTGGAATACTAACGGTGAACGCTACCGCCACAATTAGTCCGATCAGTGTGCTGAACGTCATCCAGCGAGTGTTCCACATTTTGCGGAACAGCAGTCGAAGCAATGGCAGCCCCATTAGCGGCCCACTACTTTCTGTCCAACGGTCAGACCTTTTAGAATTTCCACATCCGTAGATGTCTGCTGTCCGACTTCCACGTCCACTTCACGTTTGCTTCCATCACTCTCCACCACTTGCACATACGTTCTTGAACCGATGGAGCGCAAAGCAGATACAGGAATAACAATCGCGTTCTCTGTACGTTGGGTGACAATGGATACCGTTAGAGGTGTACCGCGTTCAACACCCTTGGGCATTTTCGCCAGCGAAACAATAACATATTGATCCAGGCTTTCTTTCGCTGGAGGCGTTCCTCCTTCTCCCGAACCTCCGCCGCTGCCGCTACCAGTTCCGCTTCCCGATGCTTGGGCAACAGGCATAACTTTAACTTTGCCAGCCACTTTGCCTGCACCATTAATGTCCACATCCGCCTTCATGCCAGCCGAGAACTTTTCGAGATCTTCTTTGGCAAACGTAGCTGCGACAACCAGATTGGATGTATCTGCTATGGTCGCAATCGGGTCATAGGCTTTGACAGCCGCACCTTTCTCCACCTGCACGGCAATAATTGTTCCGCCGAACGGAGCGGTCAAAGTGGCTTTACCCAATTGATCCTCCAGATCAGCCAGTTCCTGACGAAGTTCTTCAAAGGCAATCGTGGACTCTTCGAACTCCACCGGGTCCATCTCATCCCGCTTGCGAAGCGTTTCCTTCATCTGGACTTCCGATTTGCGAATCTGCAGGTTTTTGGCCCGGATCTCCTTCTCCACACTCTCTACATCTAGAACTGCGAGAAGCTGACCTTTCTTCACTTTATCCCCTGGTTTTACATTCAACTCTTTGACATGCATACCGTCCAGCGTAAAATATACCTTTTCTTCCCGCTGGCTCATCATCTTGCCACTTCCGCTTACTTTCTTCTCCAGCGTCTCCGTCCGAACTTCATACTCCGGCTTCTTGGAGATCGTTGGCGGTGTAATTGGCGGAAGCACTTCTTCCTCTGTTTCTGCCGGCAGCAAAGAGCAGCCGGACATCGTTGCAGCCACTATCGCACTAAGCACAATAAGCGCTGCGCGTTTCCCCCTCTTCGGAGCGGCCCCTTTACTTGATAAATCTGCCGTCCGCCATTTCATAAACATGGTCCGCAACCTCCAAAATCGTAGGATCGTGTGTAGTCATACAGATCGTTACTTGTTCAACTTCGATAATATTGCGAAATACAGCCATCACCTGTGCTCCCATTTTGGAATCGAGTTCAGCTGTCGGCTCATCCGCGAGCAATAATCTTGGTCTGTGCGCTATCGCCTTGGCGATGGCCACACGCTGCTGCTCTCCCCCGGACATCTCGAATGGACGGTGCTTGACCCGTTTGGTTAGTCCAACCAGATCCAGACAATGACCTACCCGGTCCTTCCATTCCGAACGCGGCACGTCCGCCATGCGCAGCGACAGCTCTACATTTTCCCAGGCAGACAACAAGGGCATCAGCGCATACGCCTGAAAAATAAAACCAATTTCCCTGCGTCGCAAAGCGGTCCGCCGCCGGTCTCCCCAATCCTGAAGAGGCTGGCCAGAGAACAGGATATCTCCACTTGAAGGCTGATCAAGCCCGCCCAGCATATTGAGCAGCGTCGTTTTCCCTGAGCCTGATCGCCCTTTCAACATCACCAGCTGTTGCGGGTTCACTTCCATATCAATGCCTTTGAGCACATGAATAATGCGGCTTCCTGTCTGGAAGCTGCGATGAACATTGCGAACCTCCAGCACGGGCCCATCATATGGAGGCAACAGATCCTTCTTGGAAGACTGGGAGTTCACTTCAGGTTCAGCTGCTGCCACCGCAACCTCCTCCTGGCTTGTGTCACTGGTTATGTCGTGCGAGTCGATGGATGGGTTCTGTGGTTCACTTATGTATGCCGATTCCTCCTGCCCAACGGGTTCCTGCTGCTCCGTTGGTTCGACTGCGCTGTCCTCGCCTGACTGGCTCTTGGCAGGTCTGATTTTGGAAAATAACTTCTTCATGCCAGCAATCACGCTCATCCTTTCTTCATATCCCGTTTACTTCATCAAGACACTAAAAATAGAAATCTATTCCATACTACACTGCATTATAAACGACGGATCACAACTAAAAGTTACAAGCTTTTTACAACGTTCCCGTGAAAAAGTTAATATTTTGATGAACAAACCAAAAAAGCACCCCGAAGTGCGGGATGCCTCTTGAATATTCGATGAATTTGCCTCTATGGCGGCAATCATTACAATTTTGATACCGTTCACAAGCAAACCGTTCAATCCACTGTGAATGATATTATTTTCCAAATGAAGAAGGATCTTCACGCCAGGATTTGAGCAGTTCAAAATCACTCTCCTGGATCGTGCCCTCAGCCAACGCCACATCCATCAAAGCAGTGTAATTGGACAGGGTTTGCAGCGGGATTCCCGCTTCTTCAAAAGCCTTAATGCCTTTGTCCAGCTGATAGCTGAAAATGGCCAATACTGTAAGGGGAGTCGCCCCGGCTACACGTACCGCTTCTGCCGCTTTGATTGAACTGCCCCCTGTCGAGATCAGGTCTTCAATAACAACAACCTTTTGTCCCTCGGTGATCAGACCTTCAATCAGGTTCTCTTTGCCATGTCCTTTGGCTTTATCACGAATGTAAGCCATCGGCAGATTCAGCTTTTGCGCGACCCAGGCAGCATGCGGGATACCTGCGGTTGCAGTACCTGCGATGACTTCTGCATCGGGATATTGAGCACGAATGATCGCAGCAAAGGCTTCAGCGATGTCGTTGCGAATCTCGGGATAAGACATCGTTAAGCGGTTATCACAATAGATTGGTGATTTGATGCCGGATGTCCAGGTGAATGGCTGCTGCGGACGCAGCGCCACCGCTTTAATTTTTAACAGTTGGGAAGCAATATGGTTAGGAATCTCAGTAAGTTCGATCATGCATTCAACATCTCCTTCAAAATGGTTTCTGCCGCTTCACGCGGATGGGGAGCGCCCGTAATTGGTCTGCCTACAACGATGTAATGACTGCCTCTGGCAATGGCTTCACCCGGCGTCAGGACACGAGTCTGGTCTCCCAGGCCACTTCCTGCTGGACGAATGCCTGGTGTGACCGTGTGAAAATCACTGCCACAAGCTGCGCGGATCGCAGGTACTTCCAGCGGGGAAGCAACAACACCATCAAGACCTGCCTCATGGGCCAGTCCTGCATAACGGACTACCGCTGCCTCAACACTTCCCTGGATGCCGATCTCGGTATTCATCGTTTCCTGACTTGTACTGGTCAGCTGAGTAACTGCAATAATCTCAGGTTTACGTAGGGATGGATCAGCAGCTAGAGCCGCCTCTGCCCCTTCACGGGCAGCACGCATCATGCTTGTACCTCCAGCTGCATGCACATTGAACATATCCACACCCAGACGAGTTATGCTTTCAGCACCCCCACGAACCGTGTTTGGAATATCATGCATCTTCACATCAAGGAATACCGAGTATCCCTTCGACTTTAATTCCCGAATGAAGTCCGGGCCAGCGGCGTAAAAGAGCTGCATGCCCACCTTCAGATAACAGGGAATGCCTTCGAGGGCCTTTACCAATTCCTGAGCCTGCTCCGCTCCGGGATAATCGAGTGCCACCATCAGACGGCCAGCCATTTCGTTGAAATTCGGGTGATTCATTTACCAGCGCTCCTTCCAAAAGCTTCATTTTTCCGTTTTTGCCCGATATAAAGGACATCCCGCCAGCCCGAAGGCTGACTGATGTCCTTGATCAGTGACAAATCGTCTTATTTATTGTACAAGAGCTGGCATAGCCTCAGAGGAGAAGTTGATCGTTTGCAGCATGATCAACAGGGCACGGATAGTATCCAGTGAAGTCATACATACAATGCCGTTCTCTACCGCCTCACGACGAATACGGAATCCGTCACGCTGCGGGGTTTTGCCTTTGGTTAGCGTGTTGAACACAAAGTTTGCTTCGCCGCTGCGAATCATATCGAGAATGTTTGGTGAACCTTCACTTAATTTGTTCACCGTCGTCACCGGAATGTTCGCTGCTTCGAGCGCAGCTGCCGTGCCTCCAGTAGCCATGATTTTATATCCCAGTCTATAGAAACCTTCAAGCAGTGGAACAGCTTCCTCTTTGTCTTTATCCGCTACCGTTACCACGATTGCTCCGGTGGCCGGGATCTTCATGCCTGCACCGATGAGACCTTTGAACAATGCTTTGGCGTAATTCGGGTCACGCCCCATAACCTCACCTGTGGATTTCATCTCAGGTCCAAGCGTTGGCTCCACACGACGCAGCTTCGCGAAGGAGAAGACCGGAACTTTTACCGAAACATGATCCGACTCAGGCCACAGACCGTCTACATAACCGAGGTCTTTCAGCTTCACGCCCAGAATGGCTTGTGTTGCCAGGTTCGCCATCGGAATGTTGGTTACTTTGCTCAGGAAAGGAACTGTACGGGATGAACGCGGGTTCACCTCGATGATGTACACTTGGCCATCATGGATAACAAACTGGATATTCACCAAACCGATCGTTTTCAGTTCTTTTGCAATCTTGATTGTAATCTCTACAATTTTCTCTTTCAGATCCTGGGACAGGTGCTGTGGCGGATAAACCGCGATGGAGTCACCAGAGTGAACCCCTGCGCGCTCGATATGCTCCATAATACCCGGAATCAATACCGTTTCACCATCACAGATCGCGTCAACCTCAACCTCTTTACCCATCATATAGCGGTCAATCAGGACCGGATGCTCCGGATTGATTTTAACCGCCTGTTCCATATATGTCAGCAATTCGGCATCGGAGTATACAATCTCCATCGCACGACCGCCGAGTACGTAGGAAGGACGAACCAGTACCGGATAACCCAGGCTTTGAGCCGTTTCGACCGCATCGTCTACCGAAATAACTGTTTTACCTTTTGGTTGTGCAATTTCTAGACGGGAGAGCAGACGCTCAAACTTCTTGCGATCCTCTGCCTCGTCAATGTTTTCCAAATCTGTTCCGAGAATCGTGACCCCAGCGGCACGCAGTGGTGCTGCCAGGTTAATTGCCGTTTGACCACCAAACTGTACGATTACACCTACAGGCTGTTCCTGTTCGATAACGTTCATTACATCTTCGAAGAACAGGGGTTCAAAGTACAGGCGATCCGATGTATTAAAGTCCGTAGACACCGTCTCCGGGTTGTTATTGATGATAACTGCTTCATAGCCTGCTTTTTGCAGAGCCCATACCGCATGTACCGTCGAGTAGTCGAACTCAATCCCTTGACCGATCCGGATTGGACCGGAACCAAGAACGACGACTTTTTTCTTATCTGAAGGAATGACTTCATTCTCAGTTTCGTAAGTAGAGTAGTAATATGGCGTTGTTGCTTCAAATTCAGCTGCGCATGTATCTACCATTTTGTAGACTGGGCGAAGGTTTTCCTCTTCACGGCGTGCTCTGACTTCAGCTTCTTTTGTCAACGTACCTCCTGGCTGACCTTCAGCACGCAGCTCAGCAATGGCACGGTCAGTGAAGCCCAGACGCTTCGCTTGATACAGAGTTTCGGAAGACAATTCGGATTCCTCACGAATGCGATCTTCGAAACCGACCAGCCCTTCGAGTTTATCCAGGAACCACCAATCAATTTTCGTCAGATCCTGAAGCTGTTGTAAGGTATAACCTCTGCGGAAGGCTTCAGCGATCAGGAAGATACGCTCATCGTCAGCTTTGACCAAACGCTCGTTCAGCGTTTCTTCATCAAGTGTTTCCGCATCTTTCAGATACAGACGGTGTACACCGATTTCCAGGGAACGAACCGCTTTGTGAATCGACTCTTCGAATGTCCGGCCAATCGCCATAACTTCGCCTGTCGCTTTCATCTGTGTACCCAGTTTGCGGTTCGCCGAGATAAACTTGTCGAACGGCCAGCGTGGGATTTTGCTCACGATATAGTCCAGTGTTGGCTCAAAGCATGCATATGTTTGGCCCGTTACCGGGTTCACGATTTCGTCCAGTGTGTAACCCATGGCAATTTTGGCAGCCATCTTGGCAATCGGATAACCCGTTGCTTTGGAAGCCAGTGCCGAAGAGCGGCTTACCCGTGGGTTAACTTCGATAACATAGTATTGGAAGCTGTGCGGATCAAGTGCAAACTGTACGTTACATCCACCTTCGATGTTGAGGGCACGGATGATTTTCAGGGAAGCTGAGCGCAGCATTTGATATTCACGGTCAGACAGCGTTTGGCTTGGTGCCACAACGATACTGTCACCGGTATGAACACCTACCGGGTCAAAGTTTTCCATGTTGCAGACGACGATACAGTTATCGTTTTTGTCCCGCATAACCTCGTACTCGACTTCTTTCATACCTGCGATACTCTTCTCAACCAAACATTGACCGATCGGGCTATAACGAATACCTGCTACGACTGTCTCGCGCAGTTCTTCTTCGTTGGCACAGATCCCGCCGCCTGTTCCGCCAAGCGTGTAAGCCGGACGAACGATGATTGGATAACCAATCTCATTGGCAAAATCAAGTGATTCCTCAAGTGTTGTTACAATTACACTCTCAGGTACAGGCTGTTCCAGTTCACGCATCAGATCACGGAACAGATCACGGTCTTCCGCTTTCTCAATGGATGTGAGCTGTGTTCCGAGCAATTTGACATTCTCACGTTCAAGGACGCCGGCACGTGCCAGTTCCACCGCCATGTTCAGACCCGTTTGACCACCAAGGGTTGGCAGCAAACCGTCTGGACGTTCCTGACGAATAATTTGCGTTACAAAATCAAGTGTAATGGGCTCAATGTATACTTTGTCAGCCATGTTGGTATCTGTCATAATCGTAGCCGGGTTGCTGTTGATGAGTACAACTTCCACGCCTTCTTCTTTCAGTGCCTGGCATGCTTGTGTACCGGCATAGTCGAACTCGGCCGCTTGACCGATGACGATTGGACCTGAACCAATCACCAGGATTTTTTTGAGATCTTTGTTAATCGGCATGTTATTGTGCTCCTTTCACTGCGGCTGCCAGTACGGCTTGACGCGGCTGTTGCGGGTGAGTAATCTTGTGCTCCCGAATCATCTCGATAAAGCGGTCGAACAGATAGCTGTTATCATACGGTCCTGGCGCTGCTTCCGGGTGGTACTGAACGGAAAACGCCGGGAATGTTTTATGTTTCAGACCTTCAATGGTCTTATCGTTATTGTTGATATGTGTCACTTCAAGCTCCGTATTTTTCACGGATTCTTCGTTTACGGTGTAACCGTGGTTCTGAGATGTGATGAAGCAACGTCCGCTCTCCAGTTCTTTAACCGGGTGGTTTCCGCCGCGGTGACCAAACTTGAGTTTCTCTGTGTCTGCTCCTGCCGCCAGTGCGAACAGTTGGTGACCCAGGCAGATTCCGAAGATCGGATATTCACCGAGCAGTTCACTGATCATTTTAACCGCGTGAGGTACGTCTTTCGGGTCCCCAGGGCCGTTGGACAGCTGAATTCCATCCGGGTTCATGCGGCGGATTTCGTCTGCTGTTACATCATGCGGAACTACGACAACGTCACAGTTGCGTTTGCTGAGTTCACGCAAAATCCCTGTTTTTGCACCGTAGTCAACCAATACAATGCGTTCAGCCGTTCCCGGGCTGTTGTAGACATGCTGAGTAGAAGTCATAGGAACCTGGTTACGCAGTTCAGCGATGCTGGTGTCTTCCATCATCTCCAGCAACTCTTCCACAGGTTTCGATCCTGTTGTGAGAATTCCTTTCATTGTACCGTGGTGACGAATCCGGCGAGTCAGCATCCGTGTATCAATTTCGCTGATTCCTACGATGCCATACTCTTTAAGCAAATCGTCTACGCTGTATTCCGCACGCCAGTTGCTTGGTGTTGGCTCATGACGGCGTACCACAAAACCGTGTACGAACGGACGAATCGACTCGAAGTCGTCACGCGTAATACCGTAGTTACCAATCAGCGGATACGTCATGGTTACGATTTGACCGCAATAAGAAGGATCCGAAAGCACTTCTTGATAGCCTGTAATTCCCGTATTAAAAACGACCTCACCTGTTGTTTCACCTTCAGCACCGAATGCTTTTCCGGTGAACAGTGTGCCGTCTTCCAACAATAATCTTGCCTGTGCCTGCATCCCATTTCACTCCTCTGTGTTTATCAACGTTGAATACTTTGAGTTGAACATGGGGGACGTTACGTTTGGTGCGGCTCCGTGGGCAGAAAACCCTTTGATCGCTGTTATCCCCGGATTACTTTGATCCCATTCTTCAAATGGTGTAATCCGGTGATAAAGGCGAACGCTTTGCTTCTTCGGGTTCTTTCTGCCCACTCCGCAGTTACGTTGGTGTCCATGTTCAAAAGCATTATTCAACTCTTCTTTGTTTCGTATATTGAATTCTCGGCATGGTCTGCCTTGAGTTAGTTGTAAAGATGTTAATGGTGTATAGGTTGTAGATTAAGAGTTATTAAGAGTTATTAAGAGTTATTAAGAGCTTTTTGATGTAAAGTTTATTGATTTACTAAGTACTGATTTATTGTTGGACCGTGTTGTTCCACACGCTTTTACCGTCCACCCATGTCTGTACCGGCCAGCCTTTCAGCTTCCAGCCTGTGAATGGCGTGTTTCTTCCTTTGGTAGCAAAAGCTGCCGGATCAACCACTTGTTCCTGATTCAGATCAATCATGGTGATGTCCGCAGGTGCTCCCTCTTCCAGCTTACCAGTATCCAGTCGGAATACCCGTGCCGGGTCAGCTGTCATGCGTTTGACGAGGAAGTCTAGGCTCCAGAGCCCTGTTTCCACAAACTTCGTGTACAACAGCGGGAAGGCTGTTTCGAATCCGACGATACCGAACGGTGCCAGCTCCATGCCTTTTGCCTTCTCTTCTTCGCTGTGCGGCGCGTGGTCCGTAACGATCATGTCCAGCGTTCCGTCCAGCAAACCTTCGATACAAGCTTGCACATCGCGTGGTGAACGAAGAGGCGGGTTCATCTTCCAGTTGGCATCCATGCCCGGGATATCTTCATCGGACAATACCAGATGGTGCGGACATACCTCAGCAGTGACTTTAATGCCGATGGACTTCGCCAAGCGAATCAGGCGAACCGACTGCTCTGTACTTACGTGGCAGACGTGGTAGTGAACTCCCGTTGCTTCTGCAAGCAGGATATCACGACCTACGTGGATAGCCTCGGATTCATTCGGGATACCTTTGATACCGTGACGCTTCGAAAACTCGCCTTCCGTCACATATCCACCGACTACCAATGAGTCGTCTTCGCAGTGAGCGATGACTGGCATATCCATGCTTGCTGCAAGGCTCATGGCATCTTTCATCATTTGAGCGTTTTGTACGCCTACACCATCATCCGTGAATCCAATCGCACCAGCTTCTTTCAATGCGGCAAAATTCGTAAGTTCACGTCCAAGCTCGTTTTTCGTAATAGCTGCATAAGGCAGCACTTTAACCAGGTCGGCTTCTTTGGCTTTATCCAAAACCAACTTAACGACATCCGCATTGTCGGTTACCGGTCTTGTGTTTGGCATGCAGGCAATCGTTGTAAAACCGCCTTGCGCTGCCGAACGGGCACCTGTTTCGATCGTCTCTTTATGCTCGAATCCAGGTTCACGCAGATGCACGTGCATATCAATCAAACCGGGGATAACCAGTTTGCCTGAAGCATCGGTGACGTTATGCGCTGATTGCTCTGCTTTCAGTACCGCTTCATCTTCCACTCCAGCGATCTTTTGAATTTTTCCTTCATCTATAATAATCGTTTTCCGTTCAAGTTCCCCTTGTTGATTCAAGATGTTCGCGTTTTTTATAATCTGTAGCATAATTGCCCTCCGCTTCGATTCTGTCCGACTTGCCAGACAAGCCGGATGATTTTTATCGTGTACGCTCACATTGCTCTATAAGAACTTCCGTCCCGTCAGCCTATGACCCACAGCCAGACCCTGTTACAGTTTCATCGCGCGTTCCATGACCGCCATGCGGATTGGAACACCGTTAGCCATCTGCGGGAAGATCCGCGATGCTGCGCTCTCCACTACCGCGTCATCTACCTCGACATTGCGGTTCACAGGAGCAGGGTGCATGATAATGGTACTTGGTTTCAGGCGTGACGCCCGCTCTTCCGTCAATCCATAGTGTTCGCGATAATCCTCAGCCGAAGTAATCAGGCCGTGTTTATGACGTTCCAGTTGAACTCTTAGCATCATGACTACATCCGCATCGAGTGCTTCTTCCAGACCAACATAAGGCGCGTGTTCTGCGAGCTCCGGTGCCTGCATCGTTTGCGGCGCGCAGAAACGCACATCCGCACCAAACTTTTGCAGTGCCCACAGATTGGAGCGGGCTACCCGGCTGTGCAGGATGTCTCCGATGATCGACACACGCAAACCTTTCAGTTCACCAAATGCCTTCCGCATCGTGTAGAGATCCAGCAGCGCTTGTGTGGGATGCTCGTTATTCCCATCTCCGGCATTCACCAGTGGAACATTTACTTTCTGAGCCAGTTGTTGTAAAACACCCGATGGTTTCAACCGAATTACCCCAGCGTCAATGCCCATAGACTCCAGTGTGCGTACCGTATCATAGATGGATTCACCTTTCTCCACGCTTGATGCAGCCGCCGTGAAGTTCAGCACTTGTGCACCCAGACGTTTCTCAGCCATCTCAAACGAGAAGCGAGTGCGCGTGCTGTTCTCGAAGAACATGTTGGCTACAAAGTGCGATTCCAGTACTGGAACCAGTTTCTCCTTCTGCGCTTCCCAGTGTGCTGCTCTGTTCAGAATGGATTCGATCTCATCGCGACTAAGTTCCTTAAGGCCAAGCAAGCTCCGGTCCTTCAATGCAGGTTGTGTAATCATCATGCCTGTTCCCCCCGGTTCTGAATGATTTTGACCTCGTCCGTTCCGTCCGTTTCGATGAGTGCAACCTCGATCTCCTCTGATTTGGAAGTTGGTACATTCTTGCCGATAAAATCAGGTCGAATCGGAAGTTCCCGGTGTCCACGATCCGCGAGAACTGCCAGCTGAATGTTCTGTGGTCTTCCACAGTCCATCAGGGCATCCATCGCTGCGCGAATCGTCCGTCCGGTATAGAGCACATCATCGAACAAAATCACTTTTTTGTTATGAATCGAAAGTGATTCAGGGGTCATCGTCAACAGTTCCTTGCGATTCGCTTTATTTTCATCCAAGCGATCATCGCGATAAGGGGTCACATCGAGCTCTCCCCAAGGGATCGGTGTACCTTCGATTTCTTCAATCTTGGCGGCAATCCGTTCAGCGAGGTATACACCCCGTGTTCGAATACCGATCAGCACACAGCCCTCAATGCCTTTGTTTTTTTCCAAAATCTCATGGGCAATCCGTGTTAATGCGCGGCGGATCGCGGTTTCATCCATAATGACATGTGTCTCTGTGCTCATGCGTTCAGCCTCCTCAGGATTTACCTTTCAGATCATGGCCCCGTGACGAGGAGAACAAAAAAGACTCCTTGCCGTGTTTATTGGCAAGGAGTCTCCGAACTTCAGACCGCTCTGAAGAAAGTTTACTCTCGGGATGCATCGCTTCATTTGCCGCAGCAAAAAGACGATGTATCGTTCACGTTACCTTGCCAGTCTCACGGGACTGATTTAAAGGTGCTATTCATGTCGTTCATATTGCAGGACCTCACAGGGTTCTGTATTCAATATGTCCGTTTATCTTCATGAATTATGACAGAAAGACAACTCCCTGTCAACACCTCAACATCACAGGCGAAATTCATCTACTGTATTCCTCTTAGAATCAGCAGTTCGGCTGAAAAACATCCAAACACATCACATTTCATTCGTTATTCATAATTATACAATAAAACTGTATATTTATCCATAAGAAATTAAGGAGAATCTTACAGCCAAAATAATCCTCCGACTATTTTTAACGTGGAGACAGAGCCCTCCCTTTTAAAACATTCGGTGAGTTCAGCCTTAACTCCCTTAAGTTTTAATAACATATTTAATGTGATCCATATCTTCAAATTCTAGAGTTCAACGTCCAGAAACACGGAATACATAAAGGCTCTGCATTAGTACGCTGTGAAATGGGTAAAGTTTATAAACATGAAACAATTCATTGAAGCTGCAATAAAGCCGATATACATAAGGATTTACAAATATGCGACATAGAAATAAGATAAGATCTACATTTATTTACATTTAGGAGGAAGTTATGCGTCACATTTGGCATGTTTACAAAACAGACTGGTTGCATATTTTAAAGGTTCCCACAGGTATATTTCTAATTGTGGCTATTATTTTACTGCCGGGAGTGTATGACTGGGTTAACGTAAAATCTGTCTGGGACCCGTACAGTAACACCCAAGGGATCAAAATTGCGGTGACAACCGAAGACAAAGGTGCGACTGTTGCGGGAACCAGCGTCAATATCGGGGACGAACTGGTATCCAGCCTGAAACAGAATGAAAAACTGGGATGGACTTTTGTGAACCAGGCTGAGGCTGAACGGGGTGTGCAAACAGGAGAGTATTATGCAAGCCTACTCATTCCCGAGGACTTTTCATCCAAAATTACAGGCATTGTTGACGGGAAGCTGGAGCGCCCAGAGGTAATCTATACCGTTAATGAAAAGGTTAATGCCATTGCTCCAAAAATCACAGGCTCCGGTGTATCTGCGATAACAACACAAATCAATGAAAATTTCACTGAAGCCGTCAGTCAGGCTGTTCTAACCAAGTTGAAGGAAGCCGGAGTTGAAATCAATGCCCAGCTTCCAACTTTGCGCAAGATGGAGAATGGCATTTTCACGCTGGAGAAAAATCTTCCGGCTATACAGTCCGCAGGTCAAAAGGTACTGGAAGTGGAAAAAGCCATGCCTGGTATTGTCAAAGATGCTCAAAAGATCGTCGAAATCGAAAAAAAACTTCCCGAAATTAATGAAGCCGCACAGTATGTGCTCAAGGTGCAGGAGTATTGGCCACAAATTAATGATGCGGCATCCGAGGTGTTGGCTATTCAGGGACGGATTCCCGATATTCAAAAAGCCGTAGAACGTATTCGGGAAGTAGATGCAAACTTTGGTCAGGTATCAGGTGTCATCCAAACGGCCCTGGACAAAACCGACAAAGCTCTGTCTATCGTAACCGCCGCAGAGCAAGATCTGGATAAAGTATCACAAATCGCTGGTAACGGGATTGAGCTGGCCGAAGGATTGAATCAGTTTGTAGATTCCAGTGAAGAAGCGTTTCAGGCTATAGGCCCGGCGATCCGGCAAAACCTGCTGCTGGTGCAGCAAATCGCAAACGCTGCAGGAGATGTATTTGGGCAATTGCAAAATACGGATCTTAACAAGCTGCCGACACCAGAAGATCTGGACCGGATCGCTGCCCGCTTGGGGATTGCGGTAAAACTCGTTGACAGTATGGCGGAATTACTCAGCAAAATCGACAATTTGCTTCCTAGCCATCCACTGAGCAATAAAATTACGCAACTGAACACCATTTCTGATAAACTTCAGCTGCAAATCCGCCTGGCTGGGATCATCAGTGATGCGATGCGTCGTAATACAACTCCGCCTGCAGACGTCATCGCTCAGTTAAATGCCCTCTCCAAGGACATTAGCAGCGGGATTGGCAATATCCTGAACACCTACGATAGCGAAATATCACCTGCACTTGCGGCTGGTGCGGATAAACTCAGGTCTATCCTCTCCACTTCAGCAGATGCACTACAGGGGGCCAGAGATCGAATTCCGGATATTAAGGACATTCTTGCGTCAGCCAAAGAAGGGATTACGTTTGGGCAGACCGAGCTTACTAAAATCCAGAGCGAACTGCCTCAAATACAATCTAAGATCCATGAAATATCGGAGACACTCGCAAACAAAAGTGAAGGCTTTATCCAAGCTTTGAACACGGTGTCTTCATTAATTCGGAACGATCTGCCCAAGCTGGGAACCAAGCTGAACGAAGCGGCTGATTTTGTTCGGAACGATCTGCCTAATGCCGAGAAACAGATCGGCAAGGCATCCGATTTTGTACAGAACCAGCTGCCAGAGGTCGAAAAAGGAGTACATCGTGTTGCCACGCTTGTACGTGATGACCTGCCCGCACTGGAAAGTGCCATCAGCAAGGCTGCAGACAAGCTTAGGGAAGTGGAAGGCAATAACCAGTTTGCCGAACTCGCCAAACTTTTGCGCGGAGACATTGAAGAAGAGAGTGCTTTCCTTGCAAGTCCAGTACAAATCAAGGAACAGCAGCTTTACCCGATTCCGAATTATGGATCGGCCATGTCACCATTTTATGGCGTGCTGTCCTTGTGGGTTGGTTCAACGCTGCTGATTTCCCTGCTTCGTGCCGAAGCTGAAAATCCAGAAGGCAAGTTCAGGGGATATGAGTTGTATCTCGGACGTCTTGCAACTTTTCTGACCATTGGATTGCTTCAAGCGGTATGTGTCAGTCTGGGAGACATCCTGATTCTCGGAACCTATGTCGCAGATAAGCTGTGGTTTGTCCTGTTTGCCATGCTTGTGAGTGCCGTGTTTGTCACCATAACGTACACCCTGCTGTCCGTTTTTGGGAATATCGGCAAAGGGATCGCCATCATCTTCATGGTGTTCCAGTTCTCCAGCTCCGGCGGTACATTCCCGATCAGCATGACATCGCCCTTTTTCCAGGCATTGAATCCGTTCATGCCCTTCACGTATGCGATCAGTCTGCTGCGTGAGTCGGTCGGCGGTATCCTGTGGTCGACAGCCATCAAGGATATTCTGTGGCTGTGCATGTTCATCGCGCTGAGTCTCATTGTTGCCCTCGCTTTGAAACGTCCACTCAGCAGTCTGACTAAACGTTCAGCCGAGAATGCCAAGAAGACCAAAATTATTGCTTAAATCGTCCGAGCGACCCTCTGTGTCATGAACGCAGAGGGTCCTTTGGTTTTTTAAACCAACCTGCACATACCGAATGAATCATGCTCAAAGAGACAAGGCCATTGG
>NZ_AWUK01000018.1 GCF_000499205.1 Paenibacillus sp. MAEPY2
GATGGCAGAGAGAAAGCGCCCCGAGCATTCTTGCTACGCTCGTTCGTATGCTACATATGTAGTTCGTACTATGAGTAATTTTAGTGGAGTCATTCCCTTTCAGGGCGATGCTTCGCATCGACTCCCGGCGATCCAGCATACAGCTTGCCGCTCCGCGGCCGATCCTCCGGATCGAATCACCTTCGTGCCGATTGAGTACAAAAACCACGTCCGGCGAAACGTGATTCCGTTCTTAACTTTTGCAGTCAGTCCAGCAGTTGCAAGCAACTTTGGGGTTAAGAATTACTGACCTTGCGCTATAATCTTCAATCTACAAAGCCGGCACAAATGCCGGCACTTCCTTACTTCACCAACTTAAGAACAGGACAATTATTCACTTGCCCTTCCCGATGTTCCTGGATCGTTTTTCTAATGTTCTTCTTAACATGAGATGAAACGATCAACTTCATCTCACTTTCCCTTCGAACCATTCCTTCCAGCAAAATAGAATAGCGTTTAAAGTTCTCTGAATCTTCCTGGAGCTCTGATCGCATCTTCCTCATTTCTTCAATCTCCTTCTTCATCTCATGTAACTGCATTCTGATTTCTTTTACTAACTCCATTGAATCCATTTCATTTCGCCTCCATTAGTTTCATTTCTATATAAAAAAAGCTGATACATCAGGCAAAATGCCTGTCGTATCAGCTCCTAAGCGCAACAAAAAAAACCTCATTATGAGCAGCACAAACTAAAATGCCAACTCTAACCGGCTTCCGTTACAAAACTATTTATTACCTCACTCATTTACCCATACTAGGGCAAAGAAAATAAAAAAAGGTGCCTATAATCCCAATGTTTGACCAAAGACTTCATGAGTCCAAAGCTATTATTTTTGGAAGTCCTGAACTTCCACGTCCCTCTTTGCCGATCAAGTCCGCAAAGAAAAGTAATTAGTATTCCGTAATGTCACTCATTATATACATAGCTCAAATGTTTATCAAGAATCTATCAGTTGCCTTAATTCAACACTTAAACTTAAACTTATGTATAGTTCGACAAATTCGAGTAAATAATTCCGCCTATTATGACTATACTGATGTACACACAGAATTTACTATAAAGGCGGTTGAAATATGGAAATAACCTTTAATTCTATTACATCAGACAACGAAAGGAATGCAGATGTGCAATCATACTCTCTTAATCTAAATTCACACGATATCCAGGTTGTCGGCAAACTTGATATCGTCAAAATTAAAAGCCTTACTGGAGTGGATCTCCCTTCGGATCTCGTACAAATGTACCCCGGTGCTATAAAGCACGTGCAACGAAATCATCCAGGTATTATTGAACAATATGGTCACTTAATCCCTAGCATGATTGCACATCCGGACTATGTTGGACAGAATCCCAAAGAGGAAAATAGTGTAGAGTTAGTCAAGGTCATTGGGCCTCATTTGCTTTTAGCAATCAAGTTAGACCCATCAGGGTACATATTCTTATCTACCTTCTTTGAACTTGACAATGGAGCCTATAAAGTCCAAAAAAGGCTCAAGAGTGGACGATTAGTCCCTTATAACTAATTAAATAATCGTTCAGAGTTCTGGACAAATCGTTTACCAAAGTGTAAACTAATAAGTGTCTGAACTACGTATATAACTTACCTGTTATACAATTTCAATTTTCGCATAATACTATAAGTTAAGGATCATTAGAGGTGGGAAAGGTTCCCCACGCGCTTGTCGAAAGGCAAGTTACCAGAGATCAGGATACGCCGCCCTGCAATATGATCCTAAAACGAAGGACCCCTTTATGGGGTCCTTTTTGCATGCAGTTTTATTTTTCTAGTCCCTCATACGCCTTTATAATCTTGTAAAAAGTGTTCTTCTTCATATCAAGCTTTTTCATGAATTCTACAGCGGAGAGATCCCTTTTCTTCCACTTGGGATACTCGGCATCCAGGGTACTCCTTTGTTCTGAATTGAGTGTATTCAAGTTAATTTGTGGTCTTCCTAAGTGCTTTCCATTCTTCTTTGCTTCAGCAATGCCTTCAGCCTGTGCCTGTTTAATGCCTCTTCGTTCTTCTTCAGCAAGCCAACTCAATATCTGAAGCACGAGATCCATAATGAGTTGGCCGATCCCTTCCAATTCTTCATACTTACGTGTATCCAGGATCGGAATGTCGATCACGACAACATGAACTTTTGCATCGATCAGCCATTGCCACTCTTTCAATATTTCCTGTTTGTTGCGGCCAAACCGATTAATAGACTTTACAAACAGGGTATCCCCTTCTCTCAGCACACGCTTTAAAAGTTGATATTCAGGGCGATCAAAGTTCTTTCCACTAGCCTTATCAACGAAGATGTAGGCTTCTTCAATTCCCTGCTCACGTAGAGCAGCAATCTGGCGATCCTCATTCTGATCCTTAGTTGAAACTCGAGCATATCCATACTCTCTAAATTGAATCCGCATAAAAAACCTCCGAAATGTTGTTTATAAAGATTATAATCCAATTACAAACGTTTGCTAATTGGATTATACCACCTTTAAAGACGAATTTATCATGTTCATTTTGTAGTTTGTAAACCTGTACCTTTACGGACGCGGCGAATACATCATTTCGCAGAAAAGGCACCTTTAGAGGCGAATCGTCGAAATTAAAAAATATCCTTATATATTTGGCTATCTATTCCAAACGGATAACCTTTATGAGATTATATGAGAAGTGTGACAATACAAAAAACGAGGTGTCCATTTTTGATCTTGAGCAGCGAAGATACAAAGAAACTTAGAACCATCACTCTTATTGCTTTATTTTCAGATGATGATCTCCTGGAAACCCTGGTCTTAAAAGGCGGCAACGCTTTAGATATTGGATATGGTTTCAGCTCACGTGCATCTATGGATCTCGATTTCTCCATGTCTCAAGATTTTGAAGACATTGGTTTAACTGATCTAGAGCAAGTCAGGCAAAAACTCGAAGACGTTCTTACAAGAACATTTATTGAATACGGCTACCAAGTTTTTGAGGTTAAGATAAAAGCCAAGCCTAAACAACAAATGGCTGAAAATCAAGATTTTTGGGCTGGTTATGAGGTGAATTTTAAGATTATTGAACCAGAAAAGTACGAAGCACATAAGGATAACTTGAACTGGTTATCTAATAAGGCGATCGCTGTGACGGGTACCAAAAAGAATATCACTATTGACCTCGGAAGATTCGAATATACAGGAAGTACAAAGATGATTGATAACATTGAAGGATTCGAAGGATATTTAGTGCCTATTTATACACCTACATTGATAGTCCTAGAGAAATTGCGTGCAATCTGTCAACAAATGGATGATTACTGGACCCGGATAGGTAAGGAGGTAGGATCTAAGCCTAGACCAAGGGATTTTTATGATATTTACACAATTTTAGAAAGCCCTGCAGTCGAAGTAAACTTTGAAGACCCTGAAACGTTGACTCATCTTGAAGAATGTTTCAAGGCTAAGCGCGTTCCCATTAGCTTTCTTTCAAACATGTCAGAAACCCGAGAGTTTCATAGACGAGATGAGCCTAAACTTAGAGAGACTATCCAGGTAAAAGAAAACTATCGAGGTTTTGATTTTTATTTTGACTATGTACTAGCAATTATAAAACAGCATGATCTTCTCTCTCTTGAAGAAGCCAGATAAAAAAACCTTTGGGCACTTTGTGCTCAAAGGTTTTTTAAGTTAGTAAAGTTTTTGGGATAGTAAAGACGCCAACGTTCGGAATATTCTAGTTCAGAAACGTTATATGTTAAATAAAAATCGTTAGTCATTGGGAAAGATTTCATAATTTTCAAAGCGGTATCACTAAAACCTGCACAGTCCATATAAAATCCAATTGTCTGGTGATAAGGGTAGGTGTAATTTAAATTTTTAAGATACATCCTCATTTTATTTGCGGAAATCTTGCCCTTAGCACGTTCATAAACACTTAATACTTCATACACCCCACCACAATAATCTGGACGAACAGCAATATCAATCAATGTTCGTTCCACGTCAGTAACAGTTACCTCATCTATTACTTTGACACCTAGATTATTTGTATTACGTCCATTTATTAAATAAATTCGTTGGCCCTCATACTCAAAGAAATTGTTTGTTTTTCTCATTGGTTTAGAGAAAGCAGCATCAATATTCTTTTGTGCTAACTCTCCAGCAGGTGTATTACTCGTAAACCTTTTTGGAGATTGTTCTTTATTAATATAAATTGATTTAACATTCTCATTAGTTAAATCATGAAAATAAACTGCTGAATAGTGGCTCAGATAAACTCTAGGATAAAGGGATAGAGCAAGTTCAGTAGGAGATACTTTTTGGTTTCTAAAGATGTAGCGAGTAGTCTCAGCTATCTCAATTTCTTTTAGGATTCTTTTCTTAACCACAAGAAAGAAAAGAAACTCTCCAGGAGTGGTAGTTTTAGGTAGTCTCCATTCTCTCTCATGAGTAAAGAGGATACCGTTTATCTCCGCAAAATTAAGTACTTTTTTGCCAAGTCGTTTAAGCGCTGAAATAATATCTTCTTGGTATAACTCCATAATTTGATATCGATTTAAACGCCCCATAAAAGCTCCTTTTTTTCAAATCTTTCGAATACAATCAGGTGTATACACCTGATTGTACTGCAAAAAATAAAAAAAGTCAACAGGACCGAGGTTTTTTTTAAAAAAACACGATGCACTGATGGGGTGTATACACCCCATCTTAACCCCTTTTTTTAAAATTGTCAAACAGGGACTCCAGCCTAATAAAACAGGGTTATCGTATGCTCTAGTTTCATAGAAGTCTTGAAGAAAGAATCTAGAAAATCAAAAAAAGCATATTGTTTACTGGATTCAGTAAACAATATGCTTTTTCAACTCTGGGAGAGATTTCATCAAGCTTCTGATTCATCCGCTCCTGAGCTTTCCGGATCTTGTCAAATACCTGAGTTTCTTGTGTGTTAAGTCCTTCTGACGCCACAACTTTATCACGGAAATTTAGTTTTTATTTTGAAGAAAAAAATGCGGATTATTGAGCTAAAAAAATCACAAAATATTGAGGGTGCAAAGGAATTAAAACGATTTCTATTATTTTTACAATTATCTTCAATTAAAAGCGCTACATAAATTGGGTGTTTTTTTTGGTTTTAGTAAGTGCTATACTTAATTTAACTTTTTGACTATAGTCAAAAAAAAGAACCACGGTTCTCACAAAACCGTGGCCCAGTAAGCCGCATCACTCTTGAGTATGATTTTATGGATGAAGAAACTTAAGTTAAATGGATGAGAAAACATCAACACAGTTAGCCGACTGTTGTTAATGTTTTTTCTTCTTTTTTAAAGAAAAAAATCTCACCCGTAAAGGCTTGTCTTGATTTTTGCTTTCCAGGTAGACACCTGCAAAATCTACACAGGCTGTTATCAGTGCCAGAATGGGGTAGTACCAGCGAAGCTGACACCACCCGCAAAGTATATGGGCAAATATGTAAATCAGTAATTCTAGGATCTTATTTCCCTCGATCCTTTACCTTTTCGCCGCGCTAGACATTCTATGACAGGTATTTGTATCAATGAAGAAATCAAAAATTAGGGGACAGCAAGAATCTCTTTTTTAAATTTATATCTTCCAGGATATACGATATCCATATTAACGCTTATAGCTTGCAAGGAATCCTCGTTTAAGACAAAATGCTGTTTCCCTGATGCAATGCGTTTCCATTCATGCGGATTCTTGCGAAAAAGAGATTCCCCTAGATTATAAATATCTATATTCTTCTCAAGCGCAGTTTGAAAGGTTTTCCTAATTTGCCGCTCAATTTCTTTTTGAGCCATTTGCGTGAGTTCTTGTTCAGTAACGTCTGCATGCAACTCATTTACCCCAGCCTTCACTGAAACGGATATATCGAAATACGCTTTATCATATTTAACACTTGGAGTAATGTCATATTTAGGTTTCTCTGCGACGAGAACCGCTATAAGTTTTTTATCGGAAAACAAGTCAAGAGGCAGTCGGATTGTGTGTTTATTTAGCCACGGCAACCCGGACAGATCTTGGATGTCCATGCGTGCATAATAGTGCTCTTGATCATATACTTGTATGCCAGAAAATCTAAGCAACTCACGTGGCTTTTGATTTTCCTTCCATTGGTCTTTTCGAATTGATAATTCTGGTATATAGCTTGACTTAGCCTTTTCATTTGAATCCAGAACAAACTGTTGCAGGCGGATCGGAGCGAGAATAGAATGCTGTCGATAATTCTGTTCAGGATTATGTAGAATCGATGCCTTTGGTGACAATCTGAAAAACGATGTTGCCATTAAGATCTCGTCAAGGGGATCTCGCGTGCTGAATAGCCAGGCTAAGTACCTTATTTCACGATAACGGTTGATCAGTTCTAACACTTCACCGACTTTCCTTTCCTTCATCAACCGTTCGCTGAACAGAATCGCAGAGACTTGTCCCCAGTTTAACCTCTGTTGCGAAGTGCTGTATAAATCATTCGCTGCTTCTGTAAACGAGGAGCCTTGTCCCTTACCGACCCAGACCGGGGGCTGCTCCGCTTTTTGTTGGCCCTCCAGCTTTGCCACTGTCGAGAAGTCAAGCAATTGCGCATAGATGGTGTATTGACCTTCCGCATAGTCAATTCCGACTGCTGTCGTATAATTCATGTTTTGCACTTCGTATTTGCTCCAGCAGCCGGTGAGTATGATGAGGGGCAGAAGAACAACGATATATTTATACGTCTTCATTTCTGCCCATCCCCTTGGCTTGTAGGATCGTGAGTATTCAGATTGTCCGGTCGAGTTTTTCGCCATCTCCAAGGTAATCGGAACAATGCATTGGCGAAATCTTTATATGGGGGCGAAAGCGGAGCCAGGTAAGGCAAACCGCATGAACGCAATGAGGCTAAATGGGTTGTCACGATAAATAAAGCAAGAAAAAAGCCATAGATGCCAAGCGCGGCAGACAAAATAAACACGATAAAGCGTAAGATGCTAATTGTCCCAGATAACGACTGGCTGGATAAAGTCGAACCGAACACCTGAGTAATCGCTCCTATGACAAGGATGCTCGGGGATAAAAATCCTGCCCGAATGGCTGCATCCCCCAGGATAAGACCTCCCACAACGGTAACAGTAGAGCCAATGGCAGAAGGCAAGCGAACACCGGCTTCCCGCAATATTTCTAAAAAGATGAGCGACAGAAACATTTCCCCTGCCACACCTAATGGGATTCCTAATCGGTTAATGCCAATAGTTGCAAGTAAATAGTAAGGCAGTTGATCTTGATGATACGCAAGAATGGCAACCCAAAATCCGGGCAGCATGAGTGAAACGGACAACCCGAGCAAACGAAGAGTTTGCCCGAACGTGGCCGATAAAGCAGTAAAGTGGATATCTTCCGGTGTTTTCAGGAGCAAGAACAAATTGGCTGGAGCGATCAAAGCAGCCGGAGTACCATCCACAATTAATGCTACGCGGCCATTCATCATGCAGTTCACGGTGAAGTCCGGTCTTCCTGTGTACCCCATCAAAGGAAACAAAGCTCTTGTCGGTTCCATTAATTCTTCCAGTTGAGTGGCGCTGATTGCTCCGTCAATTTGAATACCATCCAATTTTTTCTTTATATCTTGAACAATATTCGGATTAACAATGTCTCGCATATAAAGAATCGCAACTGTTGTTTTAGTTCTCACGCCAACTGTTTTGGTTTCGTATACCATGCTGGTTGACTTGATACGTTTCCGAATCAGCGCAACATTGACGCCGACTTCTTCAACAAAACCGTCTTTTGGACCGCGTATCGAGACTTCAATGTTAGACTCTTCCGGCTTACGTGCCGGTTTTTTGGAAATATCGAGGGAGAACAACGAAGTTAGTGCCGGAATGAACAAAAGCAGCTTGCCCTCGAAAATATCCGTTTCGACTTGTTGCTCCCACTCCTCGAAAGAAATGCTCTCTAACTGTAATTGACACGACTCAACAATCTCCTCATTCTTATGAAATCCGTAAGTTTCATAAAAACGAGTCAAGTGGGGCAGCACCATATCCTGAATGAGCTGTTGGTTGTCACATAAACCATCGCAGTACAGCAAAACGATCCTCGACTGATCATCACCAGCTTTTATTTTGTAAACATGACGCTTAACATCTTGACACATCTGGAAGCGTTGGATAAGCGACGGTTCACTAAGCGGTTGTGAAACAGTTGCCACTTTGTTTGATGGCGATGGTAAGACCTCCGCCTTCTTATTTCTGAATCGTTTTATCATTCGTAGATACTCCTTTTATTTCGTGTTGAGGTTCGTACGACATATACGATCATGACCCCAATTGTAAAGACACAAAACGATGGAAAGTAATATAGGCTCAATAGGTCTTGAAAGACCATATCGCTAATAGGCAGCAATGTAACAACCAACATGAATAAAGCGCCTAGGAACATAGGTATCCACTTATACTTTTGTAATTTCCATAATTCCCCCAAGAGATACATGGAAAGGGACACTCGAATGAACATACCGGATAGCCATTGGTAAATCGAGAAAAAATCGACATGCTCCACATACTCGCCCAGTCGAACCATTCTCCATTGTTCATAAACAGGATATCGTTGGTTTGCCGCTTCATCAGGGCCATACATTGTAATCGAACCCATCAAAGGGCCGATCGTAAGCCCGGATAAAATGAGACAAACAAGCATCAAACTTATGAAGCCCGGTTTCTTCGTTAACTTATGCTGGATCAGCATCAGCAACGACAACTCCAGCAACCCGCTGGCAGCGTAGGGAACACCTTTCCATAGTGGAGGTGTTCCTTTTTCGAGCAAAGGAAAAAGCAAGGTATAATCTTTAAACTGAAAGTTTGCAATCATTACAAGGTCGCCAAGAATGACAACGAAAGGTAACAATATCCCGCTCACAATCGCAATGGTGCGAAGCCCCTGATATGCCGCAAAGAAACATCCGACAATTGTTGCTACCACAAGGACGAGCATTGGAGTTTGAGGCATATAAGTTGCAATTGTCCAAGTTAGAGTATCCTTCAAGGAAATGAGTCCCATGAGCCATACAAGCACACTATATATGAAAACCAGGGTTATGGAGAGAAACATTCCGAAATGCTGCTGCAACCAATCCTTTAAATGTATGCCGTTCATGTTTTTGATGATGTAGTTCAAAGAGCCAATCCAAAGAGGCGAAGCGATTAATACAAGAAGTACTACCAGCCAGGCATCTCGCCCTGAAGCACCGAGCAGTAACGGTATAATAATGACGTGGTTCAGCAAACCGACTGAAAGCATAATTATCATGTATGACTGTATAAGCGGAATTTTTGGCATAAAGATCACCTCTTTCAACTTTTGAAGAAGAATATGGAAACACCATTATATACTTTTCCCTCATCGTCTTCATTCCAATCACTTCGGCTATTCCATCTTGCAAAAGTTCCGTTTTTGATTAGGTAATTGGAATATGATAGCTTTTTGCTCCACATTGCCTCATTAAGTATGCTTCGGTATACTAAATTTAATGATTAAAATTCCGATTCTAACCATTTTAGGAACTTTACTCGGAGGGGATCAAGTGAAGCGAAATTGGGAGCTGGAGGAGTTAATTGAGCATTTTACGTTTCTTCCCAACGAAATGCAGCAAGTCGGCAATAAGTCGGGGGAGACTCGGTTGGGGTTTGCTGTTCTGTTTAAGTTTTTCCAATACGAAGCGCGATTCCCCTTCCAAAAATTCGAAGTGCCCAAAGCAGTAATTCAATACATAGCAAAGCAGATCGAGGCACCGGCAGAGCTGTACGCACAATACGATTGGACTGGTCGCTCCATTACCTACCATCGAACACAAATCAGGGAGTTTTTTGGCTTTCGTGAGGATACCATCAATGATGCCGAAGAGGTAATCGATTGGCTATGCAAAAGCGTATTATTCCAAGATCACGATTTCGAACATTTGGTCGAGACCGTATACGGGCGATTTCGGGAGATGAAAGTTGTACCGCCTACGCCTGATCGCATTGAGCGACTTATCAGAGCCGCAATCCGTACATATGAGGAACAATTTTTCCAAGTCACATTGGAAAAGTTGCCTGCGGCATCTTTGTCCAAACTGGATTCACTCGTAGATAGTATCGCATTTCTAGATGAAGACCAAGGCGGCAGCGACGAGGGACTTCTTTCTTTTCAAGAGTTAAAAGCTGATCCGGGCAAACCAGGTGTCGAAAGTGTGTTAAGAGAAGTAAGCAAGCTGCGAACGATTCGAAATCTGGAGCTTCCGGATAATCTGTTTCGTGATATCCCTCTTAAAGTATTGACCAAGTACCGGCAGCGGACCGCAACAGAGGATCTCCGGGAACTTCGTCGCCACCCTGATCCGATCCGTTACACATTGTTGGCCGCATTCTTCTGGCTAAGGAGTATGGAGATAACGGACAATTTGATTGAGCTACTTATTCAAATCGTCCATCGAATAGGAGTACGGGCAGAACGCAAGGTCGAGAAGGAAATTCTGAATGACCTACGGAAAGTAAGCAATAAGTATGGCATTTTATTCAACATGGCCCAGTCTGCCGTCAACAATCCAGACGGAGTAATTCGTGATGTCATTTTCCCGGTCGTAAATGAGCAAACGTTACGGGATTTGATAAAAGAATTCAAGCATACCGGACCGGCTTACCGTGAGAAAATCCATACCATTATTCGGGCTTCCTATGGGAGTCACTACCGCCGTATGGTTCCCGAAATACTAGGCATTCTGGAATTCCGATCAAACAATGAAGTGCATCGGCCAGTGATTCGTGCGCTGGAACTGGTAAAGAAATATTCTGACACCGGCCATCATTATTTGCCAATGTCCGAAGAAATCCCGGTAGATGGTGTAATCCGGACGGTTAATAAAGAAATCATTGTTGAGAAGGACGAGAAAGGCCAAGAGCGAATTAATCGGATGAATTATGAGATAAGCGTTCTGCAAGCTTTACGGGAAAAGCTTCGTTGCAAGGAAATATGGGTGGCCGGAGCGAACCGATACCGGAATCCGGACGATGACTTGCCGACAGACTTCGAAGAACGGCGGGAAGAAAATTATAAGGCTTTAAAGCAGCCGCTGGATGCAGAAGCATTCATTGCAACGTTGAAGCAGGCCATGAAAGATGGATTAGAAAAGCTTGATACCGGTCTCCAGAAAAACCCCAAGGTCCGGATCACGGAGAAGGGTAATGGTTGGATTAGCTTATCTCCGTTAGAACCACAAGCAGAGCCAGTCAACCTATCACGGATAAAATCAGAGATGCTTCGGCGCTGGCCAATGACGAGCCTGTTGGACATTTTAAAAGAGGCCGATCTTCGTGTCGGATTTACTGAAAAATTCAAGACTGTTGCTGTACGCGAAGCGTTAAGCAGGGATACGCTGCAAAAGAGACTCATCCTATCCCTTTATGGCCTCGGGACGAATACCGGCTTGAAACGTGTGAGTGCCGGTGAGCATGGAGAAAGCTACAAAGACTTGCTGTACGTCCGCAGGAAATTCATTCATAAGGACAATCTCCGAAATGCGATATCCGAAGTGGTTAATGCGATTTTTCGCGTTCGGATGCAGGAGATTTGGGGCGATGCCACGACATCCTGTGCATCGGATTCAAAAAAATTTGGTGCATGGGATCAAAATCTGATGACCGAATGGCATATCCGGTACCGCGGCCGCGGCGTTATGATATATTGGCACGTTGAGAAGAATTCGACATGCATTTACTCGCAGCTCAAATCGTGCTCCTCCTCTGAAGTCGCTGCCATGATGGAAGGATTGCTTCGTCATTGTACCGAAATGGAGGTCGAGAAGAATTACGTGGATTCACACGGCCAGAGCGAGGTTGCGTTCGCATTTTGTTACCTTTTGGGCTATCAGCTCATGCCACGGCTCAAAGCGATTCATTCGCAAAAACTTTACCGGCCCGAACCAGGCATGACCGATGCCTATCCGAATTTGCAGCCGGTGCTGACCCGCCCAATCAACTGGGAGCTAATTCGGCAGCAATACGATCAAATGATGAAGTACGCTACGGCTCTCCGACTCGGAACCGCCGAAACAGAAGCAATCTTGAAACGATTTACCCGTAATAATTTAAAGCATCCGACCTATCAAGCTTTGGGGGAACTCGGCAAAGCAGTCAAAACGATATTCCTCTGCGATTACCTGCACTCGGAGGAGCTGCGCCGCGAGATCAATGAAGGCTTGAATGTCGTGGAAAATTGGAACTCGGCCAACAGCTTTATCTTTTACGGCAAAGGCGGAGAAATCGCTACCAACCGGTTAGAAGATCAAGAGCTAGCCGTATTGTCTCTTCACCTTCTGCAAAACTGCCTGGTTTACATCAATACCATTATGCTTCAAAGCATCCTATCCGACCGCAAATGGTTCGATATGATGACTTCGGAAGACTTGCGGGCGCTTACCCCGCTGATCTACACGCACGTAAACCCTTACGGCACATTTAGGCTGAACATGAGTGAACGCCTTCCGTTGGAAGAAGGTGTTATTGCGTGAGTGAAAGACGCATATCCCCGAAACGCAAAGCGAAGGAGCTGGCGAAGTATCTCCGAGGGGAACGGCCAGATTATGACTATCTCAAAAGCCTGTTTCAGCATCTTCGAGCAGAGCTGGAGGTAGAGGTTCCAAAAACAGCGAAGAAGCTCCCCTATGTACCTACAGAAGAGGAGCTTAAGCGCTACTACGATGTGGTTTGGCAAGCGAAGAACTTTCAAGACATGATGATCGTCAAGACGCTGCTATATACCGGCGTTCGGGTAAGCGAGCTGATCAATATCAAATTGTCCGATGTTGATTTCCACTACTGCCAAATCCGGATTAATAAGGGCAAGGGGAATAAGGATCGCATTGTCCCTTTCCCTCAATCGTTCAAGGAAATGCTGGCCATGCACGCCGATTCAATGAAAAAGAAGCAGGCGGTTTACTTGTTCGAATCATCGTGGAAGAAAAAATATACGGATCGGGGAATACGAAAGATTTTGGCTAAATATTCGGAGGAAGCCGGTCTTGTACAAAATCTGTCGCCGCATAAGCTACGACATTTCCTGTTGACTTGGCTTAAAAAGCAGGGCATCGATGACGCACTCATACAACCGTATTCCGGCCACGAAAGCCGGAAGTCGTTGGAAGTCTATTCAAAACTGGCAATCACTGATGCACAGCAGGAGTACAACGAGGTCATCAACAAATTTCCCATTTAATAACATCTACTTTGCGGGTGGTGTCAGCTTCGCTGGTACTACCCCAGAATAGCAGCAATCAGAATGATCGTATTCTCCAATTTATCCCCTCCCTTCCAAGAGGGGCGCGACTTACTTGTAACCAATGTAACTCAATATATTGCATGTTGTAAACAGCCTAAAACAATAGAACGTCAATAGAACGTAATTCCGAGTATACCAATTAGGCCGGGATTCCGCAAAGGAAAAGGACTGGAAGATTTGAAGATTTATCAAAAAAAATTTTTGACCAAATTTAGTAGCGGAGTTGCGTGTTTTTTGTTTCGCAATTCTATTATTTCCTTAAAAACATAGCCTAAAATGACGTCAAGTCCTGCGGCAGAAGTAAATAAAAAACCTCTTCATATCAAATGCACACTAGCTATTCAATTAGCCCGTGTGCATTTTGACGCCTCTGATATCTTTAGCCTAAAACAGTCCCAGGAATTTTTTCCGTTTTCCATGTGTTTCTACTCTGGAGGCAATATCATCGAGTTTCTGATCTGTCCGATCCTGGGCTTTCCGGATCTCGTCCAACACCTGGGTTACCTGCGTGTTAATCCCTTCCGACGCCGCCGCAACCTCTATTCGGACTCGCTCATCCACAATCTGATCAATTTTCCCTGAAAGCATGGCCACCGCTGATATCAAATCATCTACCTTAGCGTTAAGCATAGCGATCTCTGGCTTGCTATCTGACGTAGCGACTAGTGCTACAGAATCGCTATTGTTAGTACGCGAATAGCTTGATACCGTAGCTTCTACTGCGCTATCGTACTCAGCTCCGCGAGTTAGAAGATCAATAAGCGCTTTAAATGCAATAATATCGTGATCTGTAAAGGCTCGATGCTCTTTTTCGTCCTTCATAAATACGTAGCCAGCACTTTCTAGACTTCTCGCATACTTATTGACCGTAGAGCGACCAATTTTCAACGTTGTAGCCAGCTGAACCGTGCTATAAACAAAATTTAAGGGTTTTACGTCCACTGTTATCACCTCGCTATTTAAATTCGCGAAAATCCGCAAAATCCCTTGTTGTATCTAGTTATTTCGTGCTATCTAAGTGCCGCGTCGCTTCGCTCCGTTCCGTACATCTCACCTCGCCGTGTGGAAAACGAAAATCACGTTTACCACAAGCCTCGGTTCGATGCACGGCTGCGTGAACAACCTGAATCGTCGCTTAACGAGCCCCTTTTATACGTATTTAGCGTGAAACTGATGAAAGGAAACCTCGCTAATGCGAGCTCGTCCTCACTACGTGAGAACGGAATGTAAAACATATCTCCCCACGCCCACCCCTGCATTCCGTGCCCAATGGTGCATCTGGGCACAGCCCCCTTTACAAGGTACTGTAAAACCGTCATCAAACGCGCCTAGGTCGTGCTTTATCGCGTATAGTCTGTACTAACTTTGACGGCCAGCCTGGGCAATAGCCCACACGGACGGGTCTTGGGGTCGTTGGAGTCACAACTCCCCATCTAGGAAAGATGCAGGGGCATCTACGTAATATACGCTGTCTCACCATCTAACGGCACTTGTCACCCTCAGACACGCCTGCAGTACGTTTTCCTGCTGCTCTCTTCGAGGGGATGGGGACGACTTACCCCATAAGCTTTTAACGTCGTTTTGGGTGGCATTGAGCGCCCAATATTGATTTTTGGCAATAAGAAATCAGGCCTTCGACCTTCTTTTTTCAAAAAAGTTCGAAAGCTTACAGCTCAGATATGCGTTTTTTATGTATGATCACGCACCGGTATAAGCCAGTTACGATGGATCCAAGAAACCAAAAAAGCCTTGATCCTCCCGCGAACGGAGATCAAGGCTACTTTTCCAAAATTATATTGAGATCACGACTATTCTCATGTTGCCCACCTAAGGCCAAGCATGATACAATGTCCGTAATTCAAGTCATTGTTGTTAAGTGTCCTGTTTCTATCCGATGGCGATCGGTTGAGACAGCTACTCCGGATTCCCGTCCGGTTTAGCCGCTTGAAACGGTGGCTTGTAATTATTTTTCACTACTATACCATAACTGCTAGATTGATAGATAGGCGTTTTGAAAAATTTAGGGAACCGGCATACTGCCGGTTCCCTTTTGTTTTGCCTTAATGCGGCGCCTGGGCGCTGAAATCGTCTCTACTGGACTTATCTGCATTGTAGAAGACTACGTCTCCATCCTTGACATGATAAACATTTAGATACGAATCCAGGATGTTTGGCCGATACCCTTCCATTCTCCATTGATTCATCAGCGGCGCATGAATGTACTGCAAGTGCGGCTCCTGCAGGTTACCGTTCTGGATCGACTCAATGTCGAAGTTGACGACAATGTACCCGTCTCGCAGGAAAATCGATGATTTGTCAGTCAGGCCACCATTCACACGGCCATACTCGGCCAGGTTCGTTCCTTTGGCCACCGTATACACATCGGCTGGGATACTGTATTCACCAAACCATTGCTGTACCGATGCATTCGCACGTTCCGTAGTCACAGACGCGTTCGTCGGGATCTCCTTCGGCCCGATCAAGGTCTTGAGCTGTTCCGGAAGGATCAGCAGATCGTACCCACCGACAGGCGTTTTGAGCTTGGTGAACTTAAGTACGTAATTTCGCATGAACTGTTCCCGATCGACACCCAGCTTCTCAGCTGCCGTTAAGTGCTGATCGTACTTCCAGTATCCGGAGTTCTTCATATCGCCCAGGCTCACGTTCCGGAGTCGTTCCTGCAGGATCACGTACCGTTCCACTTTGTCTTCCGGAGAACCGATCCGGACGAACGGCTGCTCATTGGTCTTATAGTACAGATCCACCGGAACCGGTGTGCCGCCTTCCTTACTCACGTAAGAGAAGGTCGGCGTGATCCGGATCCCGTCCTTCAGGCTGAACATGTTGCCCTTCGTTTTGAAATCAAACTTGAAGTGATAGCCTTGCTTTACGGCCACGTTCTGCATCCCCGTTAGGTAGTTACTCCCTGGACGGATCGGCAACGTCAGCTTGCTGCCAATGTCTCGAGGATTGCCATCAATGTCTGCTTGGCCAACCCAGTAGCTTGCGCCACTCGGATCGCGGCTGCCGGCATAAGTCCGGAAGACACGTTCCCAGTTATAGTCCACGATGTCGGTGATATGGAAATCATACAGACGGCCAATGACCTGGACTGAAACCTGGTCCACCGCCGCATGATTAACCAAATCCAAGTTCGCATCCTGCTGGTATTCGTACCCTATAGGTGCGTTTTCCGCGATATTCCGGAAATACACCTGGTAATTACCTTCATCGACCCATACCGGCAAATCAAATGTCGTGTCCAGTTGGTCCACTGATACGTCAATCCAGGTATCTTTGGGAATCAACCGTCCTCTGCCTTCGGTGTAAACATCGAACGGGAAACGAACTTGTTTGGTCCGGAAATACTTGGCGTAATCCCGGTTGCCGTATCCCGGATACTGCGCCACGTCCAGGTGTTGACCTGACGTTGGTATCCGAACCGTGAACGGCCGATCCAGGATCAACGCTGATCGGCTCATATCCGGCTTGGTTTTCTGGTTATGCTGCTGATCGTCTGAGACGGCCGAATAGTTTACCACCGGCGTATGCACGGTCACCGTATTTATGCCGTGGATCTCGTACTCCAATTCTTCCTCTTCGGTGTTGATGCTGCCAGCGGTCATCACATATTCAATGGTGCCTTTACTGGTCGCATTCTTTTTGTTGACCTTATCTGAAGGGATGTAATTATTAGGGCTATAAAGCACGTCCTTGTCGATCTGAACCGGTGCAGGAATTTGCCCCGGCTGCGGCCCTGTCTTGGCCGTACGCTGGCTGTTCATGATGGTCTGACCCTTAAACACCAGCGAGTCGTTTGCGACCTGTACGTCAGGCACAGCGACCTCAGCGACGTCCTGCAAATTTTCCCGATCCGGAGAAGGTCTGCTGGAACCACCATTTTTACTTCGTGACGGTCCCTGTTGGATGCCTGGCTCCTGTGCAGGGTAGAAATTCCCGATGTTTTCGGCTTGGAACTCTGGTGGTTCATATCCAGACGGATAAATCGTGATTTGTTCACCACTGAAAGCATATTGTTCCAGCGTTGCCTGGCGGATGTTGTACACGCTCAGTTCATCTATCGTCCAGTATGCATATGGCCGAACCACTGTGTATTCGCTTGGTACGACTTCGGTATCTGTACGGTCAATATAATTCGTTGTTGGATTTCCTTCAGCATCTGTCCCAGGAACAGGCTCGGACCAGTTCAATGTCCATGTTTGTTCCACTTTGACCGTGTACGTGCACGTGCCCGTCATCTGTACGAAGCGGTTCTGGAACAAATAATCCCGGCTAAACACATTTCCATATAGGCTCTCTGATGTTGGAATGCCTTTCAGGACGTCGAAAAGCTCATTTCCGCGTGTATCGGCATTGATCATACCTGTAACTACCGGGTCCATGTATTTAGCTTCTATTGCGCTTCCAGTTTGCTTTTCTGGCCTAGTACAGACATTAGGCCGATCTTCGTTTTTAGGTTTGTAGTAAAAATTCAAGTAGTACACGGGAAAAGTACCGTTATATGTGAATCCTCCGGGATCTCCCTGGCTTGGCGATCCACCCGAAGGTGCTGAAACCGTACTTTTCTTAAAGCCCTCATACGTATAATTTTCTCCGGGTTCTGTATGCGTGAAGCTGTACGGCTGGTTCTTTTCTAACTTTTCTTCCCGGTCTCGGAAATGTTCAATACCATTCAGCCGTTGGCCAGTTGTTGTCCAGTGCTGAATAGTGGCCTTGCCTTCTTCCGGCTCAAGCTCGATCGTGAACAGAGTCGGAAAAAAGTAGCGATAACCTTCAACGTTTGGTGCAAAAACCTTATTGTTCTTCGTTTCTTCTTCATATCTTCTATTTATTTCTTTATAAATTGGACGCAATACACCATTTCGAACGATTACTTCCTTACGAGCAGAATTTGTTCCTTTGCCCAAAACCGCTGTATTACCATAATTGTCATAGTTCTCTCTGGAAGTAGCATCTTGATAATACTGCTGTGGGTATTCGTCAAGATCCCCACCACGAGATGTTTCGAATACATCCTTAGCCAACGTCCAATTAAAATCAAAAGGCTTAACTGTGATGTTTTTAACCTTTCGACCAGAAGCAAATGTAAACTGGTAAGTTCCACCGTCTACAACACTAACCGTATCCCCTGGCTTATGTCCTTTATCCGTCCATTGACCAGCGCTGTTCTTCCAAACCTCGTAGTATACCATTCCAACGAAGTAGTAAAGATTCGGATTATTTTTGTCACGTTCCAATCGACTTGCACCTACGTCATAAACGGCTGCTTCGGCCTTCCCAGAATCGTACGTAAACAAAACGAGTATCGAAGACAATAGGAGTACCACACTAAGTATAGAGCTAATAGTCCTTTTCATTCAGATCATAGCCCCTTACTTGAATGGATTGACGATAGCCACAGCGTAATTATCTAGCTCGCCATCTCTCAAAAGGATATAGTCAGCTTGATTGACTTTAAAACTTTTCCATCCCTCATAGTTTTCAAGATACTTTCCTCCCTGAAACTTGTCAGACGTGCTAATAAGCGGATAATAGTTCATCCCTGTTTTGTCTTCGTTATTACTAAAGAGTGTATCGACAACTCCACGTCCTCTGCCGTAACTATCTTTAACTAAAAAGGTAATAGAGTTTCCTCTTTGACTACTTCGAATCTGAACAACGTTCCCAATTATTTCGTTTTTGGTCATGTTAATGTCATAAATCACTTGTCCGTTCCCCAACTGGATAGGAAGATCACTTTCTTTGATAATCTTAACGCCCGAATACTTCTCTCCCTTCATATTTTTGAAATCAAGTTCACTTTTAGCTGTATATGCTTTGAAATCACTAAGCTTTGTAAGTTTAAACTGCTTATCATCCGTATTCCGGAAATCTTTGTTACCGATCCAAACCCAGCGGCCAATTTTGTCCCATTCTACCTTCTGACCAAGTCCCTCACTGACCAGACGCAACGGAACGAATGTCCTGTTCTGCTTCAGGATAATTTGCGTACCATAGTCTTTCTTCTGGCCATTGACCAGGGCTGTCGTTTGGCCAATCGTCATGTCCACCTTATGGTCTTTGCTGACGATCCCAACCTTGGACACTTTGCCAACCTTGGAGTACGTCACCTTTGCGCCCAAGGCTTCTGACACGAACCGGATCGGAACCATCACACTACCTTGGCCATCTTGGAATGGCTTCGCATCCGGAAACTTCATTTTCACCGTATTCAGTAAAACCTCCACTTGTTTCGCAGGAGCTGCTGAAACCGCAGCTCCTGTAATCCCAAACGCTAAAACCCCTGCCATAATGCTCAGTAATACCTTTTTCATGTTCCCCACTCCTCTTAGTCTAGTAAGCCTAAATTTTTAAAATGCTGCATTTCCGTTAAGGACATAAATGATTCATCGTATGTACCTTTTCTTTTATCGTACTGATAGACAAAACCTTGTTCTGCCAGTACAAAGTACACACTTACAAAATTTCCAGTGTCTACAACATTCAAGTTCTTTATCGACTCGTTGAACTGTCGCATTAAGAGCTCAATTTCTTTAACGAGTAGACCGCACGTTTGCTTCCCTAGTAAGGTCAGGTCTGTTTGATGGTTCACCTCCTTATCAAACGTGATGGTTTGCACATCACAACGGTACATCGATGGCACAGTGGATGTGACCTGAAGCTCAACGAGATCCTTCAGGTTAGACATCATCTCTTCCTCTGTATCACCGGTCGCGCTCAAGCGCAGCTCCGGTACGTACCCTGTAAAATCGTGTTGTCCGTAATTTTGCTCAACCAATACTGTTAATTTCATAGCATTAACCTCCATTTTTTATATAGTCAGCTATACGTATTTATAGCTATATGATATGATCGACTATATAACTTTGTCAAACAATTTTCTGTTATACTGGTGAACGAGGTGAATTTAACATGGCTCGAAAGTCCATAAATACAACGCTTGATGCTACTTTGTACGGTCAGATTCAAATGCTCGCCCTTCAGCTTTCGCTGGAAGGTAATCAAAAGGTGAACGTTAACGATCTCCTCGAAGAAGGCATGAAGTACATCATCGAAAAATACGAATCTTCCAAAAGCTAAGTCTTCTCAGGGACTTAGCTTTTTCCTTCGTAAATCCGAATTACATCAATTCGTTCATGGCCAACCTCACGGCTTACGATTAATGCCGCATTGTCACGGCTGTAGCCTTTTGCGATCTCTTGCTCCATACGATCCTGTATATACCCGTATCTCAAGCCGTGGAACGTCAGGCTCCTCGCACTCCCGTCCCTCCGATCCGTCCGCTGCTGCATCCCGGTTTCCGTCAGTACCTTATCCCGATGATGCACCATAAACTTCTGCATCCGGTTAACAACCTGATGCGTCTTCTCACCCGGACGGATAAACAACCGTTCTCCCCGGCTCGTTACAGACATCCGACGTTCCAGTACAAGCCTTCCAGCGGCGCTTAGAGGCACTTCACGGTGTTTCCCGTTCTTTGCTTCCCCTTTGACCTGATAAATGCCTGTACGAAGCGCATATTCGGCCTGAGCACGACTTACGGCTGCTGCTTCGGTGATTCTAAGACCCATTGTCCGACTCAGTTGCATACAATCGGCCACATTGCTGTTACCAAGATCCTTTGCGATCTGCATCATGCCGTCATACTCCGATGTTGTCCAGGCACGATCCCCATTGACCTGGTGTGTGGTCCCGATCGTTAACCCGTAATCCTCCTGCAGTTTGGCATTATCAGACAACTCATACCTTGGTCGCTGGATCTGATCATGCATGTATCGTAAAGCTGAAAGATCACCCTTAATCGTCCTAGGCTCCACTTGGCTCAAACGCTCCTGAATAAAAGCCGCAATGTGCTTATCATGAATATTCCGGATATTCTGCATCTTAAAGCGATCCAGACAGAATCTCGCGAACATTAAACAACTGTCCTTATACCGATCCCTGGTCGCGTAGCTACCTTGTCTGGTGTGTTTGAAAATCTTCTCGATCTGTACTTCAACCGTTGACTTGCCCACCTCTAACCCCTCCCTTTCCTTCAGACCTGTGAAGACCGAAGGATTAAAAATCCTGAGCGTCTGAACAGGTTCACGCGCGAATGCGCGTCAGCATCTTTTCTCCTGCAGACAGACTTCACCCAGGTGCACAAGTGTCCCGTTCTCGTCGCATTCTCGCTACGCGAGGATGCGTAAAAACGACTTAAACCCTTGTGGCTCTAAGCGAGTATACAGATTGCCCAGGCGCTTTCTCTCTGCCATC
>NZ_AWUK01000019.1 GCF_000499205.1 Paenibacillus sp. MAEPY2
GAGAAGGCAGGACTTTTTGTAGTGGCTCCATAAGAAGTGGAGCCGGGTATACAATTCATTTTCAGCTTAATCGTTTAGCTTAAAACGCAGGTTCTACAGCACCTTGATAACGTTCTTTGATGAATTTTTTAACCTCTTCGGAATGCAGGGCTGCAGCCAGTTTCTGGATGGCATCTGCATCTTTGTTATCTTCACGGGATACGAGGATGTTTGCATAAGGGTTACCTTGCAGGTCCTCGATTAACAACGCATCCTTCTCCGGGTTCAGATTGGCTTCCAGCGCATAGTTGGCGTTGATGAATACCAGGTCTGCTTCATCCAGTTGACGAGGCATCATGGCTGCATCCAGCTCGATGATATCCAGGTTTTTTGGATTGGCTGTAATATCCTGAATCGTTGAAACGATATTGGTGTCATCTTTGAGCGTAATCAAGCCTTCTTTGGCCAGCAACAACAGTGCACGTCCACCGTTGGACGGGTCATTCGGAATCGCTACTTTGGCGCCGTCTTTCAGCTCATCCAATGATTTGATTTTTTTGGAGTAGCCAGCAAATGGCTCAACATGCACAGGTGTTACAGCAACGAGGTGAAAACCACGTTCTTTGTTCTCTGTATCCAGGTAAGGCTGGTGTTGGAAAAAGTTTGCATCCAACTGTTTATCTTCAAGTTGTTGGTTAGGTTGAACATAGTCATTGAAAGTCACGATTTGCAAGCGAATGCCTTCTGCTTCGAGTTCAGGCTTGATGCTTTCCAAAATTTCTGCATGTGGTGTAGGTGATGCTCCCACTTTCAATTCGACGGTGCGCGGTGCGCCTCCAGCATTGTCTGCGCCGCTGTCGGAATCCTTGTTGTTTCCGCAAGCCGCAAGAACCGCAATCAGCATAATGCTAAGTAGAGCAAAAGACCATTTTTTCATGTGTAAAACCCCTTCTCCAATAATTTTTTTTGCATTTTGCACCAAGTCGATTCCGAATTAGGCAAATGCTATATATGTGTTATTTCCTGGTGAACCATTTAACCAAACGATCGCCAGCCATCTGAAGCACTTGCACCAGAATGACCATAAATACAACAGCTATAATCATAATTTCATTCTGATATCGATAGTAGCCATAATTTATTGCCAATGTTCCCAGCCCTCCACCACCAACCATTCCCGCCATCGCCGTGTAGGAAACGAGGGTAACGATGGTAATGGTAATTCCGGCTAACAGACCCGGCAATGCCTCTGGCAGAAGCACACGCCTTACAATCTGTCCGGTTGAAGCTCCCATCGCCTGTGCCGCTTCGATGACGCCTCGATCCACTTCACGCAGTGTAGTTTCCACCAACCGGGCAAAGTATGGAGCAGCGGCAATGACGAGCGGTGGTATAACACCCAGTACGCCTGTAGCTGTGCCGACCAGTGAACGCGTGAACGGAATGAGTGCAACAATCAGAATGATAAATGGCACGGATCGCAGAATGTTTACAATAAACGAAAGTATAGTGTACACCACTTGAGACTTGATTGAAGCCGACCTTGCTGTCATGAACAGCAATACGCCCAGCGGCAAACCAATGATGATCGTGAACAGGCCCGATGCTCCCAGAATTTGCAGGGTTTCAATTGAAGCCTTACCGATTTCTTCCCAACGTACTGTTGAAAAATCCATTTAACGAAGCACCTCCACATCAAGTCCCTGGGCGATTAACTCATGAATGGTGAGGTTAATCTCATCCGACTGTCCCTCAAACCGAACGGTCAGCTGCCCATAAGGAACTTGTTTGATCGTCGAAATGGTGCCTTGCAAAATGGCGAAATCCACTCCTGTTTTGCGAACCGTTCTGGACAAAATCGCCTCATAGGTTTTATTGCCCAGGAAGGATATTTTCACAAGCTTAGAAGATCCATCCGTCTGCAATGAGACATCTGCACTCGCCAGAGCAGTCTCTTCCAATGCAATCCCCACCTCATGGTCCCGCATCATAAAGTCACGCGTAATTGCATGCTGCGGCTTGAGGAATACTTCCGTCACCGGACCTTGCTCCACGATGCCTCCCTGATGGATAACCGCCACCTGATCACAGATATTCTGAATCACGTGCATCTCATGGGTGATCAGAACAATGGTGAGGTTGTACTTTTCATTGATATCCAGCAACAACTTGAGGATCGAATCGGTGGTCTGGGGATCAAGTGCTGATGTGGCTTCATCACACAGCAGCACGTTTGGATCACTCGCGAGTGCTCTCGCAATACCCACTCTTTGTTTCTGTCCACCTGACAGTTGGGCAGGATATTTATTGCTGTGGTCCTCTAGTCCAACCAATGCGAGCATTTCCTTCACTTTCCGATCCATTGCATCCTTGGGAGTATTGACCAGCTTCAAAGGAAAAGCCACATTGTCATATACCGTAGCTGAGGATAACAGATTAAAGTGTTGAAAAATCATGCCGATCTTACGCCGTTGTTGTTGCAGATCGGTCTTGCCCAGACTGGTTAAATTGATGCCATCCACCCAAACCTCGCCGGCCGTCGGGCGTTCGAGCAAATTGATACAACGGATCAATGTACTCTTGCCTGCACCGGAATGACCAATAACTCCGAATATTTCACCCTTGCGGATATTCAAATTTAGATCCGATAAGGCCGTCGTACTTTTTGAACCTTTACCGTACGTCTTGGTTAAACCTTTTAATTCAATCAAAATTACTTGCTCCTTCCCACTGCTTACATGTATCTTTACCCGAATGAAAGGAAAACTCCCCTTCGTTGTACAAAAAAAGAGCCCCTTTTGCAGAAACAAAAAGGGCTCTTCACATGAAAGATTATACCTTCTCATCTGCCAAAATTGTGCCTTGCACACATTTTGTAGGAATTAGCACCTAACATCTATAAAGAATGACACAGCTGTCATGCAGTTATAAATCGGTTGCCGGGCTTCATCGGGCCTGTCCCTCCGCCGCTCTCGATAAGAAATATTTAATTTATAAGTTCAGTAGTTATAATGTTAATGTCATAAATGTTAATTCCATCTAACTGTCGATCAGGAACTCAGTATAATCCAAGTATTCCGATTTGTCAAAGGGAAATATTACAAACTGATTACTTTCCAAATTGAGTTGTTCCTTGCTTATGCCACTTCTTGTTGATGTAGCCATACGCTGCTTTTAACGTCTCACATACCATATCCACACCCTGGCGGAGTTCCAAGAGATGCTGATCCAGATCCTCCAGCTTCACTTTCCCTTGCAAAGTCTGGTGCAGCTGCCACAGATCATCCTGCATTTCGGAGTTCATGTAATGAATCTCCATGTTTCGTCGTTTGCGCAATTTGCTCATTGGCTCACGGTAAGAGTCTTTAATCTGGATCAGTTCGTTGGCAAGATCATGATGCAGTTTGTCATATCCGAACTGTCTTAATACGGTAAAATAAGAAAAATGGGTTTTAACATTGGTCGTATTCAGCTCAAATATTTCATTCAACACTGTGCCTAACTTATCCAGAATGGCAAAACATCGGATGAAGCCATCCTTATAGAAGTAGACATAACGGGCATACTCCGCTTTTTCGGGTAACGTCATATCATCCGTAGAGCCCGCTTTGACTTTCTGACGAAAATGGGAAGCAGCAAAACAGCTCTGTTCCAGCTCATCCAGCGAGGAGATGAGTCCCTGGGTCCACACATACAGTTTACGATAATCATGGGTTGGATCATGGTCCACATGCATCTGTCGCTGAAATAACTCAAGCGTATCCGCCATCGCTTCTATTGCATCCTTCAGTATCCCTTCGTTTTTACGCGGCTTTTCACCCAGCAACGTTCGCAGCATATATAGCCTCCTCTTTCCACTCTGCAGATCATCAAAATAATCAAAATTCATCATATTTAAACAAAATCGGAATCAGAGTAAACGTATGACCGCTGCTTACAATAGGGTGCCCTGACACGCCTTACATCAAACAAAGTTCACCTGTCCAATGATGTACATCATCGGATGGTGAACTTCACTGGATTCATCCCCTGAACTACAAGAATTCGGATATATTAAAACCGGTTAACGGGCCGATGCAACTTGTACACCAGGAAACTCATATAGGTTAGTACACCGAATAAAATGGCAATATCGAGCATATGCGCCAGCGCTACGAACATGTACACTTCCGGGCGATTCATCGTAAGCATCAGTCCAAAACCAATGACCACTTGCAACAGAACCAGCACAACCGAAATGACACCTAACGCTCTTAGCTCTGTGTTATCCGGATGTTTGCGATACGCAAAATGACCGAGGATTGCAATGACAATCACTAATGAAACCGCCGCTACCCGGTGAGCGAAAGCAACCGCCACGCCTCCCGAGAGCTCGGGAATAATCTGTCCGTTACAGAGCGGAAAGCCGGAACAGCCTCCTGCCGAATCCGTATGGCTCACGAATGCCCCAGTATATACCACGAGGTACGTATAGATTGTGGAGAACCACACCAGATTACGAAAACCTTTACTGACCCGCGGATATCGATTGAGTCGTTCCAATCCACCGTGGCGAACCTCCTGCCGAATACCAAGCGCCATCATCAAGGAGCTGGCAAAGGCGATCAGTGCAAAGCCGAAATGCAGTGCCATGACTGCGGAAGATTGGGAGAAAACGACGGCAAAGGCCCCCATAATTCCCTGGACAATAACAAATATCAGTGTTAACAATGAAAACAATTGCAGGTCACGGCGTGATTTGCCAAACCGTAAAAATGCTACAAAAGAGGCTATGGACAACAGCCCTGCCAGTGCGCTTACAGCGCGATGGGAAAATTCAATAAGTGAGGCAACAGTGTGCGCAGGCACAAGTTTTCCGTTACATAAAGGCCATTCTGCGCCACAGCCGAGGCCTGATTCCGTTCGGGTTACAACGCCTCCGCCAAATGTAGCCAGAAACATGACAAGACAGGTTAATACGGTTAACCATTTAAACAAGGTTAAGTGTTTCAATTTTTTTCTCACCCGCTGTTGGTTTAAGATGGCGAAGAACTACATCCTCCGCTTGATTCGATACTTTGACACTTATTTCACAACTAAATTCATTATACCGGATAAATGTGTCATTGACGCCGCGCTTTGTGACAAAATGTTAACGTCTGTCGAAAAAACTGACCCTCCATTTATTAGGATCTATGTACATTATTAGCTTCCCCGAAAATGTTAAAAATACAAACGCCACTTCCCTATTTCAAGAGAAATGGCGTTCCTTTAATTATAACCTTTTACATAGTGAAGCTGTCATGCTTTTTATTGATGAATCGTGTTATATACCTCAACTGCACGCTGCAGGAATTGCTCAATTTCTTCTCTCGACTTGCGCAGTTTGTTCACATATCGAACGAGTTCACGGCCATCCGTGTACGCTACAAAGCTTGGTATGCCAAGGATATTTTGCTCTTCGCTCACTGTCCCCACCTGATCCACATCGACCTCAACCAAAGTCAGCTCACGTGCAAACTTTTCCTCAACTTCAGGCATAAAGGGATCGATGAACTTGCAATCACCACACCAATCCGCCTTAAATACGGCAACAGTTAAACGCGGAGATTGGATCGCCACATCGAATTCCGGTTTGGATGTTATCTTTTCCATCACAGCATCTTCCTTTCTATACCTTGTCTTATTCTCTAGTGAAGCAAATTGCGGAGTGGAAGTCAAATATTCAGCGCATACTTAAATCAACAGCATTAAAAACAAACTGCATACAGATGATCAGGAAAGGATGTCATGTCATGACTTCCATTAAAACGAATGCCTCCGAGTCTGCCCATCACGGGTCGATATTACAGATGGTTCGATCCATCCCAGGTGCGGCCCGGGAAGTGTGGCGGGGTAAACAGGCGGCTTGGCAGGCCTCTACACAGCTTCGTCATCCCTTGCGTGATATGGCTTGGGACTCTGATATGGCTGCTACCTTACAAACTGAGGTGGAGCGCCTGTTGCCTGGCAACGAAAGTGGTTTTGCCCGACATACGCTCAGTGCACTGGTCTGTGAAGAGGACTGCATTATTCTGGAAGAGATTATAACCTTAACGCAGGAAAACAACCGCAGTAACATTACTCGCACAGCAGCATATCTGGAATGTTATGAACAGTATCCAGAGCTGCATTGGGCCCTGCTTGCCCATATGGTGTCCCGCAACGGCGGGTATCATATGACCGATCTTCAGAGTGATCTTATGCACAATCTGCAAAATCAAACCGACCGTGAGCACATGTACCGATTACTGGAGCGTTGTAATGCACTCATTTTTCAGGATGCGTATCCCCAGCTTCTGTTGTATATGAACAGCCGCCGAATTGGCCGGAGTTGTTTTCATTTGTTGTCCCATTTTCATGTATCGGCGTTCATGACACCGTTCTGGGAACGATTTTGGCTGGAGCGATGCAGCTCGCTGCTAAGTGTGGCGTTAATTATTAATGAGCAGAACTATATCGAGAGCCGGGTGGTGCAGCATCCTTATTTTCAAAAACAAGTGCTGTCCAAATCCGCATTCCATCTGCATAATCTGGCTGGGCTGAATCATATCGTTTTCCCACTTGGACGGGAGAAAGGTCTTGCAGGCCGGGTAATTGAACATTTTGGCAAGCTGGATGAGCGGATTATGTTTGGCAAAGGCTTATATGCGATGCTGTTTGGAGTCGAACAAGTTTTCACACAGGTGCTGGAGTTTGCGCGCTCGGTTCCTCACCATGGTTCACGTGCTGAATATTGGCCGGGTCTGTTCACCGCACATGAAGATGAAGCCGGAGAAGATGAGTTATATAGCCAGGAGTTACTGGATCAGGAATGGCTGGCAGAAGGACAACGGCTATATAGTCCTGAACTGCTGGCCGTATGGGGTGATACGCCGTATGAACCGATAACAAGGCAGGATTGGCTTCAAAATCGTGACTGTCTAGGTCATCTCACAATCCCGCGCCGCCCATGGCTGTTCGAGATGAGCCACGAACATCGGTATGGCATGCTGAAAACCGCATTGGCCCATGATGCCCAAACCTTAACGCATTAAGTAAGGTCAACCATACAAGGACATCGTCTAGAAAGTGGAGCGCGTACCCTTATCGATTAGCTTCTTAATGCAGACATCTTGGACATACAAAAAAGCCCTGTCCGCTATGATAGCAGACAGAGCTTGTACTTATTTCAAACAGATAACGAAGTGTGAATTGTGTGCTGAATAGTTATCCACGTTGCCCGGCTCCACGTTGAAGACGCATGAGCGGACGGAGTATTTTTTGCAAAATACGAGGGTAACTGCCCAGCTCGTCTTTACGGAGCACACGCAGAACAACCATGAGTACCAGATACACAACCACCACAAGAGCTCCCACAAACAGACAGGTAACGAGGAAAGATACACGTGTTGGCAGGAATAAATCAAAGATGGAGTTCCCGGCCCAGTTGGCCGCAAAACCAACACCCGCCGCAAGCAGTACGGTAATGATGAACCCTTTCCAGCGATCTCCCATGATCGAGAAATCAACAATTTTCCGAAGCACCCGCAGGTTCAGGTACGTAATAACCAGGAAACACAATGCGGTCGCAATAATGATCCCGTAGATGCCAAAGATCGGAGCCAGAATCAGGCTCGCTACAAGTTTGACCACGATACCTGCTGCCACACTGATCATTGTGATCCGTGGTTTGCCAACTCCGAGCAAAATGGAGTTGGTGGTCATCATCGTAATTTGGAAAATGGTACCGAACGTCAGCAATGTAATGATGGGTGTCCCGTCTGGACTGGTGAACAGCAACCCGTTAACGGAATACGCCGCCGCACACAGCGCGATAACGATTGGCATTCCTGTCAGAATCGAAATGCGCAAAGCAAGCGTCACCTGATTTTTCAGATGAACCTCATCCTTACGTGCAAAAGCTGCTGAAATGACTGGCACAAGCGATTGACTCAGAGCGATAGCCAGAATTGGAGGAATACCTGCGATACTTTGGGCCTTGGCACCGAGGATCGCAAGTACACCTGTCGCTTCTTCCAGTCCAATCCGACCGCTAAGAAGCGGAACTACCAGCGATGAATCGATAAAGTTAATTGCCGGAACAGCGAGTGAAGATAATACAATTGGAATCGAAAGTTTGAATATATCACTGTAGATGCCCCGCATAGGCAGTTGCTCTACACGCTCGTAATTCAATTGCGCTGCACGGTCATTTTTGCGAAGCTTTAAGGTGAAGTACAGCATGACAGCAAAAGCTCCAATGCTTCCGAATACGCCCCCGAATGAAGCACCAGCGGCAATCGTTTGATCATCGTAATTCCATTGCAGCATAACAAACGCCACGATAATGGCTGTACCCACGCGTGCAAACTGCTCCACAATCTGTGAAATGCCGCCTGCCGTCATGTTGCCGCGACCCTGGAAATATCCACGCATCATGGCGATGGCTGGAAAGAGCAGGAGCGCTGGAGCCAGGGCTCGAATGGCGCTAACCGATTCCGGTACTTTTGACACGTACGTCGCATAATAAGGTGCCGCGAACCACAATAAAGCAGACATGACTACCCCGGCTACAGCCGCAAAGATCAGGGCTGCACGGTAGATTTGTTGTGCTTCACTTGCGCGTCCCAGCGCATAACGTTCCGACACCATTTTACTAAGCGTGCTTGGTATACCCGCTGTAGCTACAGTTAACAGCATTAAATATACCGTATTGGAGATGGTAAACGATGCGTTACCGATATCGCCGAGGATATGCTCGAGCGGAACCCGTTGTACCAATCCGAGTACCCTCGCGATCAGTGCAGCGGCCGCCAGAATGAGCGTCCCCTTAATGAATGTTTCTTTCTTAGACAAGCCAATTCCCCTTCTTTCCCCCACACCGACGTGCATCCAGATGAAACGACTCCCGAACGTCTATGCGAATCTTACGACCCAGATAATAAACAGGACGATCATGACGATTTGCAAAATAATTTTCATGACGGTGCTTGTAAATAGTCCCACCACGGAACCAAATCCGACTTTGGAAGCTTTGGAAGGTGAAGACCCACCGATCAGTTCCCCGATAAAAGCACCGATAAACGGGCCCAATACCAGTCCGAACGCCGGAATGACAAATGGACCAATGATAACACCAATCGTACTGAGTGTCGTTGATAATTTGGAGCCGCCGAATTTCTTCACACCCCAGGCACTGACGACATAATCAGCCACAAACAGCACCACTACGATCAATATCTGGATGATCCAGAACCATACACCGAACGGATCAAAGCTGAAGAACCAGCCATAGACCAGAAACGCGAAGAAAATCGCGATAGCACCAGGCAGTATGGGATATACCGTTCCGGCCATCCCTACCGCAAACAGCAGTACAATTAAAATCCAGCCAACGGTTGCGAGCAAAGGTTATTCCCCCTTCAAAATATGTTCACGGATGACTTCGACAATGCCATCTTCGTTATTGCTCGCTACGATCAGGTCAGCCGCTTCCTTCACCTGCTCCTGCGCATTGCCCATGGCAACACCAAGACCCACAGCTTCAATGACAGCCAGATCATTCAAGCTGTCTCCAACAGCGACCACTTCGGACATCTCTATGCCCAGCAGCTTGCAGACTTCAGCTACACCGCTCGCTTTGGATACACCGCCAGGGTTAATCTCAATATTAACAGGTGAGGAGTTCGTCATTTGCAGGCCGCCCATTTGTTGCAGCTCCATCATAATCTGGTGACGGACTTCATCCACTTCGGTATTGAATCCGAATTTCAGCCATTCCAGACCTTCGATATTGTCTGTCCAGCGATCACGGTTGAACAGCTCTTCAACGGAGTATGCCCAGTACCAGCTATTATATTTTTCGCCAATCTCCTGCATTTTGCGGATCAGTGACGGGTCCATCCGATGGCGCATATGCAAATCATGCGGAGCTTTCCAGACTTCACTGCCATTGACCGTAATCATCGGGGTCTCCAGCCCAAGCTGTACCGCATAAGGCATCGCATGAAAAACGGCTCTTCCTGTTGAAAGGCACACATGCACTCCCCGACGAATGGCGATCTGAATCCATTTGGCGGTTTCCTGTGTAATTTCATGATTATCGTTGAGCAGTGTTCCATCCATATCCAATGCAAGCAATTTGTATTTTAGTTCACTCATGCTGTATTTCCTCCTTAATGGTCTCTCTACTTCTCCCTATCTAACATACTCTCACAAAAAGATCGCCCGGCATTCGCGTAGGCGGATGCTCCGGACGTCACAGCTAACGACATTTTACCACAGATCGTCGGCCTGCAACAAAGTAACCCGCGATGTGGGTGAACCTTTGCAACATTGCAGCAGGTGTCTGTTTCATGTCGTAGACCTGTCCCCTACAAGATTAATAGTGTCGGAACCCATGAAAAAACCGCCTGCAATGCAGGCGGTTTCTACGCTTTATCCATTATCGTGCCGCGAATTTGCGACGAGCATACCGGAAGACAATACCATGCTTTGGAGAAAGTAACAGGGCCAGAACAAACAGAATGCCGGCTACCGCCACCATGCAGCCTGCAATAGAAGCATCCAGTGCGTAAGCCATGATATAGCCTCCAACCGAGGAAGCTGCTCCTACAAGCACGCTGTACAGAATCATTTTGCCCAGTCGATCCGTGAGCAGGTAAGCCGTCGCCGCGGGTACAATGAGCATGCCAACAACGAGAATGGAACCTACACTTTCAAATGAAGCCACCGATGTCATGGAAACGAGCCCCATAAGCAGATAGTGGAACAGCACCACCGGAATGCCGCAAGCCGCAGCCAGCGCCGGATCGAAGGCACACAGCTTGAATTGCTTGTAGAACAATCCGATCACAACAAGGATCACCAGCAGCGTGATGCCAAGCATCCAGACCGCCCTAGGTCCTACATCCGTTCCCCCCAGGGTCAGGGTATCCCACTGCACATAAGCGATCTCACCGAACAATACGCAGTCCAGATCCAGGTCGATATGCTGGGCGTTGAGACTGATGAGAATGACACCCACTGCGAAGAGCGCCGTAAACACAATCCCAATGGAAGCATCAGACGATAGTCCTCCAGCCTGCAAGCTTTGAATGAAGAACACCGTCAGTAATCCAAATACCGTTGCACCGAGCAGCATCCATAGTGAATCACGTGAGCCGCTCCACAGAAAAGCAATTGCTATACCCGGGAGAACCGCATGACTGATCGCATCTCCGACCAGAGCCATCCGCCGCAGAATCAGGAAACAGCCAAGAATAGCACAGGCGGAGGATACCAGAATGGCCGTTAATATAATCCAAAACGTTGCCATTACAGTTCACCCCGTTCCTGCTGTGCTCGCTGTGCAGACAGTGTCTGGAGTGTAGCACGCTCTTCTCTCAAATAAGTGGATTTCGCCTGAATGCTGCGCAAACGGCGAGCTAATAATCCACGACGCGGGGCAAGCAGTGCGGAGCCGGCAAATAATACTGTAGCTGCCAATACCGTCACAGGTCCAGTTGGCAGATTAGGCACAAGTGTGCTGAAGATCGTACCTGTCGCACCGCTCAGTGCTCCAAATACGCCGGCTAACAGTACCATAAGCGAGAGCGAGTCCGTCCAGCAGCGGGCCGCTGCTGCAGGGGTCACCAGCAAAGCAGCGACAAGCACCACACCCACCGCCTGAATCCCCGCAACAACCGCAATAACGGTCAACAGCAGAATCAGTTGTTCCAGCATGCCGACTGGCAATCCCATCCCCCGTGCAAATCCCGGGTCAAAGCTCACCAGCTTGAATTCCTTGAACCATGCAAGACAGGCAATCAACAATACAAGACAGACACCACCCATGACATACACATCCGTCATCACCATGGATGCGGCCTGACCAAACAAATATTTATCGAGTCCGCTCTGACTACCGCTGGCACTGTGCTGAATCCGAGTAAGCATCACTACGCCAATTCCGAAAAAGACAGTCAGCACAATCCCCATCGCCGCATCCTGCTTGATCCGGGAATACCGTGTAATCCACGATATGCCGAAGGTCGCCACAATTCCAGCGACGAGCGCACCGAACAGAAATAATCCTACGGATTTGGTTTCCGTCAACATAAACGCGATACAAATCCCTGGCAGAGCTGCATGAGCCAGCGTATCCCCCATAAGACTCTGACGACGCAAAAATGTAAAGGAACCTATAATTCCACTACTGAATCCAAGCAACAAGCAGCCAAGCAATATCCAGCGTGTATTGGGGTCGGACACGATGGCTACAATCCAGTTCCACATGCACTACACCTGGCCTTTCTCCGTCCGGCTTCCGATCATCGCTATCCGGCCTCCGTACGTCTCTTGCAAAGTATCCGGTACAAATACTTCATTCGTTGGTCCACCTGCAACCAATCGTCCATTGAGGAGTAACACATGGTCAAAGTATTCCTCTACCGTTGCCAGATCGTGGTGTACAACCAGTACGGTCTTGCCTTGTTTCTTCAACTGTTCCAACAGTGAAATGATGGCTTTTTCCGTTGTGGCATCCACACCAGCAAATGGCTCATCCATGAAATACAGATCGGCATCCTGTACCAGTGCCCGTGCCAGAAAGACACGCTGCTGTTGTCCGCCGGACAGCTGACTGATCTGGCGGTGCATATAGTCGCCCATTCCCACTTGCTCCAGGCAGTGAGCTGCCAGATCCCGTTCTTTTTTGCCTGGACGACGGAACCAGCCCAGATGTCCATAACGCCCCATCATGACTACATCGAGCGCGTGAGTTGGGAAATCCCAATCCACGGATTCCCGCTGAGGCACATAGCCGATCCGGCGACGCTGTTCTCGGTAGGACTGACCAAAAATTTTCACCTTACCGTGCATTTTAGGAACAAGTCCTAGAACGGCTTTAATCAAGGTTGATTTCCCGGCCCCATTCGGACCCAAAATGCCAATCAGTTGACCTTCTGGAATGTCAAAAGATACCCCACTAAGCACCGGTTTTTTATGGTAAGCTACCGCCAGATCCCGAACACTAAGAGGAGCTGATGTAGGTTGCGTTCCCTGCAAATGGTTAGCACTAGGTTGTGACTGAGATTTTTCCGATAAAATTGCTTCACTCATATTCTTTTACTCCTCTCTTATATGATTTATCACTTTAATGCTTCTACAATCGTCTTAGTGTTGTGGCGAATCATGCCGATATACGTTCCTTCTTCCGTTCCCTCAGCACCCATTGCATCCGAGAACAGTTCTCCACCAATGCTAACCGTATGCCCTTTTTCGGCTGCCCCGGCAATAATTGCTTCCATTGCCTTTGCCGGTACGCTGGATTCTACAAATACAGCCTTGATATTGTTATCCACGAGGTAATCTCGCAACTCACTAACATCCCTCGCACCATACTCGGCTGCTGTACTGATTCCTTGAAGCCCCATCACTTTCATGCCATAGGCTTGGCCGAAGTATCCAAAGGCATCATGCGCCGTGACCAATACTCGACTGGCTTCCGGAATCTCCTGGATTCTTTCCCGCACTTCGTTATCTAATGCCTCCAGTTTCGTTAGATATTGCTCTGCCTGGGTCTTGTACTCCTCTGCATGTTCCGGATCTGCATCCACGAGTGTATCGCGCACAGCCTCTGCCGCATGCATCCAGTGGCTGACATCAAACCAGACGTGTGGATCGTATTCGGTGCCGCCTGTATCTTCTCCTGATCGCAATTCATCAGCCGGAATTTTCTCCGAGACAGCCGTTACTATTTTGCTCTTGGACATTTTCTCCAAAATGTCTGTCATTTTACCTTCGAGGTGCAGTCCGTTGTAAAAAACGACTTTCGCTTGCTCCAGCTTGCGAATATCCCCTTGCGAAGCCTTGTACAAGTGAGGATCCACGCCCGGACCCATCAGCCCGGTTACGTCAACATATGCCCCTCCGACTTCACGCGCTACATCCGCAATCATGCCTGTTGTGGCTGTGACCTGTACCTTCCCCTCACTGCCTTCCGTTTCCGCTGTACTTGAGCAGGCTGTTAGTACGATTACCAATACAACAGCAGCAAGCGTCATCAAACCTCTCTGAATGCTCCTCATCTTCACCATTAACAATCTAAATCGCCCCTTTCCCTCTACTAACATAATTGTCCTAATCTAATTTTGTTGTACAATGTATTAAAATTTATACAAGACTAATAATGTTTCCCTTGTGCAAATTTTAGCTGATGCAAAAAAAAAAGGCAAGGGATAATTTCCCCTGCCTGTCCAGATGTACATTTAATTCACTTCATGAACCTTTTGGTCACGATGCTAAAAGAGCTAATTCCCACGATGTTCTTTGCATTACTCTTTGTCTTTTCCTTCGTCTTTCTTACCTTTCGGTGTTCCATCGAGACCATACACTTCATCATATGCATCGAAGATTTTCCGTGCAATTGGCGAAGCACTGACTGACCCGAAACCACCTTCCGGTACAACAACAGCTACAGCAAGCTTTGGATTATCTCGTGGTGCAAAGGCAATAAACACACCGTTCTCTTTCTTGTTCGGCCCTGTACCCTGCTCTGAAGTTCCTGTTTTCCGTGCATAATCGTAGGGGAAACCATCAAATGCGCTTACTTTGGTAACCATTCCTTTATGAACTTCATTCCAGTGCGCATCGGCAAAATCAACTTCATTAAGCACCTTAGGTTTAATCTCTTTCACCACATTGCCATCCGCGTCACGGATTTCCTTCACTAGATGTGGTTCCATCCGTTTGCCTTTATTGGCAAGCATCGTCGTGTATTGTGCGAGTTGCATCGTGGTGTACTTGGCTTGCTGTCCAAAGGAGGCAAATGCCAAACGTGTTAGAGCTGATTCCTGTTCATCATTAGTATATTCTAACGTGCCCAGGTATTCTTTGGGTAAATCAATACCAGTAGGCACCCCCAAACCGAACTGCTTCATGTATCTGTCCCAGACATTGATGCCTTCCTCTGAACCGTATTTGCTTAACAAACGTTTGCCCACCATGTCGATCATGAACGCATTGGAAGACTTCTCAATCGCTCTCCTCGCAGTGATGGAGCCATTGTAAGCTGAATGTGAGTTCTTCACTTGTCGTCCGTCTTTCCCCAAAACCGCATATCCCTGATCATGATAAGTCTGTCCGGCTGTAAATAGTCCTTCTTTCAATCCAATCAGCACACTTAGCGGTTTGATCACCGATCCAAGAAGTACAACGGATTCCGCTCGTCTAGGCTTATCATCATTCGGCGGGAACGACTCTGTGGTTCCATTCCGAAACACATATTTGATTTTGTCATAATCCCAATCGTTTGGATCATAATCCGGCATACTCGCCATAGCGACAACATTTCCCGTATCCACTTCCATGGCTACTGCGTATCCGGTAATTGCCTTGGGAAGTCTGCGCAATTCGTCTGTTATCGCCTCTTGTGCGGCCATCTGAATTTCCTTGTTAATGGTGGAGACCAGACTGTAGCCTTTTTCCGGTGGAGTTTGTTTCATTGTTCCCTCTGGCAAATTACGTGAATTAATATCTATGGATTGGTAACCGCTACGTCCACGGAGCTCTTCCTGATATTGAAATTCCAGACCATCGACCCCCACTTTTTCTTGCTGGGTATAGCGCAGTCCAGGATCACGTTCTGTTGCCTCCGCCTTGCTTATTTCTATATATTTTTTCAAGTTTTCCTGTTGACCTTTGAACTCTCTTGTATATCCAATCACCTGGACGGCAACACCATCCGGATCATATTTTCGAATGTTTTCTTCCAGTACCATGGCACCTGGATACTCCGCCTTCTTCTCCATAAAATAAGCAATCTCTTTCGTGGTTAGATCCGACTTCACTAGGCGAGGAGTATACCCATGTGCCTTCTGAGATTTGAGATCCAATCGTTTGATGATCTCTTCCGCATCTGGCTGCTCTTTGTCCCCTGGATTAAACTGCTTAAACACAGCGGCCAGATCATGAGCCAGTTCCTCCGCTTCCTGCTTGCGGTCATCATTTCTATAATCCTCATACAATAACACATAGAGGGACTGCACAGGTTCCGAATAAGCCAGCGCCACTTCCCCTGTGGCATCATAGATGGGGCCACGCACAGGTGCAAGCGGAATATCTTTAGTATTACGGCTGGTCTCCATATAGGTCAGTTCAGGTCCCTCGACAAATTGCACAAAGGCTAACCTGAAAATGAGGATACTGAATATCACAAACGCAGCGAAAAAAAACATATTCATTCTTACACTAGACGGCTTGTTGACCGGTGGATCTTCATTGGACATTTTCTTTTTCCTCAATCGGTTAAACATGGGATAAGCCTCTCCGTTCTTATGTAAAAGTAGATTAATCAATCAGCACGTTTTGCATCATTCAACTCAAATAACATCCTTTCTTCATACAAGTCTATCAAAGGTCAACTGCCATGTCCTCCAGATTTTGGTTACATTTTCGTAAACAGAAGAGACCTATTGTCAATTTTCCTGAAACAATGTCAGTACAGACATATAGTTAATTTCTTTAATTTAAAAGATAATTTCCTTCTCTTAAATAAACGCAACATGAACGAAGTTTGTTACATGCTAATTTGCATCAGCTTATGAGCAAGAGGCCTCTCAGTCCTGGAAAACGTAAAAAGGACCCTCGAAAGGGTCCCTTCTTTTGGAATCAAGAACTCACATTACTGTGTATCTGATTCCTTATTTTTATCTTTTTTCGGTACACCGTCCAGACCAAACTCCTCGTCATACGCATCGAAGATCGCACGAGCTACCGGAGCCGCACTGTTCGAACCGAAGCCCCCTTCAGGGATGACGACAGCAACAGCCAGCTTCGGATTGTTGCGTGGAGCGTAAGCAATAAACACCCCGTTATCCACCAATTTGCCTCCGACTAACTGTGTGGATGTACCTGTTTTTCTTGCAAAATCATAAGGGAATCCACTAAACGCCGTTACTTCGGTTGCCATGCCTCGCTGTACTTCATTCCAGTAAGCATCATTAAAATCGACTGTGCTGAGCACTTTCGGTTTCATTTTCTTAACCACATTGCCTTGCGAATCACGGAACTCACTGACTAATTGTGGCTCCATGCGTTTTCCTTTATTCGCTAGCATCGTAGCATACTGCGCCAGCTGCATCGTTGTATATTTCCCCTGTTGTCCAAAGGAGCCGTAAACAAGTCGTGTTAGTGAACTTTCATCGGTGTTCATATAATCCCGAATACCCAAGAATTCATTCGGCAGATCAACTCCGGTGGATACACCCAAACCGAACTGCTTCATGTATTTATCCCAAACATTGATTCCTTCTGCGCCATATTGGGAGTAAAGCTTCTTGCCAATCTCGTCAATCATGAACACGTTCGAGGAATGACGAATTGCATCACGAGGAGTCAACGAACCATACACGTGACCGGAGGAGTTCTGTACTCTCCGGTTATCCCCCCCAAATGTCGTAGATCCTCTGTCCGAATAAACTGTATTTGTTGTGAAGAATCCCTCTTTTAAACCGATCAATACACTAAGCGGTTTAATCGTTGAACCAAGTAGTACGATTGATTCAGCTCGTTTTTTTGAATCGTCTGGCGGAAAAGAACGAATTGTACCATTTTGATATACATACTTGATGTCATCATACTGATCGTTGCTAATACTACCCGTTCTCCAAATATTTGTGTCATAATCTGGCATGCTGGCAATCGAAACAATCTTCCCTGTATCCACTTCCATCGCGACTGCAAAACCTGTCTTGGCGTTCGGATGCAGCTTGCCTGAGACCGGATGTGAATGAAGCCAGCTTAGTTGATCGAGGATTGCCTGTTCCGTCTTCACCTGAACATTTTTATTAATCGTTGTAATCAGGTCATACCCTTTTTCGGGTGGGGTAGAGCCTGCTACACCTTCAGGCAAGTTCCGCAAGTCAACGTCCACGGAGTTATAACCACTTTTCCCCCGCAGAACATCCTGATATTGCAGTTCCAGTCCATCAAAGCCAACAAACTCATTCTCGGTATATACAAGACCTGGGTCCGTTTGCTTTTTATTGGCCTCATCGACCTCTTTATATTTATCCAATGTTTTAGAGCTTTTGAACTTTTTGAGGTAACCAATCGTCTGTACAGCGACCGTATCCGGATCATAATATCGCACACTTTCCTCTACAATCTGAATTCCCTTGAATTCATCCTTATGCTGGAGGAAGTAGGCTACCTCTTCATCGGACAGATCGCTCTTGATCAGACGTGGCATGAAGCCGTTCGACTTGCGGGAATTCAAGTCCATCTCTTCAATGATTTTCTCCAACGTAAGGGCCTCGGAATCCTTTTTCTTATACTGCTCAAAAACATCATGCAGCCGGGTGGCGATGTCCTCCACTTCCGCTATATTCGGATTAGGCTTACCATCCACATCCCCATAATTTTTGTATAAGGTCAGATACAAGGATTGAATCGGCTTGGAGTAAGCCAGCTTCACCTCACCCGTGGAATCATAGATAGTTCCTCTCACAGGAGCGAGCGGTACATCTTTGGTAATATTGCTCGCTTCCTCCTGACTCAACTCAGGCCCTTCCACGAATTGCAAAAATGCCAGCCGCACAATAATAACGCTAAAAATAACAAAGGAAGCAAAGAAAAATACGTTCATCCGGTAACTGAAGCGCCGCTTGTCCGTAAGTTCGTCCTTCTCTTTTGAATGATTGTTCATTCATCCTACCTCTTTCATGACTTGATGCATACCGTCCAGACTATACAGCCCCGGCATGATAACCTGGCAACGTCGTCATCTCCCGGACCCATATCCGGCGTAATGTTAAGCTGATTGATCTTTCAAATGGGTGTCGGCAAAGTTAGGAGGATTGAACCAATCGCCACTGATTGCCCACGTGGGGTCAAGCGGTATCCAGCTTTCCGTATCACTCAAATATATTTCATTCCAGGCATGTGGACCATATCCACCCTGCCCGTTATAACCAAGGCCTGTAACCACTTTGACTTCCAGCCCCTGTGAACGAGCCATGACCGCATATAGACGAGCGTAATCAATACATACGCCTTCACGTGTATCAAATGTATTTTGTGGCGTCTGCTCGTGCCATATGCCCTTTTGCTCATAGTCATCCACTTTACCATAGTCATATTGAATGCGAGAACCTACCCAGTCATATAATGCCCTGGCTTTGGCTTCATCTGTCGTTTGGCCTTTTACAATTTCTTTTGCCGCAGATTCAATATCCGCCGGAATGTTATGGTCAACGACTTCATACTTGCGTTGCAGGATGGCGCCCAGTTCCTTTTGGACCGCTTGAGTAAACACGGGCAGCTTGTCCTTGATAAATGTACCGGATAATGGCTCTATGACCGATTTGGCTCCTTGCATATAAATGGGCGAAGCCTCCACATATCGACTAAACATGCTGCCTGGATAGAGACTGACAATCATGAACAGTACAGCAATCACAATCATCCCGCGCACGGAGCCAATGACTGTACCAATCACAGCACCCGTAAAGCGGCTAAAAAATCCTTTTGGTCTGCTCTCTTGCTCTGCTGAACTGTATCTTCTTCGGAAAATAAGGGAAGAGAGCAAGCCGAGAAGCAAGCGGATGAAGCCATAACTAAGCACAAACAACACGGCAAACCGCATGAGCGGAAAATCAGCAATGGCCGTAATCAATGTATAATACATCTGTTCCCACCGGTTCAGCTCACGGTTTGGCATGTCTGCGGCATGCACAGACAACCATTGCTGAACATATGGCGCAAGCCACAATGTTAAACCGATGGATAACAGAATACCGATGACCGCCATAATGCCATCCATGAGGAAACCAAAGAGTCTTCCCGCCGAACGCGAAGCACCTCTGGACCATCCCTGAAGCAATGAAGCGGCCACAATCAGCAGCAGCATAATCGTTATGCCATTGAATTCTTTCAGACTGTCCAGCCAATTTTGCAGCACGTATCCATTCCTCCTTTACTACGAAGTCGGTGCTGTTCCGTTCTCCTGTGCCTGTTTGACAAAAGTTCGTATCGTTTCATTGTCGACCTTCCATTCACCCAGTGAGATCCCCCGAAATGTAACATCGACTTTATCCGAATTCATTCTGCCTTTAATCTCCACATTGGGGCTTGTGATGGTGTATGCACCATCCTGCCCTTTGATGTATGTCGCTTTGGAAGCTTCCTTGAGCATCATACTCGTCGCTTCCTTCTTCAATGTGTCCATTGTACTCGATTGTACATCAGTAACTGTCTGTTTGATCTGATCGATGGAGATGCCGCTGTATATCAGTAGAGCCGCAATAATGATGATGGCAATCGCCCATTTCAATACGGTTTTGACCACGTTCAGAACAAAGAACAAAATGATCAACGCAACCACGATCACCAGCCAATTCTGCATCACAAACTCTTTGATTACTTCTATGTTCATGACTACACCTTCCGTATTAGAGTTGATTATTAACACTTCCCGAATATTATACATGATTTCCGAAGCTGCTGTCAGCTAAGCCCTCCTATGTAAAAATAAACGGTCTAAGTTCGTCCCGCCGGGCGTACAAGTAGTACCATGAGGTTCTGTCCAAGGAACGGGGAACATGTCATGACCAGTTATTGAATATGCATCGCTTAACAAGGAGGGGCTTATGTGAAAACGGCCATCTGGCTATATCTATTTTTGTTCCTTGCTGTTTTTGATCTGCACGCCCAGTATCCAATCTTGACCCCTTTCGCTATCTCGCTCGGGGCGGCCCCGACCTTCATCGGCTGGATGATGGGCATCTATTCCTTGACTCATCTCCCAGGCAATCTGATCGCCGGAACCCAAATCGACAAACATGGCAGTCGTCGTTACATTGTATTCAGTTTGCTAGGTGCGGGGATCATTTTGCTTATTCAAGCGCAAATTCACACTCCTTGGCAGCTGCTCGCCCTGCGGGCCATCAGCGGATTTGTACTTGCTTTTCTGTCTCCAGCCTGTCTCGCACTGCTTGCGCAATTATCTAGTGATCCGATTAAGCAAGGCAAGTATATGTCTGGCCATGGCGTTGTACATACACTCGCATCCGTGGTATCGCCCGCCGCAGGCGCATTAATTGTCGGAGCTCTTGGATTTTCTGCCACCTTTGCAAGTCTAGGTTATCTGCTCATTCTGTCTGGCGTTATCGCATGGTTATCCATGCCCAAAGGCGTCGTTGAAGTTCAGCATGAAAAGGTGACCGAGCCCGCCAAGCCTAGCAACCCGGCAGAAGAAAAAAGAAAATTCCTGCCCGTATCCTGGCGATACTTTGCTCTGCCTCTTGTTATTGCTTGTGCTCAAGGAATCCTATTTTTTGAACTGCCTCTGCGCGGAGGCGGACATTCGTCCATGATGTCTACCGGACTTTTGTTTTCCATTATCAGCATTGGAGCACTATTTACCCTAAGCATGCTGTTTCTCAATCGGTATTCCCCCAAACTGCGGTTGATTGTGGGTGTGCTGCTGATGTCTTTATGTTTCTTTGCTATGGCGGCGATACCACAGATTCCGTTGTCATCCGTACTCTTCGTTCTGGGGATGTCTAAAGGAATTATTTTCCCTGCCATGGCAACACTCTTTATCCGGTTAAGCGGAGGAAACAAGTTGGGTCGCATCTTCTCATTGCAATCCATCGCTACCTCCATCGGCTCTTTTATTGGTCCGATCACCGCAGGGCAGCTGCGCGTGGGTCTGTCTCCATATTTCATTGCCTTTGTATTATTGATGATTGGTATCATGCTGCTCCCTTACTTCACAGCCAGACGTGAAGCTTCCCTGTCTGATCCCAAAAGCATACTTGGTTAACCGTATCAAGATGATGATCTATATCTGACCCTTTGACAACAGAAAAGCTTGTTTTTTCTTGGCTTTGCATCATTCCCCCATTTACAGCTAAACTATATAAAATGGATTGATGTTTTACACATGAACGAAGTGACTTCTGGAGCATAACCTTCTTCATCTTCAAGATTTCTCTTTCTTAAATTAGGAATGGATGATCAGTGGAAGATAGTAGTGAAGGGGACGGAATCGATTCTGAAGAAGCGGTAGCGTTCGCCTTTGTCTCCGAAATGTTATACCTTTGAAGAGTAAATTCAGAACATTTGGAGACAACAGCGATCGGAAGAACGATCCGTAACCGGAACAGCCACTGTTGGTTAGGCATTCCCTTCAGATGTGAAAAAAAAGTTAGAAATCAGAGGTGTTTCTGTCAGGTGTCGCTCGTGTGAAAATTAGAAGGTCCATTTTATATAATCCAGTCGATTTTCGCTGCAACATTTCCCGGGGAATGTCGACATAAGCTCTCGATCAAGAGGTGAATATGATGCCTATTCATGTCATTGTGGAAGGTAAGAATGACCGCAGCAAACTAAAACGTCTTGTAGGACCCGAAATCAACATTTTGTGCACGTTTGGAACACTGAATTCGCTCAAGCTTGAGTCGCTGCGCAAACAGGTTGGTTATGATGAGGTCTACTTATTTATGGATAATGACAGTTCAGGCAAGAAAATCAGAGGTGTTCTCCGAGATGCCTTCCCGGATGCTGTACAAATGTATACGCGCCGCGGTTATGCGGGTGTGGAAGGAACCCCTGACGAATACATTATCGCCCAGCTGGAGAAAGCAGGATTAGAATCGTATATCCAATATCCTGAATTCCCCTCGTTTTAGGAAAAACAGAAAGAGGCTGCTCCTGGGTATTTAAAACCCAAGAAGCAGCCTCTTTATTTGGTTTGTCCATGATGGACACATTTATTCCTTGATCAGATTGCGTATATCCTCCGCAATGACTGCGGGTTCAACATCCTCTGTATTAAACGCGTTGTATACCTTCCGCAGCTGGTTATTCCGATCCACCAGTCCAATCATGTTCATATGGGCAAAATCATCCTTGTTCTCACCCTCAATGAGGATCTGGAATGAATCCTTGGCGAGCTGCTTCGTTTTATCCATATCCCCCCGCAGGAAGTACCAGCCTTCATAATCCGCGTGGAATCGATCTGCAAATTCCTTGATTTTCTCCTTGGTATCCACTTTCGGGTCAAACGAGATGGACACAAACGAAACATCCTTACCAAAGGTATCGTCCTCTTTCAACAAGTCCTGCACCTGAGATAACGTAAACGTCGTAATTGGGCACACATCTGGACAGCTGGTGAAATAAAAGTAGAACAAACGCACCTTGCCTTTGGTATCATCCAGAGATACTGTGCTTCCATCTACATTTTCCATTGAAAAGGATTGAATCTCCCGAATTTCGGGTAATTTTTCCTTGCTGGCGAATACGGTGCCCCACATTAAATACACTGCCATAATCAGTGCAAGCCCTAGCAGCATCCATGTCCATTTATACTTTTTCAGCATCATTATCGTCCCTTCCGATATCAGATCATATGAATACGCATACATAAAAATTTAACGGTTTTCGATAAAATTCATGGACCCTTGAATCCTAATTTTTATGGTAATTCCTCATTCCCACACCACTCTGATGCATATGTATACGAAGAACCCAACCGACAATGGGCTCCCATGTTATTGTAACGGTTTCACGGACATGTGCCCATGTATTTGTTTTTACAGTATTTCATGCTGCTTATTTGTGCACTGTATCCAGAATCATCAATATAAAACTCAAGGATAGATAGTTAATGGAGTAAAGGAATACCTTTTTGGCCCAAGCATCTGTATTTTTTGCACGAAAGCCTATGAGTGCGTAGTACAGCCACAGCACAGAAAGTATCAGTGAAACGGTAAGATAGAAGATTCCTGCGTACCAGTAGGCATACATGAGAATCGGGACAAAGATTTGCAAAACCAGATATGGAATCATCTGAATCTTGGTCCGTTCAATACCTTTCACAACCGGCAATAGCGGAAATCCGCCAGCCCGATAATCTTCCACCCTGCGGATCGCCAGCGCCCAGAAGTGTGGAGGCTGCCATAGAAACAACATGGCCAGAAGCAGCCATGCGCCAAGATCCATACGTCCGGTTACCGCGACATACCCGATGACTGGCGGCATAGCACCTGACAGACCACCAATGGAGGTGCTCCATGTCGACGAACGCTTTAACCAAAGGGTGTACATAATCACATAGACAAACATGCCAAACATGCCGCATAATCCGGCAAGTGCCCCGGAAAAGGAAAAGAGTATGATTAATCCAAGCACACCCAAAATAATGGCATAGGATAGAACAACTTTGGGTGTTAAACGTCCTGTTGGCAAGGACCTGTTGCGAGTACGTTCCATTTTGAGATCAAGTTCACGGTCAAAGTAATTATTAAATACACAAGAAGAAGCCATAATCAGTACCGTTCCGAGCAGGGTCAGCATCAATTTGCCATAGTCGATGTCCCACTGGGATGCAAGCCAAAAGCCACCAAAAACCGCAATAAGGTTGGTTCGAAGAATGCCCGGTTTCGTAATATGGATAAAATCTTTCCAAGTCCCCGATTTCGTCGGAGGCGCAGATCGTGATGCCGAATCGGAAGAAGCCTGGTATCTCAATGGATTGTCCACGCTTGCAGATCCCCCTTGCTCTTAATCTCATGGAGGTTTCTCTCTCTGCCTCCGATATAAAGTTTATCACAGGAAAAGGAAAAAGAGTTTGACAATGATCGTACAATTGCTGTCAATTGAGCAGGTTCTTGTCATATCTTTGGAAATTAGGGTGTTTTGCTTCCCGGTAGGCGGATAATATACACTATATATGGGTATCACCTAGATAGAGAGGCAATACGCATTAACGATACACCACACAAAGGAGACGTTTATGGATACTTCTACACATTTTGTCATGGGAATTGGTTTGGCCGGTCTGGCTTATGTCGATCCTGTTGTCGCGACGAGTCCCATGCTTGCAGCCGCGGTCATGGTTGGCACCATTGCAGGCTCGCAGGCCCCTGACATCGATACTGCGTTACGTCTCAAAAGCAACTCGCTGTATATCCGGAATCACCGGGGCATGTCCCATTCACTGCCATTTCTCCTGTTATGGGTTCTACTCATCACCGGCGTCATTGCACTGATCTTTCCCGGTGTCGCTGTTGGACACGTCGCGGCCTGGACTGCTGTCGCCGTATGCGTTCACGTTTTTACCGATTTGTTCAATACCTATGGAACCCAGGCAGCACGACCTTTTACAGAACGCTGGATTGCCTGGAACATCATTCATATTTTTGATCCGTTTCTGTTTACCACACATGTGCTGGCCATTTTGTTATGGGCCTTCGATCTGATCGCCCCTGCTCCACTCTTTGTTTCACTGTATATTTTGATTGGCTTGTATTATGTATGGCGCACGATAGCACGTGCTATGGCTGTGAGACAGGTGAAGCGAATCGACAAAAATAATGCTGAGGCTCATTATATGGTGATCCCTACGATATCCTGGAACCGATGGCATGTAGTGAAAAGATATGCAGACGGCAGTTATGAGATTGGCAAACTGGATCATTCCGTCCTAACCTGGAATCTCCATGCTTCATCTTCCACTCATGCCGCTGTTGCCGCCTCACGCAAAGCTCCTGAAGTCACTGCATTTCTGTACTTCACGTCTTATGCTGTCGCAGAGGTGGAAGAATTACCAGCAGGATACAAAGTACGCTGGGCAGATGTTCGTTATCGACACCGCAAACAGTACCCCTTTGTCGCTGTGGTCGTTATGGACCGAAATTTCGAGACGATTGATACGTATGTTGGATGGTTAAGTGACGAGAAAATGGATAAAAAACTTTTATCCGCACGCTCTTGACGAAAGGTGCATGGAAGGGCACAATCAGACATAGGAACTGATGCGCGAGAAAGCCCGGAGCGTTTCCGCTCCGGGCTTCTGCTTGTTGCTGTTTGGTTATAATGAATTATTTGCCAGACCCAGCCAAAGACTGCTCAGCGATTTGTACCAGACGTTTGGTGATGTACCCGCCCAGAGATCCTGTTTCACGGGAAGTGTAGTTACC
>NZ_AWUK01000020.1 GCF_000499205.1 Paenibacillus sp. MAEPY2
GAGATTAAAAATCTCATTGTTTTTGCTTCGAAATCATACCGTTCGAAAACGTGTACCGATTTCTCAGCGTCGATCTTGCAAGCAAGATCGTTACTCACTCGTTGTTCAGTTTTCAAAGATCAAACTTGTTTCCGTTGCTGTCGTTGTTCTCTTCAGCAACTCTTATATATTATCACGTCCGAACCAACTTTGCAAGCATCTTTTTTTAAGTTTCTTTCGAAGCTTATTTTTCATTCGCTTGCCGCACCGTGTTTCTTGTGTTTTCTTGGCCGGATTAATAATATATCATGTTCTATTATTAATTACAACCCATATTATAAATTATTTTATTTCACTACAATGACTATTGATTATAAATGTACTCCAGTGATTGATACGCTAAAGGAATTTCGAGATACTCTCTAGACTTCTGACTTCTAAGGAACAGCCTATATTGAATGTAATCCCAACGCCTAAGCTCTAAGGATAGTTTAACTCTGAGGGACGTAAATGCTTTTCTTCATTAATGTAACTACTTATTAAGTTAGCTTCATCTATATACTGCTGTCTTTCATTATAGCAACAGAATAATGTTCAGTGATTTTGCTGATTCACCAAAATCTCGCCTCGAGTCATTTTTGCGTAATAATGTATTTCATATATGCGCATATCTTTATTTCAATATAAATCCCTCTTCCCTCTATGTATATACATGTTAGGCAACAATTCACTCATCAAAACGAACTCCCCTTATAACTCTTGGCAATCCATTTACTCAATCTTTAAGGAAATGGCCGTAAAGAATTTGCGCATTTTTCATTTATGAACACAATAGTGAAATAAACGAGAAACATTCTGAAAAACCTTGGTTCTAAAGCATCATTTTCATTCCAAACGCTAACATTAAACTAAATCTATTACGATATATCACATGGATACAAAGCACCATACGCAAAGCGAATACGCATCCAGAATGGTCTCAATTAGAAAAAGGAGTGAAAGATGTTGTTAGATAAGATACGGTGGAGTACCCTTCCTTTCTTTGCTAAAAGTCTCGTTATTTCGTTCGGTAGCATTATGTTGATTGGCGTCATCCTGATAACTGCGGGATATCAACTGCAAAAGGATATTTTGAGTCAACAACTGTACGATCAGGCTGAAGTTACGACACAGAAATGGTTTGATGACCTGGATACAGACCAAGTACTTGAAGCGGTAAACGAGAAAAGTTATTCTGGACCTGTTCAGAAACAATTAAGAGAATATCTGGATTCCATCCACGAGTTATATCCCAATATTGCACAAGCCTATATCTTCGGTACTGAACTGAAGGAAGGAAATCAGACGTCCATCATCGCGATTCCTACCAACCTGCTCGGGCCTTTTGAAGAAAGCAATATGGCAGCAGGTTCAATGTATCCATTACCACAGAAGAATGTTATAGCTCTTGAAGGTATGAAAAAAAATGAGAAGCCTGCATTAAGCAGCTTTTATACGGACGAATACGGTACTTGGACTACAATTATGTACCCTATTAAAAATGCCGAAGGAAAAATGTACGCCGCACTTTACTTCGACGTTGATGCAAATGCTGTTCCAAAAGGACTTCATAAACTGATTACATACAGCAGTATTTTCCTTATCGTTTTCCTGATTCTGTTTATGGTACTACAATATATTCTGTTAAAGAAAACACTCAAGCCAATCCGTGACCTCATGGAGGGTATTGAGGCTGCGAGCTCTGGTAATCTGGATGTAACCATCCAAACCGGACGAGATGATCTAGGAATTATTAATCAAAAATTCAATACGATGATTCAGCGATTCAATGACACGATGTTCAAAGTCCAAACGACATCCCATCACCTCTCTGATTCATCCAAGAAATTATTAGACATTTCCGAAAAAAATAATGATAACATCCAGATGATCAGCAGTAATATCCGGGATATCTCACTGGGCCTTCGTTCTCAGGATCAAGCCAGCGTGGAAAGTGCCCGAGCGATGACAGAGATGTCTGCCGTTGTGCAGACGATTGCCAGCAGTTCTGCAGATGTAGCGGATGAGGCATTAAGCATGGAACAACGTTCTAGTTCAGGCCATGAGATTATGCAACAAGTTATTGAGCAGATGAGACTGATCTCCGGTGCGGTGAAACATACGTCGGAATCTATACAATCTTTGGAAAGCCGCTCCAACGAAATTAGCAGCATCGTAAATATGATTACACAGATTGCGGAACAGACTAATTTGCTCGCCCTGAATGCTTCCATTGAGGCAGCTCGTGTTGGCGAGGAAGGAAAAGGTTTCGCGGTTGTCGCAGGGGAAGTACGCAAACTCGCTGAACAGTCCCAGGACTCAGCCAAACAGATCCGTACCTTGATTGACGGAATTCAGCGCGATATCCTCCAATCCGCCGAAGCTATGCAACTTGGCTCCCAAGAAGTGGAGAAGGGGTCTCATGTCACCCTGGAGACGGGCCAATTCTTTGAGGATATTCTGACAGCTACGAACAAAGTCGCCAACCAAATTCAGGATATCTCCAGCTCTACCGAAGAAATATCCGCCAGCACACAGGAAATGTCGGCTACTGCGGATGAATTGTCTTCGAGCGTAAGCAAAGCAGCACATAGCAGCAAACAGATTGAGCAATCTATTGCGGAACAGGAAGCATCCATGGCTTCCATTGTATCGGCCTCGGATGAACTTTCCGCTGTATCAGCCCAATTGCAGGAACTGATTTCATTCTTCAAAGTAAAAGCCGGCTAGTCTTGTGTAGAGTGTAGCAAGCTCAATTAGGTCATTCATATCAAAGAACCAAGATGTTAGGGTAGTTCCTTGCCTCTTGGTTTTTTTTATTTACTGCTCGGGGATGATTTAACCACACGTGCCGAAAACTCCGCCTCTCTAACCTTATTTCCTCAGCCTTTCTTCAATATATAAAGATGAAATAAAAAAAGAGACCGTCCCTATATATAGGTCAGATCTCTGCTCCATGAACTCCTCTGGTATCGTCAAGCCCCACTTACTGTGGCTTGTCAGTGGAAGCTTCGGTATCGTCCTTCTTCTTCGTGCCTTTACTCTTATAAGGCTTCGGGGCACTTTTCGCCCGGTTGGCGGCGGCTTGCCAACGGTTCCAGCCTTTTTTGCCAGTACCACGGCCGGTGCCACCTTTTCCTTTTGCTTTGCTCATGTTATCACTCCAATAATCCTGTATATGCTTAAAAATGACCGTCCTCGGTAACTTGTTATGCAACCCAGCCCATCTTCTTCACTTCCAGCATTTCTTATTATAACAAAATTGATGTCTTTACGTTCATTTACATAAATCATGATTACATTTCAGCCTTCGCACTGCCTGTGGATTTAACACCTCTTAATACCCGCAGAGATAACAGGAAACAGATCGCCAGAACGGCGGCTGCCGAGACGTAAGGATAGTTAATATTCACATCAAATAGTGCTCCCGCTACAATTGGACCTGCGATATTGCCCAAACTTGTATAGGCTGAGTTCAACCCAGCTACAAAGCCCTGCTGTTCTTCCGCCAGTTTGGACATCTGCGTGCTGATTGCCGGACGCAAAATATCCATGCCCAGGAAGACGATGAATGTAACGACCAAAATCATCCAGTATGTGTTTACAAACAGGGTTAACAATACAAATACCGCCACAAAGAGCAAGCAGACCGAAATGACTTTTTTCTCACCAAATCGGTTTAACAGCCAGCCAATCAATGAGACCTGTACCACGGCTCCCGCAATGGAACCAAACGTTATAATGAAGGCAATATCCTTGGTGGTAAAGCCAAATTTGTGATCCACAAATAGAGAAAAGACCGTCTCATAGTTAGCCAAGCCAAACGCCATAACAAATACGATGACCAAACTGAAAAAGTAGGGCTCACGGTACGAACGAAGCAGCTGGGAAACCATGCCCGGCCCTTTGACCTTCGCTGCACCCGCGACAGGTTTGGTCTGTTCTCCAGTAATTCTGGTTGATTCCGGCAAAATAATCAGCGTAATGATGGATGCCAGCAAACCCGCAATACCTGCAGCATAGAAAGGAATCCGAATACCAAAGTCCGCGATATATCCGCCGATTCCCGGACCGATGATAAATCCTGTAGTAATTGCGGCATTTATTAATCCCATACCTCTACCGCGTTCTTCCTCTGTTGTAATATCTGCAGTGTACGCCATAACCGCCGGGAAGATCATCGCTGCGCCAATCCCGCCAAGCATCCGTGCCGCGAAGAGCAGCGATGGTGCATTCACAGCACCAAACATAAACTCGGATACAGCAAAGATTAACATGCCGCCAACGATTATTTTTTTACGTCCCAAGATGTCTGACCAACGGCCCGCAATGGGAGAAAACAGAAACTGGGTGAATGAGAATGCCGCTACCAGCAAACCAACCGTGAATCCAGTGATATGCAGTAGATCCATGTAAGCAGGCATAATAGGCACAACAAGGCCTATACCTGTAAAAACGAGAAAAATATTAAACATTAACAGCAGCAATGCGCCCCTGTTCCGTGTAAGTAATGCCATGATTCCATCCTCCGTAGTTGTCAAAATGTTACCTTAATCTTTATCTTTTGCAATTCCATACAAGTATACGCTAGCAGCCTTGCGGTATAAGGCAAGAGCCTGTTCTGGCTCCATGCCGCGCGACAGCTGACTGAGACCAATAATGGTGCTTTCAAGAATGAGCGCTAGATGGTCTGCGTTGTCTGCTTTAAACTCCCCGCTCTCAATTCCCTGTTCCACCAATTGTTTGTTAAATTGAATATGCCGCTCAAACATCAAAGCTATTCGTTCTTCAATATCATTTTCTTTCTTCTCACCAGTGAAAAACTCATCTGCCGCCTTCGTCAGTGGGTGATTCATGTCATCAAGGATTAATTGTTCCGCCAAGCCGTATATCTTCTCCGTAGAAGTATGATACAGATGATCCTTGGCTGCCCAATTCTCCTCCCACTCCCGATCCCATTCATCAATCAGGTAGAGAAACAGACCTTCCTTGCTTTTGAAGTGGTAATATATATTGCCTTTACTGCTGCCCGTCGCAGCCACAATATCTTCTATGGACGTTGCTTTATAGCCTTTTTGCACAAAAAGGGCTCTTGAGGCATCCGCAAGTTTCTTCTTGGTCTGCTCGGTTTGTAGTTGCTTTTTATTCATACTCATTCATTTCACTCCACCTCTTGCATACTGAACGTTCGTTCTGTATTTTAACAGATGAATCGAACATAAGCAATCAAAAAGGAGAGTCGACTTGTCGCCCATTCTCCCTCCACAACTTTATTTTACTTTTTCCCCTTGGCCATGAAGTATTTTCAGTTGTCCATTCTCATACCCTACCTGATACGTAACTTTGTATTTCGTTGTTACATACTCGCCATCTCTACGCTCATCTGCTGTAATGACCGCCGTCACTTCCATCTCTTTATTTCCGTTTGTTGTAGAGGAAATTTCACCGATAGTTACATAGCTCGTATTGATATACCCTTCGCGAAACTTCGCATACGTCGTCCCGCTCTGCCATTCGCTGCCAAGCAATGCATAGGCGGTGACATAATCGCTCAAATTCAGGCTCGTATAAAAGTCCGTCACCAGTGCCTCTGCTTCCAATGCTGCTGAGCTTGATCCCGAATGCGTATCCCCTGCCGTCTTAACCGCTGCTGTGCCGGAAGGATTTTTGGACCAGTTCTGCACCTGCTTGAGCACACTGGTCATAGGGATGCTGAATCCAATTCCACCCTCCTGCTCCACCACAGCTGAATTGATGCCGAGTACTTCGCCAGTCTCCGCACTAATCAGTGGTCCACCACTGTTCCCATGGGTTATAGGAGCTGATATCTGATAAAGATTGCTATAAATATAAGGTGCTATTTCAAAGCTACGGCCTACACCACTAATAATCCCTGTAGTTACGGTATTCTCTAACCCGAGTGGACTGCCCAGCGCCAGAATTTCGTCTCCGGTCTCAGCTTTGGATTTGGCAATGTCTAGCGGTTTGATCTTTTTCATATCCGGTACCCTGACAACTGCTACATCCGTCTCTTCCCCTATCCCGATTACCGTTCCCTTATATTCCTCATGACTCAGGGTGCGGACGATCACTTCTTTTGAGCCTTCCACCACATGCGCATTCGTGACGATATCCCCCTGATCATTATAGAGAAAACCGGAACCCAATCCACTGCTGCTCTCAATCGTGACCACTTTCTTCTGGCTCTCTTCAATAATCTGTTTGCGCGTCTTCTTCTCAGGTTGCTTGGAAGCAGTCGTCGTTGCCGCGTTTTCCGTTTCCTTCGCAGCGACAACGGCCAGTCTGGGCCCATCCTGCAGCTGATCTACTGAATGCTGATGTATCCAGAACACGCCTCCTGCCCCAGCACCAATAATGATGGCACTGGATATGATCGTACTCCATGTTCGTTTGGCCATTCCAACCTGTCCTCCTATTCAAGATACCACGTTGCATTCACAACAGAGACTTCCGCTTCCTGATACACACCATAATAATAAGTTTCAAAGAAACCTTCTTCTCCCACATCCAACCAGCTTGGATACACATCCACATAAGTCTGGCCCAGATAGCTACCGTCTGTACCATAAATGTCGACCATGATAGTGACGGAGGAGATCGGCCGGGTCGCATTGTTTACCATTGAACCGCTAATATAAAGGTCACCGTACATATCGAGCGCTGCGTCAACGCTCACTAAGCTTACTGCTGCTGTTCGATTCTTCAGATCTTCTTCCGCAGCCTGCTGCTCCGCCAGTTGGATCCGTTCCGCTTCCGCTTTTTCAAACGCCTTTTTTTCACTGAGCACCCTCTCACGATACGCAGTGAGTTTTTCATTTTCCGGCGCATAGGACAACCCTTGATCCACAGTTTGTAAAGCAGCTGTGAAATCCTTTTTCTTCACTTGCTGTTCAGCCTGCTTATAACTAATGCCTGCGAGCTTATCGACGATTTGCTTCTCTACTGCCTCTGCTTCCTTGCCCTTCAAATTCGATACGGTATCCAGTTTCTCGGCAAGTGCCTCTACCGTCGTCAAACTATCGATTTCCTTCTTTACCTTCAGTACGGCCAGTGTGACCTTTCTGTTGTTTAATGTCGCACGCACTTTGGAAAATACTGGTTCGTCCCGCTCGTTCAGCACTTTGTTTACAGCCTGTATGGTCTTGTCTCCTGCGGAGAGTTTCCCTGTCTTCAGACTTGTGGACGCCTCATTTAACTGATTCATCAGATTGAACGCCTTCGCCGTAATTTGGCGATCCAGTACAAGTGCATTATAGTTCGGCCGTTTCGCTAAAGCGGTGTCCAGCAACTGAAGTGCTTCTTTGTACTTACCTTCCAGGGCTGCTTGTTCCGCCTGTTGATGCAGCGATTTCACCTCTGAATTAATGCCCATCTCCTGCTTGTAATAGTACGTCAACAAGGCCCCCATCACCGCTGCCAGAAGCAGTGGAATAACCCAGCTAAATGCGCGACCTTGGTTGCTCTGCTTCGGTGCAGACTGATGCTGCCTGGATAATTGATTGACTGCTTTTCCCGCTCCACTCTCCAAACCAACCGCTGTTTCTGCCCAAATCTGTTCTTCTGTAGAGCCTGAGTCTTTTAATTTCGTTTTACACTTTCTACATGTGCTGTCCCCTGGACTGCTTTTGGTCCCACATACGTGACAATACACCCTGATCCCTCCATCAAAAAGAACGTATGTATGTTATGCTATTTTTACATGAATCGACACTTATCATATAGCAAAAAGGTAAAATACACCATATATTTGTGGGGTATAATGGAAGTATTCCAACTGTGAGGTGAAACGGATGTTATTTCGAATTGTTCGAAGTAATTAGTCGTCGGGCTGGGTCAAAACGCGTACCAGCTATCAGGGGATACGTCTGCCCTTTTGAGCCTGTTCGACAATCGGAACGATTTCGCACTACATCTGCCTAGAATGAAGAACTCACATTGGAGGAAACTTATAATGAAGAAAAGAATGGATTATACTGCTTTTTACGAACGCATAGGCCAATTGAATGGCTGGAATTTTAGCTCTTTAAACGTGACTTCAGAGGGCATTGGATGGGACTTCTATGAGGAAGTTGTTCGCCGCACTCATTCATCCGATCTGTTGCTTGATATTGGCACAGGTGGTGGAGAAGCTGTTCTTTCCATCTCGAACGCCGCACTGTTATTGGTTGGAATCGACCTTTCCCATGGAATGATTGAGACTGCCCAGCGTAATCTCAAGGCATCTGGTACCCGGTCGAATGTCCGTTTTGTGCATATGAATGCAGAGCAACTGACATTTCCAGATCAATTCTTTAATGTGATATCCTCCAGACACTGCGACTTCTGCGCTACAGAAGTATACAGAGTATTGGGAGATGGGGGTACATTCCTTACTCAGCAAGTCAGTGAAAATGATAAATGTAACATCTCAGAGGCCTTTGGCCGTGGACAGTCACTGGGCGTTCAGCCAGGCACATTGATGGAACGATACAAACGTGAACTTCAGGAAGCAGGTTTTCAAGATATTCAGGTTAGGGAATATAATGCAACAGAGTATTACGCCACACCTGATGATCTGCTATTCCTTCTGACCCATGCACCGATCATTCCCGGTTTTGGTGAGAGGGAATCCGACTTTGAGTGTTTCCAACAGTTCGTCGAGCAAAATCGCTGCGATAAAGGGATTCGAACGAACTCGACACGTTTTATGTTGACTGCCCGGAAATAAAATCTATAACATAAAGGCAAAAATAAGAGCCCATCCGCCATTTTGGTAACATGAATGGTGTTGGGCTCTTCAAATACTATTTTAGATCATCGTATATAGTATCAAATTACTGCGTGACTCCCTTTTTCTCCAGGAACGGCTTTAATTTATCCAACACATGATGACTGCCACCTCGTCCGTTCACTTGTTCAATAACCGCGGCTATAAGGAAGGATGGTGAATCCGTATCAAACACCACGACAAAACCGTTCTCCTGTCCCTTCTCTCCCTTTTTGGCCTTCAACTCGGCAGTCCCTGTCTTTGCAGCCAACCCTTCAGAAAGTGAGTCCAAGGAATGGGCTGTTCCTCCCGATCGGGTTACGACTTGGCCCAAGGCATCCTTCACCGTATTTGCGACTTCAGGCGTAATTACAACTTCCGGTTTGGCTGTTTCCTTTTCCTCGATCAGTACAGGCTTCACCATTTTCCCTTCATTAATAAAAGGGGTGAAGGACGACGCCAGATGGATCGGCGACATCAACATTTCTCCCTGTCCATAGGATGTGTCAGCGAGCAACACCTCGGAAGACAGATCCAGATGAGCCTCGTTCGCATACTGGCTTGGTTTCAAATACAGTTCATCCAGTCCAAAGTTATCTCCAAAACCGAACTTCTGAATACCCTCTATAAACTTGGCGCTGCCCATCTCAACAGCTTCCTTCGCAAAATAAATATTGTCCGAGTAGACTAGTGCATCAACCATGTTCACCGGGGATACACTTTTCACACGCTTCACATAGTAACCGCCCCAGCTCTCATCCTTGCGCCATTGCAAACCAGAGATATCATGCGATTTGTCCGCTGTGGTAACCTTCTCCATCAGCCCTGCAGCTGCCGTAATGGCTTTGAAGGTTGAGCCTGGTGCATAGCGATTCGTAAACCTATTGATAAAAGGAAGCTTCTCATCTGCTGAATATGCATCCCACTCTGCCTGTGTCAGTCCCGTAACCATCTTGTTCGGATTATAGGAAGGCGCACTGACCAGTGCCAGCAGATTACCGTCCGTTGGATTCATCATCACCATCGCTCCGGCATCACCACCACTGGATAGTGTCTTATACAACTTACGCTGTTGCTCGGAGCTGATCGTCAGTTGAATATTCTGTCCATCCACTGCATCCTTGCGGATAAGCTCTGAGCGAGTGTTTCCAGAATCATCGGTGATCTCGATCAGGCCACCTCTTTCGCCGCGAAGCTGTTTCTCCAGTGATTGCTCCAGTCCGGCTTTGCCAATCCAATCTTCTGCACGATAATAGCCTTCCGTATCTTTCTCCAGATCCTCCTTGGTGGCCTTACGAACATAGCCGATCAGATGAGCGGCAGCCTCCCCAAGCGGATAATACCGTATTTCCTTGGATTGAACTTGCACACCAGCCAGTGCTGCAGGCACCCTGGAGTCCTCTGTTGAAGCAATGGGAACAAAATATTCCGGCTTCACCCATTTCTGTGCAAGTGCAGTGTTAATGATATCTGCTGTTACTTTGTAATGCTCCGCAATTCGGGCGATCATCGTCTCCGGATTTTCTCCCAGCTTCTCAGGAATGATGCCCCATTCATATATATTTCCCTTTGTTGCTAGGGGCAGCCCTTCACGATCAACAATGTCTCCACGTTCCGGGAATAGCGTTCTCACCCGAACTTTGCTCCCCTTGACCATGTCGGTCAGAATCATGGATGGCTTCCAGTTGATCCGCCAGACTTTCGCTCCGTCCTCAAGCTCTTCACGTACCAGTTTCAATGTATGTGTCTCATTCACTTCCCCCAGGAAGGTCGTTAGTTGCAGGCTGTAGTCCACCTCATAGACATCCGGGTTTTGATTTTTATTTCCACTATTCGTTCCATTCTTGTTCTCTTTATCACCGTTATCCTTGCCTTGCTGTGAGTTGCTGTCCGTTGTCTCTTCGGTTACCTTCGGTATCAATTCTGCCTTTACCGCAGAAACCTCCATGCCCGAATAAATCGCATTGTATTTTTCCACAAATTGCTCACGGTTCATGCCAGACTCATTCAATGAAGCAGGCGTCATCAAGGGATACAGTTGATCGAATTCTTTCTTTTGCAAATGCGTTATGTATTGATCAACGGTTGCCTGGGGTTTCACTTCCTCTGTTTTGCTATTCTGCATGTATAAGTACATTCCGATTCCACCAGCAAATAAGATGGGAAGCAGTCCATAAATAATTTTACGTTTCGATTTCATGATCATATCACCTCTAATATACACTATAGATTTCCAGCCTCAATTAAACAATGGAACAAATCTGACGAATTTATCATTAAAAATAGCCGAAAGCTCACATAATATGTTTAAATAAGGATAGTGAGATTACAGTAAAGGAGCCCGATGATGGAAATCAGCTATTTTTTACTCCCCAAAGCCGAAGTGGCCTATATCAAGTCTTCCGCTTCCATGAAAGATGCGATCGAGCAGCTTGAATTGCAACATTATACCGCCATTCCCGTGATTGACCAGGATGGAAAATATGTTGCCACCCTGTCCGAAGGCGATTTGTTATGGAAAATGCGGAGCACCCCCGGACTGACATTTGAAACGATGGATCAGGTTCAGGTGCACGAGATCGACAACCGTGTATATAATGAATGTGTCTTTATTAAGGCCGAAATGGAAGATATGCTGACGCTGGCAGCAGATCAAAACTTTGTGCCTGTGGTGGATGTGGACCGTGTCTTCCTCGGTATTATCCGTCGCAAGGATATTATTGAGTATTATACGCGTAACATCTCTGACTGATTTTTCAATTGAATATAGGCCTTTATCGATGAAAGATGAAAGATGGCAAAAGGCTGAAACAAAAATGACGAGCCCTGGCTTGTCATTTTTGTGTTGGGTGCTCATGTCAGATCACATCTTCCGCTTGGCGAAGACCTCTCACTGGAATGCGTATGGGTGCAATACCTGCGTGACAAACGAGGTAACCTGTACCCCAGGGCAAGAACAACATCTCTCCAGACGAACTGAACGAGATGGCTTATCTATATTCTATAGAGAGGAGGCAAGTAAAGCATGATCAAGAAGTGGAAAAAACTGACGCTTGTCGCCAGCCTTGCTGTGTTATGGAACGTATATCCCATTCAAGCTGTTCAGGCAGAGCAGCTTAAGGTGAGTGGGAATACACTCCATGAATGGAACAACGGAGCCAAGGTAGACGCCAGCGTTGATAACAAAGGCAGTATTCAGATTAAGACCTCTACACAGGGGCTCAAAAAAGGAAACTATTCGGCCTACGTCTATGAGCTGCAGAATCGGGACTGGTCAGGATATAGGGCTTTGACCTTCTCCATTCGCAATGAGTCGGACCAAAAGCTGCCTCTTAATATCGTACTGACCCGATCGGATAAACTTTCCCTGACTGTGTCTGATGATCGAAACATCATCATAGTCGAGAAATCAACCGGACAGGCTGAACTGGTTCGCCCGGTATCCGGTCTGATTGAGTTGGAACCGGGATTTGTCGGACAGATCCGCATTCCCTTTTCCAGCCTAATGGTTCAGAACAAAGCCAACACGACAGGTCAAGTGATCTTGGGCAAAGTCATTGGTTGGGGCATTACAACCACTACTCCCGAAAACGCCAAGCTGAGCTTCCGCATCGGCAATATCAAGCCTTTGTCCAGGAAGCAAGCTGTGGCGGAGAACGGGCTCACTACCTTGCAAATGACTGGTGACGAGCGTGTGGTGAAGCCTGTAACCGGGGAATCCACAGTCCAATACGGTGTTCAATCCGCCTCAGAAGAAACGCCTGATGTAAAATTCCAGCTCGACACCCCCGTTCAGGGAGTATCCATTACACCGGATGGACTGCTTACGCTTCATACCGATGCCGATGCCGAACAGACCACCATCCGCGCACTTGTAAGTGGCAAATGGAATCTGACAACAACCGTCATACTGGATCGCTCTTCGGCCATGAATGTTCAGGAGAAACCACGTTCTATTCCTGACCCATCTGAAGTTACCAAGGTGCTCAGCCCTGCGGACCCACTGATGAAAACATCGGTGGGATGGTTTATTCGGCTCTTGTTAACAGCTGCCGGAATCCATGGACTCATACTCTACTGGCTATGGAAAAGACAACGGAAAGCCCCTGGCGCCAAGCGACGTTCCCGGGAAGATCGACAAGCAAGGCGTCCTTTTCGCATGTAAACGCACGTATTTGTATCCATATCGCCGCAGGATCTCGTGGATGAATTTTTTTCTTACGGAGCGAAAGATTAACCCGCTGAAAGATCATACTTATATAAAAAATTAAAAGGAAAGGGTACCCCACGGCCAATGATTTGGCAGATAGGGTACCCTTTTCATCTTGTAATCCGTAGAATCAGTTTCGTTCACGCTTCATACAAATGAGCAAAGCTTCATCATGCTGCTCTAGCCTCATGCAGACTATACCCAGATCAATCCACGGCCCGGTATTAATATCGGAACCTCTCGTTTGCAGGGCAATTTCAGCCCACGGCTTCGCCAGTGTGTATTGCTCCAGGTCCATATGTGCATTCACATGACAGGAAGCAATCCAGCTTGCCATTTCCCAGTCAGTCTTCGGCTCGGGCAGCATCCCCCAAGCCTGATCATAATAGATCAGGGCTTGCTCATGCTGCTGCGTTTCATCGAGAACATTGCCTGCTTCTACCGTTTCAATAATTTCTCTCTCCAGTTCGGGATACTCCGGTGTCAGATCCTTCACTCCGCAACCTCCTCCTCCAGTTCGAAATACCATTCCAGAAAGTTATTGAAGCTCGTCCATTGCGGTGTACTTTCACGGCTCAGAAAACGTTCGATCGATTCACCCAGCTCCACCAGAGCCACATCTCCCGTTTGGCGGTTATAAAAGAATCCACCCTCGCCCTCAAAGCTGTCCAGCGGTATGTAGGCTTCTGGCAATCCAAGCGTAAGTTGAGCCACTGTCATGTCCTCCAAATATACGGTGTTTTCCATAACCCAGCAGATCTGATAGATCTCCTGATGTCTGCTGTAAAAGGTCGGATCATCATCCGCATGCAAATAAAAATGTGCAAAATCAGATTTAAGATCAATACCCAGTTGACGTAAAGATTCTTCATACTCTGCTGGTACATCTTCATGCCACCAGCCCTTATTTTGACAATAATCAATCACTTTATTGGATAGCATATTAAGCCTCCTAATGAATCAAACATGATGAGTATAAGCCCTCTGACTGTAAGATGGCTTTTAACTTTATAACCTAACCTGTTATCCCGTTAGACAACTTAATTGCAGAACGATATCGAGTGTGGTTGCCCATCACCCAGTCATGAAACATATAAATACTGTATCAAAAGAACAAGACGAATGGAAATGGAGACATTTCTATTTACCTATCCAAAAGCCCACGATGAGCAGAACACTCCGCAGCTAGCCTCAATTTCCTTATTCTGGCGCAACTTCCCCCTCATTCTTTCGTCTAATAATTGATTAACAACGAAGGAGATGACTATGCGAATAAGTTGCAGTCCTGGTTTCCCCGGAAGCATGATTGGTTCAATTGAAATCCAGCCGTCCAAGTTTAATACGGGCGTTTCCCATAACAGTGAGATTACTCATCATGTTGATCCTGACCTCATTGCTATTCCTTACATCGAAGACCCCGGATTCGGTTCAACCTTTGACACGATGAAGATGATGAAGGGAACGTTCCAAGAAGAGTTTCACGTAAGTTATGATGTGGAATTTACGATTGATGTGGATAAAAAGGGGTACATCACCCAGTTTGAGCATACCTTTGCACTGGAGCGTTATCTTGATCTTGTGCGGACGCAGTCCTATAAAGTAATTAAGACGAATTGGAAGGGACGTTCCTTCCATGTCATGACTTACAGTTATATGGAGGAAGTGTGCAACCCGGATAATGTAATCTTCAAATGTAACCATGCAGAGGATGTTTTTGTCGTAGCAGAACTTGTTCCCTATTCTGTCGGTGGTGGTGTGGTGCAGCCCAACAATGTGTACCTTCACCTCCGTGCATTAATCTCGGCAAGAGATGATCTCTATCCGATTGACTATATGTGTGAACCTGATTTCGATCTAAGCATCTAGGCCTGAGTTCTACATCATTTAAATACAGCAAAGAGCACAAAGCGTTCCTGATTAACTCCGGATCACCTGTGCTCTATTTGAATATAGGTTCGTTTTACCGAAAAAAATCAAATCTCAGGGGTGGTTACATGGATTTTCGAGAAGAAACACCCGAAGCCAAAAGAGAACGCTTGAGACAAGAAGAATTAAAGGGAAACTCCATGGGTACGTTTGGTGATGGTATCAATCGTGCTCAATTTGGAAGCTTATCCGATTTAGTTGGTGGTTTGGGATGGAAAGGCACCGGAATACTCATTATATTATTGGTAGTAGGCTATGTAATTTATAAATTAGTGGTCTGAGAAGGATAGGCATAACGATGCATTCTTTGCTGCTTAAAATAAATAAGCGTATTCAAAGCTTTCCACCGAATACGCTTATTCGTTTGCAAAATTACTCACGCTGCAGATGTCAAACCTTTCATTTCAAATCCGGCCTCATAATCTGTCCTGCTCCGAGAAAACCGAGGCCCGAGACAATCTGAGCTGCCAAGCGCATTGGGTCTTGGATGTAACCGTTATCATATTTAACCTTACTACATCCGAAACTTATTCTTGCTAATTCTTGATCGAGGAACAAGAGTTTCTCTCTATTATTTTGCTCGGAACGATCCTGTTATTCTCGTACGCTCCCTCCAGAATACCCAGCTTGTGCATAAGTAACCTTACCGATTGAACCCCCAGCTCAGATGGTTGCAGATCCATTCCCGTCAAAGAAGGCCTTACCTGGTGCATCATGGACTGATCGCCGCAGATGACAAACAAAGAGATATCTTCCGGCACACGAAGACCCGCGTCGTTGATGGCATTAAGGGCACTAAATGCAGTACGGTCGTCGTCTGCAATAATGGCTGTTGCTCTCTCCGTCTGGTTCTTCACATTATGAAGTGTCTCATCATAGCCATATTTAATATACTTATCTGAATGAATGCCCGGTTTATAATGGATCATTCCGGGCTGGATCATAACACCATGCTCTTGTAGCACCCGGACAAACTCTTCCGTACGTTCAATGGACACGGTCATCTGCTCCCCGGCGTTCAGGAACATGATGTTCCGGTGCCCCAGCCCAAGCAAATAATCGCAAATATCGCGGATAATCTGTTTGTTATCGTTATTGACGGTAGCGACACCCTGGAGTCCCTTGTTAATAATTTTGCCAATGGTAACGAACGGGATTTCATGCTGATACAGCAGATTGATCCGGTCGTCCTCTTCTGTAGGCCCCAGCACAATGGCCCCGTCAATAGGATAGCTCGCGAGTGAAGGTGTCTTCACCTCTTCGGCAGCAATCATGTCCAGAAGCACCCGATATCCGTAATTGGAGGCTTCCAGAATGACGCCGTTGATAAACTGATTATGGAACACGCTGAAAAAGAATTTACCGTGCGGAATCGTAAGCCCGATCGCCATTGTTTTCTTGGTGACCAAGCTTCTTGCAATATGATTCGGCACGTAATTCAATTCCTTCGAGATTTGCAGCACTTTCTCGGTTACCTTTTTGCTCGTCGGCCTTTTCTGGCTGAATACGTTGGATACCGTTCCCTTCGATACACCCGCCAGACGGGCCACATCGTCAATCTTTGCCATTAGGAACAACCTCTCCTCAACACTAGTTCGATTTCGTCCTCGCGAGTTCAAAGATGACTGTTTGTATCATCAGGTACATGTCGATGGTTAGGATGTCCTGGATTGCACCTCATCCTCAGTCTCGATTGGAACGCCGCGAAGCTGAAGCTGCTCGGCATAATGACAGGCAGCAAAATGATTATATCCTACTTCACGGAGTTCAGGAACGTGCTGGATGCATTTATCCGTCTTATACGAGCATCGGGGATGAAAATGACAACCGCTTGGCGGATTAGCCGGATTCGGTACTTCCCCCTCCAGTATAATTCGTTCTTTTTTGAAGTCCGGATTCGGTTGGGGCACGGCTAACATAAGCGCCTCTGTATAGGGATGCTGAGGATGCGAAAACAGCGATTCCGTTGTCGCCAGTTCCACAATTCTGCCCAGATGCATTACCGCTACCCGGTCGGAAATATTTTGTACGATGGAAAGATCATGCGAAATGAAGATATACGTGATCTTGAATTGCTCCTGCAAATCCTTGAGCAGATTGATAATCTGTGCCTGAATCGAAACATCAAGGGCTGAGACCGCTTCATCACAGACAATCAGTCTGGGCTGTGTAATCAGTGCACGTGCAATAGCTATCCGCTGCCGCTGTCCCCCGGAGAAGGCATGCGGGTAACGTTTCAGGTAACCCACATTCAGACCTGTTTTCTCGGCAATCTCCATTACTTTCGCTTCCACTTCCGCCCTGCTCAGCTTAAAGTTCGCAATCAGCGGCTCAGCAATAATATCGAATACGCTCATTCGAGGGCTGAGTGAGGAATAGGGGTCCTGAAAAATCATTTGGATGTCCTTGCGATATGCCTTGATCTCTTTCCCCTTCAAGTTAAGGTAATCTACTTCTTTTCCATCTTCCGCGTGATAGACTACACTGCCTGAAGAAGCATCCACACCTCTGACAATACATCGTCCTAGCGTCGTTTTCCCACAGCCGGATTCCCCTACAATACTCAAGGTTTCCCCTTCAAGGAGTTCAAATGAAATTTCGTTCAGAATGTGAATGGGTTTGGGCTTTTTGAACAGGGCTTTTTTGGATTTGACCTGAAAGCTTTTGTTCAGGTTGAGGACTTCAAGAATGGACTTGGTCATTGTGCTTCTCCTTCTCTCTGGTCCGCGTACAGGAAACATCGGACCATATGCTGGTCTGAGATCGCGGTTTTCGGTACAGCCTGACGATTACATACGCCTTCAATTCTGTCCTTGCAGCGATCATAGAATCCGCACATCGGGGGCATGTTGATCGGCATCGGAACAGAGCCTTCGATGGAATCCAGCCGTTTGCTTTTGTTTCCTCCCAATCTGGGCATTGATTTAAGTAACCCTTTCGTATAGGGGTGCTTCGGATTGTTAAAGATTTCTCTCATTGGGGCCTGCTCAACAATTCTTCCGAGATACATCACCGCAACCTCGTCACACATCTCGGCGATAATACCCAGATCATGGGTCACCAGCAGAATGGCCATGCCAAATTCCGCCTGCAGGCTTTTCATGAGTTCCAGTACTTGAGCCTGAATGGTCACATCGAGCGCTGTGGTGGGCTCATCGGCAATTAGAATTTCGGGGTTACAGGACAATGCCATCGAGATCATCGCCCGCTGACGCATACCTCCCGAGAATTCATGCGGATACTGATCGAAACGCTTGGCCTGATCGGAAATACCGACTTTGCTCAGCATCTCTAATGCGATTTTTTTGGCCTCTTTTTTGTTCTTCGTCTGATGGATTCGGATCGCTTCCATGATCTGATTCCCGATGGTATACATCGGTGAGAAGGCCGTCATTGGCTCCTGAAAGATCATCGAGATTTTACGGCCGCGGATGGAGCGGATCTGCTTGCCCGTCGGTTTCAGGGATAACAGATTCAGACCATGGAGGGCCATTTCCGAGTCGGAATTGTAAGTGATTGTTCCACTCGTTTCACATTCCTTGGGATTGATGCTGATGATTGATCGGCTTGTCAGGCTTTTGCCGCAGCCCGATTCCCCGACAAGCCCAAGGGTTTTTCCTTTGTATATATTGAAGTCGACACCATCCACGGCATTCATGACACCGTTTTCCATCTGAATCCGAATCTTCAGGTCTTGAACGGACAGTAAAGGTTGCTCCTTATGAACAGCTTGAGTTGCCATGCTATCCCCTCGCTTGCCTAGTATTTGGACAATTATTTTTTGTACGGATCTGCTGCGTCACGCAAGCCATCGCCGATAAAGTTATAGGTCAATACTGTCAGAATGACAAAAGCCAGTGGAATGAGCTTCCATGGATAAAGGGCCACATTTTCGATCTTTTGGGCCTCCTGAAGCAGCACGCCCCAACTGGTTGCCGGCGAACGGACGCCAAGGCCGAGGAAACTCATGGCCGTCTCACCCAGAATCATGCTGGGAATCGCCAGGGTTGCCGCCACGACCAAATAACTCATGAAGCCTGGCAGCAGGTGTTTGACGATAATCTTGGCGTCCCCTACACCAGCGATCTTTGCAGCAATTACATAGTCTTCATTCTTCAACGAAATGAACTTACCTCTGACGACCCGTGCCAGATCCGTCCAGCCAATAAAAGCGAAGATGATAACGATGTATAAATACATGGTCACTACCGGAATGCGCGGCGGAATTGCAGCGGATAATGCCATCCACAGCGGCAGCGTCGGAAAGGAACGGATGATTTCGATGATGCGTTGAATCAAGGAATCTATCCAGCCGCCGAAATAACCGGAAATGCCTCCAATAATCAAGCCCAGGATAAAGCTAATGCCTACGCCGACCAGCGGAATGCTGAGTGAAATTTGACTGCCCAACACGATCCGGGAGAACAGGTCACGACCCATGCCGTCCGTGCCTAGCAAAAATATTCTTCCTGGCTCATCTACGGCGAACAAATGCGTGGACATCGGAATCAGGCCAAGAAACTTATATTCTTCTCCCTTTACGAAGAATTTGAAGAAGTACTTTTTTTCGGTATCCGGGACAAACATTTTACGCAATGTTTCGGGGTCACGCTCACTTTTCAGCTCATACACAAACGGCTTGATGTGAAACTTGCCTTCCGCATCGACAAATCGAAGTCCCATAGGCGGTGCATTGACGTACTTGCTGTCATAGCTTTGCAGCCCATAGGGCGCGATAAACTGCGCGAACAGCGCAATGACGTAAAATGCAGCCAAAATGTACATACTGATTCGGGCCAATTTGTGTTTCTTGAATTTCTGATAGATCAGCCGCCACTGCGAGCTGTATACAGTATCTTTGGGTGCTGCTGTAACTGGGACTGCCGGCCTTTGACCTTTAAATAACGGTAGTGGTCTCATGATTAGGATCCTCTGAACTCTGTACGTATTTTGGGATCAAGCCAAGCCAGCAAAATATCGGAAATAAGCGTTCCGAGAACCGTCAGCAAAGCCATGATCAATAAAAAAGTTCCAGCAAGATACATATCCTGACCGAGCAGTGCATTATGCATAACTGGCCCTTGAATCGGCAGGTTTAATACGATTGCTGTAATGGTAGCACCGGTAAAGATGGAGGACAGTGACCAGCCAAAGGTACTCACAATAGGATTCAAGGCTGCACGTGTTGGATACTTGAACAGAATCTGCATCTCTGATAGACCTTTAGCACGAGCTGTGATGACATTCGGTTTATTCAGCTCATCAAGCATCTGTCCCCGCATGATCCGAATCAGATCCGCAGTACCCGAAAGTCCGATAACAATGACCGGAATCACCATATGCTGCATTAAGTCTTTTACCTTATCCATGGACCACGGCGCATTCACGTATTCGTTGGAGAATAAGCCGAGCAACGGATTGCCGAACCACTTATAGGAAAAAAACATGAGAATGATAGCTAACAAAAAGTTGGGCGTTGCCATTCCGATAAAGCTCAGGCCGGAGAAGAAATAATCGCCCGCAGAGTACTGCTTTACTGCTGTGTAGATCCCGACCGGGATCGCGATTATATAATGGAAGGCCATCGTCACCAGCGAGACAACCAGCGTCAGTCCCATATACTGCTGGATCACCGCCATTACCGGTTTGTTGTAGTTGAACGAGAAACCAAAGTCGCCATGCAGTATTATTTTCTTTACCCAGACGAAATATTGTTCATAGATTGGCCGGTCCAGCCCCAGATTCGCCCGCATGTCATCCATTTCAGCCTGAGTCATGATATCCCCTGAAGCGGACATCTTGGCCGAGTAGGAGGATACGTAATCGCCAGGCGGCAATTGAATAATATAGAAGACGATAAAGGAGATCACAACAACAACGGGAATGGCCAACAGAATTCGTTTTAAAATGTATTCAAACATCTATTCCTCTCCTCTGCACCGCGTGAATGATACAAAAGGAAACAATAGCAAGGATAAATCCCTCCTCACTATTGTTTACCTGAATGCTTCACCAGCTATTGCTTGATGAAAAATTGTGCCGGATGGCCTTGACCCAGCGAGCGATACTCATCGGACCAGATGAGATCCGTAGGAATGTTATGAATTTTATTCGAAGCCGTAATCAGCACCGGAGTTGGTCCCGCATATCCGATGACCCATTGATTCTTCTGGTGCAGTTTTACGATTTCATTGCTATACTGATTGATTTCATCCAGTGTCTTGCTAGCTTTGACCTTTTCCCAATACTCAAGGATTTTAGCGACATCGCCTTCAGGCTTGATGCCTTCTTTGCCGCCAGATTGGGAGTACAAACCGTAATGACCGAACCATGGAGTGATTACACGGAGCGGAACCATGGTATCCGGCCGGAAGGCTACGTTGACGACAGAAATATTCTCGGTAGTCATCGGAATCTGGTTGGCATATTTCATATCAAAATGAGTGCCGCCGTCAACCACTTTCAGGTTCGTGCGCAGCCCCATATCCTCGTAGTATTTCTTAAGCAATTCGAGGAAGGATGCCGTATCGGTCGTGTTCTCGATCACGGTAAGCGTCAGCTCGGAGCCGTCAGGGTTCAGACGGAAGTTGTCTTTATCCCGCTTGTTTAAACCAAGCTCGTCAAGAATTTGGTTAGCTCGTTCAGGATCGTATTCCGCCCACTGCTGAGCCCACCCTTCCTGAAAACCCATTACGCCTTGCGGTACGGAAGCTTGAATCGGCTCGCCCAGTCCACTGGTGACAATCTCAGATACCTGGTTACGGTCTACCCCAATGGAGAGTGCTTCCCTGAACTTGATATCCTGAAACAATTTGCGGAGATTCGGGTCCTCTGTTGTCTGGTTTAACTGTATTCCGGCACTGGACCAAGCTGGTTGTGTCCAAGGGATAATACGGTAGTCGCCTTTTTTCTCATTCTCTTTCAACACCGTGAAGTCTTTTGAATCAAAGATCACCAGGTTGTAATCACCCGCAAGGGTTCCAAGTACCTTTTGACTTGGATCTTGAATCTTGGTCGCTACAATTCGGTCAATATACGGAAGCTGTTTGCCTTCTTTGTCTGTTTTCCAGTAGTACGGGTTGCGCTCCATGACAAACTGATCGCCGTTCGGATCATTGGTTGGCACCCATGCTCGGAGTGTAGGGATCTGGTAATGCAGCCAGTCCGTATACCCGGTTTCCATCAAGAACACTTTGGGATCTTCATAGCCCCACTGCTTCGTGATCTCCAGTGTTTTTGCATCACCAACAAACTCTGGAAGGATGGTTTTGTGGAAGTGTGCGGGAGCGAAGAACCACTTGTTATCGATGGCCACACGTTCCAGGAAGAGCACACTCGGATATTTGTGGGTTACGGTAAACGTGTAGTCATCGACCTTTTTCACTTCAGCCAACGCTCTATCTCCGGTAACGGGATCAACGGAATAATAAGCGTCATAAATCTTTTTGCCGAAAGTTTCTTTGGTCAACATATGCTCCCAATAGAAGAGAACATCATCCGCTGTGAAAGGAACACCGTCGGACCACTTCATGCCTTCCCGCAAATGGATGGTGAACACGGTGGAATCTTCATTCACTTCATAGCTTTTGGCTACGTTTGGCTCAACCTTGTTACCTTCCTTGTTGAAGCGGAACAGCGCTTCTTCTGTTGGTTGGCCTATGCCCCACTTATCTGGAACGCCAGTCCAAGGCATATTCCAATCTCCACCGTATTGCCCGATCTCCTCAACAACCTCTTCAACCATAATGTCTTTGGAAGCCGGCAAGCGCTCAGCCAGTGCAGGCAATTTACCTTCATCAACAAGCTTTGCCAGCATCGGCGCTTCTTTTGCACTGTTGTCCGTAACAATAGGTTCTTTCACATTAGATTCCTCATTCTCGTTGTTAGCAGAAGAAAACGAGCATCCTCCCAGCACAGTCGTGATTAGAACCAGAATAATTAACAAATTGCTTTTCCTCTTCAAGCTAAACCCCTCCACATTTGGATTCACCATTAAACTTGCCTGCATTGCTCTGGTTGGCGCTCACCTCCCTGACGGAATAAACCTCTATGTAAAATATGTAGGCATTATTAAACCGGTTTAATAATGTGGCGAAAAAGAAGTTCTCGTTGGGAAAACATCACACAAAATTAAACCGGTTTAATTACCATATAAGAAAATGTAAACGCTTTATTTGTATATAATACATGGCTTACTGTGTTCAAGCAATAGCGTTTTAACAAAAAAATTGTTGTTTCTTCAAAATGATTTCAGGAATTTTTCAGGAACAGCTCGGTTCATTTCAAACCATATCCTCACTCACAAATCCAAGTATAGGTTCCAATTGTACTTGGATTATTATCCAATCATCAATTTTTGGTAAAATTCCACAATATCTTCTTTTATTTGCGGTTTGCAGTTGTATTTAGTCGGAAGCGGAATTTGGCATCCTCGCCGTACCACATAGGGAAATTCGTGCCCCAGATATTGTTATGCAGATTAAACTGCCATCCGGATTCAAGCGAAACAAACGAATTGTCGAATTGCAGCAGTCTTCTCTGTCCAGGTGCGACTAAAGGAGAATCCAGCGTTTCAATTGAAGCATGTCCATCTGCGCCTTCATAGAACACTCCCCTGTCTACAGCGTGTAGATTGCGGTTGCCGTCTTTTACAACATTCAACGGGGAGATTCGTCCTCCAAGCTTATCCATCATCCACAGATTGGGGTTATCCACCTTGAGGCCACATCCGAACCAACTTGCCTCCGGAAGACGATTCGCTTCTTTTCCAAACCATTGCAAGCTAACCTCAATCACTCCTGCCTGCGTAAAAGTGTACACCAGCTCCAGTTCCTTGGGTGCTCCGTACAATTCATAACTTTCTGCTGGCATGGATAACCGGAACCCGTACGTATCGCCATGAGCACTGCCTGAAATGTTCATGTCGGTCACGATTGGCAGATACACCTGATGGCTTGGCAGCGGGCGCACAAATTCAAAGCCAGGCTTGCTGAAATCGGCATCTGCCCAAGGATGGGTCACCGGAAGGTTCTGCATATAAGTGCGGAAATATCGATCGTAATCCTCCGTACCGAAGGTCTCATAGGCATAGGCCCCGAACGGATGCTTTGCATTCACCCAATTCTTTCCCTTCTCGTCCGTCAGCTGAATCAGGGCTCCATTGTTATTGAAGGCCAACTGATATCCGCCACTGTTATACACTTGATGGGTTATCACGGATACTGTGTCGGCAAACGCACGCTTAACTGGAGTTAGTTGTTCAAAAGCTTGCCGCGCTTCCTTCTGTTTATCATCACTCAGGCACGCCACAGCCTTGTCCAAGTATTCCCGCTGTTCCGCCCAAGAGCTCTCTATCATGGAATAAGTGCGACGGCTCGTCTCAGAGGAAAATAGTCCACTGGAATGACTGTCGAACTCATCCATGGCGAACGCACCGATATATTGAAACTTTGCGGGGATATCATCCACATCGACGTCATTAATTTCCCGCGCCCGGTTGAAGTCAGGCTTAGTATAATTCCGGAAATCCGGAAGCCATTTCTTCACATCAAGCCCCCACGTATGTTCCACAACAAGCAGCATGGCATCACTCATGCCTTTATATTCAGCGTCTGCCGGATCGATCCGGCCTTCGGTCAGCCACTTGTCTCTTAACCGCTGCAACTGGCGAAATCGGGCTATTTTCAGCGGGTCGGTACCGCCTCCATGAATCCAGGTATCCCCGAGCTCTTCACGTACAACAGGTAATTGGTCCCGAACCTGATCAAGATGCACTGCAAATGCATCCAGAGATGAAGCCATAATCTGTGCATCGGGGTAACGTTCCTGGATATGCTGGAACTGTTCACGAATCTCTTCTGCGCTTGGCGGTCCGCAATTGTCGCCCGTATGAGCGAACAACAAGATATCGTCGATACCTTCGATTTCGACTGCCTCCCCATAGGTGTCCGCATAGTTGACGATGATCTCACTGCCATCCGGTGCCTGCCACCTGAACAGCTTGGGCACATCCGGGCGCATGGAAGCCGGATTAACCCCAAGATGCATATACCGGAGACCCGCTTCACTCATCAAGGGCACCATGGACAAGGTATGGCCGGGTACATCCGTCATTTTTGCCGCAATGGTTGTTTTACCAAACTGTTTATCCAGATCCAGTCCGATGGACAACCCGTAGCGAAATAATGAGGCGTCCATCAGTTCGGTATGCGTCGTGAACGGCAGACCGTGCCACACGATATGACCTTTGCGGATCGCCTGTTCCATGGCCTGTTTCCCCTCTTCGGTCGCATGATTAAGATAGTGGCGGATCAGCCAGGAACCCGTGGTCCAGATGAATCTCTCCCGTCCTCCCTCCGCTTTCAACTGCGCAGAAAGTGCGATTGCTTTGGGCACATATTCTTCCACGTACTGCCTTACGACATTTTCCGCCAAGTGGGTAAATCCGATATCCAGGTGCGTTTTGAAAACGACATGTACTCTTTTTGGGTTAGTCATTGTTGTCTGAGCCTCCGTTGTTAGATTCACAGTTATCACTGTTTTTTGAATACTCCAGGTCGATCTCCGGTGTAGTCCTCTAATAAGCATGGGAGACCCGCTTCACGTGAAAGCGAGTCCCCCTGTTTGATTTCGTTTAATCTAAAATAACGTCATTCGTTAATGCACCTTTTTCCTGCGGACCTGTAGGTCCTCCAGCAAGCAGCGGCTGACCAAAGAAAGAGCCTTGGGACGGATTTCCGAATCTATAGACAGACAGGCTGTTCGGATTGCTGTAATCCCTGTCCAGCCATGACGGCCAATTATTCCCCAGACCGTTGCCTGTCCGGTTATTCGGATCATACTGAAAAGCCTGGATGTTGTTCCAGGTATCCCATGCCGTTCCCTGATTGGTTACATCAATCAACTGGGTCACGACAAGTTCCTGATAGACATGATTGCCGGGGTCTTTCCACATCCCATGGGAACCAAACGCCGAATAGGCGACAGGATGCGTATTGTTTATTTTGTCCACTTCACCCCAATTGTAGGTTGTACCGAAAGAATGTGCACCATAGTAGACTTGTACTGGTTTCACATAGTTACTGTTCTGATCGGTGAACTTCGCCAATCTGACCGTAACCCGCTCCCAGTCCCCCACATGATCTCCCACTTCCGTACCAAACACCGTTTTTCCAAGATCATAAGGACTGAACTGGAAATATACAAGGTCAACGTTGTTATATTCCTTCTCCACCCAAAACGCGTAGATTGGCGCATTAGCCAGATCTCCTGTAAAATACGGCAGTTTCAGGGTATAGGGATTCAACTCTGTTTTTGTCTTGAATTCATACAATCCCGAATCTGGGTTCACATACCGATCCACATAAGGCAGCGTATGTTCTACCGAAGACGGAAAATAGCTCTCTCCCTGGGCAAACCAGATTCTTGGCGCAAAGGTTTGCAAAATTTCACGTTTAGCTGCATCACTGTAATTGTTACCCGGAACGGCAACCGATGTGTTATCCAACGGAGAGATAGCTTCAACCTTCAGGCTGGATACAGAATCATTAATGTCACTGCCAACATAAATCGCATCTGCAGTCAGAACCTTAGAGTAGCCGCCGAAATTGTAGTCTTTGTACAGTGTTACCTTATACCCGGGGGCAACGCGGAGTGCAGAGATGGTGTCATTCCCCACTCCATTCTTCAATTCGTCCACATTATAGCTGCCAATATCAAACTGCTGCTCAAAACCTCCATAAGGCGAATTAGAATACGCGATAACCGGTTTATTGGGGCCTCCGATCCGCTCCACTTTCAGGCTGGAGGTTGCGTCGTTAAAATCATCGAGCCAGCCTGCGTCCCCGGTCAGCATTTTGGTACCTCCGGAAAAATCCTTGTCACGATATAAGGTTAAACGATATCCCGGGGCTACCTTTACCGAGGATATTTTATCGTTGCCCACCACGTTAAGCTGACTCACATTAAACAGGCCAACCCCAAATTGTTGGGAGGTGCCTCCAAAGTCTCCATCCTGGTACACTGTTACGGGATTATCATCTGCCGCCTGCGCAGGCTGCGCCAGTGGAAAGAAAAGAGATACTGCCAAGAACGAAGCTGCAAGCAAGGATTTGATTGTCATCATCGGGCTCCTCTTCGAATATTGATTTCGTTTATTGCCAACGCTCGTACGTTCATTTCTTTTGGCTCTGCAGGTCATTTCCCAGGATGTATGGTGGCGCTTTCCGAAAGGCCCCCCCTTCATTCTTCTGGTACGTGGTATATCTTCACACTAATATATGTCATTGACATATACAATGATATAAAGTGTAAAATCTTTCTCAGAAAAAACTTCATATAATTACTATAATTTACAATATATTTGCATAAAACCACGATAAATATAACATATTATGTATTTTCATAGGTTGAACAAGATATTAAATAACATATGTCACTGATATACAGGAGAAGCCTTTCTTATCCTTAAATCAAGATAAGAAAGGCTTAAATGAGCGGAACTAACATCAATGTTTATGGATTAAGATTTCGTACGGAGCTTCGTTCGATGATGGTTGTATTTACCTTAATGGATAACGCTCCTTCTCGGGAGTTCTCCATCCGTTTGCACAGCAAATTCACTGCTGCTTGTCCAAGCTTCTCTGTGGTTTGTCTTGCCGTAGTCAGCGGAACGGGCAAAAGACTCGCCAACTGGATGTCGGAAAAACCAATAATGGACAGCTCTTCAGGTACCCGCTTCTGGATGGACAAAGCCGTGTGCAGACAGGAAGTTGCGAGATAATCATCCGCACACACAACCGCCGTCATTGCAGGATTACTTTGAATGAAATGCTCGAGCTGGAGATTGGATCCATTCAGGTTGAGCATGTAATCCTCTGCACAATCCAAGAGGATATTACGCCCATTGACCGTCAGCGCGTAATCCAGCATGGCCTGCACATATCCTTTATATCGATCCTCCCGGCTTGTCACTCCATCAAACGGCATGGAAATATAGCCTATCTCCCGATGTCCTCTCTCAATTAAGTACTCTGTCAAGTTATAGGCTCCCTGATAATGGTCATGGTACACACAATCAATATTGACCTCACGGAAGATTCGATCGATGATTACCAGTGGATAATTCAGCAGATTAAGCTCCAGCACCTTCTCGCTGCAACGAGTTCTTCCCCGGGGGAAAAGAATAATCCCGTCAATTCCTTCCTCGTACAGCTCTTGCAGGCAAAAGCTCTCATCCTCTTTATCCGTGGTGATCCGAACAAGCAGCTGACACCCCGATTTCCGCGCTTCCTGCTCGACGGATGCTATAATTCTGGCCACGTAATCATCCATGTTGGGGAACAACAGGGCAATTTTTCGCTTTACAGGCTTCTGGTCTGTTGTAACATTCCCAGGTAAAGGCTCTTTACCCAGATCGCTCAAATAATCTCCCGACATAAATGTGCCTCGCCTCGCCAACCGGTAGACTATGCCTTGTTTCTCCAAAATTTGCAGCGCAAGCTTGGCTGTCATGCGACTGACTGAATACAGTTTGGCGAGTTCTCCTTCCGATGGCACGGGATCATGTGGCTGCAATTTCCGGTTGCGAATTTCTTCCATCACCCAATCGGCAGTTTGCAAGTATAACAACGGCTTCCGATGTGGTTCTTCCATGTAAATCACCTACCCCCGTTCCGGATTTTACGATCATTCTATCATTTTCTCAATTAAAAAAGTAAAAATAGCCCTTGAGCAGAAGGTTGAATGAGAATCTTTCCTTCTGCTCCAGGGCTGGCCGAAATTGTTTATTTATTTGACCTCGGCATTCAGCCGTTCAATAAGTTCAAGCAACTCCAGCGGTTCACCAACCGTATGAGCTGGACGTTCTGTCTCATCCACGGGCTCATGGGGATAACGAGGCGTCCAGCTCTGAAAGATGCTGGTGATGCCCAGTGCGTTGGCTCCCTTCATATCACGACTCAGGTTATTACCAATCATCACTGTCCTGGAAAAATCCCCTTCGGACAAATCAAGCGCACCAATTGCTGCCTTGAACATCCGCGGGCTTGGCTTGCTGGCTTTAATATTCTCCGAAATAATCATTGCGCTAAAATAATCATGAAGTCCATGCTGCTTAAATACGTTCTTGAAGGATTGTGCATCGCCGTCAGCAACCAGGGCCAGTGTGTATCCTTGTTCATGAAGCTTTTGAATCGTGATATCCGCACCCGGAATCAGATCCGCAGTCAGAACAATTCCTTCTTCGTCCCGAATCTCGGTAGATTCATCAACGATGGTATCGCCGCTGTCAAAAAAGATAATTAGCTTTTTGTCGTCCATGTCCGTTATGACCGTCCTCTTCATTCAATTGGTGTAACGACTTGCCGGTTTCCGTTTGACCATATACAATGATGTTCCAAAATAAGGTATAGCGCTTAATCCAATGTTACAATGGAGACGAATAAAAAATCAATCATTTTTTCGTCGAGCTCGTGCGGATACCTGATTTAAGCTTAATCATCTCGACCGAAAAAATAATCAGGATCAATTGGACGGTAGTTGTAGGTTCTGCTGCTTAACCGAAATGCTTTGCTTTTGCTGCCATCGCTTTATCCAACCTTACTCTTAATCCACTCATCCATTCCGGCTCATGCGCCCATTGTTCTGCTCCAGATCGAAGCACACGTACGTAACCGTACAGATTGGCAAAGCGACGGCATGCATGGAACATCGACTCCATATCATAGGTGTCTCCAGCTTCTGCCCAATACCCTTGCATAAACGCTTGCTTCTTCTGTTCCCATTGCTCCGGCTGGATTTCCTCCTGTAAACTATCGAGGCTCTGCTCCACATCCATTGCATACCAGTGGTACATCGCATCATCGAAGTCAATGGCGTAACAGGACTGACTCTCCTCGTCATAGAAGACATTATCCAGTTCAAAGTCATAATGAATTAACCCGAAGGTCTGCTGTGTAACGGGCCAATGTGCAAAAGAATCCCGAAGAACTTCTACCTCATTGAGCGCCGCATTCTCACCAGGGAACTCCCCCAGCACATCCTTCATCCAATCCAGTACATCCGTATACGTCCAGCGTTTCGCCTGTTTGGGTGTGTATTCGCAGGATAAACGATGCAACCTCCCCAATGCCTCACCCAAGCTGTGCACGATCGGGTCATTTAAATCGATACTGCCCATCTGGTTACCTTGGACTCGTTTGAATACGGAGGCATAATACATTCCCCAAGGCGTATGGGCCTCCACCAACTCATTTCCTTCACGGGATGGCACAGCTTCCATGACTCCATATTGGTTCAATTTAAGAAAGGACAGAAACTCTAGCTCCGCTGCAAGATTCGTTTGATTTTTCTCCTCTATCGGGGCAAAACGAAGCAACCGAACCTCTCCCTGATCTCTGAATGGATACACGGCATTGGAGGATATACGATAATATTGAAACATGTCCAGTGACTCCAGATCATAACTCCAGTTTTTCAAAATCATCTCGGCGAGATCGTTATTTTGGAATAAATATTTAAGTTTTAACATGGGCATATCTCCTTAGTGGTCGTTTAATATAGAACGCTTTTAGGGTTCTGATTCCTATTTTTGCGCGCAAAAAGCCGCAGGCTATGCCTGCGGCTTCAAAAAATTCCGGTTGCACGAGGTATACTTTCATAAGCAAATAAGCCTCGTGAATACCATGAAAAATGAGCAGTTATATCCCTATATGTCGGCAGACTTTGGATTTCGTCACTTAAGCAAAAATACAAATGCTTGGTCATGCTTCCATTGCTCTGCCGGATCTATTCAGTTCGTATTCACCTTAATTGTTGTAGTCACGCTTTGCATCATCTTAGCCCGTCGTTTCATGACGATCACTCCTTCCGAAAAACAAGTTATTTCCATAATACTCCAATAATTGATTACAGGCAAAGGTTATCAGGATTGTGTAACAACCATGCGTTCTACAGTCTCCGTGTTCTCCTTGTACCAAACCATAACGACATCTCCCTCTTTCAGATCAGACACCTGAATGGAAGAATCGGCGCTTTGGTTGTTACCAGGTGCCCCCATGCCCATTCCTTGTGAGATGTTCACATCATCACCAATGTTCAATTTCATTTCGATGCCAGTATCCTTCATGTCTGTACTCCCGCCTCTGGAGACGCCTGGTTGTCTTCCATTTCCATTCGTGGAGCCTGTGGATGAGTTGTCCTGCACCTCAAGTAATGCGATCGTGATTGTGCTTCCTTCAACGGAAGTAACTCTGCCCGTAAGGTCGGCATTCATCATTCCCCTCATCTCGTCCGTGCTGCCTGTTCTGCCATTCATTCCTTGGCCCCCGCCCCTCTGTGTTCCTCCGTTCATGCCAGGGCCACCGCCATTCATCATTCCGCCACCATTCATTCCTTGGGCAGAACCAGTATTCGTAATGTTCTGGGCAGTGATGGCGTCGCAGGCGGAGAGCAGAACTGTGCAGGTAAACAACAGGAGCATAGCCGATGTGAGATATCCTTTTTTTCGCATACGGATCACCTCTTTCTCAGGGAAGAGCGTTCCCAGCCAAGTTTTCTATAAAATATGAAATTATACGCATCTTTGAATCCCATGTACGACAATACAACCAGCAACGGATATACGGGGTAGATATACCTCGATTTAATCTCCCACAGAATATAGAATCCGATAAATCCGAGAATAACCAGAATTAAAGAGACCTCATCATACCTTTTTCCACGAATACTACCGATTAAGCGAATGACAATAAAGCAGTACATCAAGAAATTCATCACATAAACGACCCAGAGCACCCCCGTCCGGTAGACGGAATCTCCCTGGAACAAGTCTGTTACCGCATTGGTATAACTATAGGAGCCGGCAATTCCACCACCTCTTCCTCCCCCCATCCCCGAGGAGCTTTCATTACCGATGCCATATCGATCCATTTGGTAGGTTCCTTCGGTCCAGGTCCAAATGATCTTTTTGTAATACATCTGGGCCAAGTCACTTAAGCTGGCTTCTGACAGTTTCCGTTCAATCTCCTGCTTGTACAGCTCCGTGCTTTCAGCTTTATTATAATTAGCATCTCTCTGATAGATCTGGTAGCTCTCCATATTATCCCAGAAGCCGAATCTTTCGAGATTAATCCCCATGTTCAGCCACATATAGACCGGAGCCGAATTTTCCCCAACAGGTTCACTTACACCAGAAGAATTCAAGACCGCATTCTGAGTCCAACCTGGGACGTTAAACAACATAGCCAGCACAAAAATGGAAGCAATTCCTTTCTTGAATCCAATACTTCGCATATTCAGCAGAATGGTTAACATGGCAGCAATCAGCACAATCACGCCGACGCTTCGGAAGTAGTTTCCCACCGCGAGCAGCATGGCAGCGATAATGATTGTTTTCCAAGACTTTTCACGCACAAAACGAATAACAAAGTATAGACACGATGTCAGAAATGCTGTGGCGATCACATCATTATAGATCAGGTTGTTCAGGAACAGAGATGGCAGATACGTCGCCGCGAAGATCAGAACCCCGTAATCACGCTCCGTGGACTTGTTATTTAACTGTTTATAAATGAGATAAATCATTAATGTCGTTACGGTTGAAAACAAAATATTGAACAGCTTGATCACCAAATAATTATCCGGGAACAGATACAGCAATGTTTTTAAATACAAGACGGTAGAAAAGTTAAACGGGAACATGTGCAAATATCCGCCCGTTTCGAACGAGGAATAGTCCTGATCGTAGAGCATGTTCATGGCGAGCGAAAGCACCGTCTGCGAATCATCGGTAGGCACTCTTGGAAATACGAAGATAATTATGATTTGAATAGCTAGAGAACATAGCAGCACCACTGGAATAACAACCTTTGGGCTGGCTTTGTTCAGCTTCAGGCAAAGCCGGTATAACAAGACACCGGATACAAGAAGCAATGCAATCACCGGGATAAAAATACTCCACTGCTGTGCGCCCAGAATCGGATTATCCCCGTACAAGGTGTAATTGTACTGTGCACGTATGAACAGGGACGAAACGATAAACACACCGACAAAAATAAGCAGAATGAGATAAAGCGACTTATGGATCACCTTAGACATGCCAAAACTCCTTTTCCAGTACAGGATTCGGGAATAGTATAATGCCTCTACCTGAAAAAAGGCTGAATTCAGATTCGTGCGAATGAATACTCATTGGGAGATGATTTACAGCACAAAAAAAGACCGTTCCTTGGTTAAGGTAACGGTCCGTATGTCTATTTTTATAAAAGAGTATATGGGCTTTAAGCTAATCGTTGAAGATCACTTTTCGTCCTTAATAAACTCAATAATATCCTGGATCTCACAATCCAAAGCCTCGCATATTCGATTCAGCGTATCGAACTTCACGCCATCTGTTTCCTCATTATATAATTTGGCAATCCCATTTCTATGTAGTCCGGTTAGTCGGGATAAATCGGCAATGTTAATTCTTTTCTCTCCCATAATTCGAGATAAATGAATCTTAATCATACATGTTCTCCTCCAAACAAACAGGTATAACGCCATGATTGAAAAGTGTACCCCCAGCCTGGTATTGCCTATTAAACATGGCTTCTAGTCAATATACTTGATTAGGTCGCCTGGCTGACATTCCAGTGCTGCACAAATTTTCTCAAGGGTGTCGATTGTGATCGATTTGACTTCAAAACCGCTATCCGTTACCCATTGTCCAATGGTATTCGGACGAACTCCTGTTTTTTTAGCCAAAGCATACATAGACATACCCTTATCCTTCAGAACTTGTTCGAGAGTGAATTTGATCATCTGAAAACATCCCTTAACATAAAATATAGTAACTCTTGACGTTAATAACTAATTAAGTTATCATAACTATATGAGTTATTAAATCTCTATAGTTCAATTCATAGAAAGTAGGAGAATGCATGATAGAATCTCTGGAATCTTTGGCAGAACCGTTAATCCGAACGCGCTTAGAGTTATTATACAACAATTTGTCTCACACGCAGCCTGATTATACCCGACTATCTGAAGATTCTGATCATTATTTTCATACCATTCGCCAAGCTTTACCTGAACATCTGAATCAGACCATTTTTTTATATGAAGATACCCAACTTTCTATGCAAACACTTCTGGAAAGAGAGATTTATTTACAAGGGTTTCGGGATGCCCTGCAACTAATGAGCGAGTTACATATACACAGATTCTGACGCCATAGCTTCTTACAAAATATGCTATAATCAACAAAGCAATAGAATAGGCTTAAAGGGTCGGTCGGCTACCTCGCCATGAAGGGAGGGATGCCCTGTGACAGTTTTTGAAGCAATCATGTTGATGCTTACCTTTGGTACTCTCATCGTTGCCATTCTGTCCGATAAACGCAAATAGACCGCCCCCATAGCAAAGGAATGCGGTCTATTTCATCGTGCCCTTATGTTACTGAAGCCCACCGCCCTTAAAAGCGGCTATTGCTCAGAGGAGTCGTGTTACCAGCACGGCTCTCTTTGCATTTTACGTCTAATCTGCTCTAATTATACCATACTCAAATCTTAGAAGTCACATATAAACCGTGTTAATCCTCATACAATTCCTTATACTCGTGCAAATATAAAACCTCAATACAATTGGACCAGTTCAGAACCGAACCGACAAAGTCCTGAATGTCCAATCCTGGCATTTCATAAGTCCCTTCTGTATTTACCGAACCCGTTGCATCCTCAATCAGAGTGACTTTGAACCCTTCATGCTCGGCCGCAATTGTCGTAAACAGGCAACAATATTCTGTATTAAATCCCACAATAAACACATGTTCCACCTGATGTTCATGAAGCCATTTCTTCAACTCCGGGTTGCTAAAGGCGTTAGGTTTACTTTTTTCCAGAATCGTATGCCGCCCAGTGTCGACTACAATCTCCAGACCCGCAGCATTCTTGTAAAATAGTGAAGATCCCTCGTGGTCATAGTCTACATGTTTCAAGTAAATGACCGGTTCATTCCGCTGTTCAAAATCAGCGATAACTGCTTCAATGTTCCCTACCTGTACTGTGAAATCCCTCAATGACGTAATCCCGTATTGCACATCCAATACAATCAGAGCTTTGTTCATATGATTTCCCCTTGCTTTAGTAGATCGATAGACGTTTTCCTACTTCCACTACTTCTTTCGTTTCTTTTCCAAAGCCTTCTTCGCATTTGCCTGTACCCGAAATTCCACAATTCTGCGGATCAATTCTTCTGGCAATGGCTGATCTATGGGAAATTGCACCGATCCTTTGGCTCCTTTATACCGTGAGAGTTCTTCCTTAAATGCTTCGATCCCACTGGCACTCGGGTAAAATCCGATATGCTTGGCGTAAGCGGCAAAATGAACCAAGTTTCCGTGCTCTGCATATGTGGGCATCTTGTAACTGATCTTCTCCACCGCATTGGGAGCGGAAGCGCGAATAATCTGTCTTAATGCCTGTAATTTATCCTGTACATCCGAAGGGAATTGAGAGATATATTCATCTACCAGCACATCAAAAGAGGTACTCTCTGTCATCTTAAACTCCTTCCACCACGTCCACTCGTGGTATGGCATTTTTCACAACGTCATGGCTCGGCCATTTCGCATCAGATAATCTTCCTTGGCTTTGTAGTCTGGCATAATACTGCCAACACGACGCCAAAAAGAACGATCATGATTCATGTGGTGAATATGGCACAATTCATGGATGATGACATAATCAATGACTTCCAGCGGTGCCATCGCCAAGCGGTAGTTAAACGTAAGTTTTTTGTCCCAGCTGCAGCTTCCCCACTTGGTCGCCGATTCCACGATATCCACAGACTTCGGCTTCACCTTCAATTCTTGCTGGTAACGGCCGATGCGTTCGCCGATCATTCTTTTACACTCGGCAAAATAAAACTTCTTCAGATTCGCACGCAAATCCTCTTCCGAATATCCCTCTACTTCAATTAACTCATGCAGCGCATGTTCTTGGCCAAAAAGCAGGAACTTTCCCTTGCCTTCCTCTTCGTATTCCTTGGCTTGAGGACCATCCAGCGCCTGCTGCATCAAGGCTGATTTCGTCAAAATCACTTCCCCATGCTGCTCCACAAGTTGTTGAATCATTTCTTCGCTGGTGCCATTGGGAGCCTTGATTGTGACCATATAAGGTAAATCCATAGTGATGGAGACTTTCTTGCGTTTTCCATATTCAATATGACAGGTAATAGGATGATTGTTTATTTCAATAGTTAGCATAACGTGCTCCACTTCTTCCGATATTTCAATGTCAAAATTCTGATTTATTCTTCAGATTGTAACCTATTCAGTAACTCCATGCATAATGTTCAGCGAATTATAATGTTTTAATTGAATTTTTATTCATAAATATGTATTATTATAAAATTATAAGATAGGAGGATAGATATGACCCCTACATTGAACCCGGATTACAAAACCATTGAGGAACTATCGCTCAACCATTGGCAGCCCTTATCAACCTTGCTTTTTGACGGATGGGTACTGCGTTTTGCACAGGGATATACGAAGCGTGCCAACTCCATTCAACCTCTTCACTACTCGACCCTGGATGTGCATGAAAAGATCGAGCAATGCGAGCGAATCTACGCTTCCAATCAGTTAAGTACCATATTTAAGATTACACCGTTTATCCAGCCGGATCATCTCGACCAGCTTTTGCATGAAAAGGGGTATGATGTTGTGGATCTGAGCCGGGTCCAGACTCGGAGTCTGGAAACCATTAAGGAGCCTGAGCACTCTGAAGTAAAAATAAACGAACAGTTGACCGGAGAGTGGTTGGATCACTTTTGCAGACTAAATCAAGTGAATGATATGCATCGGGGAACGATGGAACAAATGTTGACCAACATCCGTACGCGCACAGGTTTCATCTCGCTGTTCAATGACGGACAAGTTGTTGCATGTGGATTCGGTGTGGTGGAACGAGGCTATATTGGATTGTATGACATCATTACAGACGCTAACTTTCGGAATCGGGGATTGGCCGAGCAGATGATCCTTCATCTGTTGCATTGGGGAAAAGCAAATGGCGCTACGTCCAGTTATCTGCAAGTAGTTGCTTACAACGCACCCGCATTAAAACTGTATGCCAAGCTTGGATTCTCGGAGATCTATACCTACTGGTATAGAGTCAAGGAAGCCCAAGTCTGATGTATATTGACTTGGGCTTCAAAAAATTTTAAAAAAGAGCTGGTTCTCAGCCCTGATTACGTTCCAATTGTTTTTCGATCCCCAGCCTGTCGATCTGAATCCAGTATTCTGCAATTCGCTCATTCACCACCCGATATACCGCACTCGCAATTTCAATCACTGGCAGGTGGGTCGGCGCATATCCATCCACTTCTCCGACATGAGTACCCACTTGTCTCCAGCGTACATATACTTTATCTCCCTGTGCAAGCAGCTCCTGAATCTGCAGCGAAAAATCTCCGTACTCTTCGATCATTTCCCTCACATGATCCGCATAGTCGGATGGTGTTCTTGTGACTGTCACTTCTTCTTCCGAGATCACCTGGTGAGCCAGTACCTGATCGGCCATCAGTGTATTGGCATAATCAAGATTACGACCCGAGCGAACTTCTTCAAAAAAAGTTCTGACAATCTGTTCTGGCGTCATCCAATCCACTCCATTTTTCGTTTTATCATGCATTGTACCAGAAGTATCGACGAATCTCACTCTCTCGTAAAAATCAATTTAACTAGCTCTTATACAGGATTCTTACTCTATTGTATATAGTCATAATATACCATTACATATCTTGACAATAAGTCTATATGACCATAGACTAGCAAAAGACATTAGGGAATTAATAGGAGGTTTAGCTGATAAGAGGTTCGAAAACGGGTTTTAACCAGAGATGATAATCTTAGGTGTTTAGAAATTATTTAGAAATTAGCTTTTGCAACAACTCAGAAAAACGAGAAAGCGGTGTATCATGAAACGTTTATTATTGATTATGTTTACGCTCACCCTGTTATTGGCTGGATGCCAGAGCAATGACAAGGAGAGTAGCCCGTCCGAAAATAACCCCACAGAAATAGTAGAAGGTCCTAGCATATTAAGTTTGAAGCAGAAGTACGGCTCTGAATCGAATAAAGCGATCATGCCGATGTATAACGTAGCTCAAGATGAAGAATTCAAGTTTAAGTTCAAAGCAGATTTAAGAAAAAGTAACTTGTCAGCCAGTGACATTATTAGTGTACATACCGATATTAAGGCACTTGAAGCCAGCAAAGTTTATGCCATACCAGAAATCAATGACAACAGTGTCTCCATTAAGCCTCTTGGATGGGGTGTTTTAAGCTCAGATAAATTACGGACACAGGAGAAAAGCACTTGGGGCGGTGCCCCCATTTATTACATTCGTATTAACTATGATCTGGATGCCGAAAAGCTCACGCTACTGGATCAACCAATGATCATTCCTTTCACAGTAAAATCCGAACTGGCTGTTCCTAATCTCAAATATGAAATCGACAAGGATAAACGCTTTAAACTTACTTGGGACAAGGTCGAAGGGGCAACCGAATACAAAATCTATAATCGTGCGGATCGAACGGTTATTTTTGAAACCAACAACGTTCCCTTGCAAGGTGCGGAGAAAGCCTTCAATGGAAGTAACCCTTTAGTTTTGACGACCACAACGGAAACGTCTTTTAATGATTTTATGGAAGATGGAAAAGGCGGTCTGGGAACCATTAATGAACAGATGACGTCTTATCAGAACCATGGTATGAAGGGTGAATATTACGTCACCGCAGTCAGCGGAGACAAGGAATCCAATTTCAGCAACGGTGTTGCCACTGCACCCCTCTCTAATCAGTTGCCAATGTCTTTAAAAGAACAACTGTACATGAAGAAACTGAAGAACATCAATGAATTGCCTAGAACAACAAGTATTGAGTACATCGATGGTTCGTTTTCCCAAGAAACCATTGTCTATGATACTACCAACGTAGAGATTTCGGAGTTCAATGAAACAAATATTCCTTTTCACATTAAAGGTACAGCTCTGAAAAGTTACGTACGTGTAGAAAATATCACCCAAGAAGATTTGGACAAACTTGCTCAGCAGACCGTGGCTGAATCCAGCAACGGACTGGTGGAACCGAAGAACGACACACCTTACGTCCCTGCACCAGATGTGCCAACGATTATCAACAATCATGATGCGCCTGCGACTGAGCCTTCAACGGAAACAGGAGCAGAACCGACGGTGGAAGAAGCTCCATCTACGGAGTCCACAACCGATACTGGAACGTCAGAAGATAAAACTGACCCGGTATCCAACGAGGCTTCCGATGATACTTCCGATAAAGCTTCTGATGAAAGTTCGAGTGAAACACCTGATCCAGCCTCCGAAACTGAAGAAGACAACTTGGTGGATGAGCAGAAATCCAATACACAGCAAAATGTAGAACAAGGTAATCAGGAAACCGTGCCTGAGCCTGCTACAGGCGATGCCATGATCAATGCAGATTCTGCATTGGAAGAAGTTTTGGCTAAAAACATGATTGCAGCACAAGAAAAGATTTCTTTGAAAGCTTTTCCTGAAGCCCAAAACTTCACAACACTCTCGGATGTGGTCCTGAAAGTGATGTATCAGAATCCATTGATTCTGGGTGTGGAAGGTTTTGAATACAATTACGGCACACTTACCCTTTCGATCCATTACAATGAGTCGGCAGATGTGATCCATAAGAAACAGGACGAGATTATTGCCAAAGCAAACGAAGTTGTTGCTTCCATCATCAAGGATGGCATGAAGGATGATGAGAAACGGAAAGCCATCTACGATTATCTGAACGATAACGCGAAATATGATGATGCAGCACTGGAAAATGCGGAACAGAACAACTTTAAAAATGTCGATGCACAGTTCAATGATTCGTTTACAACGTACGGTATCCTTGTCAAAGGCGTTGGCGTATGTGCCAGCTATGCTTCTGTTTACAAACTGCTGTCCGATCTGTCTGGACTGGAAAGCATTGTCGTAACGGGAGCGTCAAGCGGTGTTCCTCATGCGTGGAATAAGGTCAAAATCGGGAATGAATGGTTCCATGTGGATGCCACCAATAACCTGACCAATTCCGGTATTCCTTACTTCCTGTACAATGCAAATGATGAGACGGCTGCAAGTCAGAAAACGATAGCGGATAAGGATTACTGGCTGGATTCCGAACTCGCCCTGTTTAATGGCGAAAGTGATGCGAACGATTATTATGTACAGAACGATCTTGAAGTCGCTTCGATTAGTGAATACAAAGTGAAGGCTGAAAGTGAACTGAAAAATGGGGAGAAACGGGTTATTCTCCGTTTTGCATCGCCCGTTGATTCAGATGAACTGATGACCGCAGCAGGTGAAGCTCTAGCTGCATTCGATGAAGCCCTTCTGGGTACGGCCCAATTGGCTACACTCGGTAGCTACGCCATTCTGGAACCTAACCCGGAACAGAAATAATTCATTAATCAAGAAAAATTCCATAACAAGAAAGAACTCCATTCACCTTCATCGGGAATGGAGTTCTTTGCTTATCTTGCCTATGATCACTAGCCTATGTTTCATAGGTCTTTTTTATATCCCAATATTACGGACTAACTGTACCGCCATTAGCGTTCAATGTCTCGCCGCTCACATAGCTGGATTCCTGGCTCGCCAGGAAAACAAACGCAGGCGCCATTTCCGCAGGCTGTCCTGCACGGCCAAGCGGCGTATTGGAGCCGAAATCAGCAAGCTTCTCTACGGGCTGTCCACCAACGACCTGAAGCGGTGTCCATACCGGGCCTGGAGCGACGACGTTCACACGGATGCCTTTGCTGCCGACCTGTTGGGCCAGCGCTTTGCTAAACGTGTTGATTGCTGCCTTGGTTGTCGCATAATCCAGCAGGATTGGAGATGGCTTGTATGCCTGAATAGAAGACGTGTTAATGATGGAGCTGCCTGGTTTCATGTGTTTCACAGCTGCTTTACAGAGCCAGAACATCGAATAGACATTGGTTTTGAACGTCGCATCGAATTGTTCTGTAGTCAGATCGGCGATCTGCTCAACAAACTGCTGTTTCCCTGCCACATTAGCAAGAATATCGATCCCGCCGAGCTCTTTTACAGCAGATTCAATGAGTTCTTCGCAGTATTTCTCATCCTTGAGGTCACCTGGAATCGCAACAGCCTTGCGGCCTGCTTCCTCAATCAGCTTAACCACTTCCTTCGCATCGGCTTCTTCCTCAGGAAGGTAAGCCAGGACGACATCCGCGCCTTCACGGGCAAAAGCGATGGCTGCTGCCCGACCAATACCGCTGTCTGCTCCGGTTACGACCGCTTTGCGGCCGGTCAGACGCCCGCTGCCTTTATAGCTTTTCTCACCGGCATCAGGTACAGGAGTCATTTCCCGTTGAAGCCCCGGCTCCTCCTGCTGCTGTTTCCAATCTGATGTTGCCTTCGGATATTGTGTCGTCGGATCTTGCATGGTGTGCTGGTCTTGATTAGCCATGTTCAATTCCTCCTCGGTCATTTACAGTGATCACTACGATCACAGAACAACCTTACGATCGCTGTTATCCCCAGATTTTTTTCACTCCCTTTATAAGGGGAAAATCCGGGGATAAAGGCGAACACTCCGTTTCTCCAGGTTATTTCTGTGCTCTTCGTTACCATGTAAATTTAAATTTATTTTATTATGTTGTTGTCATAAAAGTTGCACTCTTTCCTTTGTAACCGAGATGGGCAGAATTTAAACTGGCTCTGAACATTTCCATGGGAAACTTTCCGAATTTGAATCTCCAGTGACTGGAGATTGTATAATAGATGATGAGGTGATCTCGTGAACCAAAGAAAAGATACTTATTCAATCGGTGAAGCCGCCAAAATGATCGGCTCGACTGTCAAAACGATCCGTTATTACGATGAAATCGAGCTGCTCCGGCCCTCTTTTCATACGGAAGGTGGTCACCGTCTCTATACACCACAAGACGTGTGGCGCCTGGAACTGATTACAACACTTCGCTATTTGAATTTTGGCATATCGGATATTCGCAAGCTGATGTCCGGTGAACTTGGCGTGTCACAGGCGCTGGATTTGCAGATCGAAGCCCTGAAAACCCAGATCGGAACCATGAATTCCATGCTCTCCATTCTGCAACAAGCCAAACAGCGTGAAGCAGAAGATACGCTCCATTCCGGACAGTCTCTTACGTATGTTACAAGTCTGGTGGATTCGCTGACCGCCAATGCCCAAAAAAGGAAAAAATTCATCTCCACCAAAATGGAAGAATCTCACCTGCTGGACGACATTCCGCACGAATGGAGAGTTTCGTTTCTGCATTTTTTCGACAAATACATGATGAAAGATACGAAGCTGTCTGCCCAACAAACACTGGCATGGAAAGAAGTCCAGGAAATCATCAACGATCCGGCCTACATCGCCGATCTGGCCCGTCTTGAACTCCCCTTCTTCACTATGGCGAATCATCCACAGATTGAGGCAGACGCCTGGGTGAAAAAAATGGAGACCCTCCGCATTCGTGCCCATGAAGCTCTGGAGAAACGTTGGCCGTTAGATAGCCCCGCTGTGCAGAGCATGGTGTGGGATTTTGTGATGATGTACGCCAGTGTTGAACATGCTGATGATCCGGAAGCATTTTTTCGCAAACAGGCTCGTTATATGCTCGACTCCGTGACAGAGCGCATCCTTCGTTTTAACAAGCTCTGCAAGATCGTGAATCCCGAATGGATCCAGATCGTAGACGGCATTAATCTGTTGCAGGAAGGCATGCGTCTGCGCTTACATCAAATGGAAGAAGACTGAAATTCAGTCTTCTTCCATTTGGTTGCTCAGCCTTTTTTCAATGAATAGGATGTATGTTCTCCTACTTCACTGTCTAACTGGAGCGGTTGTCCTTTCAGATAGTGGTTGAAGAAATCGATCGTTGTATCGTTCACGATTTGGTGGGCTCCCTTTGCATCTACACCCTGTGACCATTCGAGAATAGGAGATATCAGATAGAGGTCCGAGAAGCTCAGATGTTTGGTCTGATTCAGCTCCATCCAGTAGTTCCCTCCTGCGGTCATCGGTTCATAACGGGTATATACTTCTTCGTAGTATTTCTCTGCTTCCGGGCGGGTCGTACCCATAGCTGCAATCTCATCGTCACTCATGACACTTGTGCCCGCAACAGTCGTGTCTGCACTCATCATCAGGAACGGTTTGCCAACGCCTGCTGTCGGTATGCGTTTCTCCCCAAACAATACGCCGTCCATGTTCATGCCTGCTTTGATACGAGGATCATCCATCAGCATCTGTACCGTTGTTGCCCCGCCAAACGAATGTCCAAACATGCCGATGTTATCCAGATCCATATGACCGTTAAAACGCCCGTTTGGATCAGTTGCCGCCAGCTTTTCCACTTCATCCAGCACAAATTGCGCATCCTTCACCCATGTCTCGTTGAGCTTGTCCATATAACTGAATTGCAGCTGATCGAAGCCTTCCTTTCCCTCGGATTCAAACTGCGCCACACGCCCATCCGGGAACACAGAGACCAGACTGCTGTACGTATGATTAATGCCCACAACAATATAACCTTGGCTGACCAGCTGCTCCACCTGGAACGTATTTTGATTTTCATAGCCATGCAGACCATGAGAGAAAAGGATGACCGGATACTTGGCCTCCACATCAGATAATGATGCCTCCTGAATGGCATGGGTTTTAACTTGACTCAGGCTTGAAAATAAAAGCTTTGGCAGCTTCAGCACATCATTAAAGGCTGTCGCATAGACCTTCGGATCATTCACATAAGGAGCTGTTTTTCCCTTGGTGTCTTTATCCGTCGGATACCAAATCTGCACCATCAGCTCCCTTTTGTCCCCGGCTGTACTCGTCAGCAGTTCCTCCCGGCTCTCATCCGTCCAGTCATAGGAAACCGTACCGATCCCGTAAGAACCCGTTGGTGTATCAAACGAAAATACCGGGAACAGAAGTGGAAGCCCGATGGTCACGACTGCATATACCAATACGAACAGGGATGTTCCGATGACTCGCACACGTCCGAATTTCCGCTCCACGGTTGACTTCGACCTCTTAGCGATTAACACAATCAGTGGAACCAGTGTGAGCAGATACGCCGGAATCATGGGCCACCGCAGGCCCACGACCAACCCATGAAACAGTAATAACGCACCCGATATGACCAAACCTCCCCATACCATGTTCCGGGATTTATTCCTCCACCCAATCAACCACACCAGCATTACGACATTGAAAATAAGATAAATCCATTCTAGTGTCCTCATCTGTCCTTGCCCCCTTCTCTGCCACAATTGAATTTGAGCTATATCGTGCAGCAGCTCTTCTATTACCAATCATAAAACCTCCAGTAACAGGAGATTCAAGCCTCAATTTTGAAAAACAAAAAAAAGCACTCCCTGCATCACACTGGATCTCCCGAAGGATTCCCATGTGTACAAGGAATGCACGTATGATGTTAAGATATAAGCAGACTAGGGAAATTTATACACCTTGCCACTACGAGTGCCGCACCATCTTATCTTTGAGCTGAGGCTAGTGATCTTCGCCCGCATCTACCCGCTGTCTGTTCCCTATGCCAAATACGAAATATCCGATCACAACGATCGCCATAAATGTAGCCCCGACAATCAGCGGTAATCGCGTATCCGGGTTAAATGCCATACCGATAATAACGAGCGTCAGATATACGATGATGATGTAGTTGCTGATCGGGAACCATTTGGACTTAAAGGTGTGGTCTCCCATCTCGTTGCCCCAACGCTTACGAAATCTGAATTGACTAAAAGCAAGTGCGAACCACGGAACCATTCCCGGAAGAACACTTGCACTGTAGATGTACAGGAAGAGCTTCGAATCCGGCATAAGGTAGTTCAGCACTACACCGATCAGCAGCAAAGAAATCGTGATGATAATACTGTTGCGGGGAACCCCGCCTTTGGACAGCTTCTTGAAAAAGGCCGGTGCCTGTCCATTCTCCGCAAGCGTATAAAGCATCCGTCCTGCACTATAAATCCCACTGTTACATCCTGACATCGCGGCAGTGAGTACAACAAAGTTGATAATGCCCGCAGCGGCTACAATCCCGACTTTGGCAAAGGTCAGTACAAACGGACTTCCCGTTTCTCCGACTTCATTCCAAGGATACAATGTCACGATGACAAAGATCGCCCCGACGTAAAAAATGAGAATACGCCACACGATGTTTTTGATCGCTTTACGCAGCGTAACCTTCGGATTCTCCGCTTCGCCTGCCGTAATTCCGACCATTTCGACGCCCTGATAAGCAGCCGTTACGATACACAGGGCAAATAAAAATCCTTTTAGACCCCCGGGGAAAAATCCTCCATGGCTTACCAAATTCGACAGACCAATTGGCTCACCACCATTACCCAGACCGAAGAAGATCAGCCCGGTTCCGATTACAATCATGAAGACAATCGCTGTCACCTTGATTAAGGCAAACCAGAACTCAAACTCGCCGTAAAACTTCACCGCTGCCAAATTCGCCGCCGCAATAATAAGTACGCCAACCAAGGCAGGCAGCCATTGTGGTATATCCGGGAACCAATAACCCACATAGATTCCAATTGCCGTCACTTCCGCCATACCCACCGTAACCCAGAGGAACCAGTAGCTCCAGGCAGTCAGGAATCCGGCAAGCGGGCTAATATATTTATGAGCAAATGTGGCAAACGAACCCGTCACTGGCTCCTGTATCAGCATTTCCCCCATAATCCGCATGACAAAAAAGATAATGATCCCAGCCAGCAAATAGGCTAACAGCACCGAAGGACCTGCCCACTTGATCGTACTTGCCGATCCCATAAACAATCCAACGCCGATGGTGCCCCCAAGTGCAATCAGTTCAACGTGCCTGGGCTTTAGCCCTCTAGATAGTTGCTTTGATTCCAAACGACATTCCCCTTTTCGTGTGTACATCTTACGGTTGTAAGGTTACAACTCCACATTCGCATTACCGCAATGCAGAATTACTTCACCAAATTGTACGAGATGCGTCAGAAAAATACAACAAGGAATGTAAGGAAGCGGATTCATTAACTCATCAGTTCGTTGAATATCCTTTCCCAGCGACCACTATGCTCTTCCTCCACAAGTAAAGGAACAAACCCCAACCGGAGATAAATAGAAATGGCCGGGAGCCTGAAGTCATCGGTTTCAAGCAGGGCTGCTTGTTTGCCCTCTTCTCTCATCCGGTGCAAGGCAGCCAGGGCGATGGTATACCCCAGTCCCTTCCCTGAATGTCCCGGCAGAGCGCCGACCATATGCAAATATCCACAGTTGATATCGGCATCCTCTTTCTCCCAAGCTACAGCAGTGGCGACAGCAAGTCCCTCATAACAGAGAAACAGAATCTTCTCCGGCATAAATGGCGGCTGGAAACCAATCTTGTCGCCGAAGGCAATTTCCCTCGCAAAGGAAATGCGGATCACATGCTCCCATTCTGTAACATCTCCGGGGTGAAATGATCTGAGCTTGTAACCTTCCGGTATGTCCAGCTGCGGCAGATCCGCCAACGTTTCCTTTTTCATGACCAGCTTGGAGCGTTCATCCCTCATCCTTCAGAGCCCGCCTTTCCTCTAAAATCCGGAAATGTCACGGTGTTCCCGCCCAACTTCACGGATTCCATGGAAAGGAAGAAAACCGAGCTCCAGGTCACGGCGTCATATACATCAACCAGCGGACTTCGATCTTCCTGAATGGCGGAGATGAACTCCTCCAGCACCAGAAAATCACCCCCGCCATGCTTCGTTCCGGCAGCCAGATGGCCCCACTGCTTCCACTTTGGATGGTCGTATTCCGGCTGATAACGGGACATCTCCTCCCACATTTCCGAGCCATCCTCCCCATTGACCGGAGAGCGGTCCTGGAGCCATACGAGGTCTTCCTCATATGGATGGCGCGCTGACAAATAAGCGCCTTTGGTTCCCTGCAGCATATAATGCGTTTTATTATGGGGCCGGACGGAAACCCAATCGACACGCAGCGTAATTAGAACGCCCTTCTCGGTCTTCAGGGCGGCAACGGCTGAATCCCCTTGGCTCCAGTAGCCTTCACGGGCAGCCGGGTGATCCTTGCCAAATTGCTCACTGAAATAATTCTGAAGCGCTCGCGGTTCAGAGACTTGCGCGGAAATGCTTTTAAGCCGATCGCCTCCGGGTTTATTCAGTGCAATCCATTGTGCGGCAGGTCCAATGGAATGTGTCGGATAATTGACTCCGTTGTAATTCTGGTGAAGCTGACCCCGCCAGGTTAGCGAGCCGTTCGGATGATGAATCAGATGGCGCAAATCATGAATATAGCCCCCCTCCACATGGGTGATCTCACCGAATAGACCTTGCTGCGCCATATGATTAACCGTCAGGTTGGACCTGGAGAAGCAGTAGTTTTCCGACATCATATATTTCAATCCCGTACGCTCTACCGTCTCGACCAATTCCCAGGCTTCCTCAAGCGACTGTACCGCGATGACCTCACTTAACACATGCTTGCCTGCGTTCAGCGCATCAATTGAATGCCGAGCATGCATATGCATCGGGCTGATCACGAATACTGCATCAATAGAAGCATCCTGCAGCATTTCCGAATAGTCACTGTACGTCCTGATTCCTGGAAAAATCCCCTTCCACTGCTCCAGCACCAATTCATTCAAATCACAAGTAGCCGTCAAATCTATACGGTCAGCCAGAGAATGCAAGGCATTCAAAAAGCTTGCCCCCCGGTTGCCCCCGACAATCGCCAGCCTGACCCGCTTGCGGCTCATGGCGTCATCTCTTTCTTGCCAGACGATAACGTAAAGATCAATTCTGTTGAATCATGGTCGCCTTTGGCATCAGGATGCGGCTCATAATCATACAACCCTTTGACAAACGTCCTCGCCAGTTCCTGATAGTGCGTGCCTTGCAGTTCAACCGTATGTATGCTCATCTGCTGGTCCTGAAGGTTGACGAGCACCACAGCAGGAATATCCGGCACGGCCGCGATTTGTACAAAATGCCACTGGTCTCGCTGGATGACAGACTGAACATGATTGTGTCCGTTAAAGTAAATGCCCTGACCCTGATGCTCCTTCAGGACAGACCATAGGTCGAGTTCCGGATCAAAAGACATCATCGGCTCTGTCGATCTTGCCGTTGTATCGTATACAGGATGATGGGCAAATACGAGCAGCGTTTTCTGTCCATACTTGTTCATCTGCCCGCGCAGCCAATCCATCTGTTCTTCATCCATCATGCCGCCCCAGTGGTCGGGATTCTCGCGGGCAGTATCCAGCACCAGCAGGACCGCCTCTTCTTCTTCAATGGCCAGATAACGCTTCTGTCCGGTTGTGGCTTCAAGCTCGGCCTTGGAACAGGCATGGGTGTCATGGTTGCCCAGTGCGTACAGAAATCTCCGTTGCGGTAGCGCCTTTTGAACTTTGCTCATAATAAAATTGAATTCCAAAGGTTCACCGGCATGTGTCAGGTCACCAATAGATATATGATAGTCAGCCGAGAAGTCCAGAAATTCTGCCAAATACTTTGTATAAAAAGCATCCCTTGCCTCAATCATCTGGGCATCTGCATCAACTAACAGAGCAGGATAATGCAAATCCCCCATTACAATCAATCTCATCCTCGATCTCTCCCTTATCCTTTGATGCCCGAATGCATAAAACTGCTGATGAACTGCCGCTGGAACACCAGAAAGCCAATCAGCATCGGCGCCGTCACGATCAGCGTAGCTGCACTGACATCCGTCCACTGCGCACCTGCTTCGGTTGATTTCGCAAACATGGCCAGCCCTACCGTCAGCAGACGATTCTCCGGGGAGTTCGTCACGATGAGCGGCCAGAGAAAGTCATTCCAATGAAAGCTGATGGAAACGATCGCAAACGAAAGGTAGACGGGCTTTGACAGCGGCATGTAAATCCGAAGCAAAATGCCGAGTGAGGAACAGCCCTCCACACGCGCAGCTTCCTCCAGCTCGTTGGGAAGCTGCTTGAAGGCTTGCCTTAGCAGAAAAACGCCGAAGGCAGAGGCGAAATAAGGCAGCATAACCCCGATCTTAGTATCCAGCAGTCCCAACTCGTTAATGATCTGATAATTGGAGAAAATGAGAACATCTGCCGGCACCATAATCTGCACAAGAAAGAGCATGAATAAAATATTTCGTCCCACAAACGCAACTCGTGCGAACGCATACGCTGCCAGTGTCAATGTGAAAATCTGAACCGCGAAGATCCCTGCGGTCACCAGCAACGTATTCCACATGTATTGTCCGAACGGTGCCCCTTCCCATACCCGACTAAAATTATCCAGCGTAAATTGCCAGGACCAGCCGGCACCAATGGAAGCCTCTCTGGGAAGAAAGGCATTGCGCACCATCCACATCAGCGGAATCAGCCACACGGCAGCAAACAATAGCATGATTGTATGCCAAACGACTTGTCCGGCGATCCGGCGGCGGCGTGCGGATTGGAACTTCCTGTCCAGCGACAGGTTGTCCTTCTTCTTCATCGTTTTGACGGACAAGGACAGGTCGGCTGTATTCTTCATGATTGTCCATCCCCCTCCACATTTTACTGATAATGAATCTTACGTTCCCATCCGGCAAACTGAAGACAGGATATAATCAGGAGCAGAACGATCATTACCACGGTCATGGCAGCTGCCATCCCCTGGTCATTGTAACTAAAGGTCGTCTCATAGATGTAATACAGCAGCAGACTGCTGGCATGATCCGGCCCTCCCTTGGTCATCATCCACAGATGATCCACCCATTTGAACGCATTTGTGATCGCCACAACAGTGACAAACAGCGTCGTAGGCATCGTTAGTGGAATGGTGATTCGCAGCTGCTGCGTCCACGCACTGATTCCGTCTACCGAGGCGGACTCGTATAAATCTTTCGGAATTTGCTGCATACCAGCCAGATAAAAGATCATGAAGTATCCCGCTTCCTTCCAGACGGTCATTACGATCAGCGAGCCCAGCACCGTATCCGGATTGCCGAGCAGATTCACCTCACTGCCTGCGAACCAGGAAGCAAACCGGGCAAATAAACCAAACTGAGGCATATAAAGAAACAGCCAAATGCTCGCAGCGGCGATCATTGGAATCATATTCGGGTAGAAAAAAGCAACTCGGACCAAGCTTTTGCCACGGATCGCTTTATCTGCAAATAATGCCATGACAAAGGCCAGCGCCATAGACACAGGAACTGTACCCATAGCAAACCAAATATTATTTTTGAACACTTCAACAAAGATAGGATCATGCAGCAAAGCTTTATAGTTGTCCATTCCGACAAATACGGGAGTGCGAACAGCCAAATTCTGCTCAAACAGACTGAGCCATGCCGATTTAAGCATCGGATAATAAGTGAACATGCCAAGAAACAGAAGAGATGGCAGTACAAGCGCCCACCCAAACCCATTGCGCCTAAGCTTCTCGTTCCAGCGGGTATTCATGCCCTAACTCCCCCTTATACATTCTGCGCTTTGCTTTTCCATTCGCCGCTTATAAAGAGGTATGGGCGGGAGGCATATGAATGGCTTCCCGCCAGGCTCTCTTCATACTGAACACATGAATGCAGCAGCTTTATTTGTTAAAAGGAGCGAGCACACGATCCGCCTCTTCTTGCGCGGCCTTCAATGCTCCGGCCGCATCAATTTTGCCAGCCAGCGCGGATTGAATCTGGTTCGTCAAAGCCGAAGACACCTTGCCATGGTTATGTGTGGATAATTCTCTGAACGCATACTGCAGCTGGTCGCGGGCAACGAGTGCCTGCGGAAAGCCATCGGTATAGGTCTTCATTGCTTCCGTATTATAGGCCGATTCGCGCACCCCAACATAACCGGATGACGAACTGAACAGTGCAGCCTGCTCAGGCGCAGTCATAAACTTGGTGAATTCCCAGGCTGCTGCCTGTTTCTCGGGAGTCGTATCCTTGAAAATATACAGGTTTCCCCCACCCGTAGGTGATCCGTATTGCTTATTAGCGGGTGCGAAGGCTACACCGAAGTCGAATTTGGCATTGGTTTTCACATTCGTCAGATTGCCGCTGGTGTGCATCATCATAGCCGTTTTGCCTTCAATAAAGTCAGTTGGCGTAGCCGCCCAATCAATAACTCCCTCAGGCATTACCTTGAACTTACGGGACAAATCAAGCCAAAATTGCAGAGCCTCAACGTTTTCCGGCGTATTGAAATTGGCCTTCCTGCCATCGTTGCCCATAATGCTCTGCTTGGGATCGCTCGCATTCTGTCGGGCAAGCATCTGGAACATCCAGTAGGAATCGTCATTGCCCGGAATCTCCAGCCCCGTATGTCCATCACGATTCAGCTTCCCGGCATATTCCACCAACTCATCCCAATTGGTCGGCGGCTTATTCGGGTCAAGCCCGGCTGCCTTAAACATGTCTTTGTTGTAGTAAAGAATGATCGTGCTTCGCTGGAACGGTATGCTGTAGGTATGCCCATCCGCTTGGGTATCCTCCACGAAGGCCGGATAGAAGTCATCCTTGTTGTAATCCGCATCCTTGGCAATAAAATCATCGAGTGGAATAATCGCTTCCGTGTCCAGCATGCTGTACAGCTCGGTGGACATCATTACAGCCACATCCGGCGGCTGGCTGGCTTGAACGCCTGCCTGAATTTTGATCGTATTATCTCCGTAGTTTCCGGTATAGACCGGCTTAACTTTAATATCAGGAAACTTATCCATAAAAGAATTCGTCATTCCGTCTATAACCTTGGTGAGCGGACCACCGACGTTGACCGGATAATAAAACGAGATTTCAACCGGCTCCTTGGATGTCTCAACTGAAGCGTTACCGGCTTCAGTTGTTGAAGTCGCTGTAGCTGTTCCCGCCTTTGAATCCGCTTCACTGGCCCCTCCCTGACCGCAGCCGGTCAACATGAACGTTAACCCAAGCGCAATCAGCATCATTCTACCCTGCTTTAGCATGTATTTTCTCCCCTCATATGTGCAGAGCTTTTACGGCCCTGATTAAAATGCGTAATGTCTGAAATTCATGCTTACACGGTTCGAGCCTACATCAAGGATATGCAGGACCGCACCATCTGCCGTGGGAAGTACCGTGATGCCTTGCGCTTCATTGCTGCTTCCAAGATTCCGGTCAAAGGCCAGCGTGACAGCTCCGGTTTCCGGATCAATCCGGTAGACGGATTTTTGCGAATTGTTATCGGAAGAAGCGTACAACGCACCGTTATACATCTCTGCACCTTGAATGCGATCAATAGTCTGACTAAGCGGTACCGTTTTGATGAGGCTCATGTCACTGAGACGAAATACATTCAGTACCGGCGCATTGTTCCATTGGGCTGTGTAGACTTGGCCGCGAGCGGCATCGACCGCTACCCAGGGCACTCCTCCGGGATGAAGGTTCAGCGGAAGTTCATAAGAGATTCCGGTGTATTGAAGGGTCGAGGCATTATAAACGGCAATGTAAGGATGCTCGTATTTCTTGCTGTCTTCGATCGGAGCATAGATCAACCCGTTGTAATACGAAATGTCGCCAATGTGATCACCGCCCTTTAGAGCTATCTCAGCGGGGATGGCAACTGTATTTCGCGCCTGCACCGTCTTGCCGTCCAGTGCCGTCTTGAGCAGACCAAGCTGGGAGTTAAAAATCCATGAGTTTCCGTCTGTTGTGACGCCTTGGCCGCGCTCAAAGGCATCGGTAAGCCAAAAAGTCTGCTTGGACACCTCATGCCAGGATTCGGCTGCCTGTTGAGCGGCTACTGCATAATCCGCAGCTTCAGCCGCGACGGGGACCGACCATGCACCAGATGTTAAAGAACCTGCAAGCAAGACTCCAGCACAGACCCAACCAGACACTTTGTTCAGTTTCATTTATGGACTCCTCCTGAATTGTGGGCCTGCTTCTATAGTGGCTCGTCCATTATAGAAGCAGTAACCTCCGTTTTAGCCAGCAGAACTCACTGCCCGCTTGGCTTAAACATATTGTAGCGTTCAGGCTAAGGACGTCTGTTGGACAAAATGCTGTTTTTATTGAACAAAACAATCATTTTAGAATAATCCGGTTTGCAGAGACCTCGTTCATATACTGTTTGGGCGTCGTTCCAGCGATTCGCTTGAACATTCTGGTGAAGTGGCCCTGGTCCGAGAAGCCGGCCCGGTCTGCAATTTCCTTCAAACCGTATTCTCCCTTGCTGATTAGCAGCTTGGAATATTCAATCCGCAAGCGAATCAGATAATGATGGGGTGTATGCCCCGTCTGCTGTTTGAACAGCCGAATATAATGGGACAGGCTGAGGGCAGCCCGGTCGGCCAGCTCCTGAATGGAGAGCTCCGCCTCCAGATTTTCTTTCATATATTCAATGGACTGATAGATTTCCTGATTGGTAGTCATTCTGGAGGGCGTACTCCCCGTGCATACCTGGGAATAGTGGTTCAGGAGATGCAAGGTGAGCATATTGGAGAGTGAATCACTGTAAATTTTCCCTTGTCTGCCGCCATTCTGTAGCTCTTCGAGCAGCCAGAGGCCTAGTTGCAGCAGCTTGGGGTCCTTGACATAATACTTTAGCTGCAACTGAATAAACCCTTCCTTCAGCAATCCTGATTCGCGCGCGATGTGCTCCAGATAAGAAGGGGGAATTTCAATTTGCAAAAAATATAGTGAAGCCTTTCCCCAGGAACAAAGAACGGGTTCTCCTGCAGGAAGGATATGAATGGTGTAGTAATTCTCATAATAAGCCGAACAATGGATACCAATCTGATGTTTCGTTCCGGTAAGCCCCCCGGCAGCATGCTGAGGACTGGGCCACCGTGCCACCTGCAGATGATCCCATCCAAGGGCTTGGCTTGTGAGTACAGGTTTGCTGTCGGCCGGATACACTCTTTCGATTGTTCTCATCCTATCACCCCTTTTCACCACGTTAGCAACCTACTATGCGGGATGTATAAACTGTGGGTAAAAGAGTTCACTATTTTGAATGTGAAGCGGCACTGTTACATTTGATTTGACGATCTGTCTTACAAAACAGGCTGCCAACAAATGAATGTTAGCAGCCCTGAATTTTTCTTTACTTTTATCCTGAAGGCAGATGAACCATCACCGTCGTACCTTCACCCACCTGACTATTGATTTCGACAGTTCCCTGATGCAGTGTCACTATTTTCTTGACGGTCGCGAGACCCAGACCGTTACCGCTAATGCTGCGGTTTCGCGACAGGTCTGTTTTATAAAATCGATCAAACACATAACCCAGCTGCTCTTGCGCTATTCCAATGCCCGTATCCGTAATCGTGAAGAGAATTTCATTCGTTAACTGGTCCGTGCGTATATGAATATGCCCACCTGCAGGCGTAAACTTCATGCTGTTCCCCAGCAGATTCATCCAAACCTGGTTAAGCTGGTCCCGATCCGCTGTAACTTGAATCGTATCTGTAAGTTCCAGATGAACCTGAATATTTTTGGCGGACCACTGCGGCTCGCAGGTCACGATAATTTGCCGAATCTGCTCATCAAGATGATATGTGGTGGCTTCGAATGGATGATGATCCGAGTCCAGCGATGCAAGCTCCAGCAGATTATCGCTAAGTCTGGATAGCCGTCCACTCTCCGTAATAATAATATCGAGGTAATAATTACGATCAGCCTCCGCGACCAAGCTACTGTTTTTCATCGCCATGGCAAAACCGGAAATGGATGTGAGCGGGGTTTGTATCTCATGAGATACACTGGAAACAAAATCCTGTCTCATCTGTTCCAGCTGTTTAAGCTCACTCGCCATTTCATTAAAACTGTGCGTCAAAGCCCCTATTTCATCCACACGTTTCGTTTGGATTTCCACGTCAAAATCACCCTTCGCCAGCCGCTTGGTTGCCCGTGTCAATACCTGGATCGGTTTCACCAAGTACCTTGCAGCAATAAGAATACAGAGGCTTCCGATCAACAGTGCGAGTAATAATATCAGGAAGACCATCCGATTAATGATATTTTCGTTCTGCGGGGAATATTGCATAAACACGGCGTGTGACTCCCCCTGGAATGGAAAAGGAATGCCGATAAAGGTCTGATCCACCTCAGCCGGAGATCGATAGACGTGGCCCTGCAGCACCATTTGAACCACCTCTGGTGCAATATGAACCGTATCCGTATTGTCCAGATCATAGTACGTTGCGTTGCCGGAAGCGTCATATAGATGAATGGGATAGGTGGATACCTTCACCATACTTTGGATGAAAGCATCCCTGTCCTCAGGTTGCGTTTGCTCATAGAGATGTATCATCTCCTCCCCTGCTGCAATCATATCGTTCTGTCCGATATGATTAACTTCTTTTTTGAACAGGAAGAGCCCCAGGAAGAAAGAGGTCAGCAGGCTGAAGATGATGACGACCAAAAACGTGCAAATAATCCGAACATATAAGGTTTTGATCATGTGATCACTAACCGGTAGCCCAAGCTGCGGGCCGTTTCAATCTGAAAATGGTGTGCATCGCCAGCGAATTTTTCCCTTAATCGCTTAATGTGAACATCAACCGTCCGGTCATCCCCTTCATAGTCGCTCCCCCAGATCTTCGTAATTAACTGTTCTCGGGTAAAAATCTGTCCAGGCTGGTTCGCCAGCATGAACAACAATTCGAATTCCTTTAAAGGCAGATTGAGCGTGTCCTCTCCCCGGATCACTTGAAAGCTGCGGCGATTTAGCAGAATGCCACCTAGCTGTATGGTTTGGGAGGAGACAATCAGATACCTTTTCAGCAAGGCTTTGACTCTCATCACAAGCTCCAGAGGATCGAAAGGCTTCGTCAAATAATCGTCTGTTCCAAGCTGGAATCCCTTTACTTTCTGAGCCGATTCCCCCTTCACTGTAACCATTAAGAGCGGCATATTCAGATCCATGCGCCGGATCTCCCTGCATAGTTCCCAACCATCCAATCGTGGCATCATAATATCGAGAATGACCAGATCAATTTGGGATTTCTCAACAATCTCCAGTGCTTCCGCACCGTCTTTAGCCACTACGATCTCAAATCCCTCATTCCGCAAAAACAAGGTAATTAGCTCCCGAATATGCACATCGTCATCCACGACAAGGATTTGGGTCATATGAAATGCAGGCCTCCCATATCTTTCTTCTCCTCTTCCACACTGGGTGGAGGGTTCAACCAAAATGCCAGCCTAACAGATTCCAATGATAGAAAAATAAACACAAGGTTACTGCTGCTAGGGCTACGAACGTATAGTGCGCACGCTTCGGTAAAGTCCAATAGCGGTTCTTCCATGCCAGGATATTCATCGTTACGATTGCCAGACACAATCCCACAAGAATCAGAGGCATGAATAGGTAAAGACGCAAAGATAGTGGAATGTGGCTGAGTCGATCGATCAAATCCATGTTCATCACCAGAAATGCTCCGCCCAGGGTCATCAATGACCAAATAGACGTCATGACAGACAGCCGGACTGCCCATTTCTGCACCCTTGGCATCGCATTGATTTTGCGACTGCGATAAATCGCTCCCAGCAATACGGTAATGAACAGAACCGCGGAAATACCGAGCAATGGGAGCCAGAACTTCGATTGATTCATCAATGGCGCGGGTTCCAGAGGCATTGGATTCAACATATCCAGAAACAGATACGTGACCTTGCCCTCTTTATCCGTACGGAACCCCATCTGATGTGTGCCTCCGACCTCCTGGAATAAATTCACGCCAATCGGAGTGTATACTTGCTGGTCTGCACCACTTCCAATAAAGAGCCGGTTATCCGAAACCTCAATATTGATCTGAGTCAGAAAACTGAAAAACGTATCGACCTTCGTGTGATTACGACGTGTAAATTGATAGGAACCTGCATATTTCTCCAGAGGCTCCCCTAATTCAATAGAGGTTGCAGCAGGCTGCTTACCCGTCTGGGCAGGATAGTAACGATTAAAAAAGGCTTGCGCCAACCCTCCCGCTGCCGTTCCACCTTCCCCTCCACTATAGGAAACAAAGATACCCATTTGTTTGTCCGGTACAAGATAAAGATCTGTATTAAACAGCTCGTCGGCCCCTGCATGAGAGATCACACGCAATCCATTCATATTCAACTCGTAAAAGCCCAGATCCATGGCGGGTAAACGTTCGTCAAACTGGAATGCCGGGGAATGCATAAGCCTGGCGGTTTCCGGCTTGAGAATTTGCTTATCCTCATATCGCCCGTACTGTAGATGGGCAATCATGAAATGAGTCATATCGTTCGCTGAGACACTGCCTGATCCCGCAGGCCGGAAGCCTCCCTCAAACGTTGGCCGCTTTGTTACAAACTCGCCATTGGCTCGGGCGTATCCGAGCACCGCATAAGGCTCCAAAGACGCTGGAACAGGCTCCTCTACCGTAGCATAATTCATGTTCAGCGGATCAAATATATTTTTTTGTATATAGTCATTGTAGGCCACACCACTAACTTCTTCGACGATAAGTCCCGCGAGTGATGCTCCATAATTGGAATACGCCAGCATCTCGCCTGGAGGCTTAACCCTTGCAGGCATGTGCTTCGCCATGGTTTCAGCAATAGAGACGGGGAGTTTCTCCGGATCGGTAGTGATCTGATAACCTACACCGCCTTCCTCGAAGCCTGCGGTATGGGTCATGAGATGGCGTAACGTAATCGACTCCGCATAGGTTTTCGGTATTTTCACCGTTTTTAGATAGGTGTTGACGTCTGTATCGAGATCAAGCTTTCCCTCCTCGACCAATTGCATCACAGCGGTCCATGTGAACAACTTTGTTGTCGAAGCGATACGAAACAAGCTGGTTTGGGGATCAACGGGTTTATTTTTTTCGATGTCGGAATGTCCGTACCCTTTGGAGAGCAGAATCTTTCCATCCTTTACAATCGAAATGACTGCGCCCGGAATTTGTAAGGAGTTCATTTGTACATCCATAATTCCATCAATGAACGCTGTTAGTTGAGCTTTGTTATCCAGGTTCGCAGCAGCTCTCTGATCCAATTTACCGGAATTCAATCCGGGAGCAGATACCGCAGCCGCTACGGGTGACATTGTCCCTAACCCCATTGCTCCTAATGTAATGCATAACAACACCAGTACCATCATTTTGCCAAAAATCTTCCTTATCGACGATGACATAATCAACCTCCATCACTCCGCATATTTTTTAATAAAGGTTCCTCTTGCCTTCTTTCGAGAGCATATCAAGAACGTATGAACGGAGCGTGAACCTTTTTGTCATTCTTTGCCAAAGAGGATTAGCTTCAGTAAGATAGAGGAAGATTGTATTAGAAAAGGAGAATGGGAATGCCAGACTTGTTACTAGTCTTATTTTTGTTTAATTTATCTTTATTTCTTCTGCACGAAATGGATGCCATTAGACGATCCGAATGGAAATTGTTTATCGTGCTGAAAGACATGGAAGATGAGAAGGCCTATAAATTCTTCACATTCGTTCACCTGCCACTTTACACCGTCATCCTCTCCCTGCTTTTCAGCTCTTACCAGATGATTACGTTCTGGGTACTGGATATATTTTTCATCATTCATGCGGCACTGCACCTATTTTTCGAGAAGCACCCTCGTAATGAATTTAAGAATACATATTCCAGATCATTTATTTACCCCATGGGGATAATTGGGGCCGTTCATTTGTTAGCTTTATTAATGTAATAGCATCAGATCGTACATCAAGAAATAAGAAATCTTATGACCGTTTGCCAGGTACATCAAATAAAGTCGCTGTGTAAGCATATGCATTTATAGTAGACTGGGGAGAAAAGGTCCAATCATTCGGGAGGTCTGCTTATGCAAGAGCAACATGCAGCACGAGTCGAACTATTCGTTTCCAACAATCAGATCATCAAAAAATCATTCAAGTGGCAAAATGTGATGATGCACCGTCTGGCGGCCCTGCTATATGCAGCGGAAAATAAACAAGCCGATGGCGATGCCATCCGTCAAAGCCATGAATTGATCAAGCAAAACACGAATCTCTTTTCGGTCTTTCGGGGAAATTCGGCGATTAGCATCGCCACCATGCTCTCGCTTACGACAGAACAGGAAACAAAACTGGCAGATACCCTTCTGATCTATGATCTGATGAAAAAGAACAAATTTCGCACATCTGATTATCTGGTCATTGCGGCCTATCAGATTGCGGCTCACGCGAAGCCGGACCAGTTCGAGCATAGGGTGGAACGAACCAAAACATTTTACGATCACATGAAAGCCCAGCACCGCTTTCTTACTGGACAGGACGATTATATTTTCGCTGCCATGCTGGCCCTTTCCGATCTTGACGTGGAATCCGGTGTAACTCGTATGGAGCACCTCTATACTGAACTCAAACCTGAGTTCTCGCCGGGGAATAGCGTGCAGGCATTAACGCAGGTGCTGGTCTTAGGGGATGACAATCCGGACGCGGGAGCTCGTGTACTCGCATTAAACGAAGCATTCCGCAGGCGGGATATACGAATGGACAAAATGTACACTCTGCCCTCCCTGGGGATACTCTCCCTGCTGCCTGCTGACCGTGATACGCTCGTAGATCAAGTCGCGGAGACCTACGACTGGTTGCGTACACAGAAAGGCTTTGGTGCCTGGTCGATTAACAAACAGGAATTGCTGCTGCTCTCGTCTTCGCTGGTGGCAGTGCAATATGTGGAGGATCTGCGAAACGGCGTTCTGACCACGGCTATCTCCACTAGCATCACCAACATTATCATTGCCCAACAGGCGGCCATGGCCGCTGCTGCAACATCGGCTGCCGTCGTTGCTTCGTCCTCATCCAGCTAGAGGTCCTGAAGTATTCATACAAAATAAAAAGGCCCTCTGGTACCCTCCAGAAGGCCTTCTTCACTTGAATACATCGTTGCTGTTAGTTACTAATCCCCCACGATACCCGTGCCACGAAACTCCTCAATGAAACTATTCAGCCAATCCGAACCATAATCCAGCGCCCCCATATCACTCTCAATAAAAGCAACATCCAGACCCATAACCCAAAATCTGCGAGCAATAATGAATAAATCTACGGCCTCTTCATCTTGTGTAGAGAAGCTTCGAATGGAACGATAGCCATTCATGAGCGCAGTCCATAACGCTACCTTTTGCTCACCAGACTGTCTCTTCCGAGCCTTCACCTGTGCCAGGTCGTAGGAACGCCAGCCTTTAGCCGCCCACTCAAAGTCATAATGGATAAACTGACTGTCCTGTTGAAAAGCGTTATTGTTTCCATGCATATCACCATGACACAGCCCTGTATCCAAACCTTGTTTGGTAGCGACGACGATGCGTTCTTTTAACTCTCTGGCAAACTTATGTAGAAATGTTGATGCTTCATTTTTCTCACCGATGTAGTTAATGATTCGTTCAAGAGGCTCGTCAATTAGAAACTTCGTATCCAACTCATATCGTGGCAGCTCTGCAACCGCGTGATCCATGGCGTTATGCAATTCAGCGGCAGATTGACCAAATTTGTAACATGACTCTTCATCCTCAAGATTATTCTCCGTCCCCTCGATGTAGCGAAACATTACGGCCATTCGTCTGCCTTCTGCGGCATCCAGTACGGTATATCCGCTGCGATCTTTCTTCTCGATGTACTCTCCAATATCGGTGTGTACAGATGAACCTAGAATGCCCTTTAATTGAGATAACAGGGATAGTTCGTAACGTACGTCGTTTTCCGTAATTTCAGAACGGTAGACACGAAGAATATACATGCCAGTAGATGTACGTACCCGGTAGGTATCATTTAACCCCCTCAGCCAAAACAAACATTCTTCCCAAGTTCCGATTTCATACTGATCCCTCAATGCAAACTCCAGATATTTAGGGTTGAGCACTGAACGCAAAGCAGTCGGTTGATTAAACATATGTATGCTCCTTATGTTTGATATGATCTTTACTCTAGTTACAAAATAAATAAATCTCTCATCTATCAACCTATAATATAGTATATTTTTCATTTATTTTCCAGAATGTATATTTTATTAAAAGAATAGACCCTCTCCCCCTAACGTTCCATTCCTATTCAGCGGATTATACAAGGCTATTTGCCTTGGTTCGTATCCCCGGCTCCAGCACTCCTTTACGCTCAGGAAGAGCCCCTGCGCTCGACAATGTGGCACATTCACGAAAGGCAAAATGTTTGCATCCCAAGCATTTCTGATGATCCAGATGTAATAAAGCATAATCGATGGCCTCACCTGTATGCTCAAACATATGGTCAGGAGCTATTCGTTCAGCCAAACCCGTTCTTTTCAGCATCTCCATCGGCTGGGCCTGGATTCCAGAAAATAGAACTATTCCGTTGGATTGCTCAAAATGTTTCAATATACTGGCCAAATTGGATTCACCTGTGGTGTCGATAAAGGGGACTTTACTCATGCGCAACAGTAAAATGCCTGGCCGCCGATGAATTGAATCCATGACCGATTTCTCAAACGTGTCCGCTGCTCCAAAAAATAATGGACCTTCAATCGTATACATGCTCATTTGAGGACAGTCATGACCGTCATGGACCATGTGAGCCATGACTTTTTCGTGTTTATGATCGGGATCAGGCAGCACTTTGGCAACCTTCAACATCTCACTCATGCGCTTCACAAATAACAGAACAGCCAGAATCAATCCAACCTCTACAGCCGTTGTTAAACTTGTAAATACAGTTAGCAAAAAGGTGATGAGTAACACGAGCGAATCACTTGTTCTCGTTTTTAACACATGTATGAACGATCTCCGTTCACTCATATTCCAGGCAACCATCATCAGGACTGGAGCCATACTGGCAAGTGGAATATGCGAAGCATACGGTGCGAATAGAACAAGTACCAGCAGGACCACTACACCATGAATAACCCCCGACAATGGTGATACAGCCCCGGATTTAATATTCGTAGCCGTACGCGCAATCGCCCCTGTTGCAGGAATACCCCCAAATAGTGGTGTCACCATATTAGCGATTCCCTGTCCAATCAGCTCCCGATTGCTGTTATGACGACTTCCAGTCATGCCATCGGCAACAACAGCAGACAGCAACGATTCGATTCCGCCCAACATGGCGATAACAAAGGCTGGTTGTAGCAAGTTCACAATTCGCTCCCAAGTGATCTCCGGCACTTGAAACTGAGGCAAGTAGCTTGGTATGGCGCCAAAGGACGATCCAATCGTAGCAACCTGGCCTTCAAAAAAGAACGCTGCGACTACCGTCGATAGTACCAGCCCGACCAGTGATGCAGGCACCTTTGGTGCAAATCTCGGCACAAGCAGAATTACAGCCAGACAACTGCCTGCTGTCAGCAAGCTGTATATATTAACGGTTGAGATATGCATCCCGATCTCCTTCATGTTGGACCAAAAATCTTCATGTTTCTCAATCCCGCTCAGTCCCAGAAAGTTAGCAATCTGCCCACTGAAAATAATGACGGCGATACCAGTGGTAAAACCGATGGTCACTGGCCGAGGTATAAATTTGATTAACACACCGAGCTTCAATAGCCCCATTAGTACCAGCATTATTCCAGCCATAATCCCGGCAATCAATAAATTTTCATATCCGTACTGCATCACGATTGCGAAGAGAATCGGAATAAATGCGCCTGTCGGCCCGCCAATCTGGAACTTGGACCCACCCAGTAAGGAAATGAGAATCCCTGCAATAATTGTCGTGTACAAGCCATACTCCGGCTTAACTCCGGAAGCGATGGCAAATGCCATTCCCAGCGGAATTGCAATAATGCCCACAATCAACCCTGACAACAAATCCTTGCGAAAAGCGGGTGCATTGTATCCTGCAAATCTCCCCATCCATTTCATCTAGTTTAACCTTCTTTTCTTTATATATTTGAATATTTGAATATAATAAAAAGACTACTCCCAAGGATGGCCCCTGTCAATCGTAATGCTCACTTTTGCCAACCAGATCATAACGCAAAAAAACAAGAAGTTCCCTGCACTTGCCTCCCGGTTCCCCTTGTTTATTGTGTTTAAGTATCTTTTCGAATGTCTTCAAGCATCGAAATGGCGTCGACCAGATGATTATCAAAAATCTGCTTGGCGACTGTCAGCAGGTCCTTGATTAGAGGGTCACGAAGTGAGTAGATAACCGTGGTTCCTTCCTTGATTCCCTGGACAACGTTTTTACTGCGTAACACAGCCAACTGTTGTGAAACGGCGGAGCCTTCTGATCCGAGAATACTTTGCAACTCATTGACGTTTTTCGCTCCATCACTAAGCAACTCCAGAATTTGTATCCGCATCGGGTGCGCCAGTGCTTTGAAAAAATCAGCTTTGAACTGTTGAATGCTTTGATTCATACGTAATACCCCTTTATTCAAACTTTTGAATGTATGAATATAATATCACACATAAGTCAACAAGAGCAGTAAGCCAACACGATGAGCAAGTGTCATTTTCCTGCCTTGACCTTGAAGTATACTTCAGACTTTTTATCCAAAAATGAATCATGTCTTTGTGCTTTATCCTATTCCTGAAGCCAAGAATGTAGATCGCAAAATCATTGATATTATTAAAATCGTTGTTTTTGATGTCCTTATATCCATTTTCGTTTATAGCAAATTAACTTATCGATCCAGTCGGAAATAAAGGCCTTTGTGGAGAGATGATCTCTCCGCAAAGGCCTTTTGTATGTACTACCCAAGTGTTGAATAACTGGATAATCGTTGGAATTTATCCTTGTTCAGCGAATGTGCGTCCTTTACAATAACTTTATAAATTCCCGTATATCGATTTCTTCATTCAACAATATCCATATATGGTATAGCACTTCCTTGATTACGATATAAGCTCTTACTTGAGTTTATATAAAAAAATGATACAGGAGGCTATCTAATGTTCAGATTCATTTTACCGTCTTCCAAGCTAGTATTGATTTGCTGTCTGCTGGTGCTTTCAACGGTGAGCATGCTGTTCAACAGTCCAAAGGCATTGTCACATGGCTACGTAGAAGGGCCGGCAAGCCGCGCTGCACTGTGTGCTTCGGGAGTCAATCAGGATTGCGGCAGTATCGTGTATGAGCCCCAAAGTCTTGAAGCGCCTAAGGGCTTCCCTGGTGCTGGACCTACGGACGGCCATATTGCAAGCGCTAACGGTGTGTTCCCTAAGCTCGATGAGCAATCCGCTACGCGTTGGTCGAAAGTGAATATGTCTAGTGGCAGTAATACGTTTACTTGGAAGCTAACAGCTAACCATTCAACAGCAAGCTGGAAATATTATATTACCAAAACGAACTGGAATCCGAATGCACCACTATCCCGTGATTCGTTTGACCTGACACCGTTCTGTTCCGTTGCCTATGACGGTAAGCAACCTCCGTTTAGTTACACCAACTCTTGCAACGTACCCGAACGTAGTGGTTATCATGTGATTCTAGCTGTCTGGGAGGTTGCGGATACTCCCAACGCCTTCTATAATGTCATCGACGTGAACTTCGCTGGGACGAATCCGGTTGACAATGTAGCTCCAACACCTCCAGCTTCCCTTGTGTCGACTGCAATTGCAGCTACGAGCACATCCTTATCCTGGAAGGCTTCAACAGATAATGTAGGGGTAACAGGGTATAAAATTTATAACGGGACTACCTTGGTAGGGAATGTGTCCGGCACAACTACAAGCTATACGGTAACGGGGCTGACAGCAAATACAGCCTACACCTTCACTGTCAAAGCAGTCGACGCAGCAGGCAACGAATCTGCAGCCAGTAATTCTGTAAGCGTTACCACAACTGCACCTCCTGCTAATGACACTACCGCACCGACATCTCCAGGCGGGCTGCATGTGATGGGAACACCGACCGCATCCAGCATCCAGCTGATGTGGACGGCATCCACGGATAATGTAGGAGTGACAGGGTATAAAATTTACAACGGCTCTACTTTAGTTACAACGACATCCGGGACGGCAACGTCCTATACAGTAACCAATCTTGAAGCGAACACGACCTACAACTTTTCGGTTTATGCTGTTGACGCGGCAGGCAACCAATCAGCTGCAAGCACGGTCAGCGGTAAAACAGCCGCAGCTTCAACTGCACCTGCATGGGCAACCAACACCCAATACACAGTGGGTACCATCGTCAGCTACAATGGTTTGACGTACAAATGCCTCCTTACACACAAGTCTCAAGTGGATTGGATCCCATCGGCAACACCAACCCTCTGGCAATTGCAATAACGGGATTGACTGAGGATTTAAAAGAATTCCATATAGATCCTGATTATAACCACCAGCCGGTCCATTTCCATTGGACCGGCTTTATTACATCATGCAAAATAAGACGCTTTCGGAAGGATTCCCGAAACGTCTTATTACTTGCTTTTTAAGTTCCAGAAAATATGAGTGAATCTTGGTATCCTACAGCCTTATCGCTAACCTCATACGTCCATCTTCCATGAACGACTGAACGACTGACTTAACGCTGAAATGGCGATCACGTTATAATTCCAAGAGCATTTCATACTGGCCAACATGATACGCAAAGCCTGATTTGACCAGGAAATCTTCCATCGGTTTCAGATGAGATTCCACATTGAGGACACTGATCCCAGGAGATTCTGTGCGTCGGACCATCTCTGTCAGGATGCTGCTTGCAATACCTTTGCCCCGGTAATTTTGGCTTACTCCGAGCTGTGGAATATCACCTGTTTTTTTATCTATAATGCCATAGCCAACAATGCTGTGATCCTGACGTGCAACCACATAGATAAAAGCTTCCGGCACAGCGTAGATGGAATCAATTGAATTTTGCCAGGAGGGCTCCACATCCCAAAATTCCTTGAACTGCTCCAGATCGATTCTCTCCACACATTCCACCGTGCAGGTCGTTTGCGGTATAAATTTATCTTTTTGCAACTGAAAACATGAGAATTCCCTTTGAATTTTGAAGTTTTGTTTACTGTAAAGCTGAACTGCAGATTCGTTGGATTGGATGACTTCCAACAAATATTGCTCTACATTTTTTTCTTTTAGCAGCATTTTTATATTCAAGAGCAGATCGCTTGTTATACCCTGCCGTCTGTATTCTTTTACAACACCTGTCCCCATGTCGTATGCAGTTGCCTTACCATTCCAGTTTCGAAGTCCATTGATAACAAATCCGACCATTCTCTCATCCTTAAAGGCCCCCATAGATATTTCGGGATGATAACCCCTTCGTTGGAGCATTTGTTGAAACTTCAAAAAAGGCAAATCCATTTTAACCTGGTAATCGGAGAACGCATCCACAAACGCTTCGTGAAGTGTTTCCAAACTTATCTTGTCCAACATTTTATAACTGTACATCAGGGCACTCTCTCCTTTAAAAAGATGAAAGCAATAACATATTAGGGCTCATGATCTCCTGCCCTTATTTAAATATCCTACTAAATAATGTTAACACTATACAGTAAGATCCGCACTATAAACGTTATAGAATAAGAACAACCGAGCAAAAGTTAGGAATAAAATTGTGATTTCGATCCGTTTATTCAGTTAGTGGAAAATGTTCAAATGCTTTGCTTTATAAAATGTTCATGAGTAAAATTCCTTTTAACTAAAATAGACCGCTCCCTGGTTAAGGAATACGGTCTATTGATTCATTATTCTAAGAGGATACCGATTTTGTTGAACCAATTTCGGTGATCTTGGTGTCATGCGGATCTAATTTCACGGTTAGTTTTCCATACTCGGTATCGATCGTTGCGGTTTGAACTTGGTCACTATTGTTGATTACGACCAGTATTTTGCTTTCTGGATAATACGCACACTCTGTCAATAAGTTATCCGTAATGTACTTCGTTTCATGGTATTCATTGCACGCAAAGCGAATCAGATTCAACAGCAATCTTGTGTTCTCCCAACTGAATTGGAATGAAGGAAGGTATATCCCTTTTCCTTTACCGAAGACATGCGTAGATAGTGTGATCATACCATCCGTTTCACTCACTACAGCTGCTGATCCATCGGTGAGATAAATGTTATTTTTCGGAAGTATGCTGGCCCCTTCAGGCGCCAAACCATGCTCATCACAAGCCTCATACTTCCATCTTCCATGAACGACTCTGGCGCCTGTATCCTCATCCACTCCAAGAACATGTGCCATTCTGAAAAAGCTGTCGTACCCTTCTACGGCCGATGGCTGGTTGATGCCAATAAAGGTACCGCCTTCATATACCCATTTGGTCAGCAGGTCCACGCACTGGTGGTCATTCCAATGCGCTCCGCCGCTCCAGGCCGAACCAGCAGAGCCAGCATTAATGACGACGTCAATATGTTGCAGCACGCCCTGACGGATATCTTCAAAATCAATGAACTGCACTTCAACCGGTAAGCCAGACAAAGCTTCATTTACATGAATCAAGTCATGCATATACGTTTCATGGAAATGGCCTGACAATGTCCATGATCTTAATTTGCCCCAGCTATGCAGAACCGCTACCTTCGTCTTCAACTGATAGGGCTTGCCCTCAAGATGCAGCACTTTCATTTTCCTGAACTCATTGGTAATTTTCTCAATGTAATCAACAAAATCCGGGTAAGGCTCAACCAGATGCAGATATCCACCCAATCCAATCCGGTCCATCGGCTCCCGGAGCAAGGCGCGCCGGATATTGATCCAATACTTTTTGGCATCCAGCGTGGGATTGCCACCTTCCTTAAAGGTAGGAAGTCCTCCTAGACCCACCGGGAATAAGTATGGATGCAGTCTTATCTCATGGGTGTCGACCTTGACACCTGAACACATCCTTGCTTCGTAACCGGAGAACACACATTTAATCATCCCGTCGAATCCAAACTCCTGAAAGCGGTCATTGTAAGGCTCCATGCCAACCCAGCTATCATCATAGAAGACATACGCCAGCTTGCCGTGGTTATGCACGATATCAATTAACTTCTTCCCAAATTCGATGACAAAATCATTGATAAATGTCATCCAGTCCCGCTTACGCTGCTCAGCCGGGATATGACTCACCTGATATTTGCCGCCATTCACAAAATCCTCAGCAGAGAGCGAGTATCCGTACTTTTTGGCGAACAGATCGAGCGCTCTTGAACTTACCGTAAAATCATATGAACCCCAATCTGAGAAGAGATGGCGATTACGCTCGTCGCTGCCCCAGATCCAGGCGAAATTATAAAATAATGAGGTGAATCGGACCACCGTTGTTTCCTGATGCTGTTGACACCAGTTCTCCATCCAGTTCAGCAGATATACCTGCGTTTCCGGATAGATCGGATCAATTTGCAGCAAGTGCTCTTTGTCCCAATGGTTCGTGGTGTGATTGTACATCGAAATCTCTTCCCAGATCCGATAGGCCATGAAGCTTACGGTGTATTTATGCCAAGGGACGATACCGGTAATGACTACATGGCCGGATTCCCTTTCATAATTCCACTGCCCTCTTGGCACTTCCTCCCCGGTTGTCCGGTCAAAGACCTGCCAATATTTAAACGCCTCTTTGGAATCATTCACCTTGAATTGTTCAGCAAAAAAATCCTCCAGCAGATAGAACGATACATAATTTTGTACAGCTACCTTCGGATTTGTAATTAGAAAACACTGCTGCAGCTTATCAGAATTACGGGTTGCCCACTCGTTATGATCCCGAATGATACAGATGGTCGAATAAATGCCATACCCAGCGTTAATAATCTCATCGGACAACTGCGTGCCGTCACTGTCACGAATGACATCGGCTCCCCACCGTTCGGCAAGTTCCAAAGTCAGTGCCTCATAACCGGATTCCCCAGGTAAAGTAAAGGAGCCTTTTGTTGGTTTGGACAACGTGGTTCCCTCCCTATTTCAACATGTCGGATAGAAAAGCCAATGCCAAGCCCTGACCCCAGCCCTGAATCCAGTCTTTTGGAATATTGCGATACCCCTCCCGATCCTTCATCACCGCTGTACCGCCCGATACACCAAGCACGCGTCCATCTTCACTAATGTTGTTCAGGATACCTTCCAGTGCCTTTTGCACATATTTGGTATGCAATGGATTGCCGTTATTGATCATGGCTGCTGCAATACCAGCGGAAGCAGACACCTCTTCATAAGAATCTTCGTCATCCAAAACCGTACGCCACAAGCCATTCTCGGTCTGGACGAGCTTCAGAGCCGCCAGTTGATCCCGCAGTGAACACTCCACGTCCATGCACTGTGGATATAGATACCAGTCCTTCAATTGTGGTTTTACTTGTGACATAGTGTAGGCGCCCCAAGCGTTCGCTCTTCCCCAATATAATCCGGACATGTGGTCCTTGTTGACGTTATTGTAGCCGTGGTACCAAAAACCGCTGCTTGGATCCTGCAGGTATTTGATATGCCAGTAATATTGATTCAGAGCATCCTGGATCATTTCCTGATCCTTTAATTTGCTTCCTACACGGAGCAGGAAAAATGCCGCCATAAACAAGGTATCCGCCCATGCCTGCTCGGGAAAATCATTGGAAATAGACACGGTATGCTGCAGCACGTTATCTCCGAATCGAAGTGCATGATTTTGAAGATAATCCACCTTGCTCATCACAATATCCCAATATTTCTGGTTCCCTGTTTCTTCATATAAAGTAATCAGCATATGGCCCATGGCACATGTATTCACGGTCCAGTCCGGCAAGCCCAGCTCGATGTATTCATCCGCCCATTGGACAAGCCTGTCCAAATATTCTTGATTGCCTGTCGTTTGATAAGCTCTGGTTACACCATAGTACGCCACACCGCAAGGCCAATCCCACGTCAAATCCATGGCCAGTGTTTTTTGGGTAACGTTATCAATTACGTTTAAAATTTCTTCCCTGTCATATTTCACTTGCAGCATCGATGATTCCCCTCTCATAGCGCACACGCCCCCAAATGCGCTTGAGAGCTGTCCGTCCTCGGTTTGAAAACGCTTTACTTATTCCATTGTACGCAGTAAAATAGTGTCAATCTAAGCATATTCGCAACAAAACTGCGCAATTTCAATCATTTATGAATGGGAGTTATCGAATGTGCCCAGAAAAAAGCAGCCCATCATTGAATACCGCCACTACAGCTTGCCGATCCATTTTCCTATTCTGCTGTTAAGCGGTGAGCGCTGGAAGATCTCCGATATCAAAAGTGAACATCTCCATTTCCACAACCACTTGGAGATTGGCATTTGCCATTCAGATAGCGGCATTATGGAGATCAAAGGTGAATCTGTACCTTTTAAAGCCGGTGATGTGACCTTTATCCCCAGGTATCTTCCTCATACAACGTATAGTTCACCCAATGAAGCCAGTCTTTGGTCTTATCTCTTTTTCTCGCCAGAGGATCTCTTTCAACATTCGTTTAAGAGCAATGCCTGCAGTAACTTCGAGCCCAATTTGTGGGCAATTAAGGGACTGAACTGCATTTTAAACAGGGAGGAACATCCGAGGATTTATACCCTTGCGACATCGGTCGTAGAGGAATTGAAGCAGAAGAAACCTTTGTATCAGGAAAGTGCCTATGGCTTATTGTTATCCCTTTATATCGAACTCCTGCGAATCCATTCCCAAAGTGAACCCTTGTCAGATCAAGAAACACAGCCTAATTTAAAAGGAGATTTTGTCATTTCTCCGGTTCTGGAGTATATCACCAAAAACTATATGTCGCCCATCACCATCGATTTCCTGTCTGATCTGTGCCATCTGAGCACCACTCATTTTCGCAGAAAATTTCATGACATCATGGGAACCGCACCTCTCGATTTCCTGAATAGCACCCGAATTGAAGAAGCCTGCAAGCAATTAAAAACTACGGATGCCTCCATTCTGTCGATCTCCGAACAAGTCGGTTTTCAGTCCATTTCCAGCTTCAATCGCTGCTTTTCCAAGCTTATGGGGAAATCGCCGAAGGAATGGCGCAAAGGTGCACAGTCTGAAGTGCAGTCCGCGAAAGCGTCCATATTGGAGTTTACGGGGTGGATGTAGGGAAGGGATATGTGCGATAGAGTTTATAGGCAAATTAAAGACGCTTCGAGAGCGAGTCTCGAGCGTCTTCTTACGTTCCTTGTATTATTAATCATTAATTCAACACGAATAAAGGGATTGATAAACGAGTCTACAGTACCTCTGTCGTAAGCGTGAACCCTTCAATCACGACATCTTCGTCCACTTCAATCATGATACACCGTCTGCCTTGATAATTCACCTGCTTCACATATCTCAGGTCTTGCGGGCTTACCGAAATCGTAGCAACCTTGGTTTCAATCTTAATGGACTTGGACGTGAATTTCGGCATCACACTGGTTGCTTTCATCTCATAATTCTTGTTATCGACGATGGTTTCAAATGCACGTTCCACTTTCTCCGACGTCAGATCCTCTACACCGCTTGCCGTCAGCACACGTTCCAGGTCTTTATAATCCAGCTTCGGAGGTTCTTCCTCATGTGACTCTTCGTTAATTTCGATGACCCGGTTGATCTCCTCGTACACATGTGCAATTGTGGCTGAGTCGAGCTGTTCACCGGCTACTTCCTTCACGATATCTTCGAAGATTGCCCGTTCCTCCAGCGCTGTCACGGATCTTTCTCCATTCAATACATTTTCAACAAAATGCGGATCCGGGAAATTCGATTTCCCTGTGCAGTACAAAATACGATTAACATCGGAATAGTTGTCCGTCACACTCGGGTACAAGAAACCCTGCTCTGGTGTGCTTAATTTGACAACCGGATCGACAATCACGTTGTACTTAAATTCTCTCTCCACGTAATCAAACAAGAGTGTTTTCCGCTGCTTCTCCGTGGAATTCACGCTGCACAGGATGAATGGATGTGCGAATACTTCGTTCTTCTCGCTTTCTTCCGCTTCATCGTTACGGGCCTTGGTCGGCAAATAATACTGTCCTCGCACGAACGTGATCACCATATCCCGTTCATACTTGGCATCTGCCAACATTCGTTCCACCAACAGGAGCATCAGGTCCTGCCATTCCTCCGGATCTCCTGTTACCAATGCTTGGTGAAGCATCACCTGAGCCGGCTCTTCCGCCTGCTCCTGAAACTTCAACTCAAACAATTTCTGATCCAGCTCACCCGTCAGCAATTTTTTGAAATTGCCCATGTACAGCTCCTGCTTCTCTCTGTCTACCAGCTCAAACGGATGGCGCTCCCAATGATAGATCTCGTTCGTTTCTTTCGTAATATACACGTTGAGAATATCGTAAATATTCAGTAAATCATGATCCATTTTAAACTGTTTGCGGATATGCGCGACTTCTTTTTTATTCATGATTCGTTAGACAACTCCTCAAGTAAATTGGCCTTACAAGTATAAACGATATAAAAAACCTTCGCTATATAAGTTCAACTAAAGAATATTTCCACTGGCACTCTGATGACAGAACAACCTTCCGATCGCTGTTATCGTAATATGTCATCTGCGGTAACTAAACAGAAAGACACATCAGGAATGATTCCCGTGCGTCTGTTCTCGTTTTAATATTTATGTTTTCGATTAACTGCTGCTCGGCAACACATCTGCATTCAACAGCAGTTCACGGCTGGGAGAAACTTTCCTCGCTTCACGTAGAAACAGTAATCCCATCAAAAGTGAGACTACGCCAATAATAATCAGCAATGCCCCCAACTCCTGACTGTAGGCTGCCAGATCCCCGTCCCGAAAAGCCATTCCGCGAATCAGGCGGTTAAGCCAGTTCATTGGTAATGCCCATGCGAAAATTTGAAACGGTTCTGGAAATGCCAGCGGCGTTAGTTGAATTCCCGTAGCCAAAAAGGACGGATACAATACAAAGCTGGTTCGTAGACTGACTTTGGACATGTCTCTGGCAGTGTATCCAATGAACATACCCAGGAGTGACAAGGCGAAGGCATAAATAACCAGTGGGATGATAAAAAGATAAGGCTCCGCTTCAAATCGCATTCCCCCCACCTGCTTTAACAATCCGTAGGATAGGAGCAGTGAAAGGGAACTCAACACAGCATAAGGTACACACCTTATCCATAGCTGGAAAGGTGACTTTCCGTTTGCAAACAGCTTCCCTTCCTGACGCAGCCGAGGCGCAATCGAGCCCGCTGCGCTTGTCGTTATCATCAATACTACAATATTCACAAAGCCAAGCACCATAAAACCAACATAACTGGAGGTTGGATTAAACAGCATCCGCTGCTGAAGGGATAACGGCGACACGATTCCTTTAGCTGTCTCGGCGTCCATCCCTTTCTGGACTAGACGTGTCATGGAGAGAGTCATATTCTCTGTCTGGATAATTTCCTGAATCGCGGTCCGAATCCCGGTTAGCCCAGAGGGCATCGTGTTATCCATCAAGATGCCGATATTCGTCGATTTCCCTTGTTGTTGACGCACTCCCAACTGATTGGGAAGCATAATGACAGCTACAGCCTGTTCATTGGCAAGCAATGTTTCCGGACTCACTCGGCCGGCATACACACTTTTGACGCTCATGTATTGTGACGCATTTATTTTGGAGATCAGCTGCCGTGAATGTTCGCTATGATCCTCATCTATGATAACAACAGGAGATTTGCTAATTTGATTCTGTGAAAACATTAAACCAAAAAATAGGGCTGCTATAAGCGGACCAATAAAGATCAGTCGAACATACTTACTTCCCAATACGTACTTCCACTCATCAATCAGTGACTTCATCAAGTTTCACCTCTGCTGTCATCCCCGGAAGCAAATCAGCATTCGAATCCATCGATATTCGGACCAGATACATGCTTAAATCGGCTTGCCCTTTTTCGCGCGACATACGCAGGTTCGCAAACTGAGGGGCAGATGAGATGGAAGTAACAACCCCGGTCACCTGTGTTGGCTGATCCAAATACGGAAAATGAACATCAATGCTTTGATTCACTTCAAGCTTTTGAATTTCACTTTCCTGTATGTAAAGGTCCGTGTAATAGTTATTCTTTTGCAGAACCGCCAGCGGAACTCCTGGTTGTACTTGATCCCCCTGTTTTATAGTAACTCGGTCGACCAATCCGTCATACGGTGCGAGTACATCCACTTCTCCTTCCTCAGCTGATTTTACTTTGAACAGCACCTCTCCCTCTTTCACAGAGTCACCTGCAGATGCACCCGCCTCTATAATCGCCCCAGGACTATTTTGATAAAATAATGTCGTTTGCTCTGCCTCAAGTATGCCTTGTTTCCTGCTCTCCGCCTGACTTACCGCATCCTTTCCTTTCACAGCCAGAAGTGAACCTCCAGCAATGAGCACCAGCGCAATTCCGATATACAAACCTGCTTTTATCTTCATTCTTTTATCTCTCCCATTCTAATTCCTCGTATATATAAGTTGAACTAAAGAATATTTACACTGGACACTCCGATGACAGAACAACCTTCCGATCGCTGTATAGTTAACTTTGCTGCGCATGCTTGCTTTTCATTATCATTTTAGTGACCGCATTCTCGGCAGCCTCCATAATCACTTCTCCCAAAGTGGGGTGAGGGTGAATCGTCATGGCCAGGTCTTCCACGGTCGCCCCCATCTCAATTGCGAGAGCAAGCTCCGATATCAATGTGGATGCCTCCACGCCAACAATTTGTGCGCCAATGACGATTCCCGAGGTCGGATCAGCCACAATTTTCACAAATCCTTCGGTTTCCCTTAATGCCAATGCTCTTCCGTTGATCCCAAAAGAAGACTTTCCAATAACCACCGGAATGGCTTGTGCTTTCGCTTCGGTTTCAGTTACTCCAACGCTGGACAGCTCCGGATCAGAAAAGACAACCAGCGGAATCACCTTGTAATCGACTTTGGAGGTAAGGCCAGCAATGGCCTCTGCCGCTACTTTGGCTTCATAGGATGCCTTATGAGCGAGTGCCGGACCTGCTGTAATATCTCCAATGGCATAGATATGGGGGATCATTGTTCTGCACTGTTCATCCGTTTCAACCAGCCCTTTGCTGGTCACTGGCAAGCCCATTCGCTCCAGTCCTAACTGGCCATCTGTATTGGGTTTCCTGCCGATCGTGACCAATACATATTCCGCAGTAACCTGGTGCTGCTCCTGATTTTTCGAATAATGCAGTGTAATGGAATCGGCATTCTGCTCCACCTTTTCAGCAATCGCTCCGGTTACGATCTGGATGCCATCCGCCTTCAATTGTTTGACGACAGGGGCTGCAAGTTCCGGCTCAAATCCGGGCAATACTTGTGCTCCTCCTTCCAGAATCGTTACCTTTGTTCCAAATTTGGCATACATCTGCCCAAGCTCCACACCAATATAACCTCCGCCAATAACAACCAGGCTACTCGGCACCTCCGCCAGAGACAGTGCTTCTGTGGAAGACAAGATACGACCTCCAACCGGAAACGCTGGCAGCTCAATCGGACGAGATCCCGTTGCCAGTATGAGGTTTTTAAAAGAAATGCTATGGTCCTGTCCAGCTTGCTGAATCAGCGCTGTATGTTCATCCACCAGACTGGCCTCTCCTTCGAGAATGGTCACACCCGCATTCTTTAACAAATAGTGGACGCCACCTGCCTGTTTATTCACAACCCCCTGTTTAAAATGCTGTGCATTCTTAAATGTCGCGGCCGCGTCAACTGGATTGAACTGTTTGAACAAATCATAACGATGTGATTCCGCAATTAAGGCTTTGGATGGTATGCAACCCACATGCGTACATACTCCACCAAGCTGTTTACGTTCGACAATTGCCGTTTTCATCCCCAGTTGCGCGGAACGAAGCGCTGCCACATACCCTCCTGGACCAGATCCAATAACTAACGTATCTACAGATTCAAGCTTACTCATATCCCGATACCTCCTAAATTGAAGTCGATTTAAAATATGATGATCGTAATATATTATAACCATCATATTTTAAGACCGTCAACAACCGTATTTGCCCTTTTGTAAATCAACAAGTATATAGTCGCCAAATTGACAGGCTTTATTATGATAACTATAATATTTTAAAAGTATAGAAATTGAACTTAACGTAAACATTCAATTTCTATAGAATGATGAAGCTATGGAGTGAATAACAATGCCCTATCCCAAAGGCCATAAAATAAAAGTACGAGGTAAAATTGTGGAGAGTGCTGCACGGGCTTTTCGCACCAATGGTATCCAGGACGTCAGTGTGCCGTTCATTATGAAGGGAGCCGGATTGACTCATGGGGGCTTCTATTCACACTTTGACAACAAGGAACAACTGGTCGCCGAAGCCTGCGAATATGCCATTAGCGATACCATCGCACTTCTTCAGAAAGTCGCGGATCAGGAAGAGCAAAACCCCAAAATCGATACAGTCATCGATTATTATCTCAGTCCATATCACCGCGACAAAACAGAAATGAGCTGCATTTTCCCTGCCCTTTCCGGCGAAATATCCCGCTCCTCCGAAGAGGTCCGGCAGGTATTCACTCATGAACTGGAGCGAATGGTCACTTTTATCTCCAATTTAGCAGATATGGACATGTCCAAAAGTCGTGCACTGTTTAGTACATTAGTCGGCTCGCTTGTTCTTGCACGCTCTGTTAATGATCCTGAACTAAGCGACAGCTTTCTTGCGGCGGGCAGGCAGCAAGCCAAAGATATGGTTATGAAAGGTTAGAAAACATAAAAAAAACACGTCCATTGTGGCGTGTTTTCTGTAAACTTTTGTACAAATCCTTTTACCCGACAACTTTTCAAATTAGCATCTTACATATTTACGCTTGAATCCAGTACGCCCTTTTTCCACTGCCTGTTGAATATTCGCAGAGGCATGCAGCAGCTTACTTTTTGGCTTGTCTTTGTTGACTTCAACAGGTCCTACGGCATTGGCCGTCTCCACTGCCTGATCGTGCAGCGGTTGATAGGATGTCGCGACGGTGTACAGGAAGTTGTTCATCGAATACTTGGTGCGTTCAGGTGATTCGTGAATCGTCTGTTCTACCTGTTTAAGCATATCGTTCAGCTTACTTTCGGAAAACTCAGCATCCTTCCGGCTTCCGAGTAACCAGCAATAACAGCTCCAGCCTGCTGACATTTTCAAATCATCCCCGCTCGCAATCCACTTGTCCGAAACCTCTTGAGCTATATCCGTCTCCGACAACGTGACGGAAACGATGAAGTCAGAGATCATGTAAAAATAAGCGGCATCGATCCAACGGTCAAAATCAGCTTCCGTCATCACTTGGGGATCGGCAATCACACCAGCAAAGTACATGGCATCATAGTTCCCCGTAGCGTAAAGCAGCTCAGCCAAAGGTTGATCCTTTTTTATTTTCTTCGCGATTGGTTTCATCGCCCCGGTTGCTACTCCAAAAAGCGGTTCCTGTGCGCCATTGGACATATATATTTTCTTTGTTCGTTCTTTCCCGAGCGCTTCAAGCTCTTGCATAACCTCTTCCAAATTCATTGTGCAAAACTCCTTTTTCATAGGACATATATATTTCTTATTTATCGTTTATAGGGAATACAGCTTCCGAGATGATCCGTACAACAATTTCATTTTCATTGTATCACAGCCTGTTGTCACGCCATACATCCAGATTCCACTAAATTCACTCCCATTCCAACATATCGTTTGTACACAAATAACCACTACTCTGAAGAGCAGTGGCACTCTTGATGTTTCTAACAAATTATTTTTCAAATTTTGAAATCAATTTACTTTAAACTTGCTATGTATCCTGATTACCTTTGTATATGTCGGAATGTCTTTAACTAAGCGGACTTTCCTAAACACTGCAAAGACTAGTGATTTGATCTATAAATTAATCGTGAAGGGCGTGCTACTAGCCTTTTAAATTATCTCTGTTATAGGACAAATAATAAAATTAGAACATACTAAAGAGTCCCTTTTCGGGGACCTCAAATGAAATTTATTTAACTTTTTTTGGAGCAATTTTAGCATTTAATATTTCAGGGAAATCGAAAAAATATGAATACTAGGATTTTTCGGGAGTTCAATTGATAGTATTTCCAGTTGTGATTGAATTGCTAATTCTGTTTTTAGATGCAGACATCACTGATTTCTAAAGATTTCTTATACATTCCCTAGCCCAAACAGTAAACTGATTCATTACTTCCAGTATACTTGTTACTCAATCGCTACAAACGATATTTATAATTTCGTGATTATCATTGATAAAATTTATAATATTTCATCAATAGAATTGCCCCATTCAGAACACTCAATAATTGATAACCTCTTATATCTTCTCTAGTAACAATGACGTTTTGACCATTACAGGAGATATTGTCAAACCTATCTTTTTAGTGCACACGCATGTTCCAAATCAGTTTCAATCTTATTTCTAAAGTTGTTTAGAAATTTGTTTAGTTCCATAAAGCAGCTTCCAGTTCCAGTAAGATTGCAGTCGGGACATGTTCCCTATGTCTTGTACTTTTTCATTAGATTTTTCTCCTCTGGTCTAAACGCAAAAAAAAGAAATTCTCAGATTAAGAGAATTCCTTTTATATATGCGATAGCAATATTAGTTTTTTTAAGATAAATAAAACAAGAGTTACATAATCCACTGGTAGCCTAATAGCAAAACATTACCCGCTTTCCAGAAGAAAAATGCCGTCATATCATTGAAGAGGTGCAATATGTTCGCGCTTTCTTTCATTGTTTCAACGATTCATAAAAGAACCATGTCCGTTTCATTAGGTTAACATCATCATACAATTGTATGTACATGTCACAAATAAAAGCAATGAAGAAACGAATTTACAAAATAAATACAATTTCATCCTAATCGTGGACGGATTTCAATTGATGAATGTATCTTTTCTAAATCTGAGCAAGATATCAGGCCAGCTGAATGTTTTAATTTATTTTGAAAACTTTATTAATAAGAAATAAAACAATAATCCTCCTAAGACCCCAAAAAAAGCATATAAATCCGTAAATATATACGCTATTAAGATAGAAGTTATTAATGTCACAACGGTCCCGATTTTTATGTTAGAAAATTTATAGACTATAAAACCCAGGAATCCAGAGACCAAAGTCGTAATAAAAGGAATAAAAAGGTACATTTTTGCTAACCTCCTAACTTGCACTAAATTTTTACAATGGTATACTCGGTTCATACTAAATTTTGGGAGGTAATATCTTTGATTAAACAGATTCCAGCTTTTAGAACGATATCTTTAGCTCTTATCCTTTTCTTACTGGGTACGCTCGTTTACCCTTCGTCTTATTCCAGTGCCTCTGCTAGCTACTCAGAAGAGGATTACCAAAAAATTGCTGAGCATATGAGAGAAGATGGATCCTCACAGGATGATATTATCAGTGTAATTAACAAATTAAAAAATGGAGAAATACTAGATGCTGATAAACCAAACTCAACTGCTTTTAGAACAACAGATTCGAATAACAACGAAAGTTTAACGGTCACTTCTGAAAATCCAACGATACACCAAAAATTCGAGGATGGTTCATACAAGAAATTACGATTAGTAATTGAACCCACAGCTATCGTGACTGCATCTAATGGACAGTCCCTATATTTTAAGGTTGAAGGAACAAGTGTCTATGGGACAGCAAGCTTCAATACCTCTGCATTCATAGACACGCACATTGGTAGTAGCTATATTACTGGTGTATCGGGCACCTCCATTCATTCCATTATGGGAGTATATTCTGACGAAAAGTTGGTAATTGATAGACTTACTGAAATTAGAAGTAAAAGTATTCCTGCTGAAGCACATTTGACTTATAAGCATACCGCTTTCGGTGGTGTATCAGCTAAAACAAGGGAGTTAAGGGTTAAAATTGGAGATCATATTGACGATCGTTACGGAATAGCAGTTACTTTTACCGATGGCAGAGGTTCTTATCAATAAGTATTAACCAGCTGATATATTCATATACAACAAATTCAATGTTCTACGGTGCCAACTTGCTCTTATGTACTATTAACCTTTTTTATGAAGGTTCAAAATAATAATTAGTAGAACCCTTG